>PMSU01000197.1 GCA_003168255.1 Actinomycetota bacterium
CAAGCCGAGACCCGGCGCGCACCCGCAGTGCATCACCACCCGGCCCGCCGATGACATCGATCACGCCTGGCCTGAGCGCCGACCAACCCCGGTCCCCGCCCGCTTCCCCGAACCATCCACCGCCAGCGCCTGCCCGGACCACAACCACGCCGAACTCCGCACCTGGCCGGCCACGCCGAACAGCCAGCGAACCACCACCGGCAAGACGCCGGCGACTCAACCCCCGCCGCGTGCGTCACCCCGAGCATCACCCGCCAGGCCGGCCGCCTGACCCCAACCCGCCGGCAAGATCCCGCGCGTGAAATGCAGCAAACAGCCTTACTCGCGCCAGACGCCTACGGCCAGTCGCCCAGAGGCCCCGATGTCAGTGCATGGGCTACCGTCGCCCGCGTGAACGATAGCGCGCCTGGCGACCCGGCGGCCGGCCACGCCGCGTCCTGCCGAGCCAGTGCCTGGCGGCGATATACAGCGCCAGGACAGTCCCGCCGTCAAAAAGCAGGCAGACGACGAACGTGCCGATCGCGCTGCCGGCGCCGTTGATCAGCCCCGATCCCAGGCCCCACCTCCAGACCGGCTCGCGCACCGTGAACGGAAGGTCGAGGGGCACCTGGGCCGGCCAGGTCGCGGCGGACGGGCGGCCATCGACCTCCAGCACGCCGTTGGTCGCGACCGTGCAGCCGGTGCGGGCGCCGCACTGCTGGACGTAGGAGGTCGGGGTGAACGTGGCGCGGCCGCCCGCCCCCGCCAGGTAGGCGACGGAGTCGACCAGTCGCGGAAAGATGACGACGCCGGCCACTATCCAGCCGGCCAGCACAACCCACCCGACCGCGTAGGCGACCGGGTGACGATGGCGGTCGTGCGGATGGGCCAGGACAGGGTGCGGTGCCGTGCGGTGCACGGCACGGGCCGGCCCGCGAACCGCTGGGGGGTGCCGGCGCAGGCGCGCCGTCTCGACGATGACCATCGTTAGAGAGACGAGGAAGACGAGGAGCATGAGCACCTCGACCAGGTGCAGGAGGACGTAGGGCGTCCCTCCCGTGGCGACATTCGCGGTGACCGCGACGGCCACGATGAAACCCGCCGCGCTGACCACGAGCGTCCAGATCCAGCCGCGACGGTGGTGCAGCAACCCGGCAGCGGCGATCACGGCGGGGTCGCTTGCCGTGCCAGTGCGGCCGTGCTGCTTCCCTGATGTCACCGGGAAAGCTTAGAGCGTGCCGGGTTGCCAACGCCTTCGGCGTCAGTCTCCCGACGGAATGCCTTCGATCAGCGCGGTCAGGCCGCCGGCGTCCAGCAGGTCGGCCGGGCTGACGGTCAGGTCGTGCCGCACGTAGTAGAAGGCGGCCCGCACCTGGTCAAGCGGGACGGCGGCTAGCGCGGCCCAGGCCAGCCGGTAGGCAGCTAGCTGCACGGTCACGGCGCGGCGCTCGTCGGATGAACCGGGAGGTCGCCCGGTCTTCCAGTCCACCACGTCGTAACCACCGGCTGGCCCGTCGGCGAACACCGCGTCGATCCTGCCGCGCACCAGGCGGTCACCGATCCGCGTCTCGAACGGCACCTCCACCTCCTGCGGCCACCGGTCAGCCCAGGCGCCAGCCTCGAACAGTTCGCGCAGGAAGGCGAGATCTGCCTCGGCTTCCTCATCCGGGTCGGACATGCCGAGCAGGTCGCCCGGATCGATCAGGCGCTGCGCGCCGTAATGCTGCTCCAGCCAACGGTGAAACGCCGTGCCGCGCCTGGCCTGCGGCGCGGGCGGCAGCGGCATCGGGCGCCGGATCTGCCGGGCCAGCTCTGCGGGATCACGAGCCAGCGTCACGAGCGCCGACACGGACAGCTGCTCGGGGAGTTCGACCGCATGGGCGCTATCGCCTCGCCGCCGGTCACGTTCGGCAAGCAGCAGGGTGGTATCGCGCTCCCAGGCCGCCACCAGGATCTGATCACGCTCATCGAGCATGCCGCCGGCCTCTTCACGCTCATAAAGCACATCGCCGGCCTCCTCACGAGCACCAGGATTGACGCCGATGTCCGCGGTGGCAGCAGGACCGCCGTCCATAGCGGCCGCTACTAGGGCCGCGGCTTCGCGCACCGCCTGGTAGCGGTCCCCGGACGGCGCGGCCGGCCAGGTGGCCGACGCGGGCTCGGCAAGCGCGGGGTTCTCCGCGTCGGGTTCCGGCGGTGCCACCCAGTGCGCCACCGCCCCGGCGCCGTGCCTGCACCCGTCTGCGATCTCGTCGAGAAATATTGACGGCCCGAGGGGCAGGACGCCATCCCCCCACCAGTAGCCGGAGCAGGCGAGCCAGAACGCGGCCCGGGTGACCGCCACGTACATCAGCCGGCGCTCCTCAGCCAGCTCCCTGGCGGCACAGGCATCAGCGAATGATCGCACCGACGCCGGATCAAGGCCGGACAGCTCAGGCAGGTCAGCCGCGTCTCCGCGCAAGCCGAACGGGAGCAGCCGCGGGTTATCGGTCCACCGTGTCGTCTGCCGCGGCCGGGCCGGGAAGACCTGGCTGCGGTCCCCGGCCGACAGCCCGGGCACCACGACTGCGGCCCACTGAAGCCCCTTGGCCGCGTGCACGGTCACCAGCTTGACCGTGTCGGTCTCGCCCACCCGGCCTGCCTCAAGCCCGAACTCCTCCTCCTGCGCGGCGGCCAGGTAGGCGAGGAAGGCACCCAGCGTCGCCTCCTCCTGGTCCGCCCCGAACGCGGCGGCCGTGCCGGCGAAGGCATCCAGGTCAGCGCGCGCGGCCGCCGGATCGACGCCGGGCCTGGTGGCCACCTCGATGTCCAGGCTCAGCGCGCGCTCGACCTCGCCCACCAGGTCAGCCAGCGGGCGGGCGGCATGCCCGCGCATCGCCCTGAGCTCGGCGCCGAAGGCAGCCAGCCGTGCGTGGCCGACCAGCGAGTAGGCGGCGGGGTCGCCCAGGTCGTCGACCGCCTCGATCAGGCTGCCCGCGTCCGCGGTGAGATCCGCGACCACCGTGGTGAGCGCGTCGCCTTCGCTGTCGTCGTGCGCACGGCCGGGGCCGGCCAGCTCGCGGGAACGGCGGCCGAGCGCGATCAGGTCCTTGGGCCCGATCCGCCAGCGCGGGCCGGTGAGCAGCCGGGCGAGCGCGTCGGATGCGGCCGGGTCGTGCAGCACGCGCAGCGTTGCCACCACATCCTGCACCTCCGGCACGGTGAGCAGGCCGCCGAGCCCGACCACCTCCACCGGGATGCCCCGGGCTTCTATCGCCTTGCGCAGCGCGTCGAATTGGACGCGCTTGCGGCAGAGCACGGCGATGTCGGATGGCCTGACACCCTCCTTGCGGCCGTCCGGCCAGCGCCGCCCGTCCGGTGCGATCCCAGGCGGCAGGCGCAGCAGCTCTGCCACCCGGTCCGCGACCCACTCCGCCTCGTCCTTGGCCGACTCGAGCAGCGCGCAGGTTACCCGGCCGCGGCGAGCGCGGTCGGGCGCCGGCACCAGGCGGGGAACCTGCGGCGCCTCGGCGCGCAGGCTGCTCTGGATCACCGCGGCCGCGTCCAGGATCCGCCCCGCGTTGCGGAAACTGGTGGACAGTGTCCGCGACTGCCCGGCCCGGAAGTCCGCGGCGAACCGCCGCAGGTTGCCGGCGCTCGCGCCGCGCCAGCCGTAGATCGACTGACAGGGATCACCGACAGCGGTCACCGGGTGCCCGCCACCGAACAGAGTGCGCAGCAGCACCAGCTGAGCCTGGCTGGTGTCCTGGTACTCGTCGAGCAGGATTGCCTGGTAGCGGCCACGCTCGCCGGCGCCGACCTCGGGATGCCGCTGTGCTATCCGAGCCGCGAGCGTGACCTGATCGCTGTAGTCCAGCACCTCCCTCGACCGCTTAGCCTCGGCATACCGCTGGATCATGGGCAGCAATTGCTCACGGGTTCGCTGGCAGGTCAGGATCTTCCTGACCGCCGCGGACACGCCGTTGCGGCCGACGGGGGCCGCTTCAGCCTCCCCCGCCAGCCACTCGCCCACGCCCTGGACGTCCGCCGGGCCGCAGAGGTGCTCGGCGAGATCCCCGGCGAGCTGGAGCATCGCGGCGGTCACGCTGCGAGGTGCCCACTCGATGGCGTCCACCGGGCCGTCGTAGGCGGCCACCACGCCGGACGCGATCTGCCAGGAAACGGCCGGCGTGATCAGCCGCATCGAGGGCTCCAGCGCCTCCCGCAGCGCGTGGTCGGTCACCAGCCTGCCCGCGTAAGCGTGGTACGTGCAGATCACCGGCTCGCCGGCCAGCAGCTCGTGGACCTGCTCGGGCAGGCCCGATCGCCGAAGGCCATCGAGCCGGCGGCGGACCCGGTCGGCGAGCTCGGCTGCGGCCTTCCTGGTGAAGGTGAGACCCAGCATGCGTTCCGGCCTGGCCAGGCCGTTGGCGACCAGCCAGACCAGCCGGGCCGCCATCGTCTCGCTCTTCCCCGACCCGGCGCCGGCGATGACGGCGACCGGGCGCAGCGGGGCGGCGATCACGGCAGCCTGCTCGGCGGTCGGCTCGGGCAGGCCGAGCAGCCTGGCAAGCTGCACCGGGCCGTACCGGGCAGCGCGGCCCGCCGGGTCATCGCTCATGGCGTCACGCCTTCACCGTGCGGGTGCACCGGGCAGCACGCCGCGACCGGGCAGGTGCGGCAGCCGGGATTGACCCGGGCCTCGAAGACCGGGCCCGCCATCCCGGCCGCGACCGTCTCGACAAGCTGCTGGGCCCATCGCGGATCCTTGTCGGACCCGAGCGCGCCTTGGCCCTGTACGCGGGCGCGCCCGGCCAGTCCGGCCTTGCCCACCTGGACCAGCTCCGCACCGCCTGGCTCAGTCAGGCCGAAGCGCTCGAACGCGCCGAGCAGCACGGCCAGCTGGTACACGCCGAGCTGAGGACTGCGGTCAAGCTCCTGCTCAGCCACTGGGCTGGAGCCGGTCTTCAGGTCCACCACCACGCCGCGGCCTTCGTCGTCGCGCTCCAGCCGGTCCACCCGGCCGCTGATCTGCACCTGGCCCACCCGGACGCTCAGTGCAAGTTCTACCGCGACCAGCTCGCGCGGGTTTGCCGCCTGCCAGTCGAGGAACCTACGGACCATCTGGCTGGCCTGCGCACGCTGCTTCGCGCCGTACCACGCACTGCCGAAGTCCAGGTGGTGCCAGAGCTCGTCGATACGGCCGGAGATCTCGTCATCTGCCGCTCCGCCCGCGGCGAACGCCGCGGCCGCGTGGATGACCATGCCCAGATGACGCAGTACGCCCGGGCCGGTGCCGCCGGCCGCCGACTCGATCAGCCAGCGCAGCCCGCACCTGGTGAACGACTCGACCTGGGACGGAGACAGCCGCAGTGTTGCGCCTTCGGCCGCGACCGGTTCGGGACTGGACAGGGCGGTCAGCGCGTACCACTGGGCAGGATCTGCTCCGCGCACCCCGGCCTCGGCCAGCCGGGCCAGCTGGGCCGCGGCGGCCTCGCGCAACACAACCGGACTGCTGATGTCGGCGGCAGTGCGGCGCAGGTCGGCGGTGAGCGCGGGCAACGACAGCCAGCGATGGCCCTGTCCGCTGATCCGCTCGATCTCGATGTCCTGGCCGGCCAGCTCGGCGAGGAACCTGGACGGCCGCTCGTCGCTCTCCTCGCCTGAGGCGGTGACGATGAGGCGCTTGCGCGCCCTGGTGACGGCGACGTAGAAGAGGCGGCGCTCCTCGGCCAGCAGCCGCGCCATGACCGTAGCCGCGGCGGCGTCGGCTGCCACCACCGCCCCGCTCGGGCCGGCCGCAGCGCCAGGACGGGCTGCGCGGGGGACCGGATCGGCCAGCTCGTCGGCACCGAGCAGCGAGCCGCGCAGCCGCAGGTCGGGCCAGCTGCCCTCCTGCACCCCGGCCACCGCGACCACGTCCCACTCCAGGCCCTTGGACCGGTGCGCGGTGAGGATCCGGACCGCGTCCTGGCGCGGCGCCCGCTCGGCCAGCGTGTCGCCCGCTATCTCCTGGCCGGACAGGCTGTCGAGGAACAGCCTCGGCGAACCTGGCGGCAGCCGGTCGGTGAAGGTGGCAGCCGCATGGAACAGCGCCACGACCGCGTCCAGGTCCCGGTCCGCCGCCGAACCTCGCATCCCCCCCGCCGCGCTCGCCGAGCGCAGTTTCTCGGCAAGGCTGGAGGCCTGCCACACCGCCCAGAGCACATCCTCCGCGCTGCCGTGAGCGGCCGCCTCGCGGGCGATACCCAGCAGCCGGACCACCCGCTCGGCCGGCCCGGCGATGCGCCCGGTGATCAGGGTGAGGTCGCGCGGGTCACGCAGCACGGCAGCCAGCGGGTCGCTATCCGGGCGCATACCCGCATCCTCCGCGACCGCGCGCAGCGCCCGGCGCAGCCGGCGCAGGCCGAGCGCGTCCGTGCCGCCGAGCGGCCCGGTGAGCAGCTCGATCGCTGTCTCCTCGGTGAGCTCGCCGGGCAGCAGGGCGCAGCGCAGCAGGCCGAGCAGCGGGCGGGCACCGGGCTCTGCGGCCAGCGGAAGCTCGTCACCGGCCACGGCGGCCGGCACGCCGGCGGTGCTGAGCGCCCGGCGCAGCACCGGCAGCTGCCTGGTGGCCGAACGCACCAGCACGGCCATCGACGACCAGCGCACGCCGTCCACCAGGTGGGCCCGGCGCAGCAGGTCGGCGACCAGCGACGCCTCCTGGCTCGCGCTCTCCGCGACAAGGATGCGGACCTCGCCTGGCGCGGCGCCGGGCAGCGTTGCCAGGTTGCGGTGGGCCAGCGGCATGCTGCCCGCCGCCGGGCCGGCCGGCAGCCGCCACGCTATCCGCCTGGACGCCTCGAGCAGCACCGGGCCGCTGCGGCGGCATACGCCGAGCGCCACTACATCGGCGGGCCGGCCGTCGGGGGCGCGGAACCTGTCCGGGAAACGCGTGATCGCGCGGGAGTCCGCACCGCGGAACCCGTAGATCGACTGATCGGGATCGCCCACCACGATGAGCTCCCGCCCGTCCCCGGCCAGGGCGTGCAGCAGCGCTTCCTGCGCCGGGTCGGTGTCCTGGTACTCATCGACCAGCACGAAATCGTAGGCTTGGCGTTCCCTGCCCTGGATCGCCGAGCGGCCGAGCAGCCCCGCGGCTATCCGTACGATCTCCGCGTAGTCGTAGGCGGGCACCGGCGCCAGGTCGAAGCGGGCCGCATAGCGGTCGAGGAAGCGCCCGGCGGCGACCCACTCGTCGCGTCGGTCTCGGACACCAAGCCTGGCCAGGGCGCGGCCGTCGAGGCCGCGCTCGGCAGCACGGAGCAGCAGGTCACGCAGCTCCTCGGCGAAACCGCGGGTGCCGAGCGCCGGGCGCAGCCGGTCTGGCCATCGGCCGCCGCCGTCTTCGGCCTCGCCGCGCAGCATCCGGCGGACCTCCACCAGGTGCTCCGGCCCGGACAGCAGCCGCGGCGGCTCGTCGCCGGCCAGGACGAACTCCCGGCGCACCAGGGCGTAGGCGTAACTGTGGAATGTGAGCGCGAGCGGCTCGCGGGTGGTGCGGTCCAGCCGGGCCGTGATCCGCTCCCGCAGCTCGCCGGCCGCCTTGCGGCTGAAGGTAAGCACGAGTATCCGCGCGGGATCGCTGCCGCGGCGGATCACCCGGTCCGCCACCGCCTCGACGATCGCCGTGGTCTTCCCGGTGCCGGGGCCGGCCAGCACGAGCAGCGGGCCGCCGCAGTGGCTGACCACCCGCTGCTGCCCCTCATCCAGCCGGGGCACCGCGGCCGGGCGAGCCGGCCGGCGGACCAGGTGGTAACCAGCCGCGTGGTTGTCCATGTCACCCGCCCGCCTGCTGATTGTCGTCAGTACGGCATTCCAGCAGATGACACCGACATTGCGCGGCAGGTTCCGCGCAGATCCCGGCGAGTCGCCGCGGATCAGCCCGCCGGGTGACCACCGCACCGACCGTTCGGGATGAATCGGAAAGCCTTAGCCGACGGGGGCGGCTAGCTCGCCTGCGGAGCGCGGACCCGACGGCAGGCGGATGGGGAGGGTCAGCGTGATCCGGAGGCCGTGCGGGCTGACCGGCGTGGCTTGCGCGGCGCCGTCGTGCGCGGATGCGATCTCGGCGGCGATGGCGAGCCCGAGGCCGGAGCCGGGACCGCCGCCCGGCCGGGTTCCGGCCCGGTAGAAGCGCTCGAAGATATGCGGCAGCTTGTCCGGCGGAACGCCGGGACCGTCGTCGCTGACCTCGATGGTGACGCGGCCGCCGGCGGCGGACACGGTGATCGTGCCCACGGTGTTGCCCGGGGTGTGCACGAGCACGTTCATGAGCAGGTTGTCGACGGCGCGGCGCAGCAGTTCCTCGTCGCCGACCGCCGTCGAGCCGTCGGCGATCCGCAGCCGCCAGGCCCGCGCGGGGTCGGCGACCCGGACCCGCTCCGCGCACCCGGTGACCAGGGCGGTCACGTCGACTGGCTGCCGGGACTGGCCGGGATGCTGGCCGAGCCGGGCGAGGCGGAGCATGTCGTCGACCAGCCGGCCCATGCGCCGTGTCTCCAGCACGATCCGGTCCATCACCTCATCGACCTCGTCGGGGCCGCGCAGGGCGCCCTGCTGGTAAAGCTCGGCATTGGCACGCAGCGACGCCAGCGGCGTGCGCAGCTCATGGCTGGCGTCGGCGAAGAACCGGCGCATCTGCTGCTGGCTGGCCTCGCGCTCGTGCACGTCGGCCTCGATCCGGGCCAGCATGCCGTTCAGGGCCGCACCGAGCCTGCCCACCTCGCTTCGGGGGCTGTGCGGGGTCACCCGGTCGGTGAGGCCGCCCGCGGTGATCCGGTCGGCCTGTCTGGACATCGCCTCGATCGGGCGCAGGCCACGGCGCAACACGACGAAGACGCCGAGGCCGATGAGCAGCACCATGGCGATCGAACCGAGCGTGACGATGACCTCAACCTGGTCGATGGTCTTGGTGACCTGGCCGAGGCTGGTGCCGGCGACGAGGGAACCGCCTTTGACATGGACCGACTGGATGCGGAGCTGCACCTTCCCTTTCGGGCTGAGCAGGGTATGCGGACCGGGCTGGGCGGCGATCCTGGCGGCTCCGGGCGGCAGGATCCAGATGTTGCCGCCCGCGCCCCCGTTCGCGCTTATCTGTAGTGTCACCTGCTGGCCACGGGACGGCAGGAAGGTCAAGTCGAAAGCGCCGGGGAGCGCCGGAAATCTGGCTCTGGCCGGCGATCTGACCTGCGTGGGGACGGCATGTGGTCCCCTTGGACCGCGGAGCGACAGTATGGTGGCCAGCCTCGGCACGGTCAGGGTCAGCGCCCCCTGTAGGTTGCTGTCGGTCTGGGCGAGCAGGTAGCGGCGCATGAGGGTGACCGCGCCGACGTCGAACGCCACGAGCGTGACCAGCGTGACCAGCACGACGCCGGCCATCACCTTGAGGCGCAACTGGACGCGCAGCAGCCGCCTGAGCAGCGCCCTCGCGCGGGGAGTTCGGCTATGGCTCATCGGAACCCGCCTGGCTTTCATCGGGGCTGGGCTGGCCACTGGCGCTGGCCTGTCGTTGAGCGGCGCTTGGCTGGCTGGCAGCGGCGCTGGCCTGGCTGGCAGCGGCGCTGGCCTGGCTGGCGGGGCTGACCTCGCCGGGACTCGCCTCGTCGCCGGGGCGAGGCAGGCGCAGGCTGTAGCCGACGGCGCGCTGGGTGTGGATCAGGTCCGGCCCGTCGCTGGCCAGCTTGCGCCGCAGGTAGGTGACGTAAGTAGACACGACCGTGCTGGATCCGCCGAAGTCGTAGTCCCACACGTGGTCCAGGAGCTGGGTTCGGGTGAGTACCCGGCCGGGGTTGAGCATGAAGTAGCGCAGCAGCCGGAACTCGGTCGGCGACAGCTCGATAAGGCGCCGGCCGCGGCGGACCTCGTAGATGTCCTGGTCGAGCGTGAGGTCCGCGAACGACAGGACTGGCTCGACGGGCGCAGGGCGGGTGCGGCGCAGCACGGTGCGGACCCGGGCGGCCAGCTCCTCCAGCCCGAACGGCTTGGTCATGTAGTCGTCGCCGCCGATGGTGAGCCCGGTGACCTTGTCGTCCTGCGTGTCCTTCGCGGTCAGGAAGATCACTGGGACCCGGTTTCCGTCCCTGCGCAGCCTGCGGACTAACTCGAACCCGTCGATATCGGGCAGCATCACGTCCAGGATGAGCAGGTCGAAGGGGCGATTCCGGGCGAGGCGGAGCGCGTCTGTTCCGTTCTCCGCGGCGCTTACCTCGAAGCCGAGGAAGCGCAGTGACGTGGCGACGGCCTCTCTCAAGAAGGGCTCGTCGTCCACTACGAGCAAGTTCCCGTCGTCGGGTGTCATCACGTCATCGCAGCATAGGGCGGTGAACGTAGTGTGCGAGAGATCTGCACGTTTCGTGTGAACGCCGCCCGCGGCGGCCCGGACGCGCGGCGGACGGCCCGCGCGCCTGTGTTGACACAGAACTCACACAAAGATCGCGCAGCTTCCTGAGAACGAACGTAGAAGGTGAGGCCTAGACGCGGGTTCAGGGATGCTGGCTCCTCCGGAGCCCTGGGCGACATGCGGAACATCGGAGGATCTCGTGACACAACTTGGCTCCCCGGCCACGCAGAGCGACCCCAACGATAGCGGCGGCCGGCCGGCGGCGCGCGGATCACGGCTCGCCCGGCGGCGGCGCGTGCTGCTCGGGGTGGGCATCGCGGCGGCCTTGCTGGCCATCGGCGGGCTGATCGGCGCCTCCTTCGTGAAGTCGCCGCAGCAGCTTGCCGCGAACACCGCGGCGCCGCCCGCCACGGTGACCGCGGCCACGGTCGTCTCCCAGGTCCTTACCTCGTCGGTTGAGATGCGCGGCGTGGTGTACCCGGCGACCCAGTACGACGTGTACCCGAGCGCCCCGTCGAGTTCGTCGTCGGGTTCGGACTCGGCCGCGGGGAGCGCGTCCGCCGCGGGATCGTCGGCGACGGGCGCAAGCGGGTCCGCGGTGTACATATCGAAGCTGGATGTCGCCGCCGGCGACACGATCACCAACGGCGAGCAACTCGCCGAGATCGACGGCCAGCCGCTGTTCGCGCTGACCGGCACGGTGCCCGCGTGGCAGGACCTGACGCCAGGCGAAAGCGGGCCGGACGTGACCGAGCTGCAGAAGGCTCTCGCCTCGCTCGGGTACTACGACGATGCTGACACGCCCGGGTACTTCGGTTCAGCGACCGAGTACGCAGTGTCCCTTTACTACGAGCATCTCGGCTACACCCCGCCGTCCTCGGGCGGCGTGCCGGCCGCGGACGTGGTGTTCCTGCCGTCGCTGCCCGCGACGGTAGTCGCGGTGAACGGCGCGACCGGTCAGCAGCCCGGCCAGCCGTTCCTCGAGCTCGCCGCCCGCGGGTCGCTGGCGCTGACCGGTGAGCTGCCGCCGGGCTACGCCGGCCAGGTGAAGTCCAGCCTGAAGGTCACGATCTACGACGAGGTGACCGGCATCCACGCGACAGGGACCGTGACGGACCTGGGGACGGCGACCGCCCTAGTACCGGCTGGAGCGGTGGTGGACGTCGGGGGCGGCGCGGGTTCGACGGCCTCTTCGGAGTCGGCCGGCTCCGAGTCTGCCGGGTCTTCCAGCTCAAGCAGCTCAGGCAGCTCGGGCAGCTCGGGCAGCTCGGCCAGCTCCGGCGCGACGCTGTTCATCCCGCTGACCGTGCGTCCGTCCAAACCGCTGGCCTCGGCGCTGAATGGCGAGAACGTCCTGGTAACGGTGGAGACCGGTCAGACCGAGGGGCCGGTACTCACGGTGCCGGTCGCCGCGATCGTCACCACGGCGTCCGGCACGAGCGAGGTAACCGTGGTAGGCGCGCGCGGGAAGCAGACCGAGGTCGCGGTGACGCCGGGCATTTCCGAGAACGGCTATGTCCAGGTGACCCCGGTGACCTCCGGCAAGCTCGCCGCCGGCGACCACGTGGTGGTGAGCGGCTGATGACCGTACCGGTGATCGAACTGCGTGGCCTGGCCCGCACCTACCCCGGTCCGCCGCCGGTGCCGGCGCTGCGCCCGGCCGACCTGGTGATCGAGGCAGGCGGCTACGTCGCGGTGACTGGGCCGTCCGGCTCGGGCAAGTCGACGCTGCTGCACCTGCTCGGCCTGCTCGACTCACCGACCGAGGGCAGCTACCTGCTGGACGGCCTGGACACTTCCGCGCTGAACGACCGGGACCGGTCCGCGCTGCGCGGCAGGCAGATCGGGGTCGTCTTCCAGGCATTCCACCTGCTGCCCTACCGGACGGCGCTGGAGAACGTGCTGCTCGCCGAGCTTTACAACCAGACGCCGCGAAGCGACCGGCTCCGGGCGGCGGCCGACGCGCTCGACGCGGTCGGGCTGGGACACCGGCTCGACGCGCTGCCCACCACGCTGTCCGGCGGGGAGAGCCAACGGGTCGCGATAGCGCGGGCGCTGGTGAACCGACCGAGCCTGCTGCTGTGCGACGAGCCGACGGGGAACCTGGACTCGCGGAACGCGGCTTCGCTCATGGAACTGCTCGACCAGCTGAACGCGGCCGGTTTCACGATCATGGTGATCACGCACGACGCCGGAGTGGCGGCTCACGCCGGCCGGACGATCGTGATCAGCGACGGGGTGCTGTCCGAACGAATCGAGGTCGATCATGCGTAGGTCACTTACTGGCCTGCCGTTGCCACGGCTGACCGCGCGGGACGCGACCGCCGAGGCGGTCGCGGGGATCGTGCAGCGGCCGGGCCGGGCCGGGCTGACCATGCTCGGCACGGTCCTGGGCGTGGGCGCGTTCGTGGCCGTGCTCGGCCTGACCGCCACCGGGGCGGGCCAGATCTCGCACCAGTTCACGGTGCTCGAAGACACCACGGTGACCGTGGAGGACAACGGCCCGGCCAACAACGTCGCCGCGCCCGGCACCAATCCCGCCATCGGCTTCCCGGCCGACGCGGACGCGATCGCCGGCCACATCAACGGGGTGGCCGCCGCGGGTGTCTGGTGGCCGGTCTCTGTCCCGGACGGCACGAACTTCACCGGCTCGCTCGCGCTGTCCGCCGCCGCCTCCCAGACGATCAACCTGCTGGCCGCCTCGCCCGGCGCGACGGCGGCCATGGGGCTGACGATGGTCGCAGGCTCGCCGCTGAGCACGTACGAGAACGACAACAGCCAGCACGTCGCGGTGATCGACACCAGCACGGCGGCGGCACTCGGCATCTCCGCCGCGCGCCTGGCCAGCCATCCCGCGGCGTTCGTGGACGGCATCGCGTACACGGTGGTCGGCGTCTACAGCTCCGCGCAGCGCGTGGTCACCGACGAGAGCGCGATGCTGATCCCGGAGAATACGGCGCTCGCCGACTTCGGCAACCCGCAGCCTGGCATCGGGAACCAGGATGAGGCCCAGATGGTCGTCGCGACCAGGGTCGGCGCCGCGCAGGCGGTGTCACGGCAGATCGCCGCCGCCGAGCTGCCGACCGACCCGAGCCGGCTGGTCGTGACGTCGCCGCCCAACCCGCAGAACCTACAGAGTGAGGTGAGCGGCGACCTGGCCGGCCTGTTCCTGATCCTCGCGCTGATCAGCCTGCTGATCGGCGCGGTCGGTATCGCAAACACGACACTTGTCGCCGTGCTTGAGCGCACCGAAGAGATCGGCCTGCGCCGCGCCGTCGGCGCCCGGCCGCGGCACATCGCCGCGCAGTTCCTCGCCGAGTCCACGGCGATCGGCACGCTCGGCGGGCTGATCGGCACCTGCATCGGCGTCGGCACCGTGGTGATCTTCGCCGCGGCCAAGGACTGGACCGCCGTGCTGAACCCCGCCTATACGCTGCCCGCGCCGCTGATCGGCAGCGTCGTCGGCCTGCTGGCGGGCGCGTACCCGGCGCTGCGCGCGGCGCGGACCAGCCCGCTGGCGGCGCTGCGGCACGCCTGAGCCGTGGCACGCCTGAAAGGAACGACGATGCACATCCGCACCGGCCTCTGTCTCCTGATCAGCTGTTGCGCGGGCCTCACCGCCTGCACAGCCGGCCCGCCCAAGGGACCGAGCACGACCGTCAGCACGCCCAGCGTGGGCAGGCCGCAGCCACCCGTATCCGCCCAGGCGGCGCTGTCCCGCGACGCGTTCACTCCCTACGCCGCGCTCGGCCTGGCCAACAACGACGGGCTGGCGCCTAACGAATCGACTAACGCGCTCGCCATCGCCTGCATGAGCGGCGCAGGCTACCCGAACCCCGGCCTCGTCCCGTTCTCTGTCAACAGCGGGCCCGCGAACCTGGCGTTCTCGCAGCCCTGGGGGGAATGGGGCTACCTGGGAGTCGCCGAGGCGGAGCAGTACGGTTTCCGGGTTCCCCCCGGCTCAGCGGTGAGCGCCCTGGGCATCGACATCCCCACGCAAGAGAACACGAACCCGGCGAGCCTGCCCGAGGCGGAGCAGACCGCGATCGGCAGGTGCGGCACGATCGTGCAGGACTTCTCCAACGCCACGGCGAAGGGACCGCAGGCGGGCATCCAGACGCTGAGCAACGACATCTACAACGACATCGTGCGTGACGCGGCGGTGAAAAGTGCCACGAAGGCGTGGTCCGCCTGCATGGCGAAGAACGGCTACAGCTACCAGCAGCCGCAGGCCGTGTTCTTCCAGCAGTTGCAGGCCATGTACGGCGGGGGGCGGCCGATAAGCATCGGGGATCCGGTGAGCGCCGCCGCCAACCGGGCGCAGATCGCGGCCGCCGCTACCGATGCTGGCTGCACCCAGTCCACGGACCTGGCCGGGATCTACTTCGCCGTCCAGGACAGCTACGAGCAGCAGCTCGTCAACGCCAACCAGCAGGCGCTCAACACCGCGGTCCAGCAGTACCGCACCGCCTACGCCAAAGAGCTGAACAAGCTCCCCGGGCTGCTGCGAACGGCGAAGGCCATGCCGCTCTCCACCCGAAAGCACACACGGGCCGCGTCTTAACCACCGGCTGACGCGAAAGGGACGACCATGCGCATCCGGGCCTGCCTCAGTGTCCTCATCTGCTGCTGCGCCGGCCTCACCGCCTGCACCGCCGCCGCGCCGAAGGGGCCGGCCGCGACCGTGACCACACCCAGCGTCGGCAGGCCGCCAGCCCCGGTTTCCGCCCAGGCGGCCCTGTCGTCGGAGGCCTTCACGCCCTACGCCGGACTCGGTGCCAGCTCAGACGACGGGCTGGCACCCGGTGACACGTATTCAGCCCTGCACACCGCGTGCATGACCGACGCGGGCTACGGCCAGTACTCCGGCAGCACGCCGTACTTCGCCCGTGCGAACCGGGGCCTGGCGTTCGCGCAGCCCGCCGGGCCGTGGGGCTACATCGGGACCGCGCTGGCTGCCCAGTACGGCTTCACCGCCCCTTCCGACAGCAACGACGCTCAGTCCTCCGGCCCGCCCGCCGCGCCGTTGACCAGCCTGTCCGCCGGAGCGCAGGCCGCCGCGGGCAAGTGCCTCAACATCGTCGCGGACTTCAACGATGCCCAGTTCGCCGCCTCGCTGGCCGGCATCGAGACGATGAACGACGACCTCAGCACCGACGTGGTCCAGGACCCGGGCTTCAAGAAGGCGACAAAGGCCTGGTCGGCCTGCATGGCCAGGAACGGGTACAACTCCCCCGACGCGGACACGCTGATGCAGCAGGAACTGACCGCCCTTGACCCGAAGGTGACCCCGGGATCGCTCCCGACCCCGGGATCGGGAGCGACCCCGGGATCAGGCCTGACCGCCGCGCAGAACCAGGCGCAGATCGCGACGGCCGTGACCGACGCGGACTGCACGCGGTCCACCGACCTGGCCGGTATCTACTTCGCCGTCCAGGGCAGCTACGAGCAGCAGTTCGTCAACGCCAACCAGCAGGCGCTCACCGCCGCGATCCGGCAGTACAAGGCCGCCTACGGTAAGGAACTGAGCAAGCTCCCGGCGCTGCTGCGGACGTCGTCGGCCACACCCGACCTGCCCCACGGGGCTGGCAGCCCCCACCGACCCGGCCACGCTGGCAGGCCCGGCGGGCCCAGCTCCGCCCACTCCTGACAGCACGGGCACCGCGACCCGCCAACTGATCTGGCAGGAGCGATCAAGGTGCCCCGCACCGGCATCGGTGTCGCCGCGGCTCAGCGGCTGGCCGCGGCTCTGCGGCTGGCCGCGGCGTACCTGCGCACCGACAGCGTCCCGAACACCGCGAGCAGCAGCACCGACCACGTCGCGGTCGCCAGCACCGGATGGGCCAGCGGCCAGGCACCCGGTCCGCCAGCCGCGGCCGGGCTGCCGAGCAGCTGACGGCATGCCGCGACCAGCGAGCTGACCGGGTTCCAGTCGGAGATGACGCGCAGCCAGGCCGGCATGTGCGCGGTAGGCACGAACGTGTTCGAGATCATCGTGAGCGGGAAGATCAGCGGCGTGAGCTGGTCGGCGGTCTCCTCGTTGCGGACGGTCAGGCCGATGAACACGCCGACCCAGCTCATCGCGTATCTGAGCAGGACGAGCAGCCCGAACGCGGCCAGCATGCCCCAAGCGCCGCCGTGCGGCCGCCAGCCGACGGCCAGTCCGCAGCCGACCATGATGACCAGCGCCACCGTCCCGGTCACGATGTCCGCCCCGGTCTGCCCGAACGGCACCGCCAGCCGGGTCATCGGCATCGACCGGAACCGGTCCATCACGCCCTTCGCCGCGTCGCCCGCGACGATCATGGTGGTCGCTATCACGCCGGTGAACGCGCTCATGGCGAACAGCCCGGGCATCAGGTACTCCCGGTAGTTACCGCCGGGCACGGAGATCGCGCTGCCGAACACGTAGCCGAACAGCAGCACCATGATGGCGGGAAAGACCAGTGCGCCGACCAGCTCGCCCGGCGCGTACTTGATATGCCTGAGGTCGCGCCTGACCACGGTCAGGCAGTCGGCCAGCGCCCACCGGGCCCGGCCGGTGAGCGTCGCCGGGGCCTGCGGGGCCTGCATCGTCATCGTCGTCATGCCGCGTCCCTCGCTGTCTGAGCTGTCTGCGCGGCCGGCCGGCCGCCGGAGTCCGGCGCGTCGCCGGTGAGCCGGAGGAACACGTCATCGAGCGTCGGGCGGCGCAGCGCGACGTCCTGCGCCACGACGCCGGCCCGGCCGAGCTCAGCGGCCACGTCGGCGAGCGTCGCCACGGCATCCGTGACAGCCACGCTGACCTGCCTGCCATCGCGATCGATCACCGGCTCCGCGCCGGATATCCGGGCCAGCACGCCCGCCGCCGCACTGACCGCGCGGGCGTCCCTGACGACCACAGTCAGCCGGCCGCCGATCGCCGCCTTGAGCTGATCGGGAGTGCCCGACGCGATCACCCGCCCCGCATCGACGACCGCGATGTGGCCGGCCAGCTGATCGGCCTCGTCCATGTACTGCGTGGTGAGCAGCACCGTCGTCCCTGACTCGGCCAGTTCCCTGACGCCGGCCCAGATGTCGGCGCGGCTGCGCGGGTCCAGCCCGGTTGTCGGCTCGTCGAGGAACAGCACGGGCGGCGCGACGATCAGGCTGGCGGCAAGGTCGAGCTTGCGCCGCATCCCGCCGGAATAACCCTTCACCACCCGGTCGGCCGCCTCGGCCAGCCCGAACCGGTCCAGCAGGTCGTCCGCCCGCTGCCGGGCGAGCCGGGCCGGGAGGTGATACAGCCGGGCGAACATCCGCAGGTTGTCGCGGCCGCCCAGCTTCTCGTCCACGGCGGCGTGCTGGCCGGCCAGGCCGATCAGGCGGCGTACCCCGGCGGGGTCGCGGACCACGTCGTGGCCGGCTACCCAGGCCCGGCCCGAATCGGGCTGCGTCAGCGTGGTCAGTATCCGCACCGCCGTGGTCTTGCCCGCCCCGGTAAGCGTCTTGTGACCAGGATTATAGTCAACTATAATCCTGGTCATGACGATCCTGCCGCTTAACGATGTCAAGACGCGCTTCTCGGCCATCGCCGACGAGGTGGCGGCCACCCAAGACCGCGTGATCGTCACACGGAACGGCAGGCCGCACGTCATGGTCATCTCCATCGACGACTTCGAGTCCTTGCAGATGACCCGCGAACTCCTGGCGGAGCCAGGTGCCGTGCAGGACATCCTGGCCGCCGACCAGGAGATCTCGGCGGGGGGTTATCACACACTGGACGACCTGCGGGCCGCACTCGAAGAACGCCAGCGCCAAGAGGACGCCGGCGCGTGAGCGACGCATACTCCGTCCGGCTCGCGCCCGGAGTGCTGCGGACTCTCCAGGCGGGACCACCAAGAGGAATCCCGCTCAACGCCGCATGGGCGATTTTCGAGTTCATCCACGGGCCGCTCAGCCAGGATCCCTGGAAGGTCTCCAAGCCACTGCACGACGAATTGGAAGCCTTCCGCGGCGCCAGGCGCGGCGAGTACCGGGTCGTCCTGCGCATCGACGAGGAACGGCGCGAAGTGCGCGTGGTCCGCGTGGACCACCGATCCGACATCTACCGGTCAGCGTGACGGAACGAGGCTAATTTCCTCAGTATCGGGTGCCTTCGATGTGGCGCGCGGCGATCCTGCCGATCTCCTCGGTCAGGGCCTGCTCGAATTCGAGGCTGATGTCGGGCGCATGGCTCAGCGCATGTGACAGTTCGTGGAGCACGGTCCCGGCGAATGCCGCGAGTGAACTCAACTGGGCTCGCTTGATGATGATCTGGCCCTCCGCCTCCTCCCACAGCCCGACGGCCTCCTGGTAACGGCCTTGCATCAGTCGCATGGTTTCGGAAATGAGCACGTCCCTGACGCGATGAGGGCGCCCGCCTCTGGCGTTGAAGATCGCCGGGAGCTCATCCCATACGCGGCACTCAGCGTCGCTCAGGTCGGCTGGGTCGACAAAGGTGAACCGGAAGCTGTCCTGCCACTCCCCGCGGTAACGCTCCAAGTCACGCATAGGGTTCCCAAGGGCATCGCGCAGGCCAGGCAGCTTCGCACGGATAGTTTCCGGGACCACGATGATCTCGTACCCATCGTCCCTGGCCCGCTGGACAAAGTCAGCAGCGATGACCAGTTCGAAGGCCGTGAGAAAAATTACCTCGCTGCGCGCGTTGAGTTGCTTGCAGGCGTGCAGGCCCACGTCGAGCCACTGGGTTTCATCACGCTGGGAACCTCGCTGATAGTTCTGGAGGTCAGCTATTAAGGCGTCGATAACTTGGTCGGCGTCACAGGCGAGAAGGATCGCCTTGACACGGTCTGTATAGGCGGCACGGCCGACGTTGCTGCGTTCCCGGTTCAGCGCTCGGCGCAGTGCCGCGGTAGGCGAGGTGATGTTGTAGGAGAATAGGAAGTTATCTTCTTCCGCGACGCGCAGCCCGTTGACGTAGATGCGCGCCCTGGTCTGCCTGTCCTTGGGCTGAAGTACTGAGCCGAAGGGAGTGGCGTCTAGTTCCTGGTCTCCGGCGTAGCGCAGGAACAGCGCCTTGGCTTCCTTGATCTGCTCTTCGCCGAGGGCCGCACCGTGAAGGATAAACTCCGTTCCGGTGCGGCCGGGGTCGTCGGCGTCGCTGATTAGCGCGTGCAGGGTCTGGATGTCGGCAAAGCCGTGCTTTGCTTGCTTGCCGGTGGTAATGTCACCGTGCGGGGTTTTGATGGTCACGGCAATGTTGTGGCGGTCGAAGGTCGCGAGAGCATCTTTCAGTCCGACTCCAAACTTCCCGACGACTTTGCCTGGATGAGCCAGCTTTTCCTGGTTCTCGTTCTGGGTGAGGTGCTCGTAACGAATTCCTCGCCCCCAGTCCCGGACATGCCAGCGCCCTTCGGCGTCCTGAAAGATCTCAGGCTCCCTTGTCGTGGTGAGCGCCTGCTCGTCGAGGGCGTTAGCGATCACTTCACGAAGCGCGTGGGCCAGCGTCCAGTTCTCCAGCACACGCTCGATGTTGAGGTCGAACTCACGAGTCACGCCGAATCCTCCTAGCTCTGGCCCACATGGCCGGTGACCGGCGCCTGGCCGTCTGATACCGGTCGGGTCGAGTCCGCCGCCATATCGCCGAGGGCAGTAACGAGCGCGGCAACCGAATCGATCCATCCGCCCAGCTCGGCGGCGGTGGGGGCGAGGTCGTAAGGGTGGTAATGGCAGGCGCTGCTTAGTGCCGCCCACACGTAGTTGACGTCGCCGGATAGGCTGTGATCCAGATATGTGGGCAGGCAGATGAGTTGCGTTCTCATTGTGCAGCTACACAGGCCCACCGTCGTCGGACTAGCCTTCCAGAGTTCCTCCATCGCCTTCTCCAGCGCCTGCCGGGTGAGCAGGGCGACGGCGCGGGGCCAGCCGCCGATGGCGGTGGGCGCCTGGCGTTGCAGCATGTCGCGGGTGGCGGCGAGGAGATCGGCCGGAGTCATGGCAGCTTCTCGCGGATCAGGCTGGTGAGCGCGCGGGCCTCGTTGACCAAGGGCTGCAGCGGCCCATGGTGCTCGTGGTGAGCACCCTTGTTCAGGGTCTTGTATGTGTCCGCGGCTGCCCGCCGCCAGTTATCCAGGCGTGGCAGCACGTCGCCGCCCCTGGCCGCGTTGCCGAACATGGCCAGGGCCGCCTTCTTGTTAAGAGTGTCGGCGGCCTCAATCGCTGCCTCTACCTGTGCGTGTCGCTGGCCGGCGCGGAGCTGCGTGCGGCGGATCGCCTCAGTGAACGCTGCCTCGACCGCCAGGCGGCACAACCCAGGAGCCACCCTGGCCGCGACCTTGGGGGGTATGTGGGGGTCAGCGCACAGGTCGTACGCGTCCTTGAGCTGTCGTTCCACTGGGGTGAGGCCTGGCCGGATCTCGACGACTGAGCCGGGCCGCCGGGTGACCTCCAGGATCCGGGCGGCGATGCCGAGCCGCCGCACAGCTTCGGGGAGCCGGTCGTCGTGGGTGAACACCAGTACCTGGCGCGACCGCGACACGTCTTCCAGCACGCGGGCGAGTCCGTCAACCTTGGCCGGATCCATCGCCTGGACCGGGTCATCGATGACCAGGAACCGGAATGGGCTGGCCGCAATGGTGGCGCGGGGCAGGAAGATGCTCAGCGCGAGCGCGTTAACCTCGCCCTGGCTCATGACACCTAGCGCGGTCCCGGGTGAGCCGTCGACGGTCACTTTCACATCCACCTTGCGCTGGGGGCCGCTGCCCGACAGGCGAATTGAGCCGAGATCCACGTTGCTCTCCTGGCGCAGCCGCGACCAGATCGTGCGGGCCTGTTCCCCCAGCGGTGCCAGCCTGTCGTTGCGGATGTCATCGGTGGCACCCTTCAACCAGCGGATCGCAGCCTTCAAATCGGGAACCGCCTGTGCGGCGCCTTCGGCATCTTGCGCGCGTGAGCACCACGCCACCGTCTCTTTGGCAACCGGCGCCCAGCGGTCCTCCCGTGCCCGAAGTTCGCTTCCCGCCGAAGAGGTCAGTGCGGTCACCGTCAGGGATAGCTCCGGCCAGGCCCGCCCGACGTGATCGGCGAGCCGCCGGAACCCTTCCGGACCGTCGGCGTCGGGGTGCTTCACCCAGCCCGCCCACGCCAGCCGTGCGTGCTCGGGGTCGGCTCCTCCAACTGGGGTTCCTGTGAGCACCACAGGGATTGGCAAGAACAACTCGTGGGCCTTCTTCTGCGCCGCAGATGCCTCGGCATGTGCCTGGTCGGCTCGCGCGGCCTGGGCCTTTTGCCGTGTGATCTCCTTCTCGGTCTGCGTTCGCCACTGCTCGTCCAGTGCTCCGCTACGCCCGCATACCGGGCACGCTCCAGGACCGTGCGCGTGATAGTGCTGGAGAGCCGAGCTGAGCAACTTCGTAAGCGCTAGCGCCCGGCCCGCTTCCGATTCAGCGATTTCAGCTAGCTCGTCGGCAGCGGCGCGTAGCCCGGCAGCCGCTTCCTTGATCTGTTGTTCGGTCGGCACGGTGAGCTGGCTGAGCAGGCGCAACCGGCCGACCTCGCCGTCCGGCTGCACGGCTGGCGCGCCCGTGGCTACTGACAAGGCATCCTGAAGGCCGCGTTTCTTAGCGGTCAGCGCTTCGTAGCACGCCGTCGCTCGTTCGTCGTCAACGGAGCCGAGCCGTTCTAGTAAGGCGGGCAGGTCTGCGTTGACCTCCTTCAGGCCGTCCTCTCGCTCTTTGCGTGCTGCAGCGAGACGTTTCTCAGTCGCGGTGAGATCTTCAAGCCCGAGAACGGAGGACAGCAGGTCATACAGGTGCGACGGACCGCTAAGAAAAGCCTCCAACTCTGAGTGCGATAGGAACGGCCGATAGGTCACAAGCGCTTCACGCCAGCCCAGGTGATCAAGTTCCGCGTGCTTTCCCCCGTGGACTTGGGCTACCGCGTGCGATTCGCCGAGGGCAGCACCGCTGTCCCATGATCGTTCCACGACTGCCGAGCCAGCCTCTTCGACCACCAACCCCGCGGACAGGCAGACCGGGTCTGGGGCGTGGAGGTTGCGCCAACTGTCACGCCACGCCGAGCTGAGTTCCTGCCAGCGCCTAAGATTTCCAGTCAGCAGCACTTCAAGCCCGTCGGCGAAACTGGATTTACCGCTGCCGTTGCGTCCCATAATTACCGTCAAGCCTGGACCCGGCTCCAGTTCTAGCCTTGCGGTCGGCCCCACGCCACGAAATCCGGTTACCGCGATCGATCGCAGGTATGCGCCAACTGGCTCCGCATGAGGCTGGGCGGCCTCCCGTTCGTTCTCTACTCGTTCGTCGCCACATAGCGTGGCGGTCAGCGCGGTGCCGCTTTCACACGCAGCGAGAAGTAACGAGGCCGCTTGTTCCGCGAGTGGTACCTGGTCCAGCCTCATAAGCACGACGTCTAGCAACTTGTCGTCCACTACAGCCCCCGAGTCACACACAGCGATCCAGCAAATATCTTCTACCACCAGATCCCGCCAACCGCATCACACTCTGCGAAACAGCGAAATAAGCCGGCTCTCAAGAACGTCACAATCCAGTAACAGGCTTACCCGCGCCGTTGGGCCCGAGCAGCCCGTACACGGTGCCGACCGGGACGGTCAGGTCGAGCCCGCGCAGCGCCTCGGTGCGCCGGTACCGCTTATGCAGGCCTTGTGCGACGATCGCGAGGTCATCGTCTGTTGCCATCAGCCCCTCCACTAGGTACGTTGTACGCAGTTATTGAGAGGACCTTAGCAAACTAGGTACATTGTACGCAACTAGCTGAGTGAGGTGAGATGGAACCGGCACGCGAGAAGGACCCGCAGTCCCTCCCGGTGATCTGGATGCTGCCCGACCGCCCGGCCCGGGGGCCCCGGCCGGCCCACAGCCGGGGCGAGATCGCCGCGGTAGCCATCAAGATCGCTGACACCGGCGGGATCGACGCGGTGACCATGCGGCGGGTCGCGGCCGAAATCGGCTGCGGCACCATGTCGCTCTACCGGTACGTGCCGACCAAGGACCACCTGTTCGACCTCATGATCGACGCGGCGGCCGGCGAGGTGGAGCCGCCGGCCCGCCCGTCCGGGGACTGGCGCGCCGACTTGCGGATGGTCGCCCAGGTGCACCGCGCGATGCTGCTGCGCCATCCCTGGCTGACCGCGCTTCAGGCAGGCAGGCCGTCATTCGGCCCGAACAGCCTGCGGGCGCTGGAATTCGCGCTCAGCGTGCTGGACCTGCTTGGCCTGACCATCGACCAGATGCTCATCATGGTCGACACGCTGATCGCCTTCGTCCGCGGCGCCGCAGTCAGCGAGCTCGCTGAGCAGGAGGCGCAGCGCCGCACCGGGCTTAACGAGCGACAGTGGCAGGCCTCGCTCGCGCCCTACGTCAGGACGCTGATGGAAAGCGGCAAGTACCCGATGTTCAACCGGGTCATCGCGGATGCCGGGCAGCCGCACAGCGACGCGGGCTCCGACTACCACTTTGGGGTGCGCCTGGAGCGGGTCCTCGACGGCCTCGCGGCCGGCCTTCCCGCGCCGCCGGGCTAGTCAGGCCAGCGGGCGAGTCGCATGTTCACTCTTACCGGCGATTCAGCCGAACGCAGCGGCGTACCCTCGTTGCGATAACGGGCCAGCGCGGCGCGCTCGTGACCTGGCGCCGGCGTACCGTCGGCATGGATCACCCGCCACCAGGCGACGCCGCCGCCCCACAGTGCCATCACCCGCCCTACCTGGCGCGGGCCGCCCTCGCCGAGGTATTCGGCGATGTCACCGTAGGACATCACCCGGCCAGCCGGGATGGCGTCTACCACGTCGAGGACCCGGCTTGCGAACCCGTCGAGCTCACCGCGGGGCGCGCCATCAGCCACAGTCACCGTCGGCACTGGCTGTCGGCTGGCTCCGTTCGGAAAATCCTGCTTTTCATCCGGTGCCGGGCCGGAACCTGCGCAGCACGATGATCCTGGTCACCGCGGCAACGGCGAGGGCCAGCGAGGTGAACGCGAGCAGCGCGAACAGGATGAGCATCTCGTCGCCGCGCTTGAAGATGGGGGCCGGCGGAACGGCAGCGCTGCCGCCGCCGAAGTGGATCGCGAGCGGCAATCCCGCCGCGGCGGCCGGATCAGCCGCCAGCCGCCGGGCCGCCGCCAGAGCCGCGGCCGCGTCCACGGTGCCGAACCCGACACTGTCGTCGTATCCGCCGGGCGGACGGTTCTGGGTGCTTGACCTCAGGGCGGTCGCGACGAGCGCGACCGATAGCCGCGGGTAGGCGGCCTTGATCAAGGCGGCCACGCCGGCGGTGAGCGCGCACGCCGGGCTGGTGCCGCTGACCAGCCAGTACGCTCCGTCCCTGCCCTGTGCGGGCACGTTGACGCCCGGCGCGGCCAGTTGCACGGAGAGGTTGTCGCTGGAGAAGCCCGCGGCCACGGCGTCCTGGCCCACCGCGGCGACCCCGATCACGCCGGGGTAGTCGGCCGGGAACGAGTAGGGGGCGTGCGCGGCGGCGGATCGCCCAGAGTTGCCCGCCGAGGCCAGCACGACGACGTTGTGGTCATAGGCGTATTGCAGGGCGGACCGGACCGGGCGGCTTGGCCCGCCATACCCGATCGACATGCTGATCACGCCGGCCCCGTGCACGACCGCGTAGCGGATGCCGGTCGCCAGGGACTGCTGGACGCGGGCGGTCGGCTCCCGCTGGTACCTGCGGTACCCGGGATCGCTCGGGTCGGTGATCACCCTGATGGACAGCACCTTCGACTGCGGCGCGATGCCGAGGATGCCGCTGTCGCCGTCGTGGCCGTGCCCGGCGATGAGGGAGGCCATCCAGGTGCCGTGCTGGCCCCAGTTCGGGTTGGACGGCGACGTACCGACCCCGGTGTAATCGGGGCCGGTGATGACCGAGCCGGTCAGGTCAGAAACGTCGGGGTTGACCCCGCTGTCGATGACCGCCACGGTCACCCCGGCGCCCTGGGTCACCGTCCAGGCAGCCGGGGCGTTGAGCATGTCCAGAACCCACTGCTGCGCATCCCGGGGCTGATCGGACTGGGCCGCTCTGGCCGGCGTCGCAGGCCCGGCCGCGATCGTCAGTCCGGCGGGCAGCAGCAGCGCCAGCATCCCCAGGATCGCCAGGCTGATTGCCCGCGCGCGTGACTTCCTGGTCAGCATCCGGGCGCCCCCGGGCACCGGGGCGCCGGCGGCATCGCGTCGAGGCTGGCGCCGACGTTTTGCGCGACTCCCGTCCCCAGGCTGCTCATCTCGCTGGCGGTATACGGATCCGACGACACCTGGTCCCGGCCGCGGCCGTCGGTATAGCCCGCCGTGTACAAGATCAGGTAGGGCCCGCGGCTAACCGCGCCCGACAACTGCCGCTGCCGGTTCCCGAACCGGGCGGCCAGGGTGCCAGGAAACGGCACCGCCCTTATTCCCGGCTTGAGGCCGTGGCCGACCGGGAGGCTGCTCACCGGCGGGGCGGTGCGGCGGGTGATCACGACTCCGACCGTGACCACGAGGCTGCCGGTGGAGTCTGTGTAGGTGGCGCGAAGCACCCCTTCGCAGCCGCGCTTGTCGAGCACCCGCGCCAGCGCCTGATCGGTGGCGGCCTGGCAGCCGGACTGCGGCGCGATCCCCACCCGGTGCGCGGACAGCTTCAGGCCATCGGCGGTCCCGAAGATCAGGTAGGACAACTGGTAGCTGACCGAAGCCGGGAAGATCTTCCCGGCCGGCCAGGTCCGCCAGCGGCTGGAGACTTCCCAGACCATGATCTGGCGCTGCTGCGTCGCGCTGAACCTGCGGGGCATTATCTGGGCCGCCACGCCAGCCAGGGATACGACCAGCCCGGCAATGCCGAGCAGCGCGGCGGCGATGGTCAGCCCGAGCCGCACGGACGAGGCCCTGCGGTGCCGGACGGGCTCATACCCGGGTCGGGGTCCGGGTCCGGGTGCCGGTTCGAGTCCGGGGTCGGGGTCGGCGTCGGGGTCGGGGTCGGCGGGCTGCGGGAAAGATGGATAAGCGGCGAGCCCGTAGAGCGGCTCTGTTGGCGGCCAAGCGGGCGGATTCACGGCCGGCCGAACAGGCGGATTCACGGCCGGCCGAACAGGCGGATTCACGGCCGGCCGAACAGGTAGTTCCCCGGCCGGCAGTGGCGGGACAGGCGGATCCCCGGCTGGCGGCGGGCCGACGCCGACCGGCGGAGACCGGAAGGGTGAACCGGCATCGGCCTGCGCCGCCTGGCGGGCAGGGGCGTCTCGGTTCAGCGGGTATGCGGCAGCCCGGGCAGGCGGATCCTCGGCCTCCGGCCCGGCTGGATTATCCGGCCGCGTAACCACAACGGCATGCTACGGCCTGGCTGGGTCATGTTGGCTGCCCGTAGACATGTTCCTACGTTAACGTGCGCCGCTGGCCTGCAAGAAGCGGCCAAGGCCGGAATCTGCCGCAGACGGAGCATTACCTCGCGAACTCGAATCGGGTTCGCATAGCAGCCATTTCGGTTAGCAGCCATTTCATCCAAGATAGGTGCGTAAGCACGTGCCTGACCTCTTATGGGCACCGAATGGTTAAGGGGAAGGATCCTGGTCGCGGACGCGACCAGGATCCTTCCCCTTAATGCGGCCGGTCCTCGGGGATCAGTATGTCGGCAGCGCCGGGTCCACCTGGCTGATCCAGGCGAGCACGCCGCCGCCGACGTGTACCGCGTCAGCGAAGCCGGCGTTCTTCACGATGGCCAGGCACTCGGCCGAGCGCGCGCCGCTCTTGCAGTGCAGCACGACCTTCTTGTCCTGCGGAAGCCGCTCAAGCGCCGCGCCGGAGAGAAACTCCCCCTTGGGGATGAGGGTGGCTCCGGGGATGGACACGATCTCGTACTCGTTCGGCTCCCGCACATCTACCAGGAAGATGTCGTCGCCGCGGTCCTGCATGGCCTTCAGGTCACGAGCGCTGATCGTCGAGCCCGCCGCTGCCTGCTGGGCGTCCTCGGACACGGTGCCGCAGAATTCCTCGTAGTCGATCAGCTCGGTGATCGTGGGCTCCTTGCCGCACACCGGGCATTCGGGATCCTTCTTCATCTGCACCGTTCGGTAGGACATTTCTAGCGCGTCGTAGATCATCAGCCGCCCGACGAGCGGCTCGCCGATACCGGTGATGACCTTGATCGCCTCATTTACCTGGATGGAACCGATGGAGGCGCACAGCACGCCGAGCACGCCGCCCTCGGCGCAGGACGGCACCATTCCCGGCGGCGGCGGCTCGGGGTACAGGCACCGGTAGCACGGCCCGTGCTCGGCCCAGAATACGCTCGCCTGGCCATCGAAGCGGTAGATCGAGCCCCAGGCATAAGGCTTCCCGAGCAGCACGCAGGCGTCATTGACCAGGTAACGGGTGGCGAAGTTGTCCGTGCCGTCCACGATGAGGTCATAGGGCTCGAAGACACGCATCGCGTTGTCGGAGTCCAGCCGCTCCTCGTGCACGACCACGTTCACGTAAGGATTGATCTCGCGGATGGAGTCGGCGGCAGATTGAGCCTTCGACCGGCCCACGTCCGACTGCCCGTGGATGATCTGGCGCTGCAGGTTCGACTCGTCGACCACGTCGAAGTCGATGACACCGAGCGTGCCGACGCCAGCGGCGGCCAGGTAAAGCAGGGCGGGCGAGCCGAGCCCGCCGGCGCCCACGCAGAGGACGCGGGCGTTCTTCAGCCGTTTCTGGCCCGTCATCCCGACATCCGGGATGATCAGGTGGCGCGAGTAACGCCGTACCTCGTCTACGGTCAGCGCGGCGGCCGGTGATACCAGCGGTGGCAACGACACAGTGCTCTCCTGAACAGTAAGGATTTCCCTACATCACGAACCTGCCGCGGCGGACGCGCATTCCCGCGCGCGGCCGTGGCCCGCCCATGGCGGACGCTACCCCCGCCCGCGGGGTTCGCGCCAGCGAGTCCTGGTGCCGAAAGAACCGTCGGCAGCCCGGCCGCCACCGGCCCAAATCCCTTAAAACGAACCCCGGGCTCCAGAAAATGTCACTGGACACCGGTACAACGCTTGTGTGCGGCCGAACCATACGCCGGCCGTAGCCGGAATTCCACTATGAGCGGCTCGTGTCGCCGCTTACCCCGGGAGACCATATGCAAGCACAGCTCGAGGGCTCGCCCGCCCGGACCGTAGCAGCCGGCCCGCCATGGCTCGCCACTGGAATTCGGCCCGGGCCGGGAGATGGCCGTCGGCTGGCCGCACGCCCGCTGCCTGACCCGGTCGCGATCCGGCTCCGCCGCATTCCCGACGCGGCTCCGCCCTACGACAACGGGGCGCCCGGTGAGGTAGTGCCTGCCCGGGCAGACGTGCTCGCCGCCGCGATTGTGGCGGCCCTTGATGGAGCCGGCCCGGTCAGCCGAAGGCCGGCCGAGAGCCCGCGCGCCCGCACCCGGGAGCCGGGGCCGGCGCGTTCAGGTCGGCCGGCCGGGACAGGCGACGGGAAGGCTGGGGCGGCCAGGCAGGCGGGCACGGACGGACGAGCACGCACGACCGGAGGAGCGGGGACAGGCGGACGAGCAGGCACGGACGGAGGAGCGGGGACAGGCGGGCCGGCGGGCACGGACGGGTCGGCCGGCTGGCCCAGCAAATTCGCGCAGGTCCTGGCGGAGACGCTCGCTGGCTCTCGTCCGCCGGCCCAGCTGACCCCGTGGACGACCGAACGCGTCCGGTCGCACATACGCAGGCTCGGACCACTGCTCACTGCCCGGCAGCGGCCGGTGGTCCAGCGCATCGTCACCTCGCTGCCCGCCTCCGACGTCATGGAGATGTCCGTCGTCGTTGGGTTTGGCCCCAGGGTGCGCGCGCTCGCTATCAGGCTGGAGCGGGCGCAACCGCGGCCCGCGACTCCCGGGCACGCTGACAGGCCGCCGCGCTGGCTATGTACCGCCGTAGAGGCCGCCTAGCGGAACCCTGACTAGGGACGGGCCGGCGGTCAGGCGTCCGCGCGGGTGCGCGGGTCACCGTGGCAGCGCTTGAACTTGCGGCCCGAGCCACACGGGCACGGGTCATTCCTGCCGACGCGGGAGAAGTCACCGCCCACGTGAGACTCGGTGTGATGCTCGACGCCGCCGTCCATGGTGGGCGCGGAGTATTCCAGCTGGGCCGGCCGGCGCTGCTGGCCGGCCCCAGCGGGGCCGCGGCCGGCGAGTCCGGCGGGTACGGCCGGACGCGCCTGGCCGCCCTGATCGTCGCGGCTCCCCTGGCCTGACCCGTCCGGTGGGGCCTGCCGCCGGCGGCCACGTTGCTGAGCCGGGGCGGGCGACTGGGCTACGGCAGCGGGGGGTTGCGAGCCGAGCGCCGCTGACTGTGCCTGAGCCTCCGCCGGGACCTCATCCACGATCGGGTTGTCCTGGACCTCGACCTGCACGTTGAACAGGAGCCCAACCGACTCCTCCTTGATTCCCTCCATCATCGAGCCGAACATGTCGTAGCCCTCCCGCTGATACTCGATCAGCGGGTCGCGCTGGGCCATGGCACGCAGTCCGATGCCTTCCCTGAGGTAATCCATCTCGTAGAGGTGCTCGCGCCACTTGCGGTCAAGCACCGACAGCACCACCCGGCGCTCCAGCTCGCGGGTCACCTCCGGGCCGAATTCCTGCTCGCGCCGGTTGTAGCTCGCCTGCGCGTCATTCCGCATGGCCTCGGTGATGAAGTCGGAGGTCAGTCCGTTGATCTCGCCACCGGACTCCTCAACCAGGTCAGCGACGCTGACCCCGACCGGGTACAGGCCACGGAACGCGGTCCACAGCTTGTCCAGGTCCCATTCCTCCGGGAAGCCGTCGCTGGTGGCCCCGGCGACGTACCCGTCGACGACTTCGTTGATCATGTCGCGGATCTGGTCGTTCAGGTCCACGCCTTCGAGCACCTTGTGCCGTTCGCCGTAGATGACCTTGCGCTGCCGGTTGAGCACGTCGTCATACTTCAGGACGTCCTTGCGGATCTCGAAGTTCTGCTGCTCCACCTGGGTTTGCGCCGACCTGATCGCGCGGCTGACGGTCTTGGACTCGATGGGGACGTCCGGTGGCGTCTTCAGGAACTCCATGAAGTGCGCGACCTTGTCCGAGTTGAACATCCGCATCAGGTCGTCTTCGAGGGATAGGTAGAAGCGGGACAGTCCCGGGTCACCCTGGCGGCCCGACCGGCCGCGCAGCTGATTGTCGATGCGCCGTGACTCGTGCCGCTCGGTGCCGAGCACGTACAGCCCGCCGGCGGCGACGACCTGCTCGTGATCCTCGGTGCCTGCTCGCTTGGCTTTTTCGAGCGCTTCCGGCCAGGCAGCTTCGTAGTCTTCCGGCGTCTCAAGCGGCGACAGCCCACGCTGATGGAGCTCCAGGTCCGCCATGAACTCGGGGTTCCCGCCGAGCATGATGTCGGTACCACGGCCTGCCATGTTCGTCGCCACGGTGACCGCGCCTGAGCGGCCGGCGTTCGCGATGATCGTGGCCTCTCGCTCGTGCTGCTTGGCGTTCAGCACCTCATGCGGCACCCCGCGCCGCTTCAGCATCTTCGACAAGACCTCGGACTTCTCCACGCTGATCGTTCCGACCAGGACAGGCTGGCCAGCCCGGTGGCACTCCTGGATGTCCTCGACGCACGCCTCGAACTTGGCCTGCGCCGTCTGGTAGATCAGGTCTGACTCATCGGCCCTGACCATCGGCATGTTCGTGGGGATCGGCACCACGCCGAGTTCGTAGGTCTTCTGGAACTCGTTTGCCTCGGTCATCGCCGTGCCGGTCATCCCGGCCAGCTTGTCGTAGAGCCGGAAGTAGTTCTGTAGGGTGATCGTGGCGAGCGTCTGGTTCTCGTCCTTGATCTGCACGTTTTCCTTGGCCTCGATGGCCTGGTGCATACCCTCATTGAAGCGGCGGCCGTGCAGGATGCGGCCGGTGAACTCGTCCACGATCAGGACCTCGTCGCTCATCACGACGTATTCCTTGTCTCGCTTGTACAGTTCCTTGGCCTTGAGTGCGTTCTGCAGGAAGCTTACCAGCGGCGTGTTCACCGACTCGTAGAGGTTGTCGATGCCCAGCCAGTCCTCGACCTTCTCCACACCGCTCTCGAGAATCCCGACGGTCTTCTTCTTCTCGTCCACCTCGTAGTCGCCTTCGCCGTCCTCACCCCGGCGCAGCCGGGGGACGATCTTGGCGAACTCCTGGTACCAGCGCGAGTTCTGCTCGGCGGGCCCGCTGATGATCAGCGGCGTGCGGGCCTCGTCGATGAGAATCGAGTCGACCTCGTCGACGATGGCGAAGTGATGCCCGCGCTGGACGCACTCGTCCAGGGTCCAGGCCATGTTGTCGCGCAGGTAGTCGAAGCCAAACTCGTTGTTGGTGCCATAGGTCACATCGGCCTCGTACTGCTTGCGGCGTACCTCCGGCGTCATGTCGGACAGGATCACGCCCACCTCGAGGCCGAGGAAATGATGGATCCGGCCCATCCATTCGGCATCGCGCTTGGCCAGGTAGTCGTTGACCGTGACGGCATGGACGCCCTTGCCGGAGAGCGCGTTGAGGTAGGCAGGCAGCACCGCGGTGAGGGTCTTGCCCTCACCGGTCCTCATCTCGGCTATGTTGCCCTCGTGCAGCGCGGCGCCGCCCATGACCTGCACGTCGAAAGGCCGCTGCCCGAGGGTACGGCTCGCCGCCTCGCGCACGGCGGCGAACGCCTCGGGAAGCAGGTCATCGAGCGTCTGGCCGTCAGAGTACCGCTGCCTGAACTGGTCGGTCATGCCCCGCAGCTCGGCGTCGCTCAGGACGGCGAAATCTTCTTCGATCGAGTTGACCTGGTCGGCTATGCGCTTGAGCCGACGCAGTATCCTGCCCTCGCCTGCGCGCAGGACCTTATCAATGACCACTGGCACTTCTCGTCGCGCTCCTCGCGTCTGACCTGGGCCGAGCCGCCGCCTTGCGCACCGGGACCGCGGGCCACGGCAGAAGGCGCCGGACGGTGGCGTGCAGATGCCACCGTAATGAATGTCATCGTAGGCGAGATGGGCGGGGAAACCGAGTCGGCCGCGAACGTCGCACGCTAACGGAGGGCCGGCGCACGCTGGCCGGCCGGACCCGGCCACAATGGTGAACGCGGCGGGTAGCCGGACGAGAGGAGCAGCCGCATGGCTGACCAGGTGGGATCGGGCACCGTACATGGTGCGATGAGCGAATCGGCCGGGATCGATCCGGAGGGGTCGCCGGTGGCGCCAATTGAGGCTCTGGTCTCGCCCGGTGCGCACGTACCATTCCACGGGCGGCCGGTGTCGTGGGTGGCGGTCACCATCATCATCGTCGGTTTCCTGGCTGGAGGGCTCGGACTCGTCTTCGGGCCGACGTGGTGGGTGTTCTGGGCCGGCGGCGCGGTGGCTGCTATCGGCTGCGTTCTTGCGGGTGCCATCGGCATCTTCAACGACTGGTACTGACCGCTCGGCCACTGCTATCGGCGGCCGCGCCCGGCACGGCTCGGCGTGAGCGCCGCGGCGCGATGTCCGAGCCTGACGCTACGCTCAGCCCTTGTGGCCCGCTTCCCCTCACCAGAATCTCAGCTGACCCTCGGCGCGGACGACGTACGCCGGATCACGCTGCGCGCGCAGGGCTTCCTCGGGTCGGAAGGACGCCGCGGCGGAGTCAGCGGCATGATGCGAAGGCTAGGGGCCGTTCAGCTCGACACGATCAGCGTCCTGGCCCGATCGCATGAACTTGTTGCATATTCCAGGCTGGGCCCGCTGCCGCGGGACAAGGTCGAGCTCGCCTACTGGCACCCGCGCAAGCCCACCGCGTTCGAGTACTGGGCGCATGCGGCCTGCATCCTGCCCCTCGAGCAGTGGCCCTCCTTCGCATTCAGGCGGCGGGCTTTCCGCTCTCGCGGCATGCGCTGGCATGAGGTGCCCGAGCACGCGTGCGCGGAGGTCCTCGCCAGGCTGCGCGCCGACGGCCCGCTTAACGCCACCCAACTCGGCGGCGCGAAGAGCGGCGGCGAATGGTGGGACTGGTCCGACGTGAAGATCGCCGTCGAGTGGCTGCTCGACATCGGCGACGTCGTCTGCGTCCGCCGCACCGGCTGGCGCCGGGTCTACGACCTGCCGGAGCGGGTGATCCCTGGTGAGTATCTCGGCGTCGAGCCATCCGACGAGGAATGCCTTGCCCGGCTGGCCGGCGTTGCCGCCCGCGGGCTGGGCGTTGTCACCCGGGCCGACCTCGTCGACTTCCACCGGCTACAGCGCCTGGCACGCACCGCGAACGAGCGGGCGGATCTCATCGACAAGGCCGCTGCCGCGGCCGGCCTTGTGCCGGTCACGCTGGACGGCGGCCGGACCCGTCCGGCCGCGACGGCCTGGGCGGATCCCGCCGCAGTCGAGCAGATGCCTCGCGGCAGGCACCGGACCACTCTCCTGTCGCCCTTCGACTCGCTGATCTGGGACCGCAAGCGGGCGCTGCGGATGTTTGGCTTCAGCCACAGCCTCGAGGCGTATGTGCCAGCCCACAAGCGCGTACACGGCTACTTCGCCATGCCGCTGCTGGCCGGCGGCCGCCTGGTCGGGCGGGTTGACCCAACGCGCAGCGGCCGGACGCTCGTTGCCCGCAAGGTTTCGCTCGAGCGTGCGTCAGCGGCCGAGGCAATGGCACAGGCGCTGCGCGAGGCAGCCTCCTGGGTCGGATGCGACGAGGTTCATCTCGGGGTGGTTGAGCCCAGCCAATACGCGGGGCGGCTGCGTTCGGCGCTGGCTGGCGGCTGACCCGGCCGCCCGCGGTCAGCCGAATTCGATCAGCTTGTCCCGCACGGCGATCATGACCGCCTCCATCCTGGAGTGGATCTGAAGCTTCTCCAGGATGTTGCGCACGTGGTTCTTCACGGTGTTCTCCGAGATGAACAGTTCCCTGGCGATGTCGCGGTTGTTCATCCCCTTGGCGACGAGCTTGAGCACCTCCATCTCGCGATCGGTGAGCCTTGGCGCGGGGACCTGCTCAACGCGCTGCGCACTGTCCCGGCGGCCGAGCGTGGCGAATTCAGTGAGGAGCTTTCCGGCCATGGAAGGGCTGATGAGTGACTGACCGCCATGAACGGCACGGACCGACTCGGCAACCTCGTCCAGCGGGATGTCTTTGAGCAGGTAGCCGCTCGCGCCCGCCCTGATGGCCTCGAACAGATCCTCCTCCTCGTCACTGATCGTCAGCATGATGATCTTCGTGCTCGGCGCCGCCTCCTTCATGGCCCGGCACGCCTCAATGCCACTGCTCTTGGGCATCCGGACGTCCATGAGCACGACATCGGGGAGCGACTCCGCCGCCTTCAGCGTTGCCTCGGCTCCGTCGCTCGCCTGGCCGACGAGCTCGATGTCATCCTCCTCGTCGAGGACCATCTCTAGCCCGCGGCGGAACAGCGCATGATCATCAACGATCAGCACGCGGATGGGCTCGCCGCGCCGCCCGGCAGCAGGCGCCTCGTCGGCGGCTCGCGGACCTGCGCTCACCCTGAACTCCTCCCCAGACACAACGGTTCCCCGCCATGACCCTGCCATTTCCCGGCCGGTGCCGCGGACCCTGCGCGAGGGCCTAGACGACCAGCCCGTGCGCGGTCCCCGGTGGCGGCCGCATGATCAGACTCTGGCCGACCAGGCCACGCGACGCAAGTGCGCCAGCCGCTCGGCCTGTCCCGGGCGGCGCCGGGCCGGGCCGGAGACAAGCCCCGGCCCGGCCCGGCCCGAAGTCGCTAGGAAGCGACCAGGTGCTCCGATTGCTGCACGACCTGCTCCTCCAGCAGGCGGATGACACCGTACCGATAGCCGCACCGCCGGTAGACCACGCTGGAACAGCCGGACTCCTTGTCGCGGAACAGGTAGAAGTCGTGGCCCACCAGTTCCATCTCGAACAGGGCCTGATCGATGGTCATCGGCGACGCGGCGTGGAACTTCTGGCGTACCACAAGGGGCCCGTCGCCCTCCATCTCGATGGGGACCACATCGTCGGTCGCCATCGCGCTCGCTTGCGCGGGACCCGCCGCATCGGGCCAGAAGTCCAGCTGCCCGGACCAGTCATCCTCGGCTGCGCCCGGCACCCCGGCTGCCCGCCCATTGGGCACGGCCGATCCGTCCGCGGCAGCCGGCAGCCTGCCCGCTCCATGGCTGGCATGCCTTGCCTTTCGCCGGTCACAGGAGCGCCGCAGTCGCGACTCGAGCTTGGCCAGGGCAAGGTCAAGTGCGGCGTACCGATCATCGGCAGCGGCCTCGGCCCGGATCGCAGGCCCGCGGGACCTGATGGTGAGCTCGACTCGTTCGCGTCTGCCGTGCTGGCGTGGATTGGGCTCCTTCGACACCTCCACGTCGATCCGGATCACCTTCTGATCCAGCTTCTCGAGCTTGGTGAGCTTCACGGTCGCGTGCTGCCGGAACCGCTCCTGCAGGCTGGTATGCCGACCCTTGAACACGATGTCCACTCGGTAACCCCCTTCCGCTCAATTCACTCAACGGCACCCGCCCGGCCGACCTGGTCTTCGTCCCCACATCCGCCTGCAGAGGGGTTCGCGGCCTATCTGCCACTACTGCCCTTCTCCCGCTCCGGGGGACGCCGGATCCCCCGGTGAGGCAGGACTTACTTCTAAGCCGCACCGTGATCAGTCGACGAGAAGTCGCCTTACGTGGGCCGTTTCGCCTGCGGCTGGCATCGGCTTGCTGGGACGGGCGCCCCAAATCGGGGCGGCCCGGCCCGGCGCAACCACGGACCCGGGCGGGTGCCATGACACGAACGCTAACCCGATACCGGCCGAATGTCAGGAGGCAATTGTCCGCGATCAATCACGTAACGTGAAAATAACTTTGCTGACCTGGAACGGGAGAGCCGCGATACTGGCCACGTTCCGTCACGGGATGACTGGGCGCGGGGGGCATCCGGGGCATCTGGGCCGACTCCGCTGGTACCGGACAGGGCGCTTCGGCCGGGCAGCGGCACTGGTTGGTCTACGTCAGCCGGGATACGTGGGATGCAGGCCGGCGTTCTCCTCCGGGCCCCAGGTGCCGTTGATGTTGGACGTCAGGGCTAGCCGACCGCGGGTCACCCCGGCGACCAACGGGTTGGCAGGGCCGGCCGCGGAGATAGAGAGTGTGTCCGGGTCGGTGACGATCGGTATCGAGGAACCGCCGTTGACGGGTACCTCCTGGAGGAGCGGGCCCGTCGACGATGCGGACAGCACGATGAGGTTGTTCGCGTCGTACCAGGTTAGCTGCGTCGGGTCCAACACGTCGGTGCCGATGGACACCGTAGGGCTGCCTAGGGCGACCCCGCCGCCGGCCACCCGCTCGATCGCCCCGAGGAGCAGCTGAGCACCGGTTGAACTGTGAACGATCATCGCGACCCGCACCCCGTCGGGAGCGAACCGCAACTGGCTGATCACGGACCCGTGCGGCAGGCCGCCCAGCGGGCTCGAGCTGCCAGCGGGGCCCAGCACCCAGACCCCGTCAGATCCGGCCACCCATAGGTCGTCATGGGTATCCCAGCTGATCGAGGTGAAACCCCCGCCACGTGACCATTTGGCGAGCTTGGCACCCCGCCCGATAGCGCCGTAATACACCGCGCTGCCTGAGCGGGTGATCCCGGCAACATAGCCCTTGTCGGGTGAGACCGCGATGGGGCCGAACGGAACGCGCATGTCGCCTGCCTGGCCGGGAACAGGCGTCGCCGAGAGAGTCGCCGAGGGAGAGGGACCGGCCAGCAACTGGACCACGCCGTGGCTACCGGACGCATAGAGCGGGGCTTTAGCCGGCTCCTGCGGCACGATGAGCCCAGGCTGACCCGTCTGCGGCTGGCCGCCCGACCAGGTGGCCGACTGCCGCGGATGCCCGTCAGTCTCCAGCTCGACGGACTGGATGGCGGACTGCCCGGAGGACGGGCCGGCCAGCGTCCAGAGCAGCTGGGCCATCATCTGACCCAGGACTGCCTTGCGCGCGGTGGCGGCTGCCCCGCCGAGGTCAACCGTGGCGGTACCGGCGTTGATCGTTACCTTTCCCAGCAGCCTGGTGCCGGCCGGGAAGGCCGTCTGCGCGGCGCCCGAGAGCCATCCTTGCGGATTACTCTGGAGCGAATTCACCAGCCTTCCTGCGACATCGACGGACGTGGCCTGCAACGGGACGAATACCGGGTCCGGCACCAGTGCCTGGCCGGAAACGGCGGGAAAGTACAGGTTCCGCGGCTGGTACACGCGCTGGAAATCAGGTTCGTCGAGCAGCAGCGGGCTGGGCGGATTCGAGATGCGCCACTTACCGTTGACGTTGACAAGATCGAATGTGCGGGGGGTGAACTGCGTCTTCCCCTGAGTGCTCAGGTACTGGCCGTTGGCCGTCAGGCTGGCGACCTGCTGGCCGCTGACCCGGACCCGGACAGCCACCGTCGTGCCGCCGGCCGGCGGCTGCTGTTGTGGCCGACTCGTGGTCTTCACCGTCAGCGGCGCCGCGACCACTGTGACCGCAATCCCCGGATTCCAGGAGCTCTGGATCTGCGGTAGCAGGTACTGCCTGGCTATCGCGTAGTGATCGGCGAAGCTGGCGGTCGCGGTCAGGAAACCCAAGACGATCTGGGTGGGGTCCCAGGTCGGACCGGGTGGCGACGGGATCAGCTGGAGGTAATCCTGTCCCTGACCATCAGCCTGCGCCACCGAGCCCTGCTGCACGGACCCGCTGTCCGGCACGGTCGCGCATGCGGACAGCAGGAGAGCAGCCAGGCCGACCGCGGCCGTCGCCCGCCGGCGCGCCGACGCCGGCCGTCGGCCGGGCGCCGATCCGTGCCGCGGAAGATCCAGGGGACGCGGCCTAACTCCCATCGCCGTTCTCACCGCCTCCGGGCTTGAGCTCCGCGATCCTGGCCACGGCGACCGGCAGGCCAGCTGCCAGCGCGGCCAGCCCCGCGGCCACCTCGGCCTCGTCTGGGCCGAGCGGAAGCGGCGATCCCTCGAGCCTGGCGCCGGTGACCCGGGGCAGGGTGAGCCTGAACACCGAGCCTCGCCCGTACTCGCCCCACGCCTCCAGCCACCCGCCGTGCAGCCGGGCGTCTTCCAGCGCGATCGACAGGCCGAGTCCGGTACCGCCAGTGGTCCTGGCGCGCGCCGGATCCGCTCGCCAGAAACGGTCGAACACCAGTTGTTCCTCGCCGGGCTTGAGCCCCACACCGTAATCCCGGACGGCAACGGCCACCGCGTCGCGGTCGGCTGCAACCGTAACCACCGCTTCCCTGCCCTCACCGTGCTCGACCGCGTTGACAAGGAGATTGCGGAGGATGCGCTCGACCCTGCGCCGGTCCGCCTCCGCCACGCACGGCCGGGCGGGAAGCCTGAACTCGATCCTGGCACCGCGGCGCTCGGCGAGCTGCTGCGCCACGTCGGCGGATCGCCTGACCAGATCACAGATATCGATCGGCTCGGCGTCCAGGGTGGCGGCATTGGCGTCATACCTGCTGATCTCCAGCAGGTCGGCGAGCAGCGACTCGAACCGCTCCAGCTGTCCCTGTAGCAGCTCGGCCGACCGGGCGGCGGAGCCGTCCAGCTGGTCCTTCGCCGCGTACAGCACTTCCGCCGCGATGCTGATCGTGCTCAGCGGGGTGCGCAGCTCGTGTGACACGTCGGACACGAACTGCCGCTGCACCTGGGAAAGGCTCTGTAGTTCTCCCACCTGGTCCTGGAGGCTGGCCGCCATCTGGTTGAACGAGGTAGCCAGGGCGGCCAGGTCGTCGACGCCGTGCACCTGCATGCGTTCGTCAAGGTCTCCCGCGGACACCCGCTGTGCCGCCTCGGCGGCCCGCCTGACCGGGACGACCACCCAGCGGGTGACCAGCGAGGCAATCAGGGCCAGCAGCAAGACGAGGGCAAGGCCGACGGCGATGAGCGTGCGCTGGACCAGCTGAAGGGTGACCAGATCCCTGTTCAGGGGGAAGACGTAGTACAGCTGGTAATAGGAACCGACCGGCGCACCCACCGCCAGAGCGGGCCCCGACTGCGTTCCGTCGGCCAAGACGAGCCTGGTGGGCGTGTTGAATATGTCGTCATACCGGCCGTTGTCCTGTGCCTCTTCCACGTGTTTTTGGAGCTGCCAGGGAATGCTCTTCATGGAGACGTCGCTCCAGCCCGGCGAAAAGAGCTGCACCCCCGGCATCCGCTGTGGCGACGCCAGCACGGCGAGGTAGTAGTCGCCGCCTGGCGCGCTGGCGGTGCCGCTGCCGACCAGCAGATCCTGTCCGATCGTGTACGTCACCGTCTCTACCGCCGCTGCAGCGTTAGCGCCGGCCGGCTGCCTGTTCAGGCCAGGGTGCCCGAGCGCCTGATCGCGCCCATTCAGGATCTGGGCACCGGCCAGCTTCTCCGTGTTCTCCAGCAGGCCGCCGGCGATCTGCTGCATGAGGAAGAACCCGAGGACCGCCACCACGACCGCCGAGACGACCAGGGTGGTGCCGACGACGCGCAGCTGTAGCGACCTGCGCCACCGGTCGCGCAGCTGGCCGAACGGGGGCCTGCCCCAGCCGGGCACGATACTGGCTTGCCGCGGCGGCCACCTGGCGCTGTCATGAGCCGGCCGGAGGGGGTGCGCCCGGCCAGAACTCCGGCGCGGCTCCCGGCCGACGTGAGCTGGGCCGCCGGGAGCTGGGGCACCTGGGGCCGGGGCACCGGGACGGCCATCCGCATCCGGTATGGCGCTATCCTCCGGCGCCCCGGAACGGGCGCCGGTTGGATGCGTCCCGCTCGCCGCAGCCCCTTCCATGATCACTTTCCGCTGGTCGTGATTCCTCGCCTGCTAGCCCCGGTGGCCGCCGGGATGCTGGCCGATGCGGCTTGGCCTGGCATCAGTCAGCCCGGGCCTGCCCGGTATCCGACACCGCGCACCGTTACGACTATCTCCGGGTGCTCCGGGTCCTTCTCGATCTTCGCGCGCAGCCGCTGCACGTGGACGTTGACCAGCCGGGTGTCCGCGGCGTGCCGGTAGCCCCAGACCTGCTCGAGCAGCACCTCCCTGGTGAACACCTGACGCGGCTTGCGGGCCAACGCGACGAGCAGGTCGAATTCAAGCGGCGTAAGGCTGACCGGGACGTCGTCCCGCTTCACCGAGTGACCGGCCACGTCGATCGTCACGTTCTGAATCTGGAGCATCTCCGGCGCGGGCTCGTCGGTGCGGCGCAGCCTGGCGCGGACACGGGCGATGAGCTCCTTCGACTTGAACGGCTTCACGATGTAGTCGTCGGCACCTGACTCCAGGCCGAGCACTACGTCAACCGTGTCTGTCTTGGCGGTCAGCATGACGATCGGCACGCCCGACTCGGCCCGGATCTGCCGGCACACGTCGATCCCGTCGACGGTCGGCAGCATGAGGTCAAGCAGTACGAGGTCGGGATGGCTGTCGCGAAACGCCTCCAGCGCCTTGTCACCGTCATAGACGAACGTCGGCTCGAATCCTTCGCCCCGGAGCACGATGCCTAGCATCTCGGCAAGTGCCGAGTCATCGTCTACGACGAGTACGCGACCTCTCATGAGCCTCATCGTTCCACGGAAGCAATAGAAAGGACACCGCAGGCGGTCCCGTGTCCGGCATCGGCAGCACCGCTGCCGGTTTCCAGGGCACGGAGATTACCTGCATTGACGGGACGCACCACCCCCCGCTGGGTGACCAGGGCGGTGATCAGCGCGGGCGGCGTGACGTCGAAGGCCGGGTTGTAGGCCTCGCTTCCGGCCGCGGCGACCGGCACCCCGGCATAGCTGGTCACTTCGGCCGCCGGGCGGTGCTCGACCACGATCGCCATGCCGCTGGGCGTCTCGAAGTCGATCGTGGACACCGGTGCCGCCACCACAAAAGGCACCCGGTGGTGACGGGCGAGTACGGCGAGTGAGTAGGTGCCGACCTTGTTCGCCACGCTGCCGTCGGCCGCTACCCGGTCCGCGCCGACCAGCACCATGTCCACCTCGCCCGCCGCCATCAGCGAGGCCGCCGCCGCATCCGGCAGCACGGCATACGGCAGGCCGGCCCGCCGCGCTTCGTAGGAGGTCAGCCTCGCGCCCTGTAGCAGCGGCCGGGTCTCATCCACCCAGAGCCTGGCCAGCCTGCCTGCCCGGTGCGCGGCCAGGATCACGGCGAAAGCCGTTCCCTGCCCGGCCGAGACGAGCGCGCCGGTGTTGCAGTGGGTGAGAACCCTGGCTCCCGGCGGGACGAGGGCGAGACCGTTCGCGGCAATGGCTGCGCTGGCCGCGGCATCTTCGGCGGCGATGGCTCGCGCCTCGGCGAGCGCTGCTCCGGCCGCCAGCCGTTCGGAATCCGAATAAGAGTCAGCCAGCGCATATCGGTATGCGGCTAGCGCCCGGCGTGCCCCCCAGCCCAGGTTCACGGCAGTCGGTCTGGCGCGGGATATCAGGCCGGCCGCGGCGGTGACGTCGTCTCCCCGGTGCGCTGCGAGTGCCACGCCGAACGCCCCTGCCACCCCGAGAATCGGCGCGCCGCGCACCACGAGACGGCTGATCGCGTCCACCAGAGAGTCCACGTCGCGGCAGGTCAGCACCGTTTCGGTGATCGGCAGCCTGGTCTGGTCGAGCAGCTCGATGGCCGGCCCGTCCGGTGGGTCGAGCCAGCGGAGCGGCGGTATGTCCATATTACGAGTGTCCTCCAGAAATGCGCATACTGGTAGCACCTTCCCGATTTCGGGCTACGAGCCCTGGTGCCAGGACGCCAGGTAATCGCGCTGGTCAGGGGTGAGCGTGTCGATCTGCGTGCCCAGTGAGGCGAGCTTCAGCCTGGCGACCTCGGCGTCGATGGATTCCGGCACTTCGTACACGCGGTCGGCCAGCGGCTCGGTGGCCGTGGCCAGCCAGGCAAGGGCGAGTGCCTGGATGCCGAACGAGAGGTCCATCACCGCCGCCGGGTGGCCTTCGGCGGCCACCAGGTTGACCACGCGGCCTTCGGCGAGCAGCAGCAGGCGGCGGCCGTCGGCCAGGACGTACTCGTCGGTATGCGGGCGCACGTCATGATGGATTGCGTTCGCCAGGCGGTCAAGCGCCCGCACGTCGATCTCCACGTCGAAATGGCCGGCGTTGGCCAGCATGGCGCCGTCGCGCATGATTGCCATGTGCTCGCGCGCGATCACGTCGCGGGAGCCGGTCGCGGTCACGAACATCTCGCCGAGCGCAGCCGCGGCGAGCATGGGCAGCACCCGGAATCCCTGTAGCACCGCGTCGAGCCCGCGCACCGGGTCGATCTCGGTAACGATCACCTGCCCGCCCAGGCCGCGGATGCGGCTGGCTATGCCCTGTCCGCAGGCGCCGAATCCGGCGACCACGACGGTCTTGCCGGCCAGCAGGGTATTGGTGGCGCGCAGGATGCCGTCGATCACCGACTGGCCGGTGTTGTCCGCCATCCGCCTGGCGCGGGTGTCGTTGGCCGCCACCACGGGAAAGGCGAGCGCGCCCGCCGCGGCCATCCGGCGCAGCCTGATCACTCCGGTGGAGGTGGACTCGCAGCCGCCGCGCACCTTCGCCAGCAGGTCGGGCCGCTCCTGGTGCAGCGTGTTGGCCAGGTCGCCGCCGTCGTCGATGACCAGATCGGGGGCTGCGTCTAGCGCGCTTGCGATGTGGGCGTAGTAGGTCTCGCGGTCTACGCCGGCCCGGGCGAACACGGTGACCCCGCTGTCGCCGGGGTCACCGTGTTCGCCGTCACCGTGTTCGCCGTCGCCGTCGCCGAGGGCCGCGGCCGTGTCGTCCTGGGTGGACAGCGGGTTCGACGCGGCGAGCAGGACGCGCGCACCGCCGCGGCGCAGCGTCCTGATCAGGACCGCGGTCTCCGCCGTGACGTGCAGGCACGCGGCGACGGTCAGGCCGCGCAGCGGTTGCTCGGCGGCGAATCTCTCGCCGATGAGGCCGAGCACGGGCATGGCTCGCCGCGCCCAGTCAATCCGGGCGTTCCCGGCCTCGGCCAGGCCAGGATCGGCGACGTCAGACCGCGGTCTGTCAGACCGCGGGCGGCCGGGCACGGGCACCAGGCTCAGTAGCGGTAGTGATCCGGCTTGTACGGGCCATCTACGTTGACCCCGATGTAGTCCGCCTGGTCCTTGCTCAGCTGAGTGAGCCTGATCCCGAGGGCATCCAGGTGCAGCCTGGCCACCTTCTCGTCCAGGTACTTGGCCAGCGTGTGCACGCCCACCGGGTACTCGGCCGACTTGGTGAACAGCTCGACCTGCGCGATCACCTGGTTGGTGAAGCTGTTGGACATGACGAAGCTCGGGTGGCCGGTGGCATTGCCCAGGTTGAGCAGCCGCCCCTCGGACAGCAGGATCACGCCGTGACCGTCGCCGAAGATCCACTCATCTACCTGCGGCTTGATGTTCTCCCGGCGGATCGCCGGCACCTTCGCCAGCCCGGCCATGTCGATCTCGTTGTCGAAGTGACCGATGTTGCCCACAATGGCCTGGTGCTTCATGTGGCCCATGTGCTCAGCGGTGATGACGTTGCGATTCCCCGTCGCGCTGACGAAGATGTCCGCCGTGGCCACCACGTCCTCGAGCGTGGCCACCTGGTAGCCGTCCATGGCCGCCTGAAGCGCGCAGATCGGGTCGATCTCCGTGACGATGACCCGGGCTCCCTGGCCGCGCAGCGACTCGGCGCAGCCCTTGCCGACATCGCCGTACCCGCAGACCACGGCCACCTTGCCGCCGATGAGCACGTCGGTGGCCCGCTTGATGCCGTCGATCAGCGAGTGCCTGCAACCGTACTTGTTGTCGAACTTGGACTTGGTGACCGAGTCGTTGACGTTGATCGCGGGGAACGCCAGCGTGCCTGCCCGATCCATCTCGTACAGGCGGTGCACGCCGGTGGTCGTCTCCTCGGTGACGCCGCGCACCCCGGCCGCGATGGCCGTCCACTTGCCCGGGTGCTCCGCCAGCGAGCGGCGCAGCAGGTGCAGGACAACCTGCCACTCTTCGGTGTCGTCGTCGGCCGCCGAGGGCACCGCGCCTGCCAGCTCGTATTCGGCCCCCTTGTGCACCAGCATCGTGGCGTCGCCACCGTCGTCCAGGATCATGTTGGGCCCCAGTTCGGCCTCGCCCTCGCCCTCGCCGGGCCAGGTGAGCGCCTGCTCAGAGCACCACCAGTACTCCTCGAGCGTCTCGCCCTTCCAGGCGAAGACCGGAATGCCGCGCGGCTCCTGCGGCGTGCCGTCCGGCCCGACCGCAACCGCAGCGGCGGCATGATCCTGGGTGGAGAAGATGTTGCAGCTCGCCCACCGGACCCCCGCGCCCAGCGCGGCCAGCGTCTCGATCAGCACCGCCGTCTGGATGGTCATGTGCAGCGAGCCGGTGATCCGCGCCCCGCGAAGCGGCTGCGAGCCGGCGTATTCCTTCCGGACCGCCATGAGCCCGGGCATCTCGTGCTCGGCAAGCTGAATCTCTTTCCTGCCGAACGCGGCAAGCGAGAGGTCGGCGACCTTGAAAGGGACTGGCTCCGCGGGCATGCGGTCCTCCTGTGCTGGGGTAGTCGGCGGCCGGCTGTGCCACCGCGTCACCTCGACGGTAGGGCATGACGCAGTCCGATGGCACGCCGGAAGCGGTGTTCTTGACATAAAAATGTTAAAATGGGTTCTCATGCGCATCACGGAGGCCGCGCAGCGGCTTGGAACCTCGCCGCGGATGCTCAGATACCGCGATTCCCTGGGGCTGCTGCCGCCGGTGCGGCAGGGCCCGGCCGGCGCCGGGCACCGGCACCGGCGGTTTGGCGGGCAGGAGCTTGACGCCGTGACGGTGGCGCTGCGGCTCGAGCAGCGTTATGACATCAGCCCTGCGGCACTGGCGTTCGGCCTCCGGGTGCTGGCCGAGCCATCGGTCCGCGCCGCCGTGGCCGACCTCGGACGGCGGGTAGGGCGGCTGCCTGAGGCGCCAGGGCGCGCCCTGGACTTCGAGAAGGAACGCGCGCTGCGGCTGCTGTCCGGGCCGACCGGCGCCTTGCCGCGACGCCGGGGTCCGGCACGCTGAACAGCGGCGCGCTGAACAGCGGTGTCAGGACTGCTCGTGGGTGCGGCGGACGGCACGGATGGCCGGGTCTGTCGCGTCGGCCAGCGAGGATCGGTACAGGTCAGGTTCCAGGTAGATGACCTCCGCCATGGGCACGGCTTCGCGTACCCTCCGTTCGGCCGCATCAATACCCGCCGCGACCTTGGCCGCCGTCTCATCGTGCTGGACTGCGATCTTGGCGGCTACCAGCAGCGACTCGGGCCCTAGATGCACGGTGCGCAGGTGGATGACGCATTCGACGTCCGGCCCGTTCTCCAGCGCGGCGACGATCGCCCGCACCGTCTCCGCGTTCGCTGACTCGCCGATCAGCAGGCTCTTCATCTCGATGGCAAGGATCACCGCGACGCAGCCGAGCAGCACGCCGATCGCGAGCGAGCCCGCGCCGTCCCAGGCCCCGTTCCCGGTGACGACGGCGAGGGTCACGCCGATCAGCGCGAACGCCAGCCCGGCGATTGCCGCGGTGTCCTCGAGCAGCACCACGGGGAGTTCGGGAGCCTTGGCCCGGCGGATGAAGGCAGGCCAGCCATGCCTGCCGCGGACGCGGTTGGAGCTTGTGACGGCGGTGCGCAGCGAGAAGCTCTCCAGGCACAGGCCGATGGCCAGCACCACGAAGTCGATCAGCGGCGACCGGATTTGCTCCGGATGGATGATCTTGTCTACGCCCTGGTAGACGGAGAATAGCCCGCCGACCGTGAACAGCATCACCGCGACGACGAACGCGTAGAAGTACCGTTCCTGGCCGAACCCGAACGGGTGCTCCTGGGTCTGCGCGCGACTGGCCCGGCGGCGCCCGACGAGCAGCAGCACCTGGTTGCAGCTGTCGGCCAGCGAGTGCACCGTCTCGGCAAGCATCGACGCCGAGCCGGTGAGCAGGAACGCGGCGAGCTTGGTCGCCGCGATGCCCAGGTTGGCGCCGAACGCGGCGATAACCGGACTCGCGCCGCTTTTCGCGGCGCCTTCCCCGGCGCCTTCCCCGGCGCCTTCCCCGGCGCCTTCCCCGCTGGCTTCCGGATCGCCTTTCGTGCTGATGGCTGGCCTCCTCCCGGGCGTTGACCGGCTAGGCGACGATCCTGGCCTTCAGCTCGGCAATGGCGGTGATCGGCGACGGGTCGAGCCCGAGCGCGATGCCCAGGTAGACCGTCGCGTAGTCGATGAGCTGGACCAGGCTCGCCAGCCGCTCGAGTGGATGATCCCCCTCGGCGGTCAGCTCAGTCACGCCGATCCCCCGCTCGCGAGCCAGCTGGATGGACGCCTCGCGGCGCTTTGCCACCTGCGGGTGCTCGCGGGAGTCGGTGAGCATGACCAGGTGCAGCGGCGCGGCGGGGCCATCGCCGCCTACTGGAGCGCCCGGTCCAGCACTGGCTGGCCAGGCCGCGGCCCTCGCCGGCGCGAACGGCCCGTCGAACGCGACTACCTGATTGTGGTTGGCCTCGGGCAGCACGCCCTGGATCGCCGGGTACTTGGCGTTCTCGTTCAGCTGGCACGCGAACCGGTAGGCGGCCACGCCGGTCAGCGGCGAGGTTCCCCAGATCACCGGCAGCGTGCCGGCCAGTTCGAGGGCGATTTCCTTTGCCGGGTTGAGGAATGCCTCGCTGTCCGGCCTGCACCGCAGCGAGACATCTTCGAGCACTGCCGCGGTCGCCTCGTGCACCTCAGGGCCGGCCTCGCACAGGCCAAGCCGCGCCGCCGCTCCGATCAGCGGGATGGAAAGCCCCCAGAGGGTCGAGCGGGGCATGCCAGCGGAGTGCACCGGGACGAACGGGGCACGCGCCTGTTCGGCGAGGGCGGCCAGCGCCGAGCCAGCGCCGCCGACGCCGATCAGCCTGCACCCCCGCCGCACCCCGTCCGCTGCGGCGGCCAGCGTTTCCTCGGTCGTTCCCGAGCACGATACGGCGATCACGAGATCGGCGGCGCTCACCCAGCCGGGTAGCTGGTACCCGTGCACCGACACGATCTGGGCCGGGCAGCCGGTCCCGCAGATCGCGGCGAGCACGTCGCCGGAGATGCCAGAGCCACCCATGCCCGACACCACGATCGCGCGCGGCCGGCCGGCCGCGATCACGTCGCTGAAGTCGGTCTCGGCCGTCATCGCCAGCGAGGAACGCACCTGGGCTGCCGACGAGGCAACCTGCCGGAGCATGCCGCCCGGATCCGCCGCCTCGAGCTGCGCCGGATCGTCGAGGATCTCCGCGGCCGGAGCTTCCATCAGCCGGCCTCGCCGCCGGGACGGCGCGCCTCGCCGCCGGGACGGCGCGCCTCGCCGCCGGGACGGCGCGCCTCGTCCACGAGCAGCACCGGGATGTCGTCGCGAACAGGGTAGGCAAGGCCGCACTCCGGCCCGGTGCAGACAAGCTCGCTGGCCTGATCGTCCGCGCGCAGCGGCGCATGGCAGTGCGGGCAGGCGAGGATCTCGAGCAGCCAGTTATCGATCTTCATGCCGTCTCCCTGGTGTCGTCGTGCCCGCGCTCGATCCGCAGCACCTCGTCGCGCAGCGTGATCATCTCCGCCTCGCTGGCGGCTTCGACGTTGAGCCGGAGCAGCGGCTCGGTATTGGACGGCCGGACGTTGAACCACCAGTCCGGCCCGGAGACGGTCAGCCCGTCGAGCTCATCCATGCTGACCCCGGGCCGACCGGAGAACTCGTCGCGGACCCTGGCCGTCACCGCCGCCTGGTCGGTCACCTCGCTATTGATCTCGCCGGACGCCGAGTACCTGGAGTACTGCGCGAGCAACTGCGACAGCGGCTCGTCCTGACTGCCCAGCGCGGCCAGCGCGTGCAGCGCGGCCAGCATGCCGGAATCGGCGAACCAGAAGTCACGGAAGTAGAAATGGCCGGAGTGCTCGCCGCCGAATATCGCTCCCGCGGCGGCCATTTCCGCCTTGATGAACGAGTGGCCGACCCGGGTGCGGACCGGAACGCCGCCGTGCTCGGCGATGATCTCGGGCACGGCGCGGGAGGTGATCAGGTTGTGGATGACGGATGCGCCGGGCTCACGGGCGAGCTCGCGCACGGCGATGAGCGCGGTGAGCACAGACGGCGAGACGATCCCGCCCCGCTCGTCGACGACGAAGCACCGGTCCGCGTCGCCGTCGAAGGCCAGCCCGATGTCGGCCCCGTGCTCGGTGACGCCGTGCTGTAGGTCGCGCAGATTGCGCGGGTCGATCGGGTTCGCCTCGTGGTTGGGAAAGGTGCCGTCGAGCTCGAAGAACATCGGCACCACCTCGAGCGGCAGTCCCTGGAAGACCCTGGGCACGGTGTGCCCGGCCATCCCGTTGCCGGCGTCCACGACCACCTTGAGCGGCCGGATGCCGGACAGATCCACCAGCGCCTTCAGGTAGGTGGCGTAGCCGCCCAGCAGGTCCTTCTCGGTGACCGCGCCGCGGCTGCCCTGGCCGGCCGGAACGCCGGCCTCGGCCATGGCGCGCAGCTCGGCCAGGCCGGTGTCCTGACCGACCGGCTTCGCCCCGGCGTAGCACAACTTGATGCCGTTGTACTTGGACGGGTTATGACTCGCCGTGATCATCGCGCCGGGAAGCCCGAGGCTGCCGCTGGCGTAGTAGAGCATGTCGGTGGAGCCCAGCCCGGCGGCCACCACGTCGGCGCCCTGCCCGGCAGCGCCACGGCCGAACGCCTCGGCCAGCGGGGCCGAGGAGGTCCGCATGTCATGGACGGTCACGATGGCCTCGGCGCCGGTCAGCCTGGCGAACGCCGCGCCGACCGACTCGGCGACCGTCTCGTCGAGTTCATCGGGAACGACACCGCGGATGTCGTACGCCTTGAAGATCTTCGCGAAATCACTCACTGCGGCCAAGCCTCCCGAGCACGCTTCCACCACGTGTGCATCGCGGCGCAGTCAACTGCCGCGCGGCACGGACACCGAGCCTACCGGGAGGGATCAGCGCGGCTGACGACCCGGCCCGCCGGTCATCCGCGCGATCCGGTGTCGCGCGGATCCGAACGCAGCACGCGCAGGTGACCCCGTCGTCCCACCTCGGTGCCCTGACCGACCGGCTCTGGCACGGTGGCCGGGATCGCCGCCTCCCTGACGGCGTTGGCCAGCGCCTCCAGGTCATCGATCTGCTGCGCCGCGGGGTCACCCGGCAGCCGTACCACGTCCCAGCCGCGGGGCGCGGTCAGCCGCCCCGCGTGGGCATCGCACAGGTCATAGCAGTGCGGCTCGGTGTAGGCGGCAAGCGGCCCGAGAACGGCGGTCGACTCACGGTAGACATAGGTAAGGGTGTAGAGCGCGGGCTGCTTACAGCCCATCCGGGAGCAGCGGCGAGAACTCACCAGCACACCTCGCTCACCATCTCGTCGGGTCCGTGAACACGCCGCCCGGCACCGCCCGGCTGGCGTCGCTCACAACGGCAGACGGTATCTATTCGGGGGCGGTAACGCCACCACCCGGGGCACTCTGCACGATCGTGTCTTCCGCCGAGCCGCCGTCCTGCCGTCGCTCTGCTTCCGGCCGGTGAAGTCGCTCCCTTCTTTCGGCCGAACGGAGCTACGCTCAGTGTCTGTGCGAAACGGTGACGTGAGCCCCGTGCCTGGGCCCCCGCGGGTCAGGCGCAGGGATCGTCATGGCCGCGGGATGCGCGGCCCGCTCGCTCCACCGCAGGTGCCGCTGCGCCGCAGCAGGGCACAGCAGTTTGGCGACCTCGTGCTCGAGGCGGTCGCCAGGCTGGAGCCGCGGTGGGAATCTGAGCTGGCCAGCGTCGAGTTCGCCGTGCAAGAAGTCCCGGATCGCGATCCGCCTGACGATGCGCAGGACGCGGTGCCGCTGGCCAGGCTTGATCCGGGGTCGGAGGATCCCGGGGATCCAGCGCACGGGCCGCGCATCATCCTCTACCGGCGTCCGCTGCTTGCCCGCGCGGACGACGAGGCGGAGCTGGCTGAACTCGTGCTCGACGTGGTGGTCGAGGAGTTCGCCCGGCTGCTGGGTGTCGACCCAGAAACTGTGGATCCAGGCTACGAGGGCGAGTGACCCGCGGCCTGGTGACGCTGGCGACCCGGTGTCAGGGCGCGACGGTCATCAGCGAGTCGCGCACCGCAGGCAGCGCGACCGAGGTCAGGGCGCTCGCCACCGGCATGACGGCGAGCACGGTGCCGCTTGTCTTGGCGAGCACCCGCCCGGCGTACACCGGGCCGGAGCCTGGCAGCGGGGTCAGCACGATGGCGAAGCCCGAGCCTGCGCCTGGCGGTCTGGTCACCTTGACGATGACGGTGTGCTTAGCCGGAATCGTGACCACGCGCGCCGAGCCGGTGGCGGCGCTGGAAGCGCTGGACGTCAGGCCGCTCGCGCCGGTAGTCAGGCGCACCCGCGCCGCTGACCCGGTGGCCGAGAGCACCAGGGTGGTGGTGTCACCGGACTGGCCGGCGTCCGCCACCACGCCCTGTTCCTGGATGGCAGGGGCTGCGGCGGTCAGGACACCGGGCGCGCCCGCCGGTCCGCCGGGGACCACGACTGCCGCGACGACCGGCACGTTGGAGCTCAGCACGGCCGCTCCGGAGACGCCGGCTAGGGACGGCAGCTCGATCCTGCTCGCCGAGCCGGCCGGGATGTCGATCGCGCCCGCACCGGTCGGCTCGTATGTTCCGCCCGCAGTGACCACGCTCAGCTTGACCGCCGCGTCGCCGCCCCCCGGGTCGGCCACGTAGAGCTGGCGGCCCCCCCCAGATGAGGGCATGGCGGGTATCACCAGCCGGTCGGCCGGCGACTGCGCGGCCGGCAGCCACTCCCCGGTCTGGCCGGCCTGCGAGCTTTCGCTCACCGCGGCCACGACGCGGCCGACGCTGGTGCGGACGTGCAGGCCGATAGCCCGTGAGCCATGGACCAGGCCGGCCAGGGACTGCACGACCAGGCCATGCGGGGGCACCGTGATCCCGGTGTCGGTGCCGCCCTGGAGCGGGCCGGTGTCGGTGACGACGTCGACATCCACGTCACTGGCCTGGTCGTCGACGTTCATGAGATACAGCTTGATGGAGCTGGCCGACTGCTGACCGGGCACGGCGAACCAGAAATCGGTGCCGGGACTTCCGCAGCTTGCCGTGACGCTGCCCGCCGCGGTCTGCTCCGCCGCCAGGCCCTGCGCCATCGAGCCGGTTGCCTGGATCATCACCCCGCCCGGCTGGCCGACAGGCGAGTTGGCGTCCTTCCCGCCGCTGCTCGGCACCGAACCCGCTGGCGCGGCCGGGACGCTAGAAAGGGATAGCACGCCGGGCTGTGACAGCCGGACGAGCGGGCTACTCGCGCTGCCGCCAGTGGCGGACAACATGCTGATCGTGGCCTGGCCGGGGCCAGGGCGCGCTGCCGCGGCAATGACCGCCACGCCGGTGTTGTGGCTGCCGGGCGTGCCTGGGGATGGGCAGGCACGCGCGCCGACGCTCACCGCGGCCGTGTGCAGCGGCGCCGGCTGCTGGCCCGCCGACACCGTGACGGGCTTGCTGAGCCATGCCACCGCCGCCAGTGCGACGAGGGCGAGTACGACCAGCCCGAAGAGGATGAACCTGTTCGCTACCGGAATCCTCACCAGTCAGCCTCTCGCGCCTGGCTGACCGGCCCGCCGGGCATCCAGCCCGCATCGGAACCATCACCCTCGGGTGGCAGCGGGTCCAGCGGCCCGCTGTCGCCAGGAGCGGCAAGGTCCGGCGGCAGATCATGCGGTGGCTGCCCGGCCTGCGAGGGCAGACGCCCGGTACCTGCCAGATCCGGCGGCACCTGCCCAGCCTGCGAGGGCAGACGCCCGGTACCTGCCAGATCCGGCGGCGGATCATGCGGCACCTGCTCAGCCTGCGACGACAGACGTCGGGTACCTGCCAGGACGCGGCGCGGTCCGGTGTTCTCCGCTCCCTCGGTGCCGGAGCGACGCCGTCTCCCGGTTCCGCGCACCCCGCGCGAGCCGCGCCGTGCGCCAGGCGGCCGGTGATCGCGACCGGGTACGCCGCGCCTGCCGCCACCGCTGGTGCGGCTGGCGCGGCTGGCGCGGCTGGTGCGGTCAGCAGCAGCAGCCGCGACGGCCGTCTCTCGTGCGTCCGAGCTCGAGTCCTTCGCTCCTGGTAGAGCCAGAACTCCGACGACCACAAGAAGCAAGACTTCCAGGGCGACCAAGAGTGCCCGCACGGTCTCGTCCCGCGTGATGTCCAGCTTGCCGCCACCGGGGGGAAGCCGGAATCCCTGCGCCCAGCCGTTCACCGGGCTGGGCAGCGGAGCAAGCGGCCGGCCGTTGAGCGTGGCATGCCAGCTGCCGCTGGCGGGCTCGGCGAGCACAACCGTCCCGCCGGCTGCCGGGGCTGCCGCGCCGGAGACATTCACTGTGCCCGACGGGAGGGCCACCTGGGCTCCGCTGGGTTCGGTCACGCGAACGCGCGCCACGGTTTCCGAGACCTTCCACAGCTCGAAGGCCGAGGTCAGGCTCACCGGTCGCAGGCCCACCACGCCGTCGAGCTGGCGTGCCAGTCCCAGGTCGATCGGGGCAGGCAGCAGGACGTAGCCGATGTCGAACTGGGCGAGCGAGGCGCCCACGTTGCCGGTATCGCTCCCGTTTGGCGCGGCCAGAGCGGCAACGACGTGCTCCAGCACCACCCCGGCGGTGGCAGGCTCAGTCAGCTCCGCCGCCCCCAGCGGCGGGTCGCTACCTCTGAGGAGGGTGTAGCCCACGGACGTTTTCCCCGGCCGGAGCACCAGCGTGCGCAGCCGCGCCCCACCGGCGGATGAGATAGACACGAATTCGGGCAGGACGGGCCCGGCGACACGGGTGACAGGACCAGACACACCGTTGACCATCCAGAATCCCGCGGCGAGCACCGGCGTCGCGCAGGCGGCGACCACCATCGCCGCGGCGCCCAGCCGGCGCAGGCCGCCGGCGGCAAAGAGCGCATACAGGTCGCCCCCGGCAGCTGCCACGGCCAGCAATAGGCCGACGGCCGCGAAGATGAGCGCGACACCTGGCCACACGGGCACCGCGGGACCCCCGCCGGGCGGGCTGACCAGGAACCGGCTCACTACGATCGCGATCAGCAGGCCGGACAGCGCCACGCCCCAGGAGGCGGCGACGCCGAATCCGCGTGTGCGCAGGAGCAACGCGGCGAGCGCGGCAAGCACGAGTCCCGCAACCACCCAGACCGGCGGCGTGCCCGGCCCCCCCGGGCTGAGCAGGAGCAGCGAACTCGCCGGCAGGTTCCGGCTGGCCAGGCCTGGCTGCTGGAGTCCCGCCTGGAGCAGCAGTACGGACGGGTGCTCCGCGACATCAAGGGTCCACGGTGCCAGCAGAACGGGAGGGACGAGCGCGACGATGGCCAGGTTCGCGGCCATCGCCCGGCGCGTCCTGACGAAGGCAAGCCCGGCGAAGAGGGCGATGATGACCGCCACCACCCATACCAGCGGCACGAAAGCCGCGGCAACCGCGATGAGCAAGCCGGTCGCCCAGGCAGCCCGGCGGGCCCGCCGCCCTCGCTGGGTGAGCATCCTGCCCGCGGTCGCGGCGATGATTGGCATGAGGACGAAAACGACTGCCGTGCCGAGCCTGCCTGCCGCGACCGCGCCGGTAGCCACCGGTAGCAGGGCGTACGATGCGGCCAGCCACACCCGGACCGGGGCGTACTGGCTGAACCGCCGGGACGCGAGGTACGCGGCGATCCCGGAAAACGGAACGCAGCCGAGCTGGATCACCGCCACCGCTAGCCAGGGTTTCCCGCCCAGGATCGTCGCCACGGCGGCGACGACCGCGACGTACGGTGGTGTGCTCGCGGCAGAGCCGACGCCGATCGCGTGGAACCCGGCCAGGTACTCGCCCCACAGGCCAGATGCCCCGCCCCAGGCAGGCAGCAGCGCGCCGCCGCCAAGCGGGCCCGGACCTAGCAGCGAGCGCTCCGAGACCAGGGCTATCACCGCCAGGACGGTGAACAGGAGAATCCCGGGGTTGGTGAGAATCCGCTGCGCGAGCCCGGAGTCGGTGAGCAGCGAGTCGTCATCCGACGGGTCATCGGACGCGTGGTGCATGCCGACTGCCTCGGCACGAGAGGACGGGTACAGGGTGGCGGCCGCGAACTCAGCCAGCTTGCGCACCGACTGGCCGCGGGGGACCTGTGATCGCAGCGCACCGTAGGCCCTGCGGCGGCCCCGCCACCGGCGCCGCCGCCGCGCACTGTAAACCAATCCGGGATGCGCGAGCAGGAAGCCGAACGCGGCGGCCTCGTCCCGTGCGGCTTCCGGGCGCTTCCCCAGCAGGAAGAAGAGGATCCGGGCAGCAGACAGCACCGCGTTCCCGGCGGCCGCGGTGATCATCGCAGACAGCGGCAGGTTCGCCAGCAGCACGATCAGCGCGTTGCGGCGATCGGTCCTCTTGGGGTGCGGGACCGCGGAAATCTGCCGACGGCCCCTGGTCGCGGCCTCCAGGTGGTACACCACCGCATCGGTGACGAGCCGGACCCGGTATCCAGCGGCGTGCACCCGCCAGCAGAAGTCGACATCTTCCCTGAATAGGGACAGCCCGGCGTCGAAGCCGCCAACCTCATCCCAGACGTCCCTGCGGGCGAGCATTCCCGCGCTGCTCACGGCGAGCACGTCCCGGTCGCCGTCATGCTGACCCTGGTCGATTTCCCGAGGCTCGGTGCCGCTGATCCGGCGGCCGGCCGTATCGATGGCCAGGCCCGCCTCGAGGATCACCTGCCGGTCAGTCCAGTCGAGCACCTTGGGACCGAGTACCGCCGCCGCGGGCGTCTGCGCGGCACCGCGCAGGAGCTCCGCGAGCGCCTCGGGATCTGGCTCAGAGTCATCATGAAGCAGCCAGATCCACTCGACCGGCTCGTCCGCGGGGGCGCTGCCGCCGCGATAGCCGCTTGCCCCGGCCGTACCCGGCCCATCCGCCGCATCCACCCGGTCGGCCCAGTCGCCCTGTTCCCGCCCGCCGGGACCAACGCGGAGGCCCGGCTGCGCGGCGACGAGGGCGGTCGCGGCCTCATGCTGGAGCGCGCGGGCGACCGCCGCGGAGTAACCGGCATCCCGGTCCATCCCGAGTACGGCCGCTGGCCCGAGCAGGTCGGCGAGTACCGCCCCGCTCCGGTCCCTGCTGCCGGTGTCCACGGCCACGATGCGCTGGACCGGCTGGGTCTGCCCGAGCACGGCATTGATGACACGGGGCAGCCACTCGGCGCCGTCGTGGGCAACGATGACGGCCGTGACTACGTGCTGAGGATAAGAATCGTTCGGCGACAAGGGTCCGCTTGCTCTTGGGAAGCTGCCCGTGCCGACCGGATCGCGACGCTCCGCTCCGGTCCCGGCTTGGCGGGCGGGTACGCGTGAACAATACGCGAACCGAGCGGCTGGCGTCCGGGAAGTCTGCTGGTTGGCAGCCCTGATCACGCCGGTCGGCCCCGGCGGATCGGGCTCCCGCGACGGCCCGCAGGCCGCGACAAGCCCCGCCGGGCGCTAGCTTGCCGCCCGCTTCAGCCGACGACGTTCGCGTTCGGACAGGCCTCCCCAGATACCAAACCGCTCATCGTGCTCGAGCGCATATCCCAGGCACTCGGCACGGACCTCGCAGGTCCCGCAGACCCGCTTAGCCTCGCGGGTCGAGCCGCCCTTCTCTGGGAAGAACGCCTCTGGATCCGTCTGCGCGCACAGCGCGCGCTCTTGCCAGCCGAGTTCCTCACCCTCATCCTCATTGAAACCGAAGATGCCAGGCGCTGACACGGCGATAGTTTCAGTCACGGCGCACCTCCTACCCCCTCCCGGAGTCCCCGTGGTCGTACGCCCCTCCCCGGGCGTGAGAACTACATTAGTGGAATTACACGCGCGTGTCTTAGGCCGCGTCAAGCTGGTTAGGTGATAATGACAGCGCGTTGTCCCGGGATGACGGAAAAGTCTGTCCGGCGAAGATCCCCGGAGGGGCGACGGGAGATGCTGTGCAGGTGCAGGACCAGGGGATCCTGATCGCCGGCCGGCGGCGGAGCGTGCCCAGCAGGACGACGGCCGACTGCCAGCCCGCGGGCATGCCGTTAGCCTGCGGGTGCGGGCCTAGGAGGGGTCCTGGTCCTCTTCGGCAGGCCGGCGGCCTGGCTGCTGACCCGCCGCAGGCGGCTGCTGGCCCGCGGGCCCAGGCGCAGGAGTCCCGCCGGGCTGGCCGTACCCCTGCGGTGGGCGCCCTGGCTGCCCGTAGCCGGGCTGGCCGTGCCCCTGCTGCCCGTAGCCAGGCTGGGGGGCATATCCCTGCTGCCCGTAGCCGGGCTGGCCATATCCCTGCTGTCCGTAGCCAGGCTGGGCGTACCCCTGCTGCCCTGGCTGGGGGTACCCCTGACCAGGCGGCGGGTAGGCCTGCTGTCCGGGCTGGGCGTAACCGGGCTGGGCGTACGGCTGCTGGCCCTGGGGCACGCGTCCCAGCTGCTGGCCGTAGCCCGGCTGGGTATAACCGTGCTGCCCCGGCTGGGCGTAACCGGGCTGGGCGTGCGCCTGCTGCCCCTGAGGCACCCGCCCCGGCTGGCCGTAGCCCGGCTGGCCGTAACCGGCTTGTCCCGGCATCTGCTGACCGGTGGCTGCTGCCGACCCGGCGGGCACGGCCGGGGTGCCTTGCAGGCCGGCGGCGCGCAGGATGGCGAGGGTGAACATCAGGCCGGCAACCGCGACGGCGAGGCGGCCGGCGTCAACGATGAAGTTCTGTGTCCTGCCGGTCGCTGAGAGATGCGAGCTGAACATGCTGAGCCAGCTGATCACGCTGAGCACGAGCGCCACGGCCTGTAGCAGCGCTGCGGCCAGCGTCACTTCCCGCGCGCGGGGGGTTTTCTCACCGGTGAGTGTTGCGAGCACCACCGCTGTCACGGGCAGCGCGGTCACGTATATGGCACCGAAGAAGCCGAACGCTGAGAAGCCGCGGTCGCCGAAGTTCAGGGTGGCGCCGACATCGATCAGCTGACTCTGCGCGTTGAGCAGGGTCCACACACCAACGATCACGCTGAGCGCCATGCCCGCCAGCAGCAGCAACGCAGCAGGCTCGCGAACCCGCTGTGCTTCATTGCGTATCACTTGGACCCCCTGGAGTGTCTGGTGATGGCTGGCAGCCTTCCACAGGCGGCCTGCCCTGTCGCCACGGCACACGAAGACACGACCGGTGGCGGAACCTGCCAGACTGTCCGCCATGCGCATCACCGTGCTCGCTGGCGGGGTCGGGGCCGCCCGGTTTCTCCGCGGCCTGAGAGCCGCTGCCCGGGACGCCGAGATCACCGTCATCGGCAACACCGGGGACGATATCACCCTGTCCGGCATGCGGGTATGCCCAGACCTCGACACCGTGATGTACACGCTCGGCGGCGGAGTCAGCGAGGAGCAGGGCTGGGGCCGCGCCGCCGAGTCCTTCACCGTGCAGCAGGAACTGGCCGCCTACGGCGCGGGCACGGACTGGTTTGCCCTGGGTGACAAGGATTTCGCCACGCACATCGTCCGGACCCGGATGCTGACTGCGGGCAGCCCGCTGTCGGCGGTCACCGAGACGCTCTGCCGGAGGTGGCAGCCGGGAGTGCGGCTGCTGCCCATGTCCGACGACCCGGTGGAGACTCATGTCCTCATCGAGGAGAACGGCAGCCGCCGCAGCATCCACTTCCAGGAGTGGTGGGTGAGGCTGCACGCCGCCGTTCCCGCCCTGGAGATCACCCCCACCGGGGCGGCAGCGGCAACCCCCGCCCCCGGCGTCCTCGATGCCATCTCGACCGCGGACTTCGTGCTCTTTCCGCCGTCGAACCCGGTGGTGAGCATCGGCCCCATCCTGGCCGTGCCCGGCATCAGCGAGGCGGTCCGCGCCAAGACCGTCGTCGGAATCTCGCCGATCATCGGCGGGGCACCCGTCCGCGGCATGGCAGATGCCTGCCTGGCCGCGATCGGCGTGCAGACGAGCGCGGCCGCCGTGGCCGCCCATTACGGGTCAGAGCTGCTGGACGGCTGGCTGGTGGACGAGCAGGACAAGGCCGCCGTCGATGACCCTGAACTGGCCGACATCGCGGTCCGCGCGGTACCGCTGTACATGCGGGACCTGCCCAGCACGGCCGAAATCGCCCGGGCCGCGCTCGACCTGGCAGCGGAGCTACGCGCGTGACCAGCATCAGCATTACCGGCGTAGCCGGGCTGCCCGAGGTCACTGCGGGCGCGGACCTGGCCGAGCTGATGGAGGCCGCCGCTCTCGGCCTGCGTGACGGCGACATCCTGGTCATCACCTCGAAGATCATCAGCAAGGCAGAGGGAAGGCTAGTCCAGGCCGAACGGGAACAGGCGATCGACGACGAGACGGTCCGGCTGGTCGCGAGGCGCGGCCAGACCAGGATCGTGGAGACAAGGCACGGCCTGGTGCTTGCCGCGGCGGGCGTGGACAACTCCAACACGCCGCCAGGAACAGTGGCGCTGCTGCCCCAGGATCCTGATGCGTCGGCCAGGCGGCTGCGCAAGGATCTGGCCGACCGGCAGGGCATCCGCATCGGCGTCATCATCACCGACACCCTCGGCAGGCCGTGGCGGGCGGGACAGACCGACGCGGCCATCGGCGCCGCCGGCGTCGTCCCGGTACGCGACCTGCGGGGACAGGCAGACTCGTTCGGGAACGTGCTTGAGGTCACCATTGCCGCGGTGGCCGACGAGATCGCCGCCGCCGCTGATCTTGTCAAGGGGAAGACGAGCGGCATCCCCGCGGCGGTGGTACGAGGCCTGGCGGAGTTCGTCACAGCCGAGGACGGGCCGGGCGCGGCTGCGCTGATCAGACCCGCCAGCGAGGACATGTTCCGATTCGGCTCAGCGGACGTGCCGCTGGCCCGGCGGACCATCCGCGAGTTCTCCGCGCAACCGGTCGATGCAGCCGCAGTCCGCCAGGCGATCGACGCGGCGTTCACCGCCCCCGCGCCGCATCACAGCGTGCCCTGGCGGTTCGTAGTGGTCGAGTCCGGGCAGGCTCGGCGGGAACTGCTGGACGCGATGCTCAGCGCCTGGCAGGCCGACCTGCGCGCGGACGGGATGACCGACCAGCAGATCGAGCGGCGGGTGCGGCGCGGGGAACCGCTCAGGCGGACGCCATTGATCATCGTTCCCTGCCTGGTGGCCGATGCCGCACACACCTACCCTGACGCGCGCAGATCCGCCGCGGAAAGGGCAATGTTCCTGGTGTCGATGGGCGCCGGAGTGCAGAACCTGCTGATCTCGCTGGCCGCTCAGGGCCTTGGCTCATGCTGGGTGTCGAGCACATTGTTCTGCCAGCAGGTTGCCGTCAGCGCGCTTGGGCTGCCGCCGGACTGGGAGCCGATGGGCGCGGTCGGCGTCGGCTACCCGGCGGCACCGCCGCCGCCACGGCCGGACCGCGACATCTCCGCATTCGTACGCTACGCCTGACCAGCGGCTGGGATCAGAGCCGCAAGCGGGACGACGCGCGAGTGAGCTCAGCACCGGATGGGTGCAGCTCCGCCGGTCTCGCCCGCCGGGGGCGTGCCGAGTGAAGGGCTCGCCCTGATGAGCCGGGTCAGCGGCGCGGGCTTAGGCACGTCGTGAAATAAGCGTCGTTTCCTGATCCGGACGATCGTGCGGTGCCCGCGGACCCGGCCGGCCGGATTACTCCCGTCACACCGGCACCACCGACCCCGTGAGCCACGACTTTCGGAGCGCCGCCGAAGATCGAT
>PMSU01000153.1 GCA_003168255.1 Actinomycetota bacterium
CGGGCGGCTGCGGGCGAGCTCGGCGCTCGCCGCCAGCCAGCCGCCACCGCCGATCCATCCGTCCCGCTGCCTGGCCGCGGCGGCACGTATCCGCGGCGTGCGTCCCGCTTGGCGCTTCGGCGAGCTGGAACCCGCCTGCTGGCCGCCGGCCTGCCATGATGCGCCGCTGGCCAGCTCGCCGGCCCCCTCGGCGGCGCCGCTGAGCCTGCTGGCCAGCCGGCTGGCCAGCNNGCCAGCGCCACGCCGTACAGGATGAACGGGCTGAGCAGCACGTCGTAGAGCACCGACAGCGGCAGCACGTGACGCACCGACTGCCCGGTGACGTCGGGATTGCCGAGGAAGACGCCGACCACCGCGTAGAGCGCGGCGCCGCCTGCCGCACCGAGCGCAGATGCTGCCAGCGGCAGCAGCACGGAGCTGTCCAGCTCGGCGGAGACCAGGCCGCAGCAGTAGCCGACCAGGCAGAACACCAGTGCGTACACGCCGATCAGGTGGTTGGCAGGCGGCGCGATGTCAAGCGCCAGGCCGGCGCAGAAGCCGGTGATCAGGCCGGGCATCGGCCCGCTGCTGAGGGCGAGTGCGACGACGACAAGGAGCACCAGGTCGGGCGCTACGCCGCCGGGCAGCGGGGCCCGGTCAAGCACGGTTAGCTGGAGCACGAGGGCGGCGAGCACGAGCAAAACCGACAGCAGTACGCGGCGCACGTCAGCCGCCCGCGGCGGGCGTCGTGGACGAGTCCGGCGTGGCGGACGCTGACGTGGAAGGCGTGGCGGATGACTGCGGACGCGGCGCAAGCACCGAGTCCCTCGGATTGACCCGCGGCGGGATGATGACCACCCCGACCACGCCGAGCGAGGTGAAGTCGACGAAGGGGCGGACCAGCGCCGTCCCGGTCAGCGAGTTCGACGACCTTTCCACCTTGATGATCGTCCCGATCGGCACGCCGGGAACGTAGGGGCTGCCGCCGACGGAGCCGAAGGTGACCAGCTGCTGTCCCACCTGGAGGTCTGCGGTGGCATCGAACAGCTTCAGTTGCAGCGTGTCCGGTCCGGACAGCCCCTGTCCCATCCCCGACACGGCGCCGATCTCGTTATTGCCCGCCATCCGCGCGCCCACCGTGGAGGAACCGTCGGTGGCGAGCAGAACGGTGCAGGTGCTCGAGGTCACGCTGACCACGCGGCCCACCAGGCCGTCACCGTTCAGCACGGTCTCAGCAGGCTTGATGCCGTCCATGCTGCCCGCGTCGAGCGTGACNNCGTTCGCGGCCACGATCCGGTAACCGCCCCGGCCGGCTAGCTGTAGCAGCCGCTTGAGCTGCGCGGAATCAGCCTTGTCCAGCCGTGCCTGGCTGAGCTCGGCGCGCAGCTGGGCATTTTGCCGCTGCAAGGCGGAGATCTTTGCGCTGGTGCCGGGCGCGCCGGTGACCCCGTCCACGAGTTGGGCGGCGGGCCGGGTGACATCTCCGGCGACGCGCTCAACCGGGCCGAACACCGCGCCGCCGAAGTTACCCAGCGCGCTCAACGGCGAATCGCTGCCGTCCCGGTAGTTGATGGTGATCATCGCGAGCGCTGCGATCAGGAACACGCTCAGGACCAGGCGCGTCCGCCGGGTGTCGTGCACGTGATCTCCTCGCTGCGGTGAACCTCTTCCGCGCTGCCAGCCCGCGCTGCCAGCCCGCTCGCGATCAGCGCCGTGATTCGGGCACGAGCACCTGGCGCAGNNGGGCGCCGCCGCCGGTCAGGGCAATACCCCGGTCCATGACGTCGCCGGCCAGCTCAGGCGGGCACTTGTCCAGCGTGGTCTTGACCGCATCGACGATCAGGTTGACCGGTTCCTCGATCGCCCGGCGGATCTCCTCCGCCGTGATCACGATGGTCTTCGGCAGGCCGCTGACCAGGTCCCTGCCGCGGATCTCCGCGTGCGGCTCATCGACCGTGGGGTAGGCCGAGCCGAGCGTTATCTTGATCTCCTCGGAGGTCCGCTCGCCCAGCATGAGCGAGTACTCCTTCTTGCCGAACGTAATGATCGCCTGGTCAAGCTCATCGCCGCCGATCCTGATCGACTGTGAGGTCACGATGCCGCCCAGCGAGATCACCGCTACCTCGGTCGTGCCGCCGCCGATGTCCACCACCATGTTCCCGGTCGGCTCGTTGATCGGCAGGCCCGCTCCGATGGCCGCGGCCATCGGCTCCTCGATGATGTAGACACGCCGGGCGCCGGCCTGGTGGCCGGCCTCCTTGACCGCGCTCTGCTCCACCCCGGTGATGCCGCTGGGGACGGCGACCACGATCCGCGGCTTGGCCATGTGCCTGCGCTTGTGCACCTTCTGGATGAAGTACCGGAGCATCCGCTCGGTCACGTCGAAGTCGGCGATGACGCCGTCCTTGAGCGGCCGGATGGCGACGATGTTGCCTGGTGTCCGGCCGATCATGCGTTTGGCTTCGACGCCAACCGCGACGATCTGGCCGTTGTTCGTGTTGAGCGCGACTACCGAGGGTTCGTTGAGCACGATCCCGCGTCCGCGCACGTACACCAGGGTGTTCGCGGTGCCGAGATCGACCGCCATGTCGCGGCCGAGAAACGCAAGCGCGTTGCTCATAAGGAACAGAACCTTCCCGGACGATCCTGTGGGTTGTCTATGCTCAGGTGCCGCGATCGGCAACCCGTGGGCGGGGCCGCGGCCATGTGCCCTTCATCGGCCAGCACCGCGCCGGTTAAACGAACTCAGGGAAGAAAATCTTGATTTCCCGTTCGGCCGATTCCGGCGAGTCCGAGCCATGCACGACGTTCTCCGTAACCTGCAACGCATGATCCCCTCGGATCGTGCCCGCTGCGGCGGCCAACGGGTTGGTGGGGCCGGCCATCGAGCGGAACGCCTCGATCGCCCCCAGCCCCTCGGCAACCACTGCGACCAGCGGGCCTGAAGTGATGAACTCGATGAGCGGCCCGAAGAACGGCTTGCCTTCATGCTCGGCATAGTGCAGGAGTGCTATATCACGATCCAGGGTGCGCAGCTCCATAGCCGCGATCCGCAACCCTCTGAGTTCGAGCCGCGATATCACGCTCCCGATGAGCCCACGGCGGACGCCGTCGGGTTTTATCAGGATCAGGGTGCGGTCAGACAATTACGCTCCTCATGATCAGCGGCAGCCAGGGTTTGAAGTGGGGGGCAGGAAATGATCCAGCGCGTGCAAAGCTTACCCGCGCACAGGCACCTCTCCTTGCTGACGGCGCGCCCGGCCGAGGAGGAAAACCCCCCCTGCGGCGGCCACTATCACGGCCGCGGCGACCAGCTCCCACCAGCCGGCGGCCCTGGTCAGTGCGTGTGTAGCGGCGCGGCGCCCGGTCGTTGCCGAGGCGAGCGAGCCGACCAGCCGGATCTGGATCGCCGCGGCTACCAGATAGCCGGTCAGCGCGCCTGCCAGGGACAGCGACAGGCCGGTCATGGCGCCCGCCGGGGTCGCCTCGGCGATGCCGGCGCTGAGCGCCGTCGCGAGGCCGCCGCCGAGCAGGGCGAAGGCTCCGGCTAGTCCGGCCTGGCTGCCATTCGGGCCCACCACTCGGGCTACCAGCAGGCCTGCGGCCGCGGCGATCAGCCCGGTCAGGACGCAGCGCAGCGCACCGCTGCTGCGCTGTCCGGCCTTGCTGGCCTTGCCGTCCTTGCCGTCCTTGCCGTCCTTGCCGTCCTTGCCGGCCTTGCCGGCCTTGCTGTTCTTGCCGGCCTTGTGCCTGGCGGCGTGTGCGCCGGCGCGGCTGCCGCGTGTCCCGTCGCCGCGCGCGGTGGCTGGCAGGCCGGCCGTCGCAGGCGGGCCGGCCCGCAGCAGCCACGCTATGCCCGCGCCGAGGATGCAGGCGGCGGCCGCGGCGGCCAGCGGGAGCCAGAGCGCCCTGAGCGCCGGATCCGGCCCGGCGGCCAGCGGCCGCAGTGCGCTGATCGCGCCGGCCGTGGGCGCGAGCACGAATCCGGCGCAGGCGCCAGTCAGCGGGAAGCAGAGCCGCCCGCGCCTGCCGCGTTCTCCCCCGGTCACCACATCAGCCGACGTCACCATGGCCAGGCCGGTCAGCACGAGCAGGGCGACGCCCGCCGCCACGGCCACGGAGCTGGCCCGCTGGTTGGAGACGCCCAGGTCCAGGGCGCAGAGTCCGGCCGCGGGCCCGGCGAGCAGGGCGAGCTGCGATCGCTCAGCAGGCGTGACCGCCGCGCGTGCCTGCGGGCCCGAGCCGCCAGTCAGCGCGACGTAGAGGGCGGTGGCGGCAAGGGCTACCGCGGTGAGCCACGGGAAGGGCTGAAGTGCGGCACGCCAGTCGCCGCCGACGAGCCGGTCACGCATCAGCGGCACGGCGCCGACCAGGCTGATCACCGCGACCACCGCCCACCACCTGGCCAGCAGCCTGCACCACCGAGGCGGGCGCTCCCAGGCGAGAGCGAGCGTGGCAGGCAGCGCGATGCCCGCGCCGAGACCGTGCAGGGCCCTGTCCACGCCGATGGACAGCACCGAGCGGGCGGAATCGCCCAGCAGGTCGGCGGCACCGATCAGGAGCAGTCCGGTCAGCAGCACCGGCCAGGCGCGGCGCCGCCTGGCCAGTACTGCGGCTATCGGCGCGACACAGGCCATCACGGGCAGGGCAAGGCCCGAGGCACGGATCAGGCTGACCGCTCCTTCATGGCCAGCCAGCCGGGCGATTATCGCCGCCGGCAACCCGGACGCAATCAGGTTGGGCAGTTGCAACAGGGTGAGCGGGATCACGCTGGCCACGATGAGCGCGGCGGCCGCGGCTGCTAGCGGGCCACCACGTGCCTGGGGGGTGGCGGTTGCGCGTGATGGCGCTGCCGGACGTGTGGCAGTCGCCGTGGTCGGTGCGGGTGCCGGCACTGACGGGGCGGGGCTCACCGCCGGACGCACGCCATTCGGCACGGGCGGGCCGGGGCTCACCGCCGGACGCACGCCATTCGGCGCTGCTGGCGCGGACTGCCCAGGTGCCGGACGTACGCCATTCGGCGCTGCTGGCGCGGACTGTCCAGGTGCCGGACGCACGCCATTCGGCGCTGCTGGCGCGGACTGTCCAGGTGCCGGACGTACGCCATTCGGCGCTGCTGGCGCGGACTGCCCAGGTGCCGGACGTGCACCGTTCGGCATTGGCGGTGTGGGGCTTGCCGGTGGACGTGCACCATTCGGCACCGCCGGTGCGGGTTGCCCGGGTGCCTGCGGACGGGAGGCTCGGGCCGACTGCCCGGATCCCGGTAGCCGGGGCTGGGGTGCGGGGTGTCCGGGTGCCTGCGGACGGGGCGCGGGCGCGGATTGCCCGGGGGCCGGCGGCTGGGAGGCGCGGGCCGATCGGCCGGGCGCTGACCGCCGGGGGGTGGGCGTGGTCCATCGCCCGATACTTAGCGGCCGGGGCTCAGGTGTCGATTGCTCGGGCGTCGATTGCTCGGGTACCGGAACCGGGGCAGGGGGCGTCCTAGCCGGAAGGGGGGCCGTGCCCGAGCCCTCCCCCGCGGCCTGTCCGGGGACGGCGGGACCTGGCGTGGCCGCAGCGGCGCTGGGCGCGCCCTCTGCGGCCTGGTCGGCCTCACTGAGATCTGTCGTTTCCCCTGCGTAAGCTTCCGGATCGGGAGCCTTGGCGCGGATATCGAGAGAAATGTCCGGGGTATCCGAGGTGTCCGGAGTATCACGAACAGTGTCCGTTTGATAACGGAGAGTGTCCGTATTTACCTGTGCGCCATCTGAGGCCTGGGGACGGCCCATCACGAGGTGTTCTCCTCTGATTACTCAGGGCAATACGGGGAGACTATCGCGGCTGTGCACGTTCCGCACTGCGCCCGAGACAGATAGCTATCGCCCAGAGAGCGGCGAAGATCACGCCGAGTCCGTACATCGCCGGGACGACCACACCCGAGGCGATCATCAATACCTGGAGGATGCTGCCCGTGACCAGCGCAAGCCGCAGGCCGGATAGGCCCGTAGAGCGCATGGAAATCGCCACTGCGATCAGGATCGCCGCTACGGCGAGGCCGCCCCCGGCGGAGCCCGCGGAACCCGGGGCCTCGTGCCCGATCGTGATGGCGACCGGGATCGCGAGGCCGATTATGATCGCCTCAAAGATCAGCACGGTGGCGCACAGCCGTCTCATTCCGGGTCAAGTCCTCCGGGCTCCTGGTCCCAGGGCTCCTGGTCCTCGGGACCGTCCTGGTCCTCTGCGCTTTCCAGGTCCCGGAGGTCATCGAGGCCCAGACCATCCAGGACGTCCAGGTCCATGCCATCCAGGTCCTGTAGGCCATCCAGGTCCTGCGGACCGTGGCGGTCAGCTGGGCGCGGGGTGGGAACCAGCAGTGCCCTGGCGTCGCCCGCAGTGATCACCGAGCCGGCGATGAAAACTCCGGCTGTACCCGGCACCGTCCCTCCGGAGTTCGCGTCCGCGGCGTTCACCTCATCGGCGAGCATCACCGCGACGTCGATCGCCTCGTCCAGGCGCGGCGCCGAGCGCACGCGGTCCGGGCCGAAGACGGCTTCGGCCAATTCTGCGAGCTTGGCCACCTCCATCGACCGCGGCGATGAGTTCCTGGTGACCACCACGCTGTCGACGAGTGGCTCGAGCTCGTCGAGTATCCCGGACACGTCCTTGTCCTCGCTCACGGCGAGCACGCAGAACAGGCTGGTGAAGGTGAACGCCTCGGTCACCGCCGCCATCGCCGCCGCCATGCCCGCCGGGTTGTGTGCCGCGTCCACGATTGTCACGGGGCTGCGCCGGACCACTTCGAGACGGCCGGGGGAACTGACTGAGCCGAACGCCTCGCGGACCAACGTGTCCTCCAGCGAGGCGGACTGGCTGCCGTCCGGGAGGGCATGGCTGCCCACTCCGGCGAACGCCTCCACGGCGGCCAGCGCACACGCAGCGTTCCCCGCCTGGTAGGAGCCGAACAGCGGAAGGAACACGTCGCGGTAGTCGCCATGAAGACCGCGCAGGTCTAGCCGCTGGCCGCCGACGGCAAGGTCTCGGTCCAGCACGCCGAATTCGAGGCCTTCCCGCGCCACCGTGGCACCGACGTCCGCAGCCCGCCGGAGCAGCACCTCGGCGACGGCAACCGGCTGCTGGGCGAGGATGGCGATGGCTTCTGGCTTGATAATGCCGCCCTTGTCGGCGGCGATCTCCTCGACCGTACTGCCGAGATAGCGGGTGTGATCGATGGAAATCGGAGTGATGACGGCGACGGTTCCGTCCGCGATGTTGGTGCAGTCCCAGGTCCCGCCCATTCCGACCTCGACCACGGCTACGTCCACCGGGGCGTCCGCGAACGCCGCGAACGCCATGCCGGTCAGCACCTCGAAGAACGACATCCGCACCTCGTGGCGCTCGTCCACCATCCGCACATACGGCAGCAACTCCGCATACAGCTCGACAAAGCGCTGCGCATCGAGCGGCTCGCCATCCAGGCTGATCCGCTCTGGCATGGAGAGCAGATGCGGACTGGTGAACAAGCCGGTGCGCAGGCCCCGCGCGCGCAGCAGCGTGTCGATCATCCGCGCGGTCGACGTCTTGCCATTCGTCCCGGTGATGTGAATGACGGGGCACGCCCGCTGGGGGTCGCCGAGCAGACTGGCGAGGTCAGCGATCCTGACCAGGGTGGGATCGATGGAGTGCTCGGGCCTGCGAGCCGCGATGTCCCGCTCCACCTCGGCCAGGAGAGCCTGATAGCCGCCGCCCGCCCGATTGCCACTCACGCTGGCAGCCTACCCGTTGCGTGATCACGAAGAGTTAGACGGACCAGCACACGTAGAACGCTTCGCCATCATGGCGGATGTGGCTAGCCGGAAGGGATGGCTAGCCCTGCACCGTCCGCCGGCCACCGTGCAGAGCCACCAGCAGCAATCCACCCACCGGCCCACATCACACAAAGGCGTCCTCAGACACGAGAACGTCCCCCAGAAAGCCTGACCTAGAGCCCGCAGAGAAGTAAGCCGCAGGTTTCGTGATCGTCAGGTCGGGCCCGGGCGCCGGGCAAGAGCTCAGGAGCGCCCGCCCAAGGCCGGCGGGCTGCGCGCTGGTTAGCGCGCGGACGTAAGCCGGCGCGTGACCGCGCGCGGCGGTTCTGGCGCGCTGCCGCCCGGCGTCCTCGAACAGCCGGCACCCGCACCCGCACCCGCACCCGCACCGGCACCGGCACCGGCACCGGGGAAGGCGGCCCGGAGACGCCTCCTTCCGCGTCCTTTCCAAGATCGATGTGGCGGAGCCCCCCACCGGTGGTAGGCCATGCCACATCGATCTTCGGCGGCGCCGCGGAAGACGTGGCTCACGGGGCCGGTGGTGCCGGTGTGACGGGAGTAGTCCGGCCGGCCGGGTCCGCGAGGCACCGCACGATCGTCCGGGATCAGAAAACGACGGTTTACTCCACGACGTGCCCTAACCTGCGGTTGAGTTCCGCCGAAACCCGCACGATCAGCGCCCGGGACTCGCCCGGATCGAGGGCCTTGGCCACCAGGTAGCTGAATATCTGCGTATACCTGCATGCGAACTAGGAACCGCCGCGCTGCCGACACGGGCGCGCGTCGATCATCTAGCCCGAAACTACCCGCAACCGGCTGTTGCCGGTGTCGGCGATCACCAGGTTCCCTGCGCCGTCCATCGCCACCCCCTCCGGCTGGTTGAGGTCGGCAATGGTGGCGTCCATGCCCTCACCGGAGAATCCCTCGATGCCATCGCCGGCCACGGTGTAGATGTGCCCGGCCTTCATCGGCACGGCGTAGAACGTACCGCCCTTCGCCGCCACTACCCGCACCCGGTTGTTGCCGGGGTCGGCGATCAGCAGGTTCCCGGTGCTGTCCACTGCCACCCCAGCGGGATCGTAGAACTCGGCGCTGGTAGCTGGGCCGCCGTCACCGGAGAATCCCCTCGTGCCGTTCCCGGCCACGGTGTAGATGTCCCCGACCGTCATCGCCTGCCCGTAGAACGTGCCGGTGGCGGCCGCAACCACCCGCACCCGCTCGTTCAAGGAGTCGGCCACCACCAGGTTCCCGGCACTGTCCACTGACACCCCGTAGGGATCGTCGAGCTCGGCGCCGGTGGCTCGGCCGCCGTCACCGGAGAACCCCGTCTTGCCGTTCCCGGCCACGGTGTAGATGTCCCCGGCCGTCATCTTCTTCGCGTAGAACGTGCCGGTCTTGACCGCAACCACCCGCACCCGCTCGTTCAGGGAGTCGGACACCACCAGGTTGCCTGCGCTGTCCACCGTCACGGCGGCGGGGTTGTCGAGCTCAGCGCTGGTGGCGACCCCCCCGTCACCGGAGAATCCCGCCTTGCCGTTCCCGGCCACCGCGTAAATGTCCCCGGCGGTCATCGCCTGCCCGTAGAACGTGCCGGTCTTGACCGCAACCACCCGCACCCGCTCGTTCCCGTCGCAGTCATCGATCACCAGGTTTCCGGCACCGTCTATCGCCACATCGCATATGTCGGAGAGTTCCGCTTTGGTGGCAGGCCCGCCGTCCCCGGAGAACCCGTCGGTGCCGTTCCCGGCAACGGAGTAGACGTGGCCAGCGGTCATCGCCTGGCCATAGAAGGTCCCGCCGCTAGCCGCGACAACCCGTACCTGGTCATTCTCGGTATCGGCGAAAACGAGGTTGCCGGCGCCGTCCACTGATACCGCAGGGGGATAGCTGAGCTCGGCCTTGGTGGCCGGACCGCCGTCACCAGAGAACAGGTACTGACCGTTGCCGGCCACCGTGTAGATATCTCCGGCCGTCATCTTCTTCGCGTAGAACGCGCCGGTCGTGGCAGCCACGGCCCGCACCCGGCGGTTGGCCTCATCGGCAATCAGCAGGTTCCCCGAACCGTCCACCGCCACCCCGGACGGCAGTTTGAGCCTGGCCTGAGTGGCGGGCCCGCCGTCGCCGGAGAACCCGTTCTTCCCGTTCCCGGCTACGGTGTAGATGTCTCCAGCCGTCATTGCCTGCCCGAAGAACGTACCGGTGCGGGTTGCCGCAACCCGGACCAGGTCATCGCCGGTGTCGGCCACGATCACCCCCGCCGGGTCGACCCACAGCCCGCCGGGATCACTGAGTGTGGCCTGGGTGGCAGGAACGCCGCTGGCGGTACCCATCGCGCCACCGCCGGCGATCGTGTAGATGTCCCTGGCGGTCATCGCCTGCCCGTAGAACGTGCCAGTCTTGACCGCCACCACCCGCAGCAGGCCGTCCTGGGAGTCTGAGATCACCAGGTTTCCCGCTGCGTCAACAGCCACGGCGTCGGGCTGGTCGAGGGTCGCGCTGGTAGCGGGAATTCCGTTGGCCAGGCCACCCTCGCCGCCGCCCGCCACTGTGTAGATATGCCCGAACATCATCGCCTGGCCGTAGAACGTGCCAGTCTTGGCCGCCACCACCCGTACCCGGTCGTTGAGGGTGTCGGCGATCACCAGGTTCTGGCCGACGTCAACCGCAACCCCACGGGGGCCATTCAGCCGGGCGCTGGTGGCGCGGCCGCCGTCTCCGGAGAACCCGGGCTTACCGCCGCCGGCCACATTGTAGATGTAGCCGTTGGTCATCTTCACCCCGTAGAACCTGTGAGTCTTGGCCGCCGCCATCCGTATCCGGTTATTGCCGGCGTCGGCGATCGCGATGTTGCCTTTCACGGTCACTGCCGCGCCGTAGGCGTCCATGCTGGAATCGATGGACGGGCCGCCGTCGCCTAGCGCGACGCCCTTCTCGGCGAGCGCGCCCGCGGGCGTGTTTACTCTGCCCTGGTCGTCCAGCTTCTGCACCAGCCCGTCGGCAATGTACACATGGTCCTTGAAGTAGGTCAGGCCGATGGGATTCATGGCTACCTTCGTAGCCGCACCCGGCCCGCCGGGACCCCCGGCGACCGTCGTGATGGTCCCGGGCAGGATCTGAACCCGCGGGCTGCCCGCCAGCGCGGCGCCTGCCTGAGCCATCGACGTGCCCGTCGCCAGCGCCGCGACCGCTACCCCGGTCAGGACCAGCCTGCGGCCATGTGGAATACGATTGCTAATTCGCATAAAGCGGACTATAACGTACTTCCTTGACGCCGCCCAGAACCGGACGGGAAGGGCCAGCTATGACTTCGGCAGGGCCGCGAGCCGGGCCTGGAGCGCCTCGATCTCGGCCTGGGCGATCGCCAGCCGCTGCTGGGTCTTCTCGATCACGGCGGTCGGGGCCTTCGCGGTGAAGCCGGAGTTGCCGAGCTTGCGCTGCGTCCGGTCTACCTCGTCGGTGGCTGTCGCGAGGTCCTTCTCCAGGCGGCGGCGTTCGGCTTCGATGTCCACCGCGCCGGCGGTGTCCAGTTCGACCGTTACTCCCTCTGCCTGGACGGAGGCGGTGGGGGCGAAGCCGTCTGCCGGGGGGGTGAGCCGCAGCAGCGAGCGGATGCTCCCCTCATGGGCGGCCAGCGGCGTGTGCTCGATACCGGTCAGCACGGCCGCTACCCGCTGGCCTGGGTGCAGCCCCTGGTCGGACCGGAACCGGCGCACCTGGGTCACCAGCCGGACCAGGCCGGCAATCTCCGCTTCGGCCGCGGGGTCTGCGGGGGCGGCCCGGGCGCTGGCCTGCTCGGCGGGGGCGGGGCGGGCGGTGGCCGGGCGCTCGCTGGCGACTGGGGCTTGCTCGCCGGGCCAGGCGGCCACCATGACGGAGTCCTCGCCGGTCAGGGCCGTCCACAGCTCATCGGTGATGAAGGGCATCAGCGGGTGCAGCAGCCGGAGCAGCCGGTCGAGCACGTAGCCGAGCACCGCGCGGGTCTGGTCCGCGGCGGCCTGGTCATCACCGGCCAGGGTTACCTTGGCCAGCTCCAGGTACCAGTCGCAGTACTCGTCCCAGGCGAAGTGGTACAGCGCCTCGCTGATCTTGCCGAACTCGAACTCCTCGAACAGCGCGTCCGCTTCCGCGGTGACCGACGCGAGCCTGGACAGGATCCAGCGGTCGGGCACCGACAGGGACGCCGCGTCCGGCAGCGCAGCCGGGACGTGGGCCCCGTTCATCAGGGAGAACCGGGCAGCGTTCCACAGCTTGTTGCAGAAGTTCCTGGCGCCGGCCGCCCACTCCTCGCTGACCGCGATATCGCCGCCCGGGTTCGCGCCGCGGGCAAGGGTGAACCGCACCGCGTCCGCGCCGAACCGATCGATCCAGTCCAGCGGGTCCACCGTGTTGCCGCGGGACTTGGACATCTTCTTGCCATGGGCATCGCGCACCAGGCCATGCAGCGCAACGGTGCGGAACGGGACGGCATCGGCGGGGTCGCGGTCGGCCATGGCGTACAGGCTGAGCATCATCATCCGGGCCACCCAGAAGAACAGGATGTCGTACCCGGTGACCAGCACGCTGGTCGGGTAGAACGCCCGCAGGTCGGGCGTGTCATCGGGCCAGCCGAGGGTGGAGAACGGCCACTGTCCCGAGGAGAACCAGGTGTCGAGCACATCGTTGTCCTGGGTCCAGGCCGGCCCCGACGGCGGATCCTCGTCGGGCGCAGTGCAGATGACGGCACCGTTCGGACCGTAAAAGACTGGGATTCTGTGTCCCCACCAGAGCTGGCGGCTGATGCACCAGTCGTGCATGTCATCTACCCAGTCGAAGTACCTGGCCGCCATCTCCTTTGGGTGCAGCCGGACCCGGCCGTCGCGGACCGCGTCGCCGGCCGCCTTGGCCAGCGGGCCGACCTTGACGAACCATTGCAGCGAGAGGCGCGGCTCCACCGTGGTGCCGCAGCGGCTACAGTGCCCGACCGCGTGCAGGTAGGGCCGGATCTCGGCGACCACCCTGCCCTGCTCGCGGAGCGCGGCAAGCACGGCCGGCCGCGCCTCGAACCGGTCCAGGCCCTGGAACGGGCCCGGCGCGGTGATCACGCCGCGCTCGTCCATGACGGTGATGGCCGGCAGGTCGTGGCGGCGGCCGATCTCGAAGTCGTTGGGGTCGTGGGCGGGGGTCACCTTCACCGCGCCGGTGCCGAACTCCGGATCCACGTGCGGGTCGGCGACGACGGGAATGCGCCTGCCGGTCAGCGGCAGCTCCACCTCGTGGCCGATCATGGCGGCGTACCGGGGGTCGTCAGGATGCACCGCCACCGCCGTATCGCCGAGCATCGTCTCGGCCCTGGTGGTCGCGACCACGATCGCGTCCGCGCCGTCCCCGTACCTGATCGAGACGAGCTCGCCCTCCTCGTCGGCGTGCTCGACCTCGATGTCGGACAGGGCGGTGAGGCAGCGCGGGCACCAGTTGATGATCCGCTCGGCGCGGTAGATGAGGCCGTCGTCGAACAGTCGCTTGAACATCGTGTGCACGGCCCGGGACAGGCCCTCGTCCATGGTGAACCGCTCGCGGGACCAGTCCACGCTGTCGCCGAGGCGGCGCATCTGGCGCAGGATCGACCCGCCGGAAGATGCCTTCCACTGCCAGACCCGCTCGACGAACTTCTCCCGGCCCAGGTCGTGCCGGCTCAGGCCCTCCCTGGCGAGCTCGCGCTCCACCACGTTCTGGGTCGCGATGCCGGCGTGGTCCATGCCGGGCAGCCAGAGCGTGCGGTAGCCCTGCATCCGGCGGCGCCTGACCAGGGCGTCGATGAGGGTGTGGTCGAGCGCGTGGCCGATGTGCAGTGAGCCGGTCACGTTCGGCGGCGGGATCATGATCGTGTAGGCGGGCCGACCGTCGTCGGTGTGCGGGGTGAACATCCCCGCGTCTACCCAGCCTTCGTACCTGCGGGTCTCCACGTCGCCGGGAGAGTACTGCGGCGCGAGCTGGCTACGGTCTGGCGCTGTCGAGCGATGTCCGGTCACGTCAGGTGAGTTTACGGAGTGCCGGCCGCTGGTGCTGCCCGCTTCGGGTCAGGCGGACTTCTCGCGGGGCGTGCGCCTGGAGACGTCCCGTGGCACCAGCGTGGGGTTGACGTGCTCGAGCACTGCTTCGCGGGTGATCACGACGCGCTCGACGTCCTTGCGGCTCGGCACCTCGTACATCACCGAGAGCAGCACTTCCTCCAGGATGGCCCGCAGGCCTCGCGCACCGGTGCCGCGCAGGTTCGCCTGGTCGGCGACGGCTTCGAGCGCGTCCTCGGTGAACTCGAGATCCACGTTGTCCAGCTCGAACAGCCGCCGGTACTGCCTGACCAGCGCGTTGCGCGGCTCGGTCAGGATGCGGATCAGCGCCTCCCGGTTGAGGTTGTGCACGCTGGTGATCACCGGCAGGCGACCGACGAACTCCGGGATCATGCCGAACTTGAGCAGGTCCTCCGGCATGATCTCGGCGAACGCGTCCGACGTGGCGACCTCGCTGCGAACCCTGATCACGGCGCTGAACCCGATGCCGTTCTTGCCGACCCGCTGCTCGATGATCTTCTCGAGCCCGGCGAACGCCCCGCCGCAGATGAACAGCACGTTCGTCGTGTCGATCTGGATGAATTCCTGATGCGGGTGCTTGCGCCCGCCCTGGGGCGGCACGCTCGCGGTCGTGCCTTCCAGGATCTTGAGCAGGGCCTGCTGGACGCCCTCGCCGGAGACGTCGCGGGTGATCGAGGGGTTCTCGCTCTTGCGGGCGATCTTGTCGATCTCGTCGATGTAGATGATGCCCGTCTCGGCCTTCTTGACGTCGTAGTCGGCCGCCTGGATGAGCTTGAGCAGGATGTTCTCGACGTCCTCGCCCACGTAGCCGGCCTCAGTCAGCGCGGTCGCGTCGGCGATGGCGAACGGCACGTTGAGCAGCCGGGCAAGGGTCTGGGCGAGCAGGGTCTTGCCGGAACCGGTCGGGCCGAGCAGCAGGATGTTGGACTTGGCGAGTTCGACGCCTTCCTCGCCCGGCCGGTCACTGCCGGACTGGACCCGCTTGTAGTGGTTGTACACCGCGACGGAGAGAGCCTTCTTCGCCTTGTCCTGGCCGATGACGTAGGCGTCGAGGAACTCGTAAATCTCGCGAGGCTTGGGCAGGCTGTCCCACTTGAGCTCGGACGGCTCGGCGAGCTCTTCCTCGATGATCTCGTTGCACAGATCGATGCATTCGTCGCAGATGTACACACCAGGCCCGGCGATGAGCTTCTTGACCTGCTTCTGGCTCTTTCCACAGAACGAGCACTTAAGCAGATCGCCGCCGTCGCCGATGCGTGCCACCCAATCACTCCTTTACACGGGGAACGATCTGAAACCTCCCAGTTAGGACGACCCTACCTCCGAGCGGCGCTTTAGGGTCGTGAGAACATCATCCACGATTCCATACTCTTTCGCCTCGTGCGGGTCGAAGAACCTGTCACGCTCGATGTCACGGCGGACCTGGTCCGGCTCCTTCCCGGTGTGCTTGGCGATGACCTTCTCCATCGCACTGCGCATCCGGAGGATCTCCCTGGCCTGGATCTCCAGGTCACTCGACTGGCCGTAGCCGCTCTCCAGGGCCGGCTGGTGCAGCATGATCCGCGCATTGGGCAGCGCTGCCCGCTTGCCTTGGGTACCGGACGCGAGCAGGACGGCGGCCGCGGAGGCGGCCTGGCCGATGCAGAACGTCTGGATCTCGGGCTGGACGAACTGCATGGTGTCGTAGATCGCCATCATCGACGTCATCGAACCGCCGGGCGAGTTGATGTAGATCAGGATGTCCCGGTCCGGGTCGATGGCCTCGAGCGTGAGCAGCTGGGCCATCACGTCGTTGGCCGAGGCGTCGTCGATCTGCACGCCGAGGAAGATGATCCGCTCTTCGAAGAGCTTGTTGTACGGGTTCATCTCCTTGACCCCGTACGAGGTGCGCTCCACGAACGAGGGCAGGATGTATCTCGACTGCGGGTCGCGTTCGAGCTGGCCTGCCGCGGGCTGGAAGGCCCGGGCCGGCTGGATTCCTTGCGTCGTCATGAGACCGGTCCTTCCGACGGGACTTCGGTGGCGCTGCGGATCACGTGGTCGACGAAGCCGTAGTCCCTGGCCTCCTCGGCGGTGAACCAGCGGTCGCGATCGGAGTCGGTCTCGATCTGCTCGACCGGCTGACCGGTGTGCATGGCGATCCGCTCGGCAAGCGTGTGCTTGACGTAGAGCATCTGCTCCGCCTGGATCGTGATGTCGGAGGCCGTGCCGCCGATGCCGCCAGAGGGCTGATGCATGAGAACCTGCGCGTGCGGCAGGGCGTAGCGCTTGCCCCTGGTGCCGGCGCAGAGCAGGAACTGGCCCATCGACGCGGCCATGCCCATCGCGTAGGTGGCGACGTCATTGGGCACGTACTGCATCATGTCGTAGATCGCCAGGCCCGCGTAGACCGAGCCGCCTGGCGAGTTGATGTACATGGTGATGTCACGCCTGGCATCCTCGGCGGCGAGCAGGACTAGCTCGGCGCAGATCCGGTTGGCCAGGTCCTCGTCTACCTGCTGGCCGAGGAAGATGACCCGGTGCCGCAGCAGCCGCTGAAACACCGGCTCGCTGAACGGCAGGACCGGGGCCTCGGCGACCCGCGCCACCGCCAGCTTTGAAGTCAATGCACTCTCCATCTCCGCTGCCTGTCCGCCGCTTTGCGACACTCGGCGGGGTTGCGACGCCTCACTCACTTGGTCACCTGTTCCACTGCGATCGGTGTCGTTGACAGTGACGATAACGCGCTGCCATTACCGGTTCGTCCGGCTCTCCGCGCTGTTCGCTGTCGGCGCAGGACGCCCGCGCCGACGCTGGTACCACCTGGGTACCGCCTGAGTACCGCCTGGGTGCTGCCTGGGTGCTGCCTGGGTGCTGCGCAAGCAGCTACCCAGGCGCTGGCCGGGCATGCGCGAGAGCCTGGGGCGCGATCAGGAAATGGTGGCCTGATCTGCCGCCTCCGCGACCACTGCGGTTTCCTGGTCCTGGCTTGTCTCGCCGGTGGCGTCTGCGGCCTGGGCCTCGGCGGCCTGGGCCTCGTCGGTCTCGGCCTGGCCCTCGTCGGCCTGGCTGGCGGGCGGCTGAAGGTCTACCTCCCGGCCGGCCTCGTCTTTGACCGTGGCGCGCTGCGCGATGATGTCCACCGCCTTAGCGCGTAGCACCTCCGAGGCCACGGATCCCAGCTGACCGCTGTCGGCGAGCTGCTTGGCAAGCCGGTCGGGCTCGACGCGCATCCGGTGCGCCTGCTCGGTGACGTAGGCGCTCATCTCGCGCGCATCGACACCCAGGTTCTCCTGTAGCGCCAGCTGGTCCAGGACGAAACCGGTCTTCACGCCCTGACGGGCATCGCGGTCCAGGTCGGCTTCGAACTCGTCGAGCGACCGGCCGACCGACTGGAGGTAGTCGTCCAGGGTTGAGCCCATCTGCTCCAGCTGCTCGAGCATCGAGCTCCTGCGCCGATCCGCCTCTGCCGTCACGATGCTGTCCGGCAACGGGATGTCGATCTTGTCCAGCAGTGCGTTCAGTGCCCGTTCCCTGGCCTGGCCGGCCTGCTGCATCCGCCGCACGCCCTCCAGCTGGACCCTGGTCCCGGCCCGCAGCTCGCCGAGCGTGTCGAACTCGCTCGCGGCCTGCGCGAACTCGTCATCCAGCTCGGGCAGATCCTTGACCTTGACGCTGTGCACGGTGACGGTGACCTCTGCCTGCTCGCCGGTACGCCCCCCGCCGGGAAGCTCGGCCGGGAACACCTTCGACTCGCCGGCCGTCGCGCCGGTTAGCGCCTCGTCCAGCCCGTCAAGCAGCTGTCCGCTGCCGATCTCGTAGGACAGCCCGCTGGCCTGCGCGTCCTCCACTGGCTGGCCGTCGACGGCAGCGGACAGGTCGATGGAGACGAAGTCTCCCGACTGCACGGGCCTGTCGACGCCCTTCAGCGAGGCGAACCGCTCACGCAGGCCGCCGAGGTACTCCTCGACGTCATCCGGGGTCACCTCGGTGTTCTCCACCGTGACCGGCATCCCCTCGAGGTCGGGCACCTCGAACCTGGGCCGGACATCCACCTCGGCGGTGAACGAGAATTCCTCGCCGTCGTCGAGCTTGGTGATCTCCAGCTCGGGCGTGCCCAGTGCGAGCACGTCACCTTCCTCGAGCGCCTTGCCGTACAGCTCTGGCAGGGCGTCGTTGACCGCCTGCTCGAGCACCACGCCACGGCCGACCCGCTGATCGATGATCCGCGGCGGCACCCGGCCCGGCCGGAAGCCAGGCACCCGCACCTGCCTCGCGACCTCGCGGTATGCCTTGTCGAGGCTTGGCTTCAGTTCCTCAAACGGAACCTCGATGATGAGCTTGACCCGGGTCGGTCCTAGCTCCTCGACGTCGGTCTTCACCTCGGCGTCACTCCCTGGCTCCCCGCTCAGGCAGCCGCTACGCCATTCGGGGGCATGGCTGATCACTCACGGCTACGCCGGCCAAGTCTAGGGCAGGCAGCCGCCCTTGGCTGCCCGGGACGGCCACCCCTGCTTGATCGGACAACTAAATGAGGGCTTTGACCTGGCGGTCGGGCTGGCGGTCGACCTGGCGGTCGGGCTGGCGGTCGGGCTGGCGGTCGGGCTGGCCGGTCGGCTGGCCGGAGCGCAGGAGTTCGCTGTCAGGTAGTTAGTCACTCACCGCCCGCAGGCGCCCCTGATCTGGATTGATCAGGGGCTTGACCTGCGATAATTTGGTCGGGCTGGCCGGATTCGAACCGGCGACCTCGTGCACCCAAAGCACGCGCGCTAGCCAAGCTGCGCTACAGCCCGCTGACAAGCGATGGTAGCGGACCGGCCGGCCTTGCCCGGAAGTCGAGCACGCGTGCCGCCGGGCGGCCCCGCGGATCAGTCCCCGCTTCAGTCCCCGCTTCAGTCCCCGCTTTAGTCCTCGCTGGACCGGCGAAGGCGCTTGATTTCAGAACGCTGCCGTTTGGCCTTCAGCCTGCGCTCCCGCGCCCCGCGGCTGGGCCGGGTCGCACGGCGCGGCGCGGGCGGTGGCGCAGTGGCGTCGGTGAGCAGGGCGGATAGCCTGCCGGCCGCCGCCTGGCGGTTACGCAACTGGGACCGGTACTCCGAACCGGTGACCGTGAGCACTCCGCCGGCCAGCCTTCCGGCCAGGGCGCGCATCGCTCTCTCCTTCAGCACGGGCGGCAGCGCGGACGTGGCGGCGAGGTCGAAGGAGAGTTCCACCCTGCTGTCCGCGGTGTTGACTGACTGCCCGCCTGGACCTGGTGACCTGGAGAAACGCCATGACAGTTCCCCTGGCGGGATGACCACGCCGCGTACGTGGACTGGATACGTCACAGGAACCAGGATCGGCTGCGCGCCGGCATGGCCGAGCAGCCGGGGCCTGCTTTGGTCATCGGGCAGGCTGGCTGGGAGCCTCCCAGGACTTGAGCCAGGGGTTGGCCGGCCAGCCTTCCACCGCCGCCATCAGCGGGAAGGCCGATGCCCCGTCCAGCGATTCGCGGATGATGTCGGCATGACCGGCGTGCCGGGCCGTCTCGGTAATCAGGTGGAGCAGGACCCATCGCACAGACCATGCCGTGACGTCCTTCGGGAACCAGGGAACACCGCTCGGGACCGGTACCGGCTGCCCGAGGTCGGGGATTGCGGCGATGGTGGCGTCGGTGTCTCGCGCCGCGCTCTGGTAGCTGCGCAGGACGCTGGCTAGCGTCTCGTCAGGCCCGAGGCGGAATCCGGAGTCGTAATTCTCAGCCCTGCCGTCAGGATTTTCTGCCGAACGTTCCAGGACAATGTCCATCCAGCTACGCTCGACCGCCGCGGCGTGTTTGATCAGCCCGCCAACACACAGTTTGCTCACCGTAGGCGTCGCCGCGGCTTGCTCGTCGGTGAGCCCGTGCGCCGCGAGGCGGAGCACATAGCGTTGCTGGGCCAGGTAGCTGAGCAGGCCGTCACGCTCGTCGGCAACCGGCCGGGTGTTTCCTGGCACGTCCGCACGCTCCTCGGTGAGTCGAGTTCCCCGGCCGGCTGGGGCAGTCTACGGATCCTGGTCATGACGCCGCATTGCCCGCCAGGATTGTCTGGCGGGCAATGCGGCGGGCGAAGCGGTATTTAGCTGTGCAGCCAGGTGGCGCTGAAGTTCGTACCGCCGGACAGGGCGGTGACGCTGTCCTTCGTCGTCGAACCGGACTTCATGATGATCTTGGTGGGGTGGAGGCTGCCGATGCTGGAGCCATCCACCTTGGCGCTGCTGAGGCTGATCTTGCCGAAGTCGGCCAGCGGCAGCACGCCGGTGTTAGAGGACGGTGCCTCGATGATGATCTCAGCCGACGAGCGATCGGCTGAACCCAGCGACTTGTGCACTGTGTGACTCCAGCCCTCGGTCGTGTCGGAGAGCTTCAGGGTGAACTTGCCGCCGCCGTTGTAGGTAACAGAACCGGTGATGTGGTCACCGGGCTTGACCGCATTGCTGAAGTTCTTCGGGTACGCCGGGTACATCTCGTACCAGGAGTAGTACTTCGGGGTGCTGCCGTGGCAGTCCACTTCGCTGCCGGTCTGCTCGACGGAGTTGCTGTTGTACCCGTCCAGGCCAACCCAGAAGCTGGAGTACTTAGTACCCGAGGTGCAGTGGCCAGTCGGTTCCACCCAGCTTGCCGAGACGCTGGAGTAGGTGCCGCTGTGGACGGCGTAGCCTGACCAGTTCGTGCTGCTCGCCGCGGTATCCGAGCCGTCATGGACGGCGAACGGCGTGGTCAGGTGTCCGGCCGGACCACCCGGCTGCACCGTCACATGTCCTGAACTGGGTGTCGCGGTTGACGCCGCGGCCGCGCTGGCCGCCAGCATCGTCCCGCCGACCAGGGCGACGGTCGCCAGGGGTATGCACCATCTGCTGCGCATGCGCGCTCCTTTGCGTTCTTTCCTGCGTGGGGTTGGATTGCCGCGTGATGCGGACTTAGCTACTGGCGAGCCACTTGCCGGTGAAGTTCGTCCCGCCGGTGAGATTAGAGATCTTGTCGAGCTTCGTGCTGCCGTCAGCCATGGTGATCTTGTTGTGCTTGATGCTGCCGATGCTCGACCCGTCCACGGTGGTCGCAGTGAACTTCACCGTGCCGAAGTCGGCCAGCGGCAGCACGCCGCCGTCGTACGGCGCCTCGATGATGACCTCGGCCGATGAGCGCACGCCGGTAGTCGACGTCTTGTTCTCGGTCTGGGTCCAGCCCTGAGTCGTGTCAGAGAGGGTCAGCTGATACTCGTTGCTGCCCTCATAAGTAACCGAACCGGTGAAGTGGTCCCCCGGCTTGACCGTATTGCTGAAATTAACCGGATATGCCGGATACATCTCGTACCAGGCGTAGTACTGGGGCGTACTGCCGTCGCAGTCCACTTCGCTGCCGGTCTGCTCGACGGAGTCGCTGCTGTACCCGTCCAGGCCCACCCAGAAGCTGGAGTACTGATCGCCCGACGTGCACGTGCCTGTCGGCTCTGTCCAGCTCGACGAGACGCTGGTGTAGGTGCCACTGTGGGCCGCGTAGCCCGACCAGTTCGTGCTGGTCGCGTTCCTCAGACCGCCTTGGGCACCGCCTGTCCTGATCAGGTGGGCAGGCCCGCCCGGCTGCACCATGACATGTCCTGACCTGGGTGCAGCGGTTGACGCGGAGGCCACACTGGCCACCAGCATCGAGCCGCCGGCCAGGGCGAGGGCTGCCACGGGCGTGAGCCATCTACGTCGCATGCGCGCTCCTGCCGTTCATTCCTGCATGGGTTGGGCTGGTCGCGGGATTCTGGCCACTTTGACCTGCTCCATGACGGTTTCCTGCACAACGTGCGGCCGAGCGTAATAGAAGATCGTACATAAGTAAAGATCGTGTATGTTTCGCTCCCAGATCTGGCATATGGGACTTCGGTGTTCCGCGCCCTGAAGTCACGGCTCCGGCGGTCAGCCTGGGCTCGTGGCCCGTGCGGCCAGATACCGGACCCTGCCGACCTCACATCTGCGCGCGCGGAGATGACACAGCACTGCCCGCCAGTCCGTCCGGTCTGGCGGGCAGTGCCGCATGGGCGAGGTACCTAGCTGTGCAGCCAGGTGCCGCTGAAGTTCGTGCCACCGGACAGGGCGGAGATCGAGTCCTTCTGCGTGCTGCCGGACTGCATGATGATCTCAGTCGGGTTCGAGTCGCCGAGGGGAGAGCCGTTAACCTCGGAGTTGGTGAAGTTCACCGTGCCGAAATCGGCCAGGGGCAGGATGCCGCCGGAGCCGGTGCAGCATGGTGCCTCGATGATGACCTCGGCCGACGAGCGCTTGGCTGAAGACAGCGTCTTGTTTTCCGTCTTCGACCAGCCCTGGGTCGAGTCGGTGATCACCAAGGTGAACTTGCCACCGCCGTCGGACGTGACGGAAGCACTGAAGTTATCGCCGGGCTTAACCGTATTGCTGAAGGTATGCGAGCCTCCCGGGTACATCTCCCACCAGGCGTAATAAGAAGGGGTATTGCCGTCACAGTCTGACTCGCTGCCGGTCTGCTCGACGCTCGAGCTGGTGTACCCGTCCAGGCCGACCCAGAAGGCGGCATACTGATCGCCCGAGGTGCATTTGGCCGTAGGCTCCACCCAGCTCGCCGAGACGCTGGTGAACGCTCCTGTGCCGCCGGTGGCCGCGTAGCCCGACCAGTTCGTGCTGGTCACTGAGCTCGGCGTGCGGCCGTGCGCCGAGAACGGTGCGATCAGGTGCCTTGCGGGTGCACCTGGCTGCACGATGACATGTCCCGAGCTGTGTACTGCGGTTGAGGCCGATGCGGCACTGGTGGCCGCCAGCATCGAACCGCTGACGAGGGCGAGAGCCGCCACGGGTATGCACCATCTACGTCGCATTTACACTCCTTTTACCGATTTTTACATTTTCGGTTGATTTACAGAATCGTGATTCCCTTTCGCCCGCTCTATGACCTTTATTTGCGCAACGTGCGGTTGAGCGTAATATGAGATCTTAAATAAGTAAAGAATATGAATATTTCGCTGGCAGACATAGGATCCGCTGCTTAGGGCCCGCAGAGAAGTAAGCCGCAGGTTCGTGATCGTCAGGTCGGGCCGGGTGCGCCCGGCACGAGCTCAGGAGCGCCCGCCCGGGCCGGCGTCCACGCGCTGGCTAGCGCGAGGACGNNGGACGTAAGCCGGCGCGTGACCAAGCGCAGCGGTTCTGGCACGCCACCGCCTGGAGTCCCCGAATAGCCGGCGCCCGCACCCGGGGAAGGCGGCCCGGAGACGCGTCCTTCCGCATCGTTTCCAAGANNTGACGGGAGTAATCCGGCCGGCCGGGTCCGCGGGCACCGCACGATCGCCCGGGATCAGGAAACGACGGTTTATTCCATGACATGTCCTTACCGCGGACCCTGGAGGTCATGGGCTCTGGCCTTCGGCACGGGCTTGCGAGGTCTGCGGCGGGGGTGATTTCGCGACCGGTCGCGTTCCGGTTTGGGTCGTTGGGCTACTCGCCAACTGGCCCTTCAGAAGCGAAACGGCCGCGAGCCAGGCTCGCGGCCACGTTGTCGGCCCGCATGTGGCAGACGGCTGCGGGCCACCCGGGTTGGAGGCGTCTGGAGCGCCCCTGCATGGAAGGCCGGTACGATACGCGGGTGCGATCCGGTAGATGCGGCGGCAACGCTGCTCTGTCCGCGCGGGCGTAGCTCAATGGTAGAGCCCCAGCCTTCCAAGCTGGTCATGCCGGTTCGATCCCGGTCGCCCGCTCCATGCATGATGAGCAACCTCTACGGCAGCAGCGTGAGAGCGTTGACGTGATCCGGCCGGACTACGGTGAAGTGCCGCCGGTCCAAGGTGGCTACCTCAGTCAGATCCAACCGCTCAGCGACAGCGATCACCGAGGCATCGGTGGCGCCGAGCGGCAAGCTCGCATACGTGACCACCAAATCTGCCATCCGCCTATAGTCGGCCGCCAAGAGTTCTACTGGCACGAAGTCACCATCCGCGAGCGAGCGCAAGAACAACGACTCGACCCGCGAACCCGCCTCCCGAGCCAGGAGATAGCTGACTTCCGCGACCACGGTAGCCGGGACGAGGAGTTCCCTGCCCGCCGCGTGCAATCGGCCGAACAACTCCATGCAAGCCTTGTGGTCAGCGTCATTCGACAGGGCAGCGGCCACGAGCGGGCCGGTATCGCAGACAATCACGACCGGCCGAAGCCGTCCCTCAGCAGATCCTCAGAACGCGCAGCTACATCAGTAGTCCGGCCCTCTCCGGCTCCGAACCATGCCGGAGGCCAGGACTGGTGCCTGACCGCCTGGAGGTGACGACGAACATCATCGAGCAGCGCCGGTACCTCATCTTCTGGCAACTCCTCAACCAATCGGAGGAGTTCCTCACGCTGCACGCTCACAAGTTCAGTGTACGCAGCGCTGCGCAGTAAGCCCTAGACCGCGCGTCCTCGTGCCCGTTGCGTGCCCGTCAGGACGGTGAATCAGGGGGACTCACGGTCACTCACGGGTACAGCGATACCGCCCCTGACCTGCGCGGCTGCTGGTCGCGTGCCGGTACCCGAAGCCTTCCAAGCTGGTCATGAGGGTTCGATTCCCTTCGCCCGCTCCGATGAGAAATTGCAGGTCAGGGGCATGATCACCCTTTTCTAGCTGATCTTCAGGACACCCACTCGCACCCTCGTGCCTGTCAGACAACCTGATCCCCAGCTCGCTTGCCCTCCGGGACAACTCTGTGCCCTGGCAACGATTGTGCGCTCAGATGCAAAAACTCGCAGATCATAAGCAAGCTTGCCTACACTGAGGCACATGAGCGCCCAAACGCTTGGCTTCGCGGTTCAGCCCGACGACCGCCCGCTCTTGGACGAGCTGGTGGCCTACTTCGGTGAAGGCAACCGGTCCGCGTATCTGCGAGCCACCCTGAAGGTCATGAAGTCGGTCATGCTAGCTGAGCAACTCCGCGAACTGCAGGCCTACGGCCAACAGCGCACCGCTCAGCTCGGCATCGACCCCGCCCAGGTACCCACACGCATCCAGGAATTCCTCAAGGGCGAGGCCGGGCGCACAGACCAGTGAGCCCCGTAGAAGCGGCACCGACCGCAACGGTCTACGACGTCAATGTCCTGGTGACCGCCGTCGCGGGCGGCAACAGCCCCTTCCGCTCCTGGCCGTCACCACCGCCCGTCTCCGGAAACGCATGCGCTGACTGCGTGGGGATCATCGTCGACGCCGCCGAGTTCGCTCTCTGGCTGTCGCCCCACATCCTCGCCAACGTCAAACGCGTTCTTGAAGACCTCTTCAAGTGGGACCAGGCACAAGCAGATGCCTACCTCGACATCATCATCGCAGCCGCCGAGCATAGCCGCGGAGGGCTGCTGGAAGACGTCCCCCGAAGCGTGCATGAGTGTCCCGATCACGAGGACAACCTCATCCTCGACCTCGCAGCCGAAGTCGGAGCCATGCTTATCGTCTCCAACGACTCCGACCTGCTAACCATGTCCCCCTGGCGAGGAACACCCATCCTGATGCCTACAGCATTCACCGCGAAAGTAGATGCCATGCGGCGACATGCACGCCGCAGAAGCCGCTGATTCACGACCTACGTGCTTGCCGAATTCACCTTAAGGATCACTATCAAGTCGGAGGCGCAAGGGCTTTACTCGGCGCGCAACATGATCAAGAGGACTCCGTCCAAACTTGCCTGTTCGCTGAGGAGCCGCGGAGAGCCGCGTACTCGACACCTCGGCCGAACCGCTTCGATTTGTAAGGCAGCAGCACAGCCATCGCGTGTCCGTCACGATGCTCAAGTTCGACCCGGACCGCGCCTGAGTCCGAGAGCTGGACATCAGAGCAGATGGCAACCGCCCGGAGGTCGGCTTGTTCCTGGCGCAACTGCGCGACCAGACGGGAGAGAATGTCGGCGCTGGCCGGACGCTCTTCGCCTAGATTACTGGCCAGCATTCGCGTCTCCCCGCTCGCGATCACAACGGCACCAAATGGATAGAACTCGCCACGCTTGGCCAGCATCTGCTGGGCGAACGGCAGTGCGATGTTCAGCAGGCCGTCCAGATCATCCTGAGCCTGCTGCGAAGCCGAATCCCGCCATGACGACATGGCCTATATGATCCCCCGCCTGCACACTAGCTGCGCCGCTTCCGGCTCTCGTTCGCTGAAGCTCCCTACAGTAGGGGCGGGCTTGCCATCGGCCGGGCCGTGCCCGTTGCGTGCCCGTCAGGGTGGTGAACCACGGGGACTCACGGTTACTCACGGGGACAGCGGCAGGTGCCCTGACCTGCGGGACCGCTGGTCAGAGGGGTGGGGTCCGAAGCCTTCCAAGCTGGTCGTGCCGGTTCGATCCCGGTCGCCCGTGTTTTGCTGGTCCTGTGCTGGGTGCGCGGGACGTCCGGGAGGGCGTCCGTGCCACACGGGGCTAGTCTCATGCGTCCCGCTCCTCGCGTTCCTGCTGCTCTGGCGGTGCTTCCTTGACCTCCCGGACCAGCGCCCCGAGGGCCTTCGCGATGGCCTGGTCACGGTCTCTGGTCGCATGCTGGTAGATCATCGCCGCGCGGACGCTGGAATGACCGAGCCGGGCCATCAGCTCCTTGAGGCTCGCGCCCGTCGCCGCTGACAGCGTCCCGCCCGTGTGTCTGAGATCATGAAAATGCAGATCCGGGAGCCCGACTGATGCGCGGGCCTTGTGCCAGATCGTGCGGAAATTCGACCGGCGCAGCCGACCGCCCTTCGGCCCGATCAAGCGGCGCCGGGCCCGGTGTCAGCGCCCCGGGGGCTGAGCCTTGGCGAGGGCCCGCCCGGGCGCACGCCGGGCCACACCTGAGCGGGCCGCAGATCAATTCGGCTCACTCGGCGAACTGGCCGGTGTTGCACGGAGCCGTCTTCCTCGCCACCCGATTATCCCGCTCGCGGACACCGCGTCTAGGGCGTTCCCTGCGGTCGCGTCGCATACGATCGGCTGCGCCGACCCTAGACACGGAGTCCACTCACTTGGGTTTGGCGCCTATCCAGGATGACGGGTAGGGCATGAGCCCGGAAGCTATCTCGGTCGGGTGGTCGGCCACTACCGAAATTGAGCGTGTCCGCCTGACATGCAGGTCCTCGGACGGCATGGCACTACGGTGAACTGCAGTTCAGCCGGCGAGGTCAAAATTACCGCCGCTGCCCAAGACGTGAATAACCGTGAGAGGCACCTTCTCGGGTTCGGGTGGCAGCGGGTCGCCTTCCCCCAGTCCGAGACGCTGCCGGACCATCCGGTGTACGACTGGGTGCAGCCTCTCGTCCTCGAAGCGCTGACAGTCCTCCTCGGACTCCCACACGTCGATGTATCGCAGACCCCCTTCGGGCCGCTTGATAGCCATGTGGACGATCAGGCCCTTGGGGACTTCAGGGCCTACCTGGGCCTGCAGTGTTTTGTAGGCAGCCTCATCGAGGCCAACGACGTTCGTTATCGCATAGGTCATGGCATCCCGCTTCCCGCCCGGTGGTGCCAGGTGATTGTCCGGCTCATCGAGCTAGGCGACGCTTCTCCGCCGGACCCGACCCGAAGGCCGCCCGGTCACCTGTCAGCTTCTCCAGCCGGTTGCCTGGCGGTACAAGAAGGTTCGCCAAGGTCTCGGCGGCATCGAGCATGACCAGCTTGCGCCAAGCGGCACATTGCGTTGGCCCGTTCAGCCGACGCGACCGCTGGCGGCGCCAGATGGCTTCGGTGTCCTTGTCCCCGAAGGATCGCAGCACCCTTTTTATGGCGAGGCCACGCGTTAATAACGCAACACATCACTGTCAACGCCGTGACTTCAACGGCCCGTGCCACATACGTGCCACACGCCACGGTGGCCAAGGGCACTCACGGTCACTCAGGGGCACTCACGAGCCGATGATCAGGACCATCGTTTCCGCAGGTCACGCCACCGATCTTCCAAGCTGGCCATGCCGGTTCGATCCTGGTCGCCCGCTCTTTTGGTTCCCGCCCAGGTCAAGGGTGGTTTCACCGGCTCGCTGAGGCATACGAGGCACTCGGAAGGCCGGTCGAGCCACACGGAGTGCTGCTCACGCGTCCCGCTCCTCTCGCTCGGCCTGGTCGTGCGCCTCTCCCCCCGCCTCGCGCAGCAGGTTGCCGAGAGCTTTGGCGATGGCCTGGTCTCGGTCCCGGGTCGCGTGCTGGTCAAGCGGCGCCGCTGTGTGGTGCCGGGTCCGGCGCTCCCCCGCGCCGGGCTCTGCGCTTGGGGCGCCGCGCGATCGGCGTTCCGCCGACCTGGACCTGGTGCCCGTTCACAAGGGACCGGCAGCTATGAGGAAGAGGGAAGAAGTGTTGACGTCCCGCATTACGGTAAATCGATCGGGGGGCTGCTGCGTTTAAGAGGCGTGGGACACGAGCAGAGCGAGTTCACCAAGTTCTACCAGGCCAGCTGGGATGCGTGCCTGCGGGCGGTGCTCGCCAGCGTCGGTGACCAGGCGCTGGCCGAGGACATGGTCGCGGAAGCCTTCGCCCGCGCCTGGACATCCTGGCGGAAGGTGAGCCAGTACGCCGCCCCGCGGGGCTGGGTGGTGCGCACGGCGCTGAACGCGGGCGTCTCGTGGTGGCGGCCGCGCCGCCGGGAGAGCCCGCTCGCGGACTACGACGCCGCTGCGGCCGCAGATCCAGGCGAGGGGGTAGATCCCGCCATTGTCGCTGCCCTGCGGCGGCTGCCGACTCGCCAGCGCGAAGTGATCGCGCTGCGGGTGTTTCTCGATCTGGACACCCGTACCACGGCCGAGATTCTCGGCATCGCCCCGGGGACGGTCATGGCGCATCTATCCCGGGCCGCGGCGGCGCTGCGCCAGGACCCAGCGCTGCGAAATAGTGGCGCGCCTGCCCACTCCGATATCACCACAATGGAGGTCCAGTGAATGACATCGATGACGTGCTCATCCAGGCACGCGACTCCCTTTCCGCGGGTCCCATCGCCCAGCCCCCGCCGGTAGAGGCGATCCTGGCCAGAAGCCGCGGCCAGCGGCATCGGCGGCGGCTAGCCGGGCTGTCCGTGGCTGGCACCGCGGGCGTCACGGCCCTGGCTCTGGGCTTGGCCGGGGTGTTCGGCGGCCATAACCCAGCACCCGCCGGAACCACGATCCGTACCGCGGCGTTCACCCTGGCCAAGCACGCCAACGGCACGGCCACGCTGACCTTGACCCAGGACCAGGTGTTCAACCCCGGCGCGCTCCAGCAGGCCCTGCAGCAGGACGGCATCCCAGCCCTGGTAGAGACCGGCTCATACTGCTCATCGAGCCCAGCCCCGCCCGCCGCGACTCTGGCCGCCGCCCTGTCCCTTCAGCTGCCCGACGGGACGCCCGTGACCGGAAACCCGGTTCCCGCCGATGCCGTCAGCGTGATCAACCCCGCGGCGATGCCCGCCGGGACCGAGCTGTTCTTCGGCTACTTCAACAGCGCCAGCGTGCTGACGGGCAACCTCATCTACACCAGCTCCTACACCTGCAGCTCCAGCCCTCCAGCAGCCGGCGTGCATGGCCCAACCGGGTCACATAGCTCCTAGCCACTCCGCTAAGGGCACCGACAAGGGCCGCGCGAATCCCGCGTGGCCCTCCGGCTCGGGGCGATCAGAGCCGAGCCCACGGGGCGCGCTACTTCCCCCGCCCATGCCGAGGGCGACTGTTGCCAACACCGCCAACAGCAGCCGACTGCCAGCAACACCTACGGAACCAGCGCCGAGGTCGCAGCCACGAATGGACAACGCTGAACGATCCGTCCATTGCTGCGGATCACATGCTCGCGGCCCTAGGGCCAGCCCTACAGTGGCCCTAGAACGCATAGGGTGGCGCAGGTAAGTCCAGGGCAATCGGGTAGAGCACGCTCACCGGCACCCAGGTCACAGGGTCAGGACCACTATCTGGAAAGCCGACCCGACACCCTGATAAGAAAGCGCTACCGAGAGCCAGCTTGGGAGCCCACAGGACGGACAACTTTGCCAGGCCACCGTCCCAGGTCACGGCACCGCCGGGTCTTCGCTTGCGCATGGGGTTTGTATGCGCAGATTCATCGCCACGCCAAGGCCGCATTGGTACTCACTACCGCTCGCATGGCCCAGGAAGCCCATGTGATGGTCCACGTTGCTGCCCTAGAGCACACGATCCTGCTGCATTGGGTAGTCGAGCGCGGAGAAGCGTCTGCCCTACCTCCAATCTTCCAAGCTGGTCATGAGGGATTACCTTCCCCCGCTCCTAAAGGTTGTTCGGTCTCGCCTTGACCTCAATCACTTCGACGAGACCCTCAGAGCCTCTGAAGTCGTCAGAGTTGGCGGTGTACAACGGGAGCTGGTTGCTCGCTGCCGTCGCGGCGATCATCAGGTCCGAGGCCCGCTTACGTGGCTCGCGCCCCGCAGCACGATCGGCTTCGCCGACCCTAGGCTCGGTCGCCACTCACCTGGTTTGCGTCTGCGAGGAAGATGGGGAGAACAAGTTGCCATGCAACTGCCCGGGGTCATCGAGACGCCATCATGCCGGTGAGGATGAGGTCGATTCCGGCGAGAAACTCGGCGCGATCGTCATGCACACGCAGTTGCCCTGCCACTGTGCGAGTGAACGCGTACTCCTTGGAGTCGAGTCCTTCCCAGTGCCTCGCGATGGTGTCGAGAACGTGTCGCCGGTCGCCGAGCGCTGCCGGTGACCGGGAGTTCGTCGCGTTCTGGCCGCCCGCGCCGATGATGTAATGCAGCAGTGCCGACGTCGAGGTGAATTGCGCGATGACGGGAGCCCCGAGCGCCTGCACCTGTCGGCCGATGTGCTCGAAGATCTGGAGCATCGTGGACTGCCACGGAGGGCGGGCGAGTTGGCCGCCGATCCACGGGTGCGCGTCGATCGCGTCGAAAACTCCGAGAGCGACGGCGTGGATTGCTTCGCGAGGCGGTGCATCGGGGTCGGCTTCATCCATAGCGCGGGCGGTGGCGGTGGCGGTGGCGGCCTTGAGCAGCTCGCTCTTGTTCGCGACGTGCCATTGGATGGCGCCGTGCCCGGTCTCGAGCCGCGTGGCAAGAGCGCGGAACGTGAGCCCGTTTTCGCCCTCCGAGTCCAGCAGCTCGATCGCCACGTCGACGATCCGCTCGCGAGTGAGTGCATCCACCCGCCGTTCCGCACTCCGCATCGGTTTCGCCATGATTCATCTTGACACGACTGGTACGTTGTACCAAGATTTCTGGTACAACGTACCAGAGCCGACGTGCCGACGTGCCGAGCGGTCTCCGATCCGAAAGGAAACCACCATGACCACTCCGGTCACGATCATCGGCGCCGGGCTCGGCGGCCTGACACTTGCCCGCGTCCTCCACGTGCACGGCTTCCCCGCGACGATCTACGAGGCCGAAGTCTCGGCGGATGCCCGCACCCAGGGCGGCCAGCTCGACATCCACGAGTACAACGGGCAGCTCGCGCTCGAAGCAGCCGGCCTCACCGACGAGTTCCGCGCGATCATCCACGTAGGCGGCGAGGCCACGCACATGCTCGACCAGCACGGCACGGTGCTGCTCGACGAGCCCGACGACGGCTCGGGTGGGCGTCCCGAGGTGCTCCGCGGAGACCTGCGCCGCATCCTGCTCCACTCCCTGCCCGGCGAGATGATCCAGTGGGGACGCAGGGTCATCGATGTCCAGCCCCTCGGCGACGGCCAGCACGAGCTGACCTTCGCGGACGGGCCGACCCTGACCACCAGACTCCTCATCGGTGCGGACGGCGCCTGGTCGACAATCAGGCCGCTGCTATCCGATGCGAAGCCCGAGTACGTCGGCACGACGTTCATCGAGACCTACCTGTACAACGCCGACGAGCGGCACCCAGCGGCGGCCAGAGCAGTCGGCGGCGGTGCCCTGTTCGCCGTCGCGCCTGGCAAGGGGCTCCTTGCGCACCGAGAGCCCGACGGCGTCCTTCACACCTACGTCGCACTCTCCAAGCCGCAGGAGTGGATCGCCGACATCGACTTCGCCAGCCCTGCCACGGCGACGGCCCAGGTCGCAGCGGAGTTCACCGGGTGGGCTCCTGAACTCACCGCACTCATCACCGACGGGGAAACCACCCCCGTCCTTCGCGCGGTCAATGCCCTGCCGATCGGCCACCGGTGGGACCGAGTCGCGGGCGTCACCCTCCTCGGCGACGCCGCCCACCTGATGTCACCGTTTGCCGGGGAGGGCGCCAACCTCGCCATGTTCGACGGCTCCGAACTCGGCAAAGCCATCGCCGCTCACCCCGGCGACGTCGAAGCTGCACTGGCGGAGTACGAGCAAGCCCTCTTTCCCCGGAGTGCACAGTTTGCCGCCGAATCCGACAGGAACCACAAGCTCCTGTTTGCCGACAACGCCCCCGACGGCCTGCTCAAACTGCTCACCGGTCAGGAGCTGGCCGAGTGAGACCAGGGGAAGGAAGGCCGTCCCCCATCAGACCGCATGCACCAGCTCAGCCGCCAGATCCCTACGAGTTCAGTGCGCCTTCGCGGGTTAGCTAGCTTGCCATCGAGCTGCGTCCTCGCCGACCTCGCAGAGCGCGGAGCCCTCAAGATCACGTGCCATTAGCGTGCCACTAACCGGGGCGACCAACGGTCAATAACGGCTACCGACCTCCGGACCGGGCACCGAGGGCCTTGCGATGGCCTGGTCACGGTCCCGGGTCGCGTGCTGGCCTCTATGGTGGCGGCATGGCCTCATGGTGGCACCGCGATGTGATCGCGGCAGGCAAGCTGCCCCTGATGCTGTGCTTTCTGGCTTTCGTCGTCACGTTTGCGCTGACCCGGACGATCACGCGCATGATTCGCGACGGCCGCGGCCCATTCCGGAACCAGGTGACGGCAAGCGGGACGCACATTCATCACTCTGTCCCCGGCATCATCCTGCTGATCATCGGAGCCTTCACGGCGGTCGGCGGCCCTGGCTCGCTCGGCTGGCGCTCGTTCGCCGCGCTGGCGGTCGGTATCGGCACGTCGCTCGTCTTGGATGAGTTCGCGCTGATCCTGCATCTGCAGGACGTCTACTGGAGTGGCGAGGGCCAGCTTTCAGTCGAGGCGGTGAGCCTGACGGCTGCCTGCCTCGGGCTGGCCCTCGTCGGGTTCAGCCCATTCGGCGTGAAAGACGTCGACGGTATCGAGCTGTCACTGCGGCTGACCGCAACCGGGATCTTCATCGCCGACGGCGTGCTCGCCTTCATCTGTGTACTGAAAGGCAAGTACCGGACGGCACTGTTCGGGCTCTTCCTGCCACCCGCCGGGGTGACCGGCGCTCTGCGCCTCGCGCGCCCGTCATCGATCTGGGCACGACATCGCTACGGGGGCGGACGCCTGGAACACGCGACGCGACGCGCCGCTGACTTCGATCGGCGCTGGGCCCCTCTCCAGACTGACTGGGAAGACTTCCTCGGCGGGAAGCCGTCCCTGCCTAACCCGCCGGCCAGCGAGGATGTCCACCGCTGAACCCGGCCCGCGATGCCTGGCCCCATCCGGCCCCTGGTGGGCTGTGCGGGGCCCGGATCTATCACAGCCGTCTGACGAACTGGCAAGACCGCAGCGGAACCGGGCGTCCTCCTCCGGACACCCGGTGGACCCTGACGTGCGGAAACGGATCCGGCCGCGCTGCCCGGAGGCCCAGTACGTGACTACGGATCAGGAGGTGGGCCAACCGCGAGCAGGGTTACAGTACCGCTCGATGACCTCCTCCAGCGCCGGTTCGCCACCTTCCGCACCATCTACCCGGTCGTCAGCAGCACCCTGGTGCCGAGCGGGCTTCCGGGCACCGTACCCGCCGCGGGTAACGGGCTCCTTCCCGGTCAGTCGTCCGTGATACCGCCGTGTAGCCGCGGTGAAGCCGTGGCCTCTTACCGTCCTTGCTATGACAGCTACAGCAGCAGTTGACGCCGCCGGCCTGGTCAAGACCTTCGGCCGGCTCCGTGCGGTCGACGGAATCGACCTTCAAGTACGCCAGGGCGAGATCTTCGGCGTCCTCGGCCCCAATGGTGCGGGGAAGACGACGGCCCTGCGGATGCTCGCCACCCTGCTGCCGATCGATGCCGGGCGAGCCCGGGTATTCGGCGTGGACGTGACCCGCGAACCGCACCGCGTCCGCCAGCTCATCGGCATCACCGGCCAGTACGCATCGGTTGACGAGGATCTGACCGCCACCGAGAACCTGTGGATGTTCGGCCGGCTGCAGGGCTTGCGGTCGGCTGACGCGCGCGCCGCCGCTAAGCGGCTGCTGGCGCAGTTCGACCTGGAGGAAGCGGCGGACAAGCCGATCGCGCAGTTCTCCGGCGGGATGCGCCGCCGCCTGGACCTCGCGGCNNTGCTCACCACCCAGTACCTGGACGAGGCGGATCAGCTCGCCGGGCGGATCGCAGTGATCGACCGGGGCCGCAAGGTCGCCGAGGGCACGCCCGATGAGCTGAAAGCCTCGGTCGGCAACTCGACGCTGCAGCTGCAGCTGGCCGAGGGCGCCGATCAGGAACTCGCCCTGCAGATCGTCCGGAAGATCGCGGGCGGCGAGCCCGTCCTGACGCCCGAGTCGGGCCGGATGAACGTGCCGCTCGACACCGCCGACCGGGCCGCCGACGTGCTGATCGGGTTCCGCCAGTCGGGGGTGGCGATCACCTCGGTGAGCGTGGACAAGCCGACCCTCGACGAGGTCTTCTTCGCGATCACCGGTCACGGCGCCGACGCGGAAGACGACCCGAACCCAGCCGGAACCGGTGCTTCCGAAGCCGGCGCCGACCACGAGACCGTTCTGGAGGTCCAGTGAGTACCATCACCACCGCGGGCCCGGCGTCCGCCGGCAGTGCCCCGCTGCGCACCGTCGACCCGGCCGCCGCGGTGGCCCGCACCCGACCGCGCACCACCATCACCGAGATAGTCAGCCAGACGCTGATCATGGCCTGGCGCGCGCTGAAGAAGATGCGGCGCAACCCGGAGCAGTTCTTCGACGTCACGCTGCAGCCGCTGCTGTTCACGGCGATGTTCGCCTACATTTTCGGCGGCGCGATCTCCGGCAACGTGCACAGCTACCTGCCGCTGCTAATTCCCGGCATCGTCGCCCAGACCGTGCTGACCACCTGCATGTCCACCGGCGTGCAGCTGCGCGAGGACATGGAGAAGGGGGTCTTCGACCGGTTCAAGGCGCTGCCGATGGCCCGGATCGCCCCGCTGGCCGGCCCGATGGTTGCGGACCTGGTGCGCTATCTGATCGCCGCCGGGCTGACGTTCGTAATGGGCGTGATCATTGGTTACCGTCCCGGCGGGGGCGTGCTCGGCGTGCTCGGCGCGATCGTGCTGGCGATGTTCACCGGCTGGGCGCTGGCCTGGATCTTCACCTTCATCGGTACCATCGCCAAGAGTGCCCGGGCCGTGCAGGGGATATCGTTCCTGTTCCTGTTCCCGCTGACCTTCCTGTCCAACGCGTTCGTGCCGGTAAACACTCTGCCGGGCTGGCTGGCGGACTTCGTGAAGGTCAACCCGGTCTCGCACCTGGTGTCCGCCACCCGCGCCCTGGCCAACCAAGGCGTCGTCACCAGCGAGGCGGGCTGGACGCTGCTCGCGGGCCTGGTGGTGATCGCGGTCTTCGCGCCGCTCTCGGTGCGGAGCTACCGGCGGCACATGTAAGTCTCAGCCGGGCAGCCGCTGCACCGCCAGCCGGGCCTGCGCCAGCAGGTCCGGCTGCGGGCAGTCCCGGTACTCGGCCTGCAGCCGGGCGAGCAGGCCGGGCGCGGCTTCCTCGGCCGCGGGCATGATCCGCTCCCAACGCATCGTGGGGACCATGCGGTTATAGGCGAACCGGTCGGCCAAGGCGAGCAGCCGCAGCGCATCCTCGGCCGGCGCGGCCTGGCGCAGCAGGCTCCACGCCCCCAGAGCGAACAGCACCAGTCCCGATGCCGGGTAGTCGAGATGCGGGTTATCGGGGGTCATGACCCGCAGCGCGCCCGCACGGCAAACCCGCAACAGCGCCTCCCCGTGCGCGACGTCGTCGCCTGCCGCGTAGCCGGCATGCGCGCTCAGCGCCATCGCTTCACCGAGCAGCGCCCACGGTTCCATCCCGGTCAGGCTGATTCCCGGCAGCTGAATCTCGCGCATCCGGGCCGCGCATTCCCGGTACATCTCCAGCCCGGTCCCGAGGTCGCCGGAGGCGAGCGCCAGTTCGGCCTGGCCCACCTGCCGGAAAGCGGCCCAGCCGAACGCCGTCGCGCTCTCACCGATCTGATCCACCCGGCCGAGCTCATCCGCCGCGTCCGCGAGCCGCCCCTCGCCGATCGCGCAGAATACCAGCAGCGTGCGCAGCTGAAGCTCGTCATCACTGGCGCCGATCCGCTGCATCACCGGCAGGGCGGTCAGGGCATGCTCGACCGCTGCCGCGTGGTCACCGATGTGCATGGTCAGCTCGGCCAGCAGGCCGTGCGGCATCGCGCGAGACCACGGGCCGTCCTCGTCGCGGACGAGGGCCAGGACGCGCTGGGTGGCCTCGATCGCGCTGGCCGGATCGCCGGCGTTCTCGCGCTCGTGACCGAGCCACTGGCTGGCGGCGGCCGCTGTGTGCCGGTCAGGGTCAGCGGCGAGCGCCGCCAGCCGCTCAGGAAACCCGGGGGTACCGGCCCAGTCGGCAGCGTCGGCCGCGAACCGGTGCGGGAAGCTGCCGCTGTCGACCGAGTCGTAGGCGAGCAGCACCCGGACCAGGCCCGACAGATACACGTTGCCACCCGGATCGGGGCCAAGCTGGCGCAGCAGGGCCATCATCGAGCCGTCAGCCTCGCCGCCGCCGATCATCATCGAGTTGTTCAAGGTGATCGCTACCGCAGCCCGGGCGGCGTTCGCCAGGTCCGGCGGGGGCAGCCAGCCACGGACCGCCTCGGCGACCGCCCGGGCCAGGACGATCAGCCGAAGGTGCTCGCCGCGCATCGTCCAGAGCAGCCCGAGCGCGGCGAGCAGCTGCACGAGAGAGTCCCGGTCCCCGTCGGCGATCGCACCGCGCAGCTCGTCGGCCAGGTTGGTCTCCTCGGCGCTGAGCGCGTCGATCGCCGCGAACTGGCCGACGCCCGTCATGCCCGCCTGATGAGCGCAGGCATAGCCGACGGCCCAGCTGCGCTGGGCGGCGCGGGCGCTGGCGTCCTCGCCGACCTGCACGAGCTGCATCCGGCCGAACTCGCGTACTGTCTCCAGCATCCGGTAGCGGATCCCGGCCGGGGCCTCTCTGACGCTCAGCAGCGACTGGTCGATGAGGCCGCGGACCGCGTCGAAGGCACTGGTGCCGAGCACTGTTTCCGCAGCCTCGAGCGTGAAGCCGTCATGGAACAGCGCCAGCCGCCGCAGCGCGCGCTGCTCGTCGGCGTCCAGCAGGTTCCAGGACCACTCGATGACCGCGAGCAGGGTCTGGTGCCGGTCGGGAGCACTGCGGTCGCCGCCGCGCAGCAGCGTGAACCGGTCCTCGAGCCGACGGTCGATCTCCTCGACCGACATGGCGCGCACCCGGGCCGCGGCGAGCTCGATCGCCAGCGGCAGGCCGTCAAGCCGGCTGACGATACTGACCACAGTCTGCTCGGTGAGACGGACGCTCGGCCGAGCGGCGACCGCCCGCTCGCGGAACAGCTGCGCCGCGTCGCCCGTCTGCAGCTCGCCGAGCAGGTAGACGCGCTCGGCGGCGATCGCGAGCGGAGCGCGGCTGGTGGTGAGCGCGCGCAGGTCGGGCGCCGTCGAGATCAGGAAGGTGGTGAGCTCCGCGGCCGCCTCGATCAGGTGCTCGCAGTTGTCCAGGACCAGCAGGCTCGGGGACTGCGCGAGCCGCTGTGCGATCCGCGCCCTGATGTCGGCCCGCTGCTCGGCGGTCAGGGCCCGGCGGCCGCTGACCGAGTCGCGTACGCCGAGGACCGACCCGACTTCGACCGCGACATCCTCGGCCTCGGTGACGCCGGCCAGCTCGACGAAGTGGACAACCGGCTGCGCCGCGTCCCGGGCGAGCGCGTGCGCCAGCCTTGTCTTGCCCAGCCCGCCGGCGCCGACGATGGACACCACCCGTGCACTGGCCATCAGTGCCCGTAGCTGTGCCAGGTCATCGTCCCGGCCGATCAGCTCGGTCGCCTCGTAACGCACCCCCCGGCGGACCGGGCGGTCGAGCGCCAGCAGGCTGCGGTGCGTGCGCTGCAGCAGCTCGCCGGGATCCGCACCGAGCCGCTCCCGCAGATCCCGGCGGTACCGCTCGAAACGCTCGAGCGCTGTCGCCGGACCGCTGACGACGGCCTCGCTGCGCAGCAGGTCCGCGAGCAGCGGCTCGTCATGGGGCGACTGGACGTGCGCCGCCTCCAGTACCGGGAGCGCGGCCGCGTGCGCACCGGTCCGGCTGGACGCCCGGGCCACGATCACCCGCGCGGTGGCCGCATCCGCGGCGGCGGTCCGCCGGACCTCCGCGAGCGGGCCGTCGTCCCCGTCAGCTGCCTGGGACAGGCCGGCCGTCAGCGCTAGGGCCTCCCGCGCCAGCCCCTCGGCGGCGGCCGCGTCCCGGTCGAGCACGGCCGAGGCGGCGCGAACGAGCTCCGCGAGCCTGGCGCTGTCAACCTCGCCCGGCGCGGCCCCCAGCCGGTACCCGGCACCGTTGCGGACGATCGAGTCCGCACCGCACGCGTTCCTGGCCCGCGACACCAGCACCTGCAGGCTCTTCAGGCCGTTGCTCGGCGCGTCTTCTCCCCAGACGAGCTCGATCAGCTCTTCGGGCCGCACCGGACGGCAGTCGCGCGCAGCGAGCGCAGCGAGCAGCGCCTGCGGGCGATCGCCCGCAACCGGTCTTCCCCGCCAGCGCACATCGGCAAGCAGGGTCAGGGCGATGCTCACGTGACCAGTCTAGAAGCGTAACTACCGCTGGCTCGGTTCGAGGTTTCCATCGGGTCGGCATGGCGGCGTGATGCCACCCGATCCCGCTCTGATCCCGGATCACCCGCTCCCGGGCATGCCCCCACCCGCCCAGTACCCCCCAGGCACACCGGGCAGCGCAGCCACCCGCTCGTCAGCCGCCGATCGACCTCGCCTGCAATAACGCCTCCTCATTCCCAGGGTCGCGGTACACCTCCCTAGTGATAGTCAACTATCTCGATATCCTCTGGGACCGCATCAGACCAGTAAAGCGGTCAGTTTGGCCAGTCAGATGACGGGCTAAGCGGCATTCCAAAAGT
>PMSU01000191.1 GCA_003168255.1 Actinomycetota bacterium
CCAGCAGCTCGAACGCCGCCCCGGACACCAGGACCTGACCGCCGTGACCGGCCTCCAGCAGCCGGCCGGCCCGGTTCACCACCGGACCGACAAAGTCGCCGTCACGCTCCACGCAGACCCCCGCATGCACCGCCATCCGCACCCGCACCGGCGCCCCGGGCGGCCACCGCTCCGTACCGATAGCCCGCTGCATGCCCACCGCCGCCGCCAGCGCCGCGGCCGGGTCAGCGAACACCACCCGAAACGACTCGCCCAGCGTCTTGAACACCTGACCGCCCGCAGCCCCGACCTGCTCACGGACCAGACCGTCATAGCGAGCCGACGCCGCCGCCATCGCCTCCCCGTCGGCCTCCCACAGCCCAACGCTGCCCTCGACATCGGTGAACAGCAACGTCACCGTGCCCGAGGGGAACCCCATCCACCCATTGTGCACGCCCCTTCGGCCCCGGGGCGGCGACTCAGACGGCGCAGCATGCAGACAACCGGGACCAGGCGTCAACCCGAGGGTTCACCGACGCCCGCCGAGCTATCGCGTCCGCAACCTCCGGGTGCGCCCCCCCGCGCCGCGTGCCCCCCTGCCCCGTGCCCACCTCCGGGTGCGTGCCCCCCGCCTGTGTGGAGTCGGATGTGCTGGTGTGCATGGGCGCGGCCGTCGTCACCGCCGATGAGGTCGGCGAAGCCGCGGCGGAATCTGCGTCGGCAAGGAAGCTCGTGCCGCACCGGTGGTGATGGATGACGGCGACCTCGAACCGGGGACTGGCGGGGATCACCGCCTGGGAGAGATAGCCGATGCAGGCGTAGATCTGGTGCTTCGCGGCGATGCTGACGCCCTCGCGAGCGGTAGTGGCCGCGAAGTGCTTGTTGCGCTCGAGCAGTGGGTCGATATTGGGCACGTTCGGAACTCTTGGGTTGAATTCTTTTGTGCGCCACGGATCAGGTCCTAGCGGAGCGACGCGACGATAGCGGCGACGGCCTCGAGATCGCCGCTAGCAGCCCGAGGACCGATCTTCGCGCTCGCGGGCGCCAATCAGGTACAGGCCGGTCCCGTCGTTCTGAGTGACGTTGAACCCGAAGGTGTCGGGCGAGGACGCGCCGGTGGCGGTGACGGTGCCGCTCGGGTCGTAGGTGTAGCTGGTGGTGATCGCGCCGGCCGAGCTGGCCAGGTGGAAGGGGAGGACGTCCCGGCCAGCTCGGTGACCGAGGGTCGGTCACGTTTTGCCTCTGACCTGCGGCTCAGGGGAGAGCCTAAGGGGCGCTAACGCCCTGGCTTCCTTGGGCGGGAAGGCCGGGCGACACGATGACCGCCCATCCTGCGGGTTCCGCCAGGTTACGCGGGCCGCCGGTGACCCGCGTGCGGTTAAGTGCGTATCGCGCGCGGCCAAAATAGGGAGTCTTCCCGATGTCGGCGGGCGGCCCAGCCCCGAGGCTTGTGCTGGGAGGTCACCCGGAAAGGCGGGAGCCTCGGCCCGGCGGCGCCGCGCCTTCCGTGTGCGCCGCCAAGCCCGGCCGTCTCACCGGAGATGCGACCTCATATCGGCATCTGGAAATGAGGGGGTGAATTTCATGTCCATCACCATCACGAAGGTCGAGAAGATCGAGGCGACCATGATGCACACGCATCCCGCCGCACTCGCTTGATGTCATGGTGGCGCCCCGGGTTGTCCCCGGGGTGCCACCGGCATTCGTCCTGCCAGGAGTGGAGAGGTAATGCACGGTCGACCACGGCTCAAGCCCGTCACTTTGCACGGCTCAGACGGCCAGCTGATCCTTTGGCAGCGGGCGTTGAAGCGAATACACATAGACGATAGTTCCGGCAGCATAAAGGCGATTCTGCAAATTCTGGCGATCGGTGAGTACCCGGTTTCAGAATTGGGCCGCGCCATGGCCGAACGCGGCTTCGCCGTCTCTGCTGAGGAGATCGCCGCCGTGCTGTCCGCCCTCGATGATCTTGGTGTGCTGGAGGACGCGGACGGCGACGATGTCCTCGACGACGCGGCGCGGGAGCGGCACCAGAGCAACCTGCGTTTCTACGATCTGTTCGCGAGGCTGGGGCGCACCAGCGCGTCTTTTCATCAGTCGGTAGCTCGGTCGCGGGTGCTGCTGCTCGGGGCCGGCGGGCTAGGCTCGGGAATCCTGCAGTCCCTCGTCGGGCTCGGTGTCGGCGAGGTGACGCTCGTGGACATCGACATCGTGGAGACAAAGAACCTGGCCCGGCAGTTCGTCTATGGACTCGGCGCGGTAGGTCGGCCCAAGGTAACCGCGGCCCGCGACTGGGCCGCGTCGTACTCGTCCGGCACGATGGTGCGGCCGGTGCACCAGCGCATCGCCGACGCCGCGGCGGTCGTCACCCTCGGCGCCGGCGCTGACATCGTCGTCTGCGCCATCGACACCCCGGACGACATTCACCTGATCGTCAACGAGGCGTGTTTCACGCTGGGGGTGCCGTTCGTCGCGGGCGGGCTCAGCTACTCGACCTTGTCCTACTGGTCCGTGGAACCGGGCCGCACCCCATGCCGCCTGTGCCTAGAGCGCCACCGCGGTGACGAGGCCCTGACTTTGCCTCCGATCCTGCGGCAGCCTCCGCTCATCGAGCCCAGGCCGGTGAATCGCGCCACCGGCCCGGTCGTCCAACTGATCTCCGGGCTCATGTCCATGGAAGTGACGCGCTATCTGACCCGGGCCGATCCGCCGGTCGCCGCCGCGGCCTATCAGGTGATCGAGCTGGCCGACCGGATGGAGACGTCCTGCGCACCATGGCAGCAGCACCCGGAGTGCCGGCTGTGCGCGGCCGCGAACCCGCCGGTCCCGGCGCGGGCCGGGTCCCTGCACTCCGTGGGAGCTGGCAGGTGACCATGGTGCAGAAGGCCGGGCAAGCCCCGGTGGCCGGCCGGTATGCCTCGCTCGCCGTCGTGCGGGACGGCGACGGGTACGTGCTGGGCAGCCAGCGCTCGGCGGATTTCGTGGCGGTACCCGAGATCGGCGGCCAGGTGGTCTTGTGGCTGCAAGAGGGCACCGGGGTGCAGGAGTGCACCCGGCGCGCCGGGGAATTCGCCGGCGAGCCGGTCGACGTGGTCGGCTTCCTTGACGGACTCACTCAGGCCGGGCTGCTGGCGGCCGATGACGAGGCGGAGGCCGGTGCCTGCCAGACGGCGCAGGCCGGTGTCGCGGCGTGGAAGCGCACCTTGGGCCGCATCGTGTTCGGGCCGGCGGGCCTGACCGTGCAAGCCCTGCTCGCCGTGGCCGCAGTCGTGGCCATGATGAGCGTCCCGCGAGTGCGGCCGACCTCTACCGACGCCATCGCGACCACCCTGCCCCTGGCCAGCCTCATCATCATCTCGGTGCTCGGCATCGGGCTAGGGCTGGCGCACGAGTTCAGCCACGTCCTCGCGGCCTGGGCGGCGGGCGTATCCAGTCGGATCTCGATCGGCCGCCGCATGATCGTCATCGTCTACCAGACCGATCTCACCCGGCTGTGGAGTGTGCCCCGGCGCGCGCGGATCGTGCCGCTCCTCGCGGGGATGCTCTTCAACGCGGCCACCATCGGGATCCTCGTCATCCTGGAGCTGACGGTCCTGCGTGGCGCGTCCTCGCTCGTCGCGCACTTGATCCGGCTCATCGTGTTCCTGAACGTCACCGCGATCGCCTTCCAGTTCCTGATCTTCATGCGTACGGACGTCTACGCGCTGTTCCTGCTCGCGACCGGCTGCAAGCACCTGTGGAATACCAAGGGCGCGATCACCCGGAAGGCGATCCGCCGTGCCACCACCGAGGACCTCACCCTGCTGGAATCCGTCGGCAGCCGGGAGATCCTCTGGGCCAAAATCTTCCTCGGCCTGTACGTGCCGGGCGTGCTGTCCACCGGGTGGTACTTCGTGGTCTACGCCCTGCCAGCGCTGAGGAAGCTCACCGCGACATCGCTCCTGGCGTTGCTGTCCGGCGGCCCCTTCACCGCGACCGGCGCGGCCGGGGGCATAGCCTTCCTGGTCACGGCCGCATCCACCGGCTATGTCCTGTGGGGTCTGGCCCGGACGCTGGGCAGAGCCTGCGGTCAGCGGCCTGGCAGGCGTCCCAGCGACCAGCATTCCCATCGGTAGGCCATCCGTGCTGAGCACGGATCTTCCGGTCTTTGAGCACAAACCTTCCCAGACAGGAGCCCATTCCATGCCCAAAGAAGTCATCTCCACCCCCGAGGCGCCGGAGTCCTCCATGTACAGCCAGGCGGTGAAGGTCGGCAACACTATCTACGTTGCCGGGACAACCGGAGTCGACGTAACTACCGGCGAGTTCGCGGGACCCACAGTCAAGGACCAGGCCCGCCAGTCGTTGCTCAACTGCCAGGCAATCCTGCGCGCCGCTGGCGCCGAGCTGAGCGATGCCGTCATGGTCCACACCTTGCTTCTGCGCCCCGAAGACGCCGACGGCCTTGCCGAGGTCTTCGACCAGTTCTTCCCCGACGTGCGGCCGCCGCGCTGCGTGAGCAAGATAGGGGTCGACCGGCCAGGGCTCCTGGTGTCGATTGCCATGGTAGCCGTCACAGACTGAGCCATTCCCATGATCGCGGCCATAGCCGTGAGCGTGTGCTCACTAAGGCTGGATACCTGCGCTCGGTCATCTTGCGGTACGGATGATCACGAATGGCGCCGTGGACAGGTCCGGGCGGCCTTATCGACAAGGGCACCAAGGGCAAGCGCGCTCGCAAGGCGCCGATCGTCGAGGAAGCGCGCGAGCTAATCGGCCGACGACTGGATGTCGCGGGGCGGAATGCGGATGCGCGCCTATTTACGGATCCTCGTGGCGGCAGGATTTCGACAGCGATGCCGCGTGATGCCACGCATTGGGATGAGGCAGTGACGAAACTCGGGTACGACCACCTGTCTGGTCGCCGGGATGACGGCCGATGAGATCCTTGCTGAGTAGCCGGTCGTGACCACGGCGGGGATCCGGGCAGCCGCCGCCTACGGGGTGGCGCTGGCTCGCGAGGAACTGCTGCTCTACGGCATACCCAGCAAGATCCGAGCTTGATTAGGACGCGTCGTGGAGTAAACCGTCGTTTCCTTGGTCCCGGAAGATCGTGCGGTGCCCGCGGACCCGGCCGGCCGTATCACTCCCGTCACACCGGCACCACCGGCCCCGTGAGCCGCGTCTTCCGGAGTGCCGCCGAAGATCGATGTGGCATGGCCTACCACCGGTGGGGGGCTCTGCCACATCGATCTTGGAAAGGACGCGGAAGGAGGCGCTGCGGGCCGCCTTCCCCAGTGCGGGCGCGGCTATTTGAGGACTCCAGACGGCGGCGTG
>PMSU01000175.1 GCA_003168255.1 Actinomycetota bacterium
CCACCGCGTCGGCCGCTGCCGCAGGCGTGATCGCGCTGTCGCCGAGCAGCATCCGCCCGGCTGTCCCGGCCGCCTCGAGCATCGGGGTGCGCACGCCCATAGGGCAGAGCGCCTGCACGGTGATGCCGCGGTGGGCATAGCTGAGCTTCAGCCACTCGGCGAAGCCGAGGGCGGCATGCTTGGTCACCGAATAGGGCGCCGATCCGAGCATGGTGAGCAGTCCGGCCGCCGACACGGTGCAGNNCCCTGACGTGGGCCATCACGTTCACCTGCCAGGATAGTTCCCAGTCCGCCTCGGCGGCGTCCGCGCCGCCCTCGCAGGCTACCCCGGCGTTGGCGCAGTACAGGTCGATCTCGCCGAGTGCGTCGGCGGCCGCGCCGATCAGCCGCGCCGCCCCTTCTTCGCTGGCGGCGTCGCCCGCTGCGGCCACCGCGCCGCACGAGGCCGCTACCTTGGCAGCCGCCTGCGCATCGATGTCGTTGACCACGACACGGGCGCCCTCGGCGGCGAACCTGGCGGCCAACGCCGCGCCGATGCCGCTTCCCGCGCCGGTGACGACGACGCCGGCACCGGCGACGGATTTCACGCGCCCGGCAGGTTCACTAGGCCGGCGAGCGCGGCGCGGTGCCGGTCCGGCGTGCCGAACGCCACCGAGCCGCTCTTCGCCCGCTTCAGGTACAGGTGGGCGGGATGCTCCCAGGTGAACCCGATGCCGCCGTGCAGTTGCACGCACTCCTCGGCCGCCTTCACGGCCGCGTCGCCGCAGTATGCCTTCGCCATCGCCACCGCGACGGGAACGTCCGGGCTGTCGTCGGCCAGGCATCCGGCCGCGTACCTGGCCACCGCCCGCGCCTGGGCGACCGACACGTACAGGTCCGCCAGCCGGTGCTTGATGGCCTGGAACGAGCCGACCTGGCGGGCGAACTGGCGGCGCTCCTTCACGTAGGCGACCGTCATCTCCAGGCAGCGTTCGGCCAGGCCGAGTTGCTCGGCGGCGAGCATGGCCGCCCCGGCGGACAGCGCCGCGGCGACAGCCGCGGTGGCGGCGTCCCCGGCAGCGACGCGCCTGGCCGGCGCCGCGTCAAGGGTGAGATCACACAGCTGCCTCGTGGAGTCGAGCGAGACCACCGGCGACCTGGTCACCCCGTGCGCGTGGGCGTCCACCACGTAGAGACCGTAGGGCACCCCGTCGGCGGGAACGAGCAGCACGTCGGCGGGAAGAGCGTCGGCAATCCGCGCCGCAGTGCCGGTCAGCCTGGCGCCGCCTGCCTGGTCACCGGCTGACGGCGCGACCACCCTGACCGAGCCGGGCAGCTCGCTGCCTGGCCAGGACTCGAACGCAATGGCCAGCGCGGCAGTCTGGGCGCCGTCGGCGAGCGAGGCGAGCAGCTTGCTGTCGTCATCGGAGGCCGGCTCCGCGCCGACGGCCGCGAGGAGCGCCGCGGTCGCCACGACGGCGCTGCCGAGGTAGGGCACCGGAGCGGCAGACCTGCCCGTCTCCTCCGCTACCACCGCCGCCTCGCGGTAGGACGCGCCTGCCCCGCCCAGTGACTCGGGCACCAGGAGCCCCGCGCAGCCGAGATCCGCGGCCAGTGCGTGCCAGAGCGGGAGGTCGTAGGTTTCGCCAGTTTCGATCCTGGCGAGCACATCGGCTGGCCGGCAGCGTTCGGCAAAAAGGGCTTTTACGGCTTGGCGCAGGTCGTTCTCTGCCTCGCTGTAGAGGAGGTCGGGGATCTCGCCTCGCGGGGTTGGCTGCGTCATCGCGGCAGGTCTTTCCATGGCACGTCCTTATCCACCCGGATTTCGGGCGGCAGGCCGAGCACCCGCTCGGCGATGATGTTGCGCAGGATCTCCGAGGTACCGCCCTCGATGGAGTTCCCGCGTGCTCGCAGGTATCTATAGCCAGGCCCGCGGCCGTAGAAGTTCGCGCCCTCCGGCCTGGTCATGGTCCAGTCGTCGTAGAGCAGGCCGTCGCCGGCCGCCAGTTCGACCTCGAACGCGGAGATTTCCTGGTTGAGGCGGGCGAACACCAGCTTGGCGGCGGAGCCCTCCGGGCCCGGCCGGCCCGCGGCCAGCTGCTGGCGCAGCCGGGCGCCGGCGATCCTGGCGACCTCCGCGTCGACCCAGAGCCGGAGCAGCCTGTCGTGCAGCCCGGGGGTGCGCAGGCCCGGCTGGTCCCGCCAGGTCGCTACCGGGCCGGCGATCATCCCGCCCTCGCGCGGCGTCGTGCCGCCGCCGATCGCCACCCGCTCGTTCATCAGCGTGGTCTGGGCGACCCGCCAGCCGTTGCCGACCGCGCCGAGCCGGTCGGAATCGGGGATCGGCACATCGGCCAGGAACACTTCGTTGAACTCGGCTTCGCCGGTGAGCTGGCGCAGCGGCCTGACCTCGACGCCCGGCGCCGTCATATCGCAGGCGAAGTAGGTGAGGCCGGCGTGCTTGGGCACGTCCGGGTCCGTCCGGGCGACCAGGATCGCCCAGCGGGCCTTGTGTGCCATGGACGTCCAGACCTTCTGCCCGGAGACTCGCCAGCCGTCCGGCGCGTCGTCGTTACCCGTCGCCGGTACCGCGCGGGTGGCCAGGCCGGCCAGGTCCGAGCCAGCCCCCGGCTCGCTGAACAGCTGGCACCAGACCTCCTCGCCGGTCCACAGCGGGCGCAGCCAGCGCTGCTGCTGCTGCGGCGTGCCGAACGCCAGGATGGTGGGCGCGGCCATGCCCAGGCCGATCCCGATGCGCCGCGGGTCGTTCGCGGGCGCGCTGGCCGCGGCGAGCTCGGCGTCCGCGACCGGCTGTAGCGTGCGCGGCGCGCCGAGGCCGCCCAGGCCGACCGGATAGTGCACCCAGGCGAGGCCGGCGTCGAAGCGTGCCCTCAGGAAGTCGAGCCGAGGCGTGCTCGCCGGGTCGTGCGCCTCGAGCAGCTCGCGTACCCGCCGCCGGATATCGTCAGGCCCGGTGGCCTGGTCGGCCGCCTCGGTGTCGGTCAGCACAACGGGCCGCCCGCCACGTAGATCACCTGGCCGGAGACGAAGCCGGCTCCCTCGCTGGCGAGGAACGAGATGGCATGCGCAACGTCGTCGGGATGGCCGACCCGCCGGACCGGGATCTGGGTGGCTGCGGCCTTTTGGAACTCCTCGAAGTCCATGCCCACCCGGGCCGCGGTGGCCGCGGTCATGTCGGTGGCGATGAAACCGGGCGCGATCGCGTTGGCGGTGACGCCGAACTGGCCGAGCTCGATGGCCAGCGTCTTGGTGAAGCCCTGCATGCCGGCCTTGGCGGCGGAGTAGTTGACCTGCCCGCGGTTGCCGAGCGCGGAACTGGACGACAGGTTGATGATCCGCCCGTAGCGCTGGTCCACCATGTGCTTCTGGGCCGCCCTGCTCATCAGGAACGCGCCGCGCAGGTGCACGCCGAGCACCGTGTCCCAGTCGTCCTCGGTCATCTTGAACAGCAGGTTGTCGCGCAGTACCCCGGCGTTGTTCACCAGCACCGCGGGCGGGCCAAGATCGGCCGCTACCTTGCCGACCGCGGCCTGCACCTGATCGGCCTGGCTCACGTCCGCGCCGATGGCGAGCGCTCGCCCGCCGGCCTTGGTGATCGACTCCACCGTGCCTGCACAGTTGGCCTCGTCCAGGTCCAGGACGGCGACCGCCATCCCGTCTTCGGCCAGGCGGCTGGCGGTGGCGGCACCGATGCCGCGCGCGGCGCCGGTGACGATCGCGACGCGTTGCTGGTCTTGTGGCATAAATTTCCTCCTGGTAGTGACCGGGCGGGCCCGGTTTCAGGTCTCGGCGGCGGCGCGGTACCTGCGCAGCTCCCGGCGGGCCAGGGAACGCTTGTGCACCTCGTCAGGTCCGTCGGCGAACCGCAGCGACCGCGCGCTCACCCACAGCTGGGCAAGCGGGAAGTCCTGACTTATCCCGGCCGCGCCGTGCGCCTGGATCGCCTTGTCGATCACCCACTCGGCCATCGCCGGGGTGCCGATCTTGATGGCCTGGATCTCGGTATGCGCGCCCTTGTTGCCGACGGTGTCCATCAGCCAGGCGGTCTTGAGCACGAGCAGCCGGGCCGACTCGATGCGCACCCGCGACTCCGCGATCCAGCCCTGGATGACGCTCTGCTCGGCCAGCGGCCCGCCGAATGCGGTGCGCGAGGTTACCCGGCGGCACATGAGCTCGAGGGCGCGTTCGGCTGCGCCGACGAGCCGCATGCAATGGTGGATCCGGCCCGGGCCGAGCCGTGCCTGCGCGATCGCGAAGCCGTCGCCTTCGCCGGCGATCAGGTTGGCCGCGCTGACGGTGGCGTCGCGGAACTCGATCTCCGCGTGGCCGCCGTGCGTCCCGTCGGTATAGCCGAACACATGCATCCCCCGGTGCACGATCACGCCCGGCGTGTCCCTCGGAACCAGGACCATGGACTGCTGCTTGTGCGGCGGCGCGGCATCGTCGGTGCGGCCCATCACGATGAGGATCTCGCAGCCGGGGTTCATCGCACCGGACGACCACCACTTCCGCCCGTTGATCACGTAGTCGTCGCCACGGCGGTCGATTCTTGTCGCGATGTTGTTGGCGTCCGATGAGGCGACGTCGGGCTCGGTCATGCAGAACGCCGACCTGATCTCGCCGTCGAGGAGCGGCCGCAGCCAGCGGTCGCGCTGGGCTGCGTTACCGAATTCCGCCAGCAGTTCCATGTTGCCCGTGTCGGGCGCGGCGCAGTTGAGCGCCTCGGGTGCGAGCGCGGGGCTGCGGCCGGTAATCTCGGCCAGCGGTGCGTACTGAAGGTTGGTCAGCCCTGCTGTGCCGGGCAGGCCCTCGGTGTGCGGGCCATTGGCCAGGAACAGGTTCCACAGCCCGCGGCGGCGCGCCTCCGCCTTCAGCTCCGCCATGACCGGCGGGCGTTCCCACTGGCGGCCGGCCGCCGTGGCCTCCGCCACCTGGGCGCTGAGTACCGGCTCGGCCGGATAGATGCGTTCGGCCATGAAGGCGAGCAGGCTCGCGCGCAACTCTTCCGTGCGGGCGTCGTACGCGAAGTCCATTACGCACCTTCCGGCGTTTCTCGTCCGCCCCGCGCGCGCCGCGTCCTGGCTCCCCGCGAGTCCGGATAAGACTACCTACTGACCGGTACCCTTTCCCAGCCTGGCCCCGTCCAGACGGGATACTCGCAAGGAGGCGACGATGACCGCGACGGAATCTGACCGGCGGCCGCAGACGATGGAGACGGTGGAGACAGTGCGCGGCCCGGTGGCTGTGGCCGAACTCGGCCAGGTCTTCATGCACGAGCACGTGTTCGTGCTGAACGAGGAGATCCGGCAGAACTACCCCGCAGGCTGGGACGAGGAACAGCAGGTCGACGCCGCTGCCGTGAAGCTCACCGCACTCGAGCAGCGCGGCGTGGCCACCATCGCCGACCCGACCGTGGTCGGCCTGGGCCGCAACATCCCGCGCATCCAGCGGGTCGCTGCCCGCACCGGCATCAACATCATCGTCGCGACCGGCCTGTACACCTACAACGACATCCCGCTGTATTTCCGCTACCGCTCGCCAGACAGCGGAACCGACGGCGCGGACCCGATGACGGATCTGTTCGTGGGCGATATCACCGAGGGCATCGCCGGCACCGGCGTCAAGGCCGCGTTCCTCAAGTGCTGCATCGAGGACGAAGGCCTCACCCCGGGAGTAGAACGGGTGATGCGCGCGGTGGCCAGGGCGCACGTGACCACCGGCGCCCCGATCATGGTGCACACCCACCCGGCCAGCCGGTCCGGCCTGGTGGCGCTGCGCGTGCTCACCGAGGAGGGCGCGGATCTGTCCCGCGTGCTGCTGGCGCACTGCGGTGACACCGACGACCTGGACTACCTGACCCGGCTGGCCGATGCGGGCTGCCTGCTCGGCATGGACCGGTTTGGCCTGGACATCCTGTTCCCGTTCGAGCCGCGAGTTGCCACGGTGGCGGCGATGGCTGAGCGGGGTTACGCCGGGAACATGGTGCTGTCGCACGACGCGTCCTGCCACATCGACTGGTTCCCGGCCGAGCTGATCCCCGTCCTCGCGCCGAACTGGCACCTCATCCACCTGCTCGACGACGTGCTGCCCGCACTGCGCGAGCGGGGCGTCACCGACGAGCAGATCGACACGATGCTCGTCGCCAACCCGCGGCGGTACTTCACGCCGCAGGTCCCTGGCCAGGGATAGGACCACGATCTGCCCGCTTCCTGATGAAGCAGGAAGCGGGCAGGTGCTTCGTGGGCTAGCTGGTCACCACCGGAACCCGCGTACACGATGTTGCCCCACTGGTCCAGCGCAACCCCGCAGGTATACCCGTGGTCGCTGGGTGTGGTCAGCCAGTCACTCGGGCTTACCTTCCGCACCGCGATGCCGTCGGCGATGTACAGATCGCCGCGGGCAAACGTGACGCCGCAATTCGAGGCCAGCGCGAGCGTGGTGGCCTTGCCCTGGAGAGGCTCGGCAATGGCCGCGACCGTCCGTGCCGCTCTTAAGCTGCCCGCACGCGGTGCGGCTACCGCCGAGCTGGCTCCTCCCGCCAGCGCCGCCGTCGATGCCAGCCCCACCACCATGATCGCGGGCATGGCCCGCCTCAACCTGCTAGTCCGCGCCATACCCATGACATCTCCCGTCAGGCGTTCCCTGCAACGCCGCCTGTAACCGATTCCTGGCGCAGCGAGCACGGCCTGATTGGCTTCATAGGTTCGACGCCTCAGAGCCGCCGCCGGAGCACGCAGGCACCAGAAAAGCTTTGCTCGGCTATCCAGGCCCCGCTGGACTATCGGCCGCGGATCTTCCGCCTGGGTCAGCTCGCTACGTCAACCATCCAGTCACTGTTGTTCGTGACGATGTTGAACTGCATGTCGGGGCACAGATACGAAGCAGGGTTCGGGTCCGCCTCCGGTGACCACGACGAGTTGCTCGAGTTGGCCAGATTCCAGGTGTTGCCAGAGCGGATCTTGATCGAGCTGCTCTCGATCTGAGTGCCGGAGCTCTGGAAGTCTCCGCACACGTAGGTGTTGCCGGTGCTCGGGTCGGTGCTCGAGTAGAACTCGAACATGTCCCAGCCATAGGACAGCCCGCTCTTGTCGCTCCCGGAGCTGGTGAACAGCTTGTCCCAGGCACTGGTCTGGTAGTTGTACAGGTAGGCGGTCCAGGTGTTCGCCTTCGTGTTGGTCCTGACATCCTTGGTGGTGTACGCCGTGCGGCCGTTGACCGTCGTGGTGTAGGTCTTCAAGAAGGACGAGTTGACGTTGACTCTCGCGCCCGGTGCGACCGAGCCGCACCAGTCCCACGCCCAGATCTGCGCCTTGGTGGCGTTGTGCATGGTGACAACCTCGATACACGAGTTGTCGGCCGGCGTCATGGTAGGCGCGTAGAGAATGTCGCCCGGGTGGGACAGGCGCAGGGTTGACGACACGCTCTGTGTTGCCATCACGCCGCTACCCGAGTCCGTGTCGGGAAAGCTCCCCCACCAGTCGTGAAGCTTGCTACTCGGCTTGACTCCTGAGGTCGCGTGCAGCTCGCTGAGCATGCGCTTATGCGCGCGGATGAAATCGGTGACCGCCGAGCCGTTCCCGCGACGCGCTGCAGCGCCGAAAACAGCACCGGCGACCAGGTGACCGCTGATGGGGGCGCTCGCGGACGGGGTCGCCGACCTGGACGCCGACACCGAACCCGAACCCGAACCCGAACCCGAACGGATCGCCGGCCCCGCATATGCGGGTGCTGCGGTCGCTGCCGCGGTCGCGCAGGCGGCCAGTACGCCAATGGCGAGCAGCACCCGCCGCCGATGAAGGAATGTGTCACGTCGCATGGCGTATTCCTTTCCCTGGAACCTAGCGATCGCTGAGCCGCTCTGGCCGCTACCCGGCCAGGCGGGCCAGTTCGGGTACGAAGTCGGGCGCGTAGATCGTGCCGACGCCGGATGCCAGGTCGTAGCCGGGAAGGGCGCGGAATCCGTGCACGGTGTGCTGCTTGCCGCCCTGGGGGAAGGACACCGTGTTGTTGCCCTTCGTGATATCCACGATGCCCGGGGCGTGCGCGGCGGACAGGGCGTAAAGGGCCGGGTTGATCAGCCCGATCGGGTGGCCCGCGACCTGGTCGGCCAGGGCCACCATCCCGGCCATCTCCGGAGTCGCCTCGCTGGTGCCGCAGGTCTGGTACCAGCCGGGCCGCTGGCCGGCGAAGCTCTGGTACATATCCACCGCGCCGTTGCAGGCACCGCTCATCGAGATGTCCGGAACGCCGCGCTGCCTCCCCACGAGCTGCGCCACGCCGTCCTGGTAGCCGGGCCGGGCGAAGATGATCGACTTGCCACCGCCGCCAGCCAGCGCGTTCGCGCCCTTGTGGCCGAAGATGAACCGCTGGGTCGCCACGTTGTAGGTGTCGTTCCACACGTTGTCCGGCGCGGTGTGGCCACCCGTCGCGTTGAGGTGCAGCTGGGTGCCCCCGACCCCGGTCACCAGCGGGTCGCTGTCCGGCCAGGACGTCACCGGGTGCAGGTAGTACGTGGACCCGTTGGGCCCGACGTCGGCCGCGCCGCTGTCGCCGGCGGCAGCGAGCACGGTCACGTGATTGCGGGCGGCGTCCTGGTAGGCGCGCCGCAGCCGCAGCAGCGACTGCGCGGACGGGAAGCTCTGCTCGGTGGCGCTGAAGCTCTGGCTGATCACGCCGCCGAGATGGTGGTTGACGACGTACTCCTCGGCCCGCTCGATCTGGGGGAAGCCCGAGGTGCCCTCATTCTCCGACACCGGAGTCTCGACCAGCAGGATGTTCGCGTCCGGCGCGATGGCGTGCGAGTACTCCACGTCCAGGTCCGTCTCGCCGGCCCAGCCCGGCATGCCGCTCTTGGGGTTGTAGGGCGGCACCTTCCCGGCAGGCTGGATGATCTTCAGAGACGGGGGTGCTGCCAGGTGAAACGTCTTGTCGAATACCGCCAGGTCGTAGCGGATCGTAGGAGAACCGAAGGAATCCACGATGACGATGGTCTGACCGGCACCAGTGATCCCGTGCCGGTACAGCTCCGGCAGGCCGTACGCCTGCTCGAGCTGAGCGGGCTGATAGCAGGCGATCTTGAACTTCGACTCGCACTGCGCCGTCGTCGGCGGGCTGGCCGACGGCGCCATGACGGGGTGGACCACGCCGGGGTGCAGGAGAATCACCGGGGAAGCAGCCTTCGCCGAGGTAGCGGGCCCGGCAGATCCGGCTCCGGTCAGCACACTGCCGCCGACAGCGGCAAGAGCGACGGTGCTTGCTGCGGCAGCCGCGAGACAGGCCCTGCGCATGGTGTCTCCTCTGGTCCCAGAAGAAACCGGGGCGGCACAGTTGCCTCCCGGTCATGCGCAGACCGTAACACCAGGAAGCGGATTATGTCCCTATCGGTAATACTTCGTTGACCGCGTTACGAGGCAGGCTTCCTGCGGTCAAGGACCAGTCGCCGGAACCCGTAGCCGACTACGAAGACGCCGTCCGCGCACCTGGATCACCGCCACCCCCGCAGGCCGGCGTGCCCTGGCGGCCGAAGTCAGCGCGCTCAGGGAGATCGTCCAGGCAGTCGATCGCACCTACGGCCCGGCGGCGCGTCCCGCACCGCGAACCGGCACCGCCCTGCCCTGACAGGCGCGGCCGGGCAGCGTCACGACCGCCGAGGACGGGCCCTGCCTGGGCAGCGCGAGCAGGGCCGGCTTGCTCCATCGCTGCCGCGACGAGGCGTTCCGGAGGTCATCCAGCCGATGCGTTCCGGAGGTCATCCAGCCGATGCGTCCATGGCCTTATTGCTCCCGGTGTCATTGGTACTGGTGTCATTCCTGGTGTCTTGCTTAATAGACAGGCGGCCGTTCTTCATGATGCCGAGTCGCTGGGCGCGGCGCGCGACCGAGCTGTCGTGGGTGACCATCACCATGGTCAGGCCTCGCTCGCGCCAGAGACTTTCGAGCAGGCCGATGATGTCGTCCCTGGTGCCCTCGTCCAGGTTGCCGGTCGGCTCGTCGGCCAGCAGCACCTTGGGTTCCTTGACCAGGGCCCGGGCGATCGCCACCCGCTGCTGCTGCCCGCCGGACAGCTCCGAGGGCAGGTGGCGGGCCCGGTCGGCGAGGCCGACCTCCTCAAGCGCGCGGGCGGCCAGCGTCCGCCGCTGCGCCGGGGCGATCCGCTGCGGCGCCAGCGCGGTTTCCACATTCTCCTGCGCCGACAGGGTGGGGACCAGGTTGAAGGTCTGGAAGATGAACCCGATCGAGGCGGCCCGCACCGCGGTGAGCTGAGTCTCCCTGAGCTGCGTCAGGTCCTGCCCGTTGAACTCGACGATTCCCGATGTGGGCTGGTCCAGGCCGCCGAGGATCATTAGCAATGTGGACTTCCCGTGTCCGGTCCGGCCCTGGATGGCCAGCCATTCGCCGTCCTCGATGACCAGGTCGACCCCCCGGAGGGCGTGCACCGTATCGCGGCCCTTCTGGTAGTTCTTCGTTACGCCGCTGAGCTTGTACATGGGTTCCCTCTCTCGTCTGGCCGTCGCTGCTTACTCGAGGCGGCCCAGCGCCGCGGCCGGGCGCAGCCGGGCGGCCCGCCACCCGCCGAGCGAGCCGGCCGCAAGACCGCCGACGATCGCCAGCAGGACCGCGAGCAGGACCGCCTCTACCGTCACCGGCGCAGTCAGGTGGACGGTCACGGTGTGCTCCGCACTGGCGGCCAGCTTGCTGAAGCCGCCGCCGCCACCGCCACCGCCCGGCCCGAACGAGCCCGCGCCGCCCGATGACGCCGCGGTCGGGCTGCCGGCCGTAGCCGAAAGCTTCGGGGCCAGGGCGTCCACCAGGCCGGCCCCGCCGAAGCCGAGCCCGACCCCGACGACTCCCCCGATCACGCCCATGGCAAGCGCTTCCCCCATCACCTGGGCGATGACCCGCCGGCTCTGCCAGCCCAGCGCCTTGAGCGTGCCGAACTCCCGGACCCGGCGCGAGACGGCGGCCATCATCAGCAGGGCCGCCAGGCAGAACGCCGCGATCAGCACAGCGACCGCCAGCCACTTGCCCAGGTTGTTGGCCAGGCTTCCGGCACTGGACAGCGAGCCGCTTACCTCACTGGCCAGGCTGCTGGAGGTGGTGACGGTGGCTTTGGGCAACAGTGACGAGATCTCCGCGGAAACGCTGCTGATGTTCGAGGCGCTGTCAGCGGCCACGTAGATCGTGTTCACGTACCCTTTCAGGCCGGCGAGTGCCTGCGCCCTGGCCAGCGGGATGAACATGTCGGCGGAACTGGTGCCAGCAGGCACTGTGACGATGCCGATGACGGTGAACTTCGTCCCGGCGATGGTGACCGCCGACCCCGTTTTCAGGCTGTTCGCGGTGGCGTAATCGGAGGTCACGAGGGCGTCGTCGGAGTTGGCCTCGGAGGTATAGAACGTGTGGCCGGAGGTGATCTTTCCCGAACTCAGGACGCCGACCTTGCCTGCGGAAAGATCGACCCCGTCGACGCTAAACGAATTGATCTTGAAGGAGGATGATCCGCCGCCGCCGCCGCTAGGGGCGCCGAAACCGCCCGAGGTTGATGACGGGATCGTGCCCGAGAGCCGGGTGTCGGTCAGGGTGAGCCCGCCGGCGGCGGCTGAGACATGCTTCAGCTGGGATATTGCCGACACTGACGACGCTTTCAGCGTCCCCATGCCGGCGCCGACCAGATTGTCCCTGGTGAACTTTGTGCCCGCCTTGGCGGACCCGCCGCCGACGCGAAACCCCGCTGGGGCGCCGGAGCCCGCTGTCGCTTTCTGGGTGACCGTGACATCGGTTCCGACCCCGTACAGGGAGTGCAGAACCGTGCCCTGCGCGTCCTTGACACCGGCCGCTGCCGCGGTCACGGTGATGACCAGGCCGATCCCGACGGCAATCCCCATGACGATGAAACTGGCCTGCCGTCTCCTGCGGCTCAGCTCGCGCCGCAGATACGTGAAAAACATGCGGATTCCTCTCCCTCGTGTGTTCGTACTGCACCGGCTGTTCGGCAGGGGACCAGGACGCCAGCACGAGGCCGCGCCCGGCGCGATCAGCCGCCGGGCCCGAAGCCGCCTTGCGGGCGCGACACCCCGCAGGCTTTGAGTGCCTTGCCAAAGGTCCCCCCGCCAGGTGGCCGCCCGCCGCCCCCTGCGGGCGGCTGCCCAGTCGGCCGCCCGGTCGGCCGGCCTCCCGCTCCCCCGCCCGGCAGGTCCACGCCATGCTTCTTGAGGCACTGGCTGACCGAAGAGCTGATGCCCCCGCCAGCGCCGGCCGGAGAAGCCGCGGGCGCGGGCGACGCGCTGCTTGCGCCGCAACCGCTTACCGCTATAACGGCGAGCAGCAGGGGCGCGAGGATGCGCGGTGAGGCCAGTAGGCGGCCCGGAGCTTGGCTGGCTGCTAGACGGGGCAACAGTGCGTCCTCCTGAATACGAGACCGGACATTCGCGGGCTACTTCAGACGGGCTTGGGTGCCCGATGCCTGTAGCTCATCGCGCGAGGCTTGTGATCTCGTTGCGGCCGGCTGCTGCTTTCCTGACCGCGGAGCCCGGCCGTTGCCGCGCTGATGCCCGGTCCTGCCGCGGGCTGCTGCGGGAAGGCCGGCTAAGAGCGCCGGCGGTCGTCCACGGTTGCGCCGCTACCGTTCATGAGCGGCAGCCTGACCCGGAACGTGGCCCCGTGTCCCGGCCGGGTGTCGACGGTTATCGTCCCCTGGTGGGCGTCGACGAGGGCGGCGGCGATGGACAGGCCGAGCCCGCTGCCGCCCGCGTCGCGGCTGCGCGCCGGGTCGGTGCGGTAGAACCGCTCGAACACGCGGGAGGCCTGCTCGGCGGTCATTCCGGGTCCGCTGTCGGTCACGGTGAGCTGGCCGTGACCGGCCGCGGTGTCCACGGCGACGGTGACCGGGGTGCCTGCCGGGGTGTGCTGGAACGCGTTGCTGATGAGGTTGTCGATGATCTGGCGCAGGCGTGCGCTGTCGGCGGAGACGATGACAAGGTCCTGGGCAGCGAGCAGGGTGAGGGGGTGGCCGGGCTGGACTGCGCGGGCAACCTGGACCGCCTCCACGGCGGCGCTGGAAAGGTCGACCGGCCGGCGGTCCAGCGGGCGGTCCGCATCGAACTGGGCCAGCAGCAGCAGATCCTCCACCAGCAGTCCCATCCGGGTGGCTTCCTGCTGGATGCCGGCCATCAGCCGAGTCAGTTCGGCGCGGCTAGCGGCAGGTCCCTGCTGGAGCGAGAACTCGGCGAGACCCCTGACCGAGGTCAGCGGCGTCCGCAGCTCGTGGCTGGCATCGGCGACGAACCGGCGCATCCGGTCCTCGGAATCGCGGGCGCGCGCCTCGCCTTCTTCCCGGGCCCGGTAGGCAGTCTCGATCCGGCCGAGCATGGTGTTGAGGGCGGCGGACAGGCGGCCCACCTCGGTACCGGTAGCGGGGCGGTCGATCCGTCGGGACAGGTCTCCGGCGGCGATCGCCTCGGCTGTGTCCTCGATCCGGGCCAGCGGGGCCAGGCTGATCCGGACAAGCGGCAACCCGATGACCGCCAGCAGCGCGATGGCGACGGCTCCGGCTGCCGCGTCGGCAATCTCTACCCGGGAAACGGTGCTGTTCAGGGCGTCGAGGCTGTAAGCGATCACCACGTGCTGGCCGTCTGCCTCCGGTTCCACCAGCACCCGCCAGGAGTGCCCCGACTCGCCCGTCGCGGCCGCGGTGAACGGGCGCGCCGGACCGTGCAGGCGCGCGGCAGAGAGCTCTGGCGGCGCAACGCCGTGCACTGACCCGCCCTTCACCTGGACCCGGCCGTCGGCGCTGACCTGTTCGACCAGGAACAAGCTGGGCAGCTGCGACGGCCCGCCATGCTGGAACTGAGGGGGCGGACGGCCGTGCCCGGAGCTGATGGCCGACGAGAAGCTGAGAAGCTGCCCGTCAGCCCGGCTGAACAGGTAGCCGCGCAGCAGTGTGGTGCCCAGGAAGCCCATAACCGCGGAGGTCAGCGTGACCAGCACCGCGGCAGCGAGCATGACGCGCACCCGTAGCGACGCGTTCGCCAGCAGCCGCCGCAGCCGGCTGCCGGGCCGCCAACTCACGGCGGAGGAATCCGCAGGATGTAGCCCATGCCGCGGATGTTGTGGATCAGGCGCGGCTCGCCGCGGTCGACCTTGCGCCGCAGGTAGCTGACGCAGGGCTCGACGACGTTGCCATCACCGCTGAAGCTGTGATTCCAGACGTGGTCGAGGATCTGCGCCTTGCTGAGAACCCGTCCGGCATTGACCATCAGGTAGCGCAGCAGCCTGAACTCGTTCGGCGTCAGTGCGACCACCTCACCGCCCCGGCGCACTTCGTGGCTGTCCTCGTCGAGCGTCAGGTCGGCGACGACCAGCCGCGAGCTCGCCTCCGTTTCCCTGCCGCTGCGGCACAGCACCGCCCGGATGCGGGCCAGCACCTCCACCAGGCTGAACGGCTTCGTGACGTAGTCGTCTCCGCCGAGGACAAGCCCGGTGACCCGTTCGTGCACGGCGCCTCGTGCGCTCAGGAAAATAACCGGCACGCGCGGCCCGCCGGACCGGATCCGCCGGATCACCTCGAAACCGTCACCATCGGGCATCATCACGTCGAGGAGGATCAGGTCGGGCCTCGTCGCGGCCGCGACCCGCAGGGCTTGCGTGCCGCTAGCCGCGGTCACCACCTCGAAGCCAGCAAACCGCAGGGATCCGGACAGCAGCTCCAGGATCGTCGGCTCGTCGTCGACGACCAGCAACCGGGCCTCGCTGCGGGCCGACACCAGACCGGACGCACCGGACGCACCGACAGCAGGTGACCTCATTGCCTCACAGTGGCCGCGCATCCTCCGGAATCCCTGAATGCAGGCTGTGGGCCCGCTCGGCGTCCTGCCTGACCGCCCCGGCCTACCTGAGCAGCAGGTGGCCGATCCGCCGGGTGGCGATCGACAGGCCGGCCAGCCCCATCACCGCCAAATACAGTGCGTGCAGCAGCAGCCCAGGCCCCACCGCACCCAGCGTGAGCCCGCGCAGCAGCGCGACCCCCTGATACAACGGCGTGCATTCCACCACGATCCGAAGCGCCGCCGGGTACACGGTCAGCGGGTAGAACGAGGCAGAGAACAGGAACATCGGCAGCGTCGCCAGGGTGACGAACTCGAAATGCTGCCAGCTGCGCATGTAGGTAGTGCCGGCCATCCCCACCGCGGCGAAGGCGAACCCGATGAGCAGCGCGACCGGCACCGCGAGCACCGCCCAGGGCGAATGCACCAGGCCCATCGCCAGCATGATCACCATGAACGCGCACGCGTAGAGACCGCCGCGGATCAGTGCCCAGGTGATCTCGCCGAGGGCCACGTCGCCAGGGCGCATCGGCGTGGCCAGCGCCGCGTCGTAGAACTTGGCGTACTTGAGCCGGAAGAACACGTTGAAGGTGGAGTCGAAGACCGCACCGTTCATCGACGAACTGGCCAGCAGGGCAGGCGCCACGAACGCGGTGTAGCCGATCGGGCCGCCCGGCCCGGTCACAGGGCCGACAAGGTGACCAAGGCCCACCCCGATCGACAGCAGGTAGAACAGCGGCTCGAGCAGCCCGGAGACGAGCATCAGCCAGGCGTGCCGGTATACCCGCGCGTGCCGCTCGACTATGTGCAGGCTGCCGGGTGACCGGCTGGGAACCGGCAGCACCCGCAGCAGGCCGGCCGCCTCACCCAGCACCGGCGCGGTCATGGCGCGCTGCCAGCGAACTCAGGCATGCAGCCGCCTGCGGTACGTCCGCTGCCCGACTACCAGCCCAGCGACTGTGACCACGACCAGGTAGCCGGTGTGCAGGAACGCGTCGCCGACTGTCAGCGTGCCGAGGCTGATCCCCCGGCACAGCGCCACCCCGTGCCACAGCGGGGTGGCGTAGGCGACGGGGCGCAGCCAGGCCGGTAGCTGGGTGACCGGGAAGAAGGTGCCGGAGAACAAGAACAGCGGGATCATCACGAACCTGAACACCACGGAGAAGCCGCGGTCGGAGTTCTGGGTGATCGCCCACGCCTCGACGGGTGCGGCGAACGCCAGGCCGGTGAGCATCGCGGCCGGCAGCGCAAAGATCACGGCCGGCGAGCGCACCGCGCCGAACGCCGCCATAACCGCGAGGAATATCCCGCAGTTCATCAGCAGCCGCATCGTCACGAAGAGCTGATGCCCGTGGAAGATATCGCCGGGCCGCAGCGGTGAGGCTGCTGCCGCCTGGTAGTTGCGGTTCCATTTCACCGAGCCGAGGATGGGGTACGAGCATTGGCCGATGCCGGACTGCATCGCCGCGGCGGCGAGCAGTCCGGGCGCCAGGAACGTCAGGTAGCTCACCCCGCCCAGGTGCGCGGTGCCGTGCTTGTCGACCAGCGTGCCCAGGCCGACGCCCATCGCACCCAGGTAGAGCATCGGGTTGATCACGCTGGAGTAGATCGTGCCGCGCCAGGTCCTGCGATAGTCGGTCAGCCAGAACCTGAGCTCGCGGACGGCGAGCACGCCGGACGCGGCCATCAGTCGTCCAGCCTGCGCCCCGTCAGCCGCAGGAACACGTCCTCGAGCGTGCTCCGGCGCACTAGCGAGGTCAGCGGGTCCAGACCTAGATCGTGCACACTGGCTAGAGCCCCGTCACCGTTCGGGATATAAAGCAGTATCCGGTCGGCGAGCACCTCCATCCGCTCGGCGGGGACGGCGGCCAGCTTCTCCGCGGCCTGCTCGTGACTGGACGGGTCGAACCGCAGCTCGAGCACCTCCCGGGTGGAGTAGGCGTCGATCAGCTCGCGCGGCGAGCCCTCCGCCGCGATCTTGCCATGGTCCATCACGACGAGGCGGTCACATAGCTGCTCGGCCTCGTCCATGTAGTGCGTGGTGAGGATCAGCGTCACGCCGCGGCGCTTCAGCCGGAACAGCCGGTCCCAGACCACGTGCCTGGCTTGCGGGTCCAGCCCGGTCGTCGGCTCGTCGAGCAGCAGGATGTCCGGCTCGTTGATCAGCGACCGGGCGATGGTCAGCCGCCGCTTCAGGCCGCCGGACAGCGGCTCGACCTGGTCGGACGCGCGGTCGGAGAGCTGCACGAAGTCCAGCAGCCGCGCGGTGCGCTCCTTGATCAGCTGCCTGGGCAGGCCGAAGTACCGGCCGTAGATCAGCAGGTTCTCCCGCACGGTCAGCTCGACGTCGAGCGTGTCCTCCTGCGGCACCACGCCGAGCCTGGCCCTGATCACCGACCCGTCCGCCACCGGATCGAGCCCGAGGATGGTCAGCTCTCCGCTGCTCGGCGGCGAGACGCAGCCGAGCATGCGCATGGTGGACGATTTGCCCGCGCCATTTGGCCCGAGGAAGCCGAACGCCTCGCCGCGGCGCAGCTGGAAATCGATGCCGTCGACCGCGGTGAAGTCGCCGAATCGCTTGGTCAGGCCGCGAGCACTGACCAGGATGTCTGACTCGGGCACACCGCGACGCTACCGTGGGGGGCAGACAATTCCGAACCGGTTTCCGCGCTGCCCCCCGCAAGCGCGCCCGGGAGACCAGGGAAGGAACGGGTTGCCTGGTGCGATTCGGCCGCATGCTGTACCGGCGTTGCCGGGAACTGACCGGCGAGGCGGCCAGGTTCGTGACCGTCGGCGCGGTGTCGTTGTCGATGACCATCGGCGGGACCAACGGCCTGCACTTCGGCGCCGGTCTCGGGCCACTGCCCGCCAACGCCATCGCGAACATCGTGGCGACGTGCGTATCGTTCGCGGGCAACAGGCAGTGGACGTTCAGGCACAGCACGAACAAGGCACAGGGTCGGGAGTTCTTTCTCTTTTTCCTGCTGAACGGGGCGGGGCTGGCCCTCCAGCTCATGTGCATCGGTATCGCCAGGTACGTACTGGGCTTGACCGGAGCGCTCGCGCTGAACGCCGCGCTGATCATCGGGATCGGCCTCGGCACGGTGTTCAGGTTCTGGTCCTACCGCAGGTGGGTGTTTCTCACGCTGGCCGCTCCCCCGTCAGTGAGTCCGTAGCGGGGTGAGATTCGGCCGCCTGCTGTACCGGCGCTACCGGGAGCTGACCGGCGAGGCGGTCCGGTTCCTGATCGTCGGCGTGGCGGCGTTCTGCGTGACCATCGGCGGGACCGACGGCCTGCACCTGGGCGCCGGCCTCGGGCCGCTGACCGCCAACGTCATCGCGAACGTCGCGGCGACCTGCGTGTCGTATGCGGGTAATAGATACTGGACGTTCAGGCACCGCGCGGACAGCGGACAGGGCAGGGAACTTCTCCTCTTTTTTCTTCTGAACGGAGCAGGCCTAGCCATTCAGCTGCTGTGCATCGGGTGCACCAGATACGTCCTGGGGTTCTCCGGTCCGGTCCCGCTGAACATCGCGCTGATAATCGGCGTCGGCCTCGGCACGCTGTTCAGGTTCTGGTCGTACCGCAAGTGGGTGTTCCTTGCGTTGCCCCCGCCAGCTGAGGAGACACCAGGCCGAGAGGCTGAGCCAGCGCCGCACTCGCCTGCGACTGGGTGAGCGTGCCGGTGGCTACCAGCCGGCTGAGCACGTGCGCCTCGCGGGCCCGCGCCTGGACCGGGTGCGTCAGCGGGTCGTACAGGGACGGGCCATTCACGGCGCCGGCCAGCATCGCCGCCTGCGACCAGGTCAGCTGGGCCGGCGGCACGCCAAAGTACCCGCAGCTCGCCGTGCCAAGCCCGTAGTAGTTCTGGCCGAAGTAGACCACGTCGGCATACAACTGCAGGATCTGGGCCTTGCTGTACGTCCAGTTCAGCTTGATGGCGAGCGCCACCTGCTTGGCCTCGGCTTTGAGGCTTGACTGTCCCGGGGTGTACAGCATCTTGGCGAGCTGCTGGGTGATGGTGGCACCGCCCTGCTGCGGGCCGTCGCCCTTCAGGTAGCCAAGAGCCACCCGCCCGACGGCGATAGGGTCGATGCCCGGGTCCTGGTAGAACCTGTGATCCTCGGTGGCCACCAGAGCCTCGGCGAACCTGGCGGGCACCGGCGGGCCGGGGAAGGCGACGCCGTGCGCACGGTCCTGAGCCTGCGCGATTGCCTGGGCCTGGCCGGCCGACGGTGTCACGAGAAGCAGCCCGCCGAACCCGGCGATCGCGAGGAAGACGAGGACGCCGAGCGCCGCCATCGCGCGGCGGATGAGCTTGCGAAGCCGCCGGGGGCGCTGGGGGCGCTGGCCGCCGGGCACGGTCGCGCCGGGCACGGTCGTCCCGGGCAGCGTCGTGCCGGGCACGGTATCGGCGGACTGCGCGCGGTACGCGCGCAGCTCCGGGTCCGTCCACTCCGGCGCCTGTCCCCGTGACGTCATCCCTGTCGCTCCGTTTCGCGGCCCGGACACGGGCCTGCCGAGTCTCCTACCCCGCTCCCTCGGCAGCAGAACGAACGAGGCATGCGCTCAGGTGCCATACCGCCATTGTTCATCACTCACGCGACGCTTCCCCGCAGGCCACGCGGGCCGCGGGTTGCATCAGCGGGAAGGATCGTGGTCGTCGTGGCGACCACGATCCTTCCCCCTAATCAGTCCCCCGCCAGTTGCGCCAGGTGCCGGGTGACCTCGTCGGACGAGTAGCCAGCCTGGTAGCGGCGCGGCCCTGTCCCGCCCTGCTGCCAGGGGTGCGGGCCGTCGAGCGGCCGGTACTCGATGCCTGCCGCAGTGAGTCGGTTCAGGTGCGCGGCGAGCCTGTCGCGTAGCGGCGGCCTGTCGTTGTGGGTCGCGTCCTGGTGCGTCCATGCGGCCGGGCTGCCGTGCCAGGCCACCTCGGCGAACACGCTGGCGCGCGGGAAGGTCATGTAGTCGAGTGCGCGGGCGTCCGGGATGTACTCGGTCCACACCTGGAACTGGGTGCCGATGAGGTGCTGTTTCGCTTTTTCTGGCCAGTCTGCTGGTACCGGGCGCAGCTTTGCCACGTCCTCGATCGTGACCGGGCCGCCGATGGAGAGCGGCTCTTTGTCGTCGCCGGCCTGGGAGTAGTCGAAGTAGGTGGGCAGGACCGGGCTGGCGATGACGTCGTGCCCGGCCAGCGCGGCTCGCCTGGCGATGTCGTCGCCCCGCCAGGCCATGACGAGAGTGTCGTCACGCAGCCGTGCGCCTGTGGTGGTGCTCGCGAAGCCCTCATCCCAGACCACGGTACGGACGCCGAACCTGTCCGCCAGCATGTCCGCGACCTGCCTGAGGAAGTACGCGTGCAGCGCCTCGTGACTCGGCAGGCCAAGCTGGCGACGGTACTCCTCGACTTGGGGACTAGCGCGCCAGTCGTCGAGCACGCACTCGTCGCCGCCAATGTGCACGCAGTCGGCGGGGACCGCGCCGAGCAGCTCGCCGAATATCTCCTCGAGCACGGCCACCGTCTCCGGCAGCGGTGCGGCGATCTGCGAAGTGATTCCCCAGCCGGTGGCTACTTCGTAGCGTGCGCCTTTGGCGGGAGCGAGCTCGGGCAGCGCGGCGAGCAGCGCGGAGGCGTGCCCGGGAACCTCGATCTCGGGGACAATCCTGATCATGCGCTGCGCGGCGTAGGCGGCGATCTCGGCGAGGTCTGTGAGCGTGTAGTAGCCGCCGTGCGGGGTGCCGTCGTAGACGTTCGGCTCCAGCTGGGCCGGACCGACCAGCGTCTGGCGCCGGTGCGAGCCGGCGCGGTGCAGGGCGGGATGGCTGCGGCTCTCGATCCGCCAGCCCTGGTCGTCGGTCAGGTGCAGGTGCAGCCGGTTCAGCTTGTGCGCGGCCAGCATGTCGATGAAGCCGAGCACGGTGCGCTTGGGGAAGAAGTGCCTGGACACGTCGAGGTGGGCGCCGCGCCATTCGAGTGCGGGTGCGTCTTCGATCTCCGCGCAGGGCAAGTGCCATGACGGACCTGGGACTGGTGCGGCACGGAACGCTTCGTCCGGAAGCAGCTGGCGGATGGTCTGCGCGGCGTAGAAGGCGCCGGCCGGGTCTGCTGCGGTGAGCTTCATCCGGTCCGGGCTGATGAGCAGTCGGTACCCTTCGGCCGGCAGCGTCCTGTCGGTGTCCACCAGTATCCCGGCGAGCGCGGCCTCGCTGCGGCCGATGCCGGCGAGCGGTGCTGGCGGTGCTGGCGGCCAGGGCAGCGCGGCGAGTACCTGTCTCACCGCGTCCGCTTCCTGCCGCGCCTCTGGTCCGGCCGCGATCGGCGTGTCCCGGCGCACCGCGAACTGGCCCGGCTGTGCCTGGACCCTGACCGGATATGGCAGCAGCGTGGCGAGCCGGTCTGGCATGGCGGTCGGCACTCCCTGTCCACCGCCGACTGTCCCCCGCCGGCGGCGACGGCGGTGGCTGTGGCCCGGCGGCCGTTGAGCGTCAGCGAACGGGGCCGACGCTACGCTAAGGTATGTAAGCCTGCCTCGGCGGGCAGGTGCCTCGCGGCACCGGGACGTGGCGCAGTTTGGTAGCGCACTTGACTGGGGGTCAAGGGGTCGCCGGTTCAAATCCGGCCGTCCCGACGGTTTTTTCGAACACCTGCGCAGTAGGTACAGCACCTAGGTACAGCAGTAGGGCCAGGAACGGGCTGTAGCCCCGCGTCCTGGCCCTTTGGGATGCGGGGCAGGGTCATGTCGGCGGCTTGTGCGGGTCAAGCTTCGACGGGCACCGCGCCGACTCCGGGCCGGGCGGCATGTCGCGCCCTGACGGGCGGGAGCCCTCTGGGTGCGGCGCCGCCACCAGGTCAGCACGCCCGCACCCGCAGGCAGGCAGCCCCCCTACCGCCGCAACGCACCCCGAGGACCGCGCCCGCGACCACGACCAGGCCGTCCTCCTCGCGCCGGGCATTCTCTCGCCGGGCAAAGATCACCGTCAAGGGCGCTCGCTACGCTCGCGTCTCCGATAGCGCTACGCGCCACCCCTGACTGTGATCTTCCTCGGCAAGACCCGGCACCTATCAGGAGGACGGGAAAAATCTACGGCCCTTGGCTGGCCTTACCCTAGGATCGGTGGCAGGTACGTCCAAGGCTATACGTGCGTTCTGCATAAATTCTCCTATTTTTAGCTTTCTTTCTTTGAACAGTTCCCATGCTTTTGCAGTAATGGTTTCTGCTCTGCCTGGTTCCCGGTTCAAGTCGTAAACCACAAGCCCCACGAGTTCTGCGTCAACCGACATCAGACTTTCGGCGGCTGCGAGAAGGTCATCATCTACCAGATGGAATAGCTCTATTTCTCTCTTCGCCCGCCAGACCCGATCGAAGACGCCAAGTGCATCGAGTCGCTGCTCAGATGTCATGGGAGCCAGCAGAACCCCGCTCAGCCCGAGGAGATTCGGGTCATCACTCGATACTCCTGACGGTAGATCACGCAGATCCCTAATCAGCCCACGGTATAGCTCGTCATCGGCATACACGAACCGTAAATACGATGCACGACGTTCCTGCTGCCACCGGCGCAAATCCTCATACTGTGACAGCGTACGTTGAAGAATTTCCTGCCGCCGTGCACCAATGAGTACACCTAGAAGTGCACCGGCTATTCCAATTAACCCAAGCAGCAACTGATCCATATCCGGCTCCTGACCGAGAGGTTGGATCATCTCATATCCGGGAGTCGGCGTGGCGCTGCTGGTGAGTGCGTGCGGAAGCAGCTCGGCACCGGCAGGACAGGCCGCTACGACTCAGCCTGCCATGTCGAGTTCGCCTGGGTACAGCAGTAGGGCCAGGAGCGGGCTGTAGCCCGGCATCCTGGCCCTTTGGGATGCGGGGCAGGGTCATGTCGGCGGCTTGTGCGAGTCGAGCTGGTCACCGAGCCGCTTGAGCGCCGCGCGGGTTACCTCGTCGGGCACCTCGGTGTAGACCTCCATCGTGATAGCGATCTGGGCATGGCGCAGAATCGCCATCGCAACGCGGGGGTGCACATCGAGCGCGGCCAGCAGCGACGCGCGCCTGCGCGGCGTGATGCTGCAGCTCGCGTAGCTCGATGACCGCCTCGACGAGGGCGGCCAGGTTGGCGATCAGCGCGGCCACGTCCAGGGTCGAGTCCTGGCTGGCCGACGCGACACGCGACAGCAACCGGGCGGCCTGGCGCAGGCCGTTGCCTGCCGGGGTCGGGCGGGGAATGCGGGCGTAGGGCATCCGGGCAGCGCGGGCATAAGAGTCCGCCGCCTGACGCAGCACCGGGCTCCTCAGCGCCGAGGCCGCAACGTAAAGCGTGTCGGCTGCCGCCCACGCGGCGTCGCTCGCGGCTCCTGGATCCGTGGCGGCGCAACGGCGGATCTGATCACGGGCCTCTTGCACCGCTTTGGCGGCGTGCTCCCAGATCGCGTTCCGCTCCTCCGGCGTGAACCGGCCTCCGGAAGGCGGCCCAGGCGATGCTCCGTCCCACCGGCGCCGCAGCTTCGGCAGGCTCAGGTCGGCGGCGAGCTTCCCGCCGCCGAACCACACCTGTCCCCCGGTGCTTACCGTGTCGTCGGCGAGGGCTACGGCGTACCCGGTGACCTGCCCCGGGTCGCGGACGCTGTACCGGATCCGCACCAGCACGCCAGCCTCCCGCAGGCGGGCGAAGAACTCTTCCTCGCTGGTTGCCCCGGCGGCGGCTGTGCCGACAGCTCGGCGCAGGGTGACGCGGGGTGCCTCCTGGCGACCGTGACGGCGCGCCTTCTCGTGCTCCGCGCGGGTCGCCCGGCGGCCTGCGGTGCGGTCGCCCGGCGCGGTCCGGCGCAGACCGTGCTGTTCCTCGGCGGCCTGGCAGGCCTCGCGGACCCGGTAGTAGTCGTTCCAGAACCGCGGCCGTGCTCCGTCCTGGCGCGCCAGCATGCCCAAAATGTGGATGTGATCCGGGGCGTGCCGGACCGCGATCCAGCGGATCGCCTCGTCGTCCTGCCCGGACGGGGCAAGCCCGGTGCGGTGCATGATGTCGCGGGCCAGCCGACCCCACTCGTCGTCGGACAGCATCCGGTCCCCCGGCGCGGCCCGCACCACGCAATGCCACACCGGCTGGGCCAGGCTGCGGGGGCCCAGCGCCGCGTGCGGCTGGCTGAGCAGCCCGTTCAGCCGGCGGAAGTCCCGGTGGCCGTCGGGGCGCAGCGGTGGCTCCAACTCTGCCGGGTGCCGCCATCCTGCGACGATGTGCGGATCGGTGTGCTCCTCGTTGCGGCCGGGCCCGAACAGGTAGTAGATCAGCCCGTGTGGCCGTCGTCCGCGAAGCACCTTCCCGATCAATGCAGACGCCTCCGCACGGCTTCGGCCGCCGTGTCAAGCGTTCCGCGCGGCGTATGCTCTCCGCCGCGTACGGGAGCAGATCCCCTGACCGCTGTCCGGTGGCGTTCAGCTTCGCCACGGCTTGGTTCAAGTTCACACCGATCCGCCGGACCAGTCCGGCCGCCCGGATCAACTCGGTCAGCGCTTGGCGCAGCGGTGTATCCGCCGGATTGATCATGCCTCGAGCCGCGGCCAGGGTCGCCTGAGCCGCGTACGCGCCCTTGGCCAGACCGGCGTGCGTGGCGGCGACGTCGACCTCGCGGTGCTCCTCCTCGGTCAGTCCGAACCGGACACTGCGCAGGCGCGCCGCAGCCTGGCGGGACCGCCGCCGTAGTGGCGGACTCGCTGTTTGCGGTTCCTCCCGCGTTCCCGCCATGCCGCCCTCCTCTTTGCTGCCTTTATTGCTTATTTACTTATGGCCGATACTTTTCTCTGCCGCGCCGTGTCATTCTGTACTTTGGTTGGCTATTTTCGTGCTGGCGCCATTATGCATCTGCGGACCGCGCCGGTCCAGCGAGAAGTGAACGAAGTGGATATCTTGCTTCTCCCACGTTGCTGCCATCCCTGGGATCCGCCGAATGAGTCGCACCTGACAGCCTCCCCGTGTGAGGCTCTCGCCGATCCACTCATAATGCGCCTGCCAATACGTGCCGTTTCGCATCGCCAAGTCCGTCACAGCATTTGAGGCAAGACACACCCGCAGCCAGTCCGCGTGCATAGGCGATGGGCCGGGCCCATGAAGAAACGGGCCCGGCCCATCGTCCGGTGCGGGAGCGTGTCTGACTCTGGGAGACCGCTCGCCCGGGGTAGGAGACAGCGGTGCAACCCTTGATCCTTGCAAGAGATCAGGTGGCTGGGCTCATGGCATTCTGGTCAGGGCCCAAACGACTTTGCCGCATGTCTCGTGCGGGAAGTATCCCCAGCTATCGCTGATGGTCTCGACGAGGAGTAGCCCTCGCCCGCTCTCATCGTCCGCGTTAACGTTCGGGCGTGCAGGTGTATGCGGGCTGGCGTCCCAGACGAGGATCAGGACCTGCCCCCCGTCCGCCAGCAGCCACAGCCGTACCGGAGCAGTCCCCTCAGTGAAGCTCGACGCTTGTGTCGCATTGGTCACCAGCTCAGAAACCAGGAGTTCGATGTCGTCGCTCAGGTCGCTGAGCCCCCACTCCCACAGCAGGCTCCGGACGTGCAACCGCGCGCAGGGAACCGCACCAGCCAGCGCGCCCAGCTCGAGGAAGTCCTGCAGCGGCCATTCGCTGGTCACGTTCGCTTCGTTGAGCTGGAGAGGCGGAACCGGCGACGGAGCCGCGCCCTCGCTAGGACCGGGTGCGGTGAAGGCCGTACCAATCCCAGCGATAGTGCTGGCTCCGCCTCCTGCAGTGCGGGCGATGGCCGCGAGAGCGCGCGGCGTGCAGGCACTTGTGCTGCCGCTCAATGAAGATCACCGTTTCGACTGCGGCCAGCGGACCGTGATAGTGCGATAGCCCTACCGATGACGCCGACGACCGCATCTACGACCTCTCCGACACTTCCGCTCACCGCATCGCGGCAGGAGCACTCCCAAGTGATGCTGCCGTCATCGCTCTGGCGGATCTGGCCACGGTCAGGCCGCGCTGGATTGGCCACCACGATCTCCGCGGCCACGTCGTAGCAGATCAGGTCCTCATACACGAGCATCCGGACATCCAAGCCGCGGGCATCGAGTGCCGATCCCACCGCGCCCTTCAGCGTGACGCCCAGGCGTGGGCTCGCGCCCCGCCCCGCCGAGTCGTCAACGGCGAGCGCACGCAGCACCACCTCGGTCATCACTGCCGGATCGGTGTCGCAACCGGTAGCGGGTCGGTATTCCCATCTCACCGAGCCGTCATCTTCGATGACCACCTCGCATCGGGCACATTCCGCATGGAAGATCGTCAAGCGCCGGCCATCATCCGGATCCGGGGCACGGACATCGAATCCAGCGGCAGTCAATTTATTTGCGACAGCACGCACGACCTCGCCTGGACGATTGTCCTCAGGCGTATCAGGTATCAAGGTTTCCTCTTCTCCGGTAACGTACGCCGGAATCTCTGCGATGGAGTTCGCTATCTTCTCGTCCTCCTGAATAGCGATCCCTAGCACCGCATCGGCGGCAGCTCGGAACTGCCCAACAACCCGATCACGGGCAATCACATTATGCATGGACGTTCTCCCTTCAGCCTGGGAGGAAACCGCACTCCGATCTTCGACACAAGACATGGGAGCGAGGGCGGGTGCGTGCGGCAGGGGGCGTGCAAATACAGTGATCCTGGAAGACCGTCGGCAGTGCGTGCCACACTTGGCGTGAAATCAGACCGAGGAAAGCAAGCGGAAGGCCACACCCAATGGCTGGACGGCCGAAGAGACCCAATCACGAGCTCGCCGCGCTCATCGCTGAAGCGGGTTTCTCCAACAAGGGCCTTGCGAGGCGCGTCGTCGACCTCGGGCAAATACGTGGATACCGGGATCTGAAGTACAACCACAGCTCGGTGGAGCGCTGGCTGCGTGGCGAACAACCGCGCCCGCCGACGCCGGGACTCTTGACCGAAGTCTTCAGCGTCACACTCGGCCACCCGGTCACCCTGGCTGAACTCGGCATGGCGCACGAGCGGCTTCCTCGCGAGAGCGCCCTGCACATGCCGCCGACTCCCACAGATACCGCCAATGTCGTCCATGGCCTGTCCGAGGGTGACCTTGCGCAGCGGCGCGTCCTCGTCCAGTCAGACTTTGACCTTGCCGCCTATTCCTCGGCAGCACTTCGCTGGGTGGTCGCACCACGCTCTGCTATGACGCCCAGCAAGGGCGCCCGCAGCATCGGGATGACTGACGTCCTGGAGATCCGCGAGGCTACCGGCGCGTTCCGGGTACTCGACAATCGCCTCGGCGGCGGTCGCATCCGCCCGACCGTCGTGGAGTATCTCCACACCGACATCACGCCGCTGCTTCGCGAATGCCGGTGCACCGAGGATGTCCGGCGGAAGCTCTTCTCGGCCGCCGCCGAACTGGCCCAGCTCGCCGGGTGGCAGGCCTACGACCTGGAGATGCACGGACTGGCGCAGCGATATCTCATCCAGGCCCTCACCATGGCCCGCTTCGCGGGCGATGAAGGCCTCGGCGGGGAGATCCTGGCCGCAATGAGCCACCAGGCCATCTACGTCGCCCAGCCCCATCAGGCCATAGACATGGCCCACGCCGCGCAGATGGCCGGACGGCGCGCCGGACTGCCCCTCCTGCAGACGGAAAGCATCGTCATGGAAGCCCACGGCCACGCCCTCCGCAAGGACGCCAGATCCTGCTCCCAGGCGCTCAGACGCGCCGAGGCGACCTTCAGCCAGACCAGCGACCGCGACCTGCCAACATGGCTCAGCTACTTCGATGAAGCCTATTTCGCCGCCAAGATCGCCCACTGCTTCCACGCCCTCGGGCAGGGGAAGCAGACGGAGACCTACGCGCTGCGGTCACTCGACATGGACCCCCGCTATATCCGCGGCAAGGCATTCAACGTCGCGCTGCTCGCCATCGGCTACGCCCTGCAAGGCGAACTCGACCAGGCATGCGCCCGCGGACGCGAGGCGGTCGACCTGACCGGCAACCTGGACTCCGCGCGAGCGGTCAGCTACATCCGCAGGCTCCTCGGCGAACTCGCACCCCACGCCCGGGAGGCTCAGGTCCGCGAGTTCAGGTTGTACGCCCAGGCCGCCCTGCCCGCTCTGCAACCGCGTGCATCACGCCGATAACCGTCGCCGCCCCCAGGATCTCACCCCGCTGAATCATCTCCTGCGCCTCATCGATCGGCACCCAGCGCACGGCCTCAGCCTCATCGATCTCCGGCTCCCCGACCAGATCCGCGCCACGCGCCACGTAGACATCCTGCGGCGCATCCGCTGACCCGATCGCCGGCTGAAACGTCAGCAGAAACTCGACAGACCGAGGACGCCAGCCCGTCTCCTCTTCCACCTCGCGCGCGGCTGCCGCCAGCCCATCCTCGCCAGGATCGACGTAGCCGCCCGGTACCTCCCAGTCCCACTGATCCACGATGAACCGATGCCGCCAGATCAGCAGCATCCGCTCGCCTGGCTCATCGAGGACCACGGTCATCGCGCAACGCCGCATTCGGAACACGTACTGCTCGAACTGCCTACCGTCCGGAAGCTCCACGCTGGCCACCGACAGACGGATGTGCGGATTCTCATCCACCAGCCGCTCGCCGTGGATCATCCACCGGGTCCGCGCGTTCGAGAGAGGCTCACTAGTCACGAAGGGACGTTACCCCGACAGGCGCCCGTGACCGGCGTGCCCTCCTGCGAGGGCCTGGCCGGCCTGCCCGGTCCCGGCTGGAGACGCGCAGAGTCCGGCCGCATGCCGCGCACGGCTCCCGGACCTCGCTGCAGACGCTGCAATACCAGTCGTCGCCGCAGCGCTGGAAAGTGCGCAGCAGCTTGCCGCATCCAGCGCACGCCGGCGGCGAGATTTCCGCCGCCCCCGCCTTGACCAGCGCGATCAGCAGGTCTGCCACTGCCCGGGGCGCGGGTGACCGGCCATCGGACAGGATCTCGGGCCGCCCGGCCAGCGCCAGGGCGAGCCGGCGCTGCTTGGCCCGCCCTCCGGCAACCGCGGCCGCCGCTGCCCGGATCACGTGACGGTCCAGGCCCGGGTCGGCTCCCGCGATCAGCGTGACCATGACGCCGACCGGGTCGGCGACGGCATCGCCCGCGGGGTCAGTCACCGGGCCGGGTGATCCGGGCGCGTTTCGGCCGCAGCCCTCCGACGCCGGCATTGCCGCCGGCCGCGCCGGCCTTCTTCTTGTCCTGGCCAGCGGCGGAAACCGGCTCGATCAGGTCCGTCATGGCGCAGTCCAGGATGTCCAGCAGCGCCATCAGGATCTTCAGGCTCAGCCGTTCGGGCCGCTCGGTCACCAGCCGGTAGACCTGGCTGGACGACAGCCTGATCTTCCGGTCGGCCAGCGGCCCGATCAGGTCCGTCGTGGCGAACATGCCGCGGCTGGCCATCACCTGCCGCAGGTGCCAGCGGTAGTCCAGCCTGGCCGCCTTCATCAGCTCTCCCTCTGCCCGTCGCCGGCATCCAGCGCCGGGGCTAGCGCCCGGCGCAGCGCCGTGTTCATGAAGTCGTCGCTGACATGTAACGGCACATGGTTATCAGAACTGTCTGAATGCATGGTCTAGGTGCTCGCCAGGGTGGGTCACCACCATCGGGAAGGCCGCTGGGAGGGGGCCTGGTGCTTGCATTCGTCAGTTAGTCACGTACTGGAGCACGGTGGCCAGGTTCTGCTCCAGCGGCTGGACAGCGTCGATGGTCAGTACCTCGCCGGTCCACGGCGGGAACTCCGCCAGCCTCAGTTCGACGTTGGCCCAGTTGCCGCCCTCGTGCCAGCCGGGGATGCCGCGCGCCCGGCCTTCGAGCCTGGCCCGGTGCAGTTCCCGGTCCGAGCAGGTGCAGACGATGACCCGGAACTCTGCCCCGGCGGCGTCTGCGAGGCTCCGCCAGCGGGCCCTGGTGGCCGGGTCTTCGGCGGGGAAGTCGAGGACCGCCGGCTGGCCGAGTTCAAGCTGCCGGAAGGCGAGCGTGGTGAGCAGCTCCGCGCCGATCCCGAACAGGTCGTCCAGGTGGTAGCCGCCGAACGGCGTCAGCGACCCGAGCAGCCAGTCCACCGCGAACACCGGGGCGCGCAGCTGCCGCCCGGCGGCCTCGGCCAGCGTGCTCTTGCCCGTTCCGGGCAGGCCGGAGAACACGATCAGCCGGGCGCCCGTCCCAAGGCCGGCTAGCTCCTGGTAGCCGGTGAAGTCCGCTGGCAGCCGCGGCGTCAGGACGGGCGGGATCAGCGCCATCGTCCTGGTGGCCCTGATCCGGTGCGGCGCCGCGGGCTCCACGGTGCAGGTCACGACCTGCACGCTGCCGTCCCGGACACGGACCCGCGCCCGGGCCGTGTGGTCGCTCGTGTCCAGGCCGGTCACGATTCCGGGCGCGAAGGCCGCCGCGCGCTGCCGCACCCGCTCGGCGAACGCATCCGGTGGCACGAGCGCCGCGAACTCGGGCGCGAGCACGTCGGCGGCGTCGCTGCCCCAGTCCGCCGCGCCGTTCAGGCCGTCGAGGATCCAGCCGAGGCGGTCTGTGGCTGGGCTGGAGATCAGGTATCGCACGAACCCTCCAGGGTCGGGCCGGCACGTTCGGAAGATCAACAGCATTATCCGGAATGGCCTCATGATGGTTCGCCTGTCTCAGCTGTGGGCGATCACGGTGCTGTGTGACGTGACGGAACGGGCTGGGGCCGTGTCCTGCGGCTGACGTCGGCGGCGTAGGCGGCCCAGTCGCCGGAGGAGATCTTCTGCCACTGGACGGCGACGCCGATGTGGATGCCGAGCATGCGGGCGAGCAAGGCGGCGGGCAGTTCGGTGGCGAGCTGGAACAGGGCCGTGGAGCGGGCGGGGCCTGGCTGGATCCCGATCTTGTGGAGGCGCTCGGCGAGGCTGTATGGGCTGATGGGCTGGCCGGGGCGCCCGCCGGGGAACAGCCAGGGCGAGGTGCCGTGGTCGCCGATGGCGGCGTGGCCGCGGCGGGTGGCGATCAGGTGCCGTGCCAGGCCGTCGAGCGGCTCGGGGAGCAGGACGGGCTCCCGGCCGAGGCGCAGGAGGACCTGGCTGTCGCCGGCGTCGACTTTGTCGAGGGCCAGGCGGCTGATGGCGGCGGGCTGCTGGGCGTAGAGCAGGACGAGGAGTCCGGCGAAGCGGTCGCCTGGGTTGAGGGCTTCATCGTGGAGGAGGCGGCGAGCCTGGCCCCAGCGTTCCTCGGTGTCGAGGGTGCGGGTAGGGCCGTTCCAGCGGGTGGCGGGGAAGTCCACGCTGGTGTGCTTGCGGCTGCGGGCCCACCGGACGAAGTGCCCGGTCCTGCCCTTCTGGGCGGTGCTCGCACCGGCCGCCCAGACGTCCAGGTCGCCCTGGGCGCAGGCGGCCAGGGAGAGGCCGCGGGCGCCGAGCCAGTCCAGGAACGCGGCGGCCGCGGCGATGGTCTCCTTGGCGGTGGCCGCCTGGTGCTCGGTGACCGGGGTGTCGCGGGCCCGCTGGCGCAGTCGGCGCAGCACGTGCCAGGTCGCGTAGGAGTGCAGCAGCTGTCTCTGGCCGGCGTCGGGGCGGCCGGCGACGGCCTGGCGGATCCAGCGCTCAAGCCGGACAAGGATCTCGTCGCGGGCGGGTAGGGCACCGGAGGCGACCAGGATGCTGCGCAGGTGCCGGAGGGTCTTGCTGTCGGGCAGCTCGTCGAGGGCGGCGTGGGTGAGCGGCCGGTCCCCGGCGGCAAGCCCGGCGAGGAGAACGCGTACCTTCTCGCGGCGCATCCACCCCAGCGCGATATCAGGCCGGCTGGCGTTGGCGAGGGCCTGCCTGAGCGGTTCCAGGCCGGCGCGGGTGCGCCCGGTGCCGGGGTCGGCCAGCAGGTGGCCGGCCTGGTCGCGGAGGTGGCACCGGCGGCATGCCCCGGCCAGGATCCGCCCCGGGGCGCCGCACCCCGGGCAGGTCCTCCAGAAGACGGCGCCGGGGGCCGCGCAGCCGGCGCAGAGCGGCTGGTCACGGGTTCCCGCCTTGACCGGGGCGAGGCTCCCGCAGCCTGAGCAGGTCGCCCAGGAGGCTGCGCAGGCACCGCACCAGGGCCGGCCGGTGACCTTGGAGACCATGCACGGGGCCGTCCGGCCGCAGACCGCGCAGGTCATGACCTGGCGGGGATTGCAGCTGCCGCAGACCGGCCCTTCCGGGACGCGGGTGTCGACTTGCCGCCGGCGCCCGCAGCGGACGCAGTCCTCNNGGCTCGCTGACCCGCCCGCAGCGGGCGCACGGGACGGCGCGAGCGTGGGCGACGCAGGTGCGGCAGGCCCGCTGCCCGTCGATCCGCTTGCTCAAGGTCACGACCCGCCCGCAGAACGGGCAGGCAGGCCGCTGGATCCGGGTCGCTCCCGCCTCGCAAAGCGCGTCGATCAGCCGCAGGATCATCGGGAAGGCCGCCCTGGCGCCGTCGCCGGTGAGCAGCCCCGGCGAGTTCTCCAGGGCCCAGGCTAGTTTCTGCAGGTGCGCGGCCTTGGTGACGACCTGCCCGAGCACCGCGTTCACCGTCCCGGCGTTCAGGCCGGGATCGGCCGAGGTGATGATGGCGGCCAGCAGGTCCCGCGGGTCGCGGGGGTCCTGGTCGGGGCACTCGCTGCACCGCGGCCGGCCGTGCCGGTCCCGGAAGGTGGCCTTGCGCAGGTTCCCGCACCCGGCGCAGGCCTCGGGCCGGGTGAAGCACGGCGAGCAGTACCAGTGGTCTCCGCGGCGTTGCATCGAGCCGATCTCCCGGCCGCATTCCGCGCACCGGGGCGCGGCCACCCCGGCAGCCCTGCCGCCCGCAGCGCGAGCAGCAGGTCCCCGGCTGCCTTGCTCGCGGGTGAGCGACCGGTCGACAGCACCGACGGGTCGGCGGTCAGCTCGGCCGCCAGGCGGCGGCGCTTGGCCCGGCCGCCGCCGGCCTGCTCGACGACCCGTCGCAGCGTCCCCGCCCCGATCGCCGGGTCGACGGCGGCGACCAGCGCAGCGATCGTGCCGACCGGGTCGGCGGCCGCATCTCCCTCCGGGATCATGACCCGGCTGGGGTGATCCGGGCCCGCTTCGGCCGCAGCGTCCCGACCCCCGGGCTGGCCTCGCCACCGCCGGCTGCCCTGGTCTTTCTGTCCTGGCCCGCGGCCGCGACGGGCTCGATGAGGTCCATCGAGCAGTCCAGGATGTCCAGCAGCGCCATGAGGATTTTCAGGCTCAGCCGCTCGGGGCGCTCCACGACCAGCCGGTAGACCTGGCTGGACGACAGTGCGATGTCCCGGTCGGCCAGCTGCCCGATCAGGTCGGTGGTGGAGAACATGCCGCGGGTGGCCATCACCTGCCGCAGGTGCCACTGGTAGTCGAGCCGGGCCGTCATCAGCGTCCCCCTCGCGTCGTCGGGTGATCGAGCGCCGGGCTGAGGGCCTTGCGGAGCGCGGTGTTCATGAAGTCGCTGCTGACGTGCGTGTAGACCGCCGTCGACGAGTCCGCCTCGTGTCCGACATTGACCTGGATGAACCGGCGGTCAATCCCGTCCTCGGAAAGGTGGCTGACGTAGGCGTGCCTTGTCGAGTGGGGAGTCAGGGCCTTCGGCAGGCCCAGCGCGTCCCGGTAGGCCACGAACCTGGCGTTGATCTCCGAGGGCTTGACCCGCCCGCCCCGGAGTTCGGCGGTACCGGCCGAACTCCGGGGCCGCCGGGTTTCGCCCCCAGTCCGCTATGTCCAACTTGGATGTTTCGGTCCTCCGAAGGCCCCAGCCGTACATGACCTTGAACAAGGTTGCGTCCCGGTAGGGAGCCAGCGCCCCCTTCCGCCTGCCGTTCACCGCCCGCTCGACCTGCTCGTCGGCGTAGTCGAGGAACTTCTGGATCTCCTCGCGGGTGAACGGCCGCGCCTCCGGGTCCCCCTCGTAGTCGTTGAGGTGCGCGATCGTGTTCCACTCATGGCAGATCGCCACCGGGTGCTTCCCCGGGCCGAACTCCCGCTCGCACGCCGCGGTCCAGCTATACCGCGCGTCCACGAGGAACTCGGTGAACTGCCGCAGCGTGCACTGATAAGAGCGGATCGTCGAGGGCGCCACCTGCTCTTCAGACGTCAGGCGCATCGACCACTCGTCCATTTTGGCCACAATGGGTATCCGCGTCGCAACGCTCAGCTCATTCGGATGCCTTGGATTGCCGCTAAACCAGACAGAGTTCGCCCATCGGATGCAATTCCCGAGGGTTGGTGTAGATCGCGGTGGAACTGTCGGTCTCGTGCCCGACATTGACCTGGATGAAGCGACGGTCCACCCCGTCCTCAGTGAGATGACTGACATACGAATGCCTGATCGAATGCGGGACCAGAACCTGCGGAAGGCCGAGTGCGTCACGGTAGGCAACGAACCGGGAGTTGATCTCCGCCGGCCGCACCCGGCCGCCCCGCTCGGTCACCCACAGCGCCGGATGCCCCTCGCAGCCGAACCTCGGCCGCACGTTCTCCACGTAATCGCCCACCGCCTCCACCGCCCAGGCCATCACCGAGGCCACGTTCCGCCGCCGCGGCGGCTGGCCCTTCTTCGCCTTGCCGTAGCGGACGTTCAGCATCCCGAACCGGCCGAACTCCGGGGCCTTCGGGTTGCGGCCCCAGTCCGCCAGGTCCAGCTTCGACGTCTCCGTCCTGCGCAGGCCTTTCCCGGGGATCCGGGACC
>PMSU01000206.1 GCA_003168255.1 Actinomycetota bacterium
GCCCGACCTCGCGTCCTGCCTGGCTAACCTCGGCGTCTGGTGCTCCGAACTGGGCCTGCCTGCCGAGGCCGTGCCGCCCACCAGGGAAGCCGTCAGCTGCTTCCGCGCGCTAGCCGCCGCCAACCCCGACCCCTACCGCCCCGACCTCGCCACCTCCCTGACCAACCTTGGCATCTGGTTTTCCGAACTGGACCGCCCCGAAGACGCACTGCGCGCCGAGCAGGAGGCCGTCACCATTCGCCGCGAGCTCGCCGCCGCCAACCCCGACCGGTACCGCCCCGACCTCGCCCGATCCCTGACCAACCTGGGCATCTGGTCATCGCGGGCGGGCCACTGCGACGACGCACTGCGCGCCGAGCAGGAGGCCGTCACCATTCGCCGCGAGCTCGCTGCCGCCAATCCCGAGCGGCACCGGCCTGACCTCGCCACCTCCCTGACCAACCTCGGTATCACCTTCTCGGAACTGGGGCACCCCGCGGACGCGCTGCCCCCCACCAAGGAAGCCGTCATCATCTACCGCGAACTCGCCGCCGCGAGTCCCGACCTGTACCGCCCCGACCTGGCCCGCTCGCTGACCAACCTCGGTACCCGGTACTGCGAACTTGGCCGTCCCGCCGCCGCGCTGCCGCCGGCCCAGGAAGCCGTTACCATCCGCCGCGAGCTAGCCGCCGCCAACCCGGACCGCTACCGCCCCGGCCTGGCCCGATCCCTGACCAACCTCGGCAGCCGCCTCTCCGCGCTGGGCCGGCCCGCCGCCGCCCTGCCGGCCGAGCAGGAAGCCGTCACCACCTATCGCGAGCTGGCCGGCGCCGACCCGGACCGCTATCGTCCTGACCTCGCCCGATCCCTGGCCAGCCTCGCTGCCGCGTTGTCGGCGCTGGGCCAAGTTGCCGAGGCAGCGGACGCCCGCGGTGAGGCTGCGGCCATCACGAGGGAGCTTGAAGACCCGTCCGCCGCAGCTACGCAGTGACCGCGGGCAGTACCCGGTAAGCAGCTTGTACTGCATCCTGCGATCGCTCCCGTGGAGTCAGAGCTGATCGGCTGGTCCCGGGTCGGGCAGCAGCACCGACGGGAGCGGACTGCGCGGGTTCATCCGCAGAAGCTGATATGCCATGCCGCCGATGCCGGGCAGCAGTCCCGGGTTCAGCGTGTCCCTGGCCAGACCGCTGACCGGACCGTGCTCACCGAGACCGCTGATGATCCGGGCGTCGAGGCCGGCGCGGTCCAGCCCGGTCGGCGCGGCTCCGGCGGCGAGCGCAAGGTCCATGACCTCCCAGATGCCGAGGTCCCCGTGGCACAGCGTGTGATTCCAGCCGAGGCCATGTGCCCATGAGCATTCGGCAGCCCGCCGGAGCACATCCAGCCAGCGATCCGGGTCCGACCGGGCCATGTCGGCGGCGACAATACCGATGCCGCCGGCACCGTGACACCAGGCCGCGGTGATGTGACCGGGCTCGCGCAGGTCGGTCCAGCTGCCGGTAGCCGCGTCGTAGAGCGATTCCTCGAACGCGAATGCCGCGGCCGCTGTCTGGCGCAGCGAAGCTGTCTGGCGCAGCGAAGCTGTCTGGCGCAGCGAAGCTGTCTGGCCGCTCGACAGCGGGACTGCCGGATGCGCGGACAACCGGGCCAGAGCCCATCCGATACCGGTAGCGCCGTGCGCCGTCCCGCCGATCCCTTCCTCGTACAGGAAATTCCCCCAGCGGGCACCGGTACCTTCGGCGCGAGCCAGCCCGACCAGACGGATCCCGATGTCGCCGGCCAGCGCTGCCCACTGGGAGTCGCCGGTTCGTTCGGCAAGGCGCAGGAGCGGGACGATCGCGCCGGCCATCCCCCGGAACAGGTCGAACGAGTCGTCCTGCTCGATCGCAGCGGTGAGCCGCCCTGCGGGCACCAGCGCACGATTGACAGCGTCCGCGCCGCTGAGCCCCGGGACGTGCAGGCGGCCGAGCAGCAGCCAGGCCGAGATCAGCGAGCCGATCCCGACGTAGCCGCCCGGCGCGTCGGGCCGGACTGCGATGGTACCGCGCAGGTCACGTTGATCCTGATCTTCGATCGTCCGCAGCGTCCGCAGCGCGTCGTCGAGCAGCGCGTCCAGGCCTTTGATCCGGATCGCTCGATCGCGGGACACCTCGAACTCGTACGCGGCGACGGCGACGGCGACGCCGGATATGCCGTTGTAGAGGTCGTTGGACAGCGGCTGGGTCGCCCACCCGGTCGGGCTGATCACCGGGGCGATCCAGGTGAGGGTGCCGTCGTCCGCCCGGATGGCGGCGTCGCGAATCGTGCGCATGATGCCGGCCGCTATCTGTCGCCGGCGCTGATCCAGACTGTCCCCGCTGACATGCGCAGTGATCAATGCCTTGTGATCCGTCGGCATGCCCTCATTGAGGTACGCGCTGATCAGCGTGCCGGATATCACCTGTAGGTCCAGGCTGTGATCGCTGGCGCGCCACCTGCGCAGGGCGTCGTCGATGAGATCCCGGATCTGGCCGTAGCCGGTGCCCCGCGGTCCGGCCAGTCGCCCCGTTCGCGGTGTCGTCGTGAACACCGGAACGTCACCGTCGAGCATTTCGGCGACTTCGGCGTCGATCACGACGCGGTCGCCGGGGGCGGCCGACGCGTTCGTCGCGTGCGCGGCCAGCAAGTCAGCGGCACGCTGCACGCCGGCCGGTTCGTCGTGCATCGAAGCCGGGTGCCACAGCATCCGGCTCAGTTCCATGTAGGTCTCGGTATTGCGGACGACAACGCGGACCGGGCAATCGGCAAATGCCCGCAGCGGCCCGGCGAGCTCGCCGGACTGGTCTAGTTCGTGCAGCCATGCGGTCATATCCGTGAAACCGGCCACCACCCGGTGCCAGTACCTGGCGAGAACCGGGTCCGGACTTGGATGGTTGCCTGCCGCCTGAATCGGCCGGCGCTCATAACCCATCCGGGCCTCGTCAGTACCCGCGCCGACGATCACCGGAACGGAAACATGGGGCTGCTGGCCAGGTAGCGCGCCTACGGCCGATGAATCGACGCCGCGCCAGGCGAGCGCGTCACCGCGGCCGGGCAGCAGGCCAGTACGGAGCGCGCTGTCGGCGATCAGCTGGGCGGCCTGATCGTGCGCGTGGCCGTACCCGGACGGGCTGGCCAGCGCGTGCGGCGTAAACAGCGTCTCGCAATCGACGACGACCGGGACCGGGCCGCACGCGATCACGTTCTCGGCATGCAGGTCGCTGCCGCCGACCAGGCGCATCACGGCGAGCCAGTGCCCGATGCCCTGGTAAAAGGCGCGCAGCTCATCATCGTCTGCGCAGTAGCGGTGCTCGACATGTTCAGCCCAGCCGTACCCGGGCATGGCAAGCACGTCAGGCACCCGGATGCGATGGCTGCCGGCTGGGCCGCGTGCTGTCACGACGCCTAGCAGGCTCGCCAGGCACGCATCGACGTCCACGGAACGCGGCTTGTAGACGACACGGCCGCCCGTGGTGCGCAGCACCGCGACGGTCTGTCCCCGATTGTGACTGTCTCCGGCGCCGAACGTAACCTCAGTGAGCTGGTCCGTCCCGGCTCCTGGCAGGCGCGCGAACTCGGCCCGGTCGGCCGCGAAGCGGGTGCCCATGGTCAGGGCGGCGGCGCAGCTGTTGGCTATCACCGTCCGGATACGGCGCAGCAGGGTGGGATAGTGGCCCGCCAGCGACTCCCAGAAGCTGAGCTGGGTAGTACCGGAGATCCACTCTTCCCAGCGCCCAGCCGGATCGGGAGCGCGGAGCTGTCCTGCGACCCTGGCCGCGTTGAGCTCAAGCAGCAGGATCCGGTTGACCTTGCGCAGCGCGGCCTGGGTGATGAGGGCAGCGGCACCGGCGCAGATGGCCTTCGCCTCGCCGGCCGCCAGACCGGGGACAGACCCAAGCTGGGCTGCCAGATCGTCCAGAGCCGGATCGATGAGGCAGCCCAGCGAGGGCTCGAACCCAGTTGATGCCTGCGGCATCAGCGGTGGGTCAGCAGCACTCGGCGGTGTGTGAACCCGAGCAGTTCGAGCCACAGTGGCCGGTGCCGACCCTGCCGTTCATGGCGATCTCGGATTCCGCGTACGTGCCGCCCGTGAACAACGGCCCGGCCGGACTATTCGGGTCGGTTCCGCTGCGCCAGGCCGCGACGGTGTCCTTGGGATCGGTGCGCATGTTGGTCGCCTTTCGGTCATGCTCGCCGACTTCGCGGCCAGCATCCAATAACCACATAGCTGGATGATGACATCAACGGACGTTCTTCGCTAGACGGGCGAGGACGGCAAAATGGTCGATACCGTACTAGGTGACGGCAGCGGGATCGCATAGAAAGATCCATTCGTGGTCGTCGAAGGCGGGCACTGCCCGCTCGCCGCCGAGGGCCTGCTGGCTCTGGAGGTGTCCGCCTCGGGGCGGCGGACTGGCCGGACGATCACAGTGCGGGGAGGCCGCCGTTTCAGCTTGCGCCTTACTGACCGGCGTCTTTCCTATCCAACTGATCGAGGTGTGGCGCGAACTGAATCCCGACGGCGATCAGCGCGAAGAGCCCCGCGCCGACAAGGATCGCCGACCGGATGCCAAGCGAGTCGGCGAGCACACCGAATACCGGCAGGGCGAGCCAGCCAAAGCTGTTGACGCACAACTGCATGGCATTGCCGGCTTGCGCCTGTAGGTGATCCGGTGTGACCTGTGCCGCGTACGCAGCAAAGATAACGTTAACTGGCGCGATCATGAGCATGGTAACCGCGCCCCGTACCGCGATCAGCCACAGCGAGGGTGCGAATGCGATACCCACTGCGCCGGCTGGCAGCAGCCAGGACGCCGCCAGCGCCAGATTGCGCCCGCCTACGATGGCAACCAGGCGGGGTGCGAATAGCGAGCCGATCACCCCGGCCGCGGCATTGACCGACAGCAGCAAGCCGATGACGGTAGGCGTCGCGCCGTGTTGCCTGGCGAGCACGATGACCATCAGCGACATGCCTGCGACAACGGAGTTCACGCCGGCGCCCCAGAGCGCTATTGTCCGCAGGAATGGCTCACGGAATATGAACTGCAGTCCTGTCGTAATGCTTCGCCGCAACGGCTCTCGCGGCCCGGTGGCCACCGGACTCGGATCTAGCGACGTGCGGATAAGTGCAGTGGCTACGGCAATGCAACCGAAGGAAAAGGAGTCGCAGGCGAATGGGAGGAACTGGGCCAGGCTGAACAGGGCTCCGCCGGCCGGTGCCCCCACTAGCGATACCGCCTGATCCCGGGCCTGAGCCCTGGCGTAGGCCTGGGAAAGCTGTGGCGTGGGTACGACGCGACGCATCGCGCCCCTGCTGGCACCGATGTAGAACGCCGAAGCGGCGCCCTGGACAGCTCCGACTGCCACGAGCTGGGCGATGTAGACATGATGGGCGAACGCGGCGGGCACCACCGTGCCGACTACAGTCAGCTGAGCCAGCGCAGTTATGACCATGATGCGCTTACGCGGGTAGCGGTCCGCCACGACGCCTGCGGGCAGCAACAGCAGCAGGTTGGTCACCAGGCTCACACCGCCGACAATCCCGGCCTTCGCCGCCGAGCCGGTAATGGCCAGGATGAGCAGCGGATAGCAAATTCCCGACATCGCGGAGCCCAGGCCCGAGACGGCCTGCCCGGTCCAGAGCAGGTTGAAGTCCCGGTTGCGGCGCAGCGGCACCAGGCCGGCGGATGCTCCGCCCGCCTGCCGGTCAGCGTCCACGCCTGCTACCGCCCTTCCATGCCGGCGTCGTGCGGCGCCGCGCTCGCCAGCGGGCCGGCGCTTCGGCGCTTCGGCGTCGATGTCGTGCAGCGTGGCCGGTGTAGGAGACCGGCGAGAGAGACCGGCGAGAGAGACCGGCGAGAGAGACCGGCCACCTCGTTTTTGGTTGTGGGAGACCGGTTGACATCGAGACGTAGTGTGCCAGAGTGGCAGGTTAATGCCCATACCAGACGGACGCCCGCTGACCGGCCCGGACATCGGCGCGCCCGTCGATACTCGATACGACGCTCACGTGCCGCTTATCGCTTCTGGCCGGATACCGTCATTGCCGGCAGGTCACGTGACCCTTCCGGCAGGCGATACGGAGGACCGGGATGAATGAGCAGAGCGGGCAGAATTATGTCGCGCGTGTGCTGGAACTGTTCGCGGGTTACGGTGATCAGGAAGCAGTCGTCTGCCAGGATCGGCGGGTCAGTTATTCGGAGCTCACCCGCACCACGCTCGGGCTAGCAGCCGCCCTCAGCGATCGAGGGGTGCGGCCGGGAGCTGGAGTCGCGATCCTGGTGCCCGATCAGCCGGAGACACCGGCCTTGCAGTTGGCCCTGCACCTGCTTGGCTGCCGGACAGCTTGGATAGCAAGCTACGCACCCAAGCGTGACCAGGCCGCATTCATCAAGCTGACTGGACCGGAGATACTGATCTACCACCCGGCCATGATAAGCGGGGCAGATTTTATCGAAGGGCTGACACATGGCGACGAGCCATTGCGCGCGCTCTCCTTTGGCGCGGCCGGCCAGGAGGCTGATCTGCTGACCGCGCTCCCGTCCCGTGCCGCTGATTTTTCCGCCACCGCCACCGCCACCGCCACCGCCGTGCCCGGCGGGCCGGAGCCAGAGTCGCTGTTCTACAGCGGCGGGACGACAGGAACACCGAAGCTCGTCGCCCACCGACAAGGTTTCTACCAGGTCTTGCTGGCCATTGCCGCCTACTACCTTGCGGCTGGCGAACCACCCATGCGTTTCCTCAGCGGCTCGTCTTTTGCGCACGTCAGTGGTCAGCTGGCCGGGTTTCTTACCCTTTTCGAGGGCGGTACCCTGTTCCTGGAGCCGGATTATAGTCCAGCCGGTTTCCTGGCGACCGTCGAGCGGGAGCGTGTCAGCAGTGCATTTCTCACTCCGGCGCTCCTCTACGACGTGATCGATCATCCGTCAATGCTGACCGCGGATACCAGCAGCCTGCGTTACCTGAACGTCGGCGGCGCAGCGGCATCGCCAACTCGCCTGGCCGACGCTATCGCGCGTTTTGGCCCGGTGCTGCGCCTGGTTTACGGATCCAGCGAGGCCCCGCTAATCACTGACCTGCCATTCCTTGATAACGACCCGGATCATCCGGAACGGCTCCGATCCTGCGGGCGCCCGTTTGCCGACACGCGCATCGAGATCCGTGATGATCAGGGAAATGCGACTCCGGCCGGCGAGGCGGGCGAGGTCTGGGCCACCGGCTCACTGATCATGGCTGGCTACTGGGAGCAAGCTGAATTGGCAAAGGAGGCCATGGATAACGGCTGGCTCCGCACCGGGGATATCGGCTACCTAGACGCGGACGGGTATCTTTATCTCGTCGATAGGGCCAGTGACATGATTGTCACAAGCGAGGCCGCCGCGAACGTCTACTGCCGGCCGATCGAGGATGTTCTACATAGCCATCAGGACGTGAAAGCGGCTGCCGTCATCGGCGTTCCCGACGAGACCTACGGCGAGGCTGTATGCGCATTTGTGGTGACCGTTACCGGAGCTGACGTATCAGCCGAAGATTTGCGCAATCTCGTACGTGGGCAGCTCAATAATCTCTACACACCGCGCGAGATAGAGTTCGTCGACCAGCTACCGCTCACCCAGCTGGCGAAGGTTGACAAGAAGGCGCTGCGGCAGAAATACCAGGATAGCCGCGGCGCGGCCTGATCCGGTGCGGCTGACTTCCCGGCAGCACAGAGCCGCGGGCTGTCAGTGGGGCCGGGGAGGCGCTGCCGACAACCATCGAGCCGTCAGCGCCCGGCTCTCGGATCCAGTTTCCTGAACGCTGCCGCCTGAACGGCTGCATCCCGAACTGCTCGACGCCACCAGGGACTGGCCTGCAAGCCAGTGACCATCCCGAGGTATGCGCCTCGCTGGGCGTAACGCGCGGCCCGGCGCCCGGCCCGGCGCTCGGCCCGGCGCTCGGAGCTGCTGATCCAGTCATAGCCGAGCTGATCGCTGATGATCTCCCTGCTTTCCTGGCCCGGCAGGGGGCGTATAGCTTGGCCGCGCCGCGCCACCCATCCCCATCCCCATCCCCGAGCGGATGGCGGTAGGCCGGGCTTGTACGCCAGTGACCTGAACCGTGCCGAGGGGAAACCGCACTGCCATCTTCGGGGGTGAAGACGGGTGCCCCGCTGTCCAGTCACGCGCGCGGTAAACGAGGTCATCTTCGGACGAACGCGTGTTCACTTACACGGCCCCCTTCACACTGGGCTCGTACATGTGTTCTAATAGCGGGCATGCCTCCTCACCTGCGATACCGGGTCACGGTCAGACGTTCCGGTACAGATGCATCCGCGGTTGCCGCCGGATGTCTGCGTCACTCCAGCCGACGCGAGCCACGAACTCCGCCTGCCATTCGGGCAGGCGCGGCAACCGGAAGGCTGACCCGATGAAGATCATCAGGGGAGGCTGGCCGCAGTGCCGGGCCACCGTCGCCTGTTCCCCGCACCTTGCTCAGAGCTACCCGTAAATCAGTTTCCTCGTCGGCAGGTGTCATGCCGGTCATTAACAAAGCTAGATATGCCTAGCACAGGCCGCACGCTAGAGGTGAACAATGAGAACGCACTCAGAATACAATATCCGCCCAGAAGGCCAGCGCCTCGCTGACTTGAAGAACGAGACCGCGGAACTAGAGCGCAAACTCATCGACGCGCGCGTGTCGCTTGAACGTGAGCTTGCGCAGGCTGACTATAGCCAGGAATCAACGCTTGGCCAGATGCATGATGCCGACAGAATGTCAGACCTTTATTCGGCGCCGCAGCCAGCACGCGATTATGGCAGCTCGACTTCCGGCCATCAGGTGCACTCGCCTGAGGGACGCACCGAGATACTCGTCAACCACGGCCGCGGCAGTGCTTATTACCCAGGCATATCGCGCGGACGTAAAATAGCGGCGGGAACGGCCATCGTCGCAGTGCTCGTCGCCGTCCTTGTGATGATGCTGTCCGGTGGAGGAGCCTCGTGGCCGTCCAGCGTGGCAACAGTGCAGAGCGAAGCGGCTAAAGCTTGCCAGAATCCCGACGTGAAGTCTGAGCCAGGTCAGGTTAACTTTGCTTGCGCAAAGGCTACTCGTCAAATCCTCTGGGTATTCGCCCTAATGACGAGCGCCGATAATCCGGACTTCGCTAATTCGAAGACTGGCCGACTGGGCCTTGAGCCGATCGCCCCAGCGCAAGGCGGCGAGATCGCATGGTCCCTGAACCTGCATAATCCATACAATCCGTCTAATGCGATCGACAGTCTCGAGGTAGCGGCCCGGGCCATTAACAATATTATCGGTGGAGCGACCCTCACCGGCACTAATGGGAACCCGGTTGTACAGCCCGGACTTGAAAGCGACGCCGCAAACTGCGTCCGGTATACCGGATCAGCAGCGCGCACCTCGCGAGCGGGCTTCCCGAGCGTCTGCGCCAAGCCTGTGACCATCCCAGCAGGGCAGGCGGCCCTCGTGTCCGATGTCTACCAAAAGTGGGTTGTCGGTGCCGCGCCTGATACAGCTCAGGACGCCGCCGTGCTGTTTGAGAATGCGAACAACCCCGGCGACCCGCAAGTTCAGGCCATCCTTAAGCAGCTGCCAAATTCAAAGCTGCTGACATAATTTAAGCACTGATCTACAAATCTGCTCCGTTACCACTGCCTCAGCGCTCAGGAGAGAGGTGAGCTTATGAACTCGGCTAGCAAACCCCTGTGGCAGCAGATGGCTGCGCTCGTAAGCCTCGGTGCGGGTGGAGCGATAACAGGGCTCTCTCTCGTCCCGACAACGGCGGCCGATCTAATGCCCCCCACGAGCATGCAGATTCGCTTGCTGGCCCTAAACCAATCAGCCCAGCCAGCGCCTGCGGATGATGCGATGCTGCGATCAGCAATCGTCAACGTTGCCAATTACTATCTCCGGATGGCCGAGGGTAAGACTCCGGCCGAGATGGAGGCAATCATCTGGCAACACGACAGCACAGATGGTGTCGACCATGGCGAATCGTGCGCAGCGTTTGCCAGCTTGACACTGGAACTGGCTGCCCAGACAGTCGGTCAGCAGAGCTGGGTCTCTGGAGGTACCTCCTACCCATGGCCGCTGCATGAGTGGGCCGATGCCCGCGTCGACCCTAACCCGGCGTCGCTCGGCGTTACCTCGGTCCTGCAAGATGCCGAGGCACATCAACGCTGGCACCCGCTGGGCGATGGTTACAACCCACTGCCCGGCGACTGGGTGCTGTTTAATGGCCATGTCGAAGTGGTCACGGCATATGCTGGCGGAGTCTTGCACACAGTCGGTGGAGATTCCCTGCCGAATTTCTCCGTCAACGCCCACGAATATCGTGATCCGCTTGGTGGCCAGGGCGTCGTCGGATTCGTCAATAACGGTGAACTGCCCGGGACCGCGAACCAGCGGACGGGAAGCCATGAGCACGTGTCAAGCCATCATCAGGCGCGAGAGCAGGCGACCCCTGGGCAGGCGGCTATCCCGGGTGCATCCACGGTCAGTCGTCCCAAGCCGACGCCGGCACGAACGCACGGTGGCGCGGCTATCCCTGCAATTCCGGCCCCCGCGCTTAGCCCCAGCAAGGGGAAGCACTCGGCGCCACGCCAGTCGTCGGACCATGGAGGTACTGGGGAGGCGGTCACTGCGGACGTGCCGGGGGCAGGCTTCTCCGGGCCGGCCGCTACGCCCCAGGCGGCAACGCTCGGCGCCGCGGCCATCCCCGGACTGTCAAGAGCGGCGCAGCACCTGTCGGCCGGCTCGACAGCACCCTCGACAACTCCGTACAGCAGGCACGATCCGTCACCCGCCGCGGCGCCGCCGCCTGACGCAGCCACTCAGCAAGCGTTCATCAGCGAAGTCGCACCGGGAGCGGTTGCTTCGCAGCACAGGTACGGTGTCCCCGCGGCGGTAACGATTGCCCAAGCCATCGATGAATCTGGCTGGGGTCAAAGCAGCCTGGCCACGAAGGATCACAACCTGTTTGGCATCAAAGGCACTGGCCCCGCTGGCAGCGATCTACAGCTGACGCAGGAGTACGAGAATGGCCTGCCGGTGACGCGCACCGCGTCATTCCGCGTGTACCACAATGTCGCCGAGAGCATCGACGATCACGGCAGGCTCCTCGCAACCAGTGAATACTACCGGCGGCCCATGGCCGACCGCCAGGATCCGAATGCGTTCGCGACTGACCTCACCGGCGTTTATGCGACGGATCCTGACTATGGTTCGAAGCTCATCGGCCTCATGCGCCGGTACAACTTGTATCGCTACGACATCGTTACGCCAGCCGCCACCCCTCATACAGCAGCCCCGGGTGAGGCGACCATCCCTGGGCTGCCACCTGCTGCTCCTGCTCCGCCGGTGAATAGATCACGGCCGGCACCCCGACCCACCGCAACTCCCGGGCCGAGCCGACAGCCAGATGCATACCAACCTCTGCCAATGACAATTCCGTCGACCCAGACCGTGTCCGCCAAACGAATACCAGCACCGATCCCCCGCCAACCGCGGCGGATCACCTCTCACAATGCCGAGGCAAGTGCGATCCAGTATCAGCCAAACATTCCCCCGTCCGTTCGGAACGCCTTCACGGCGGTGGCCAAAGCGCCGCTGACACGTGAGGAGCCTCTCTACCGGGACGTTGCCAGCCACAGCGGTATCCGCTGGGAGCTGCTGGCTGCTTGCGACTGGATGCAGTGCGAAGCTCAGCCACGCCACTCACCCGTGCACGGCGAAAAGCTAGGTACCGCAAATCCCGACGGGACGATTTACCGGACGAAGTCAGAGGCGCTGGAACAGTGCGCCGATGATCTGGTCGAGCTAGCTCTGGCAGTTTACTGGATTGACCTGACCGCGCGAAAATATCTCTCCATACGCGATCTGGCTAATGTCTTCGCAGCGTTCCGTTGGGGAGGACTCCTCAAGCTACACCGCACATCCGCCATGGAATTCCCATACTCCGTGGCAGGCCTGACCGCGCGGCACACTAACATGCGCTGGCCTAACATAGATGAACCGAATGCGCCAGATAAGCCAGGCGGGCGATTCCGTATGCCCTTCGGGGCCGTGCCTGTCGTGCTGGGTCTAAATTACCCGGCCACCGTCTAGTCGCCCGCGCCAAGCATAGAAGGAAGGTGGATTGCGTGGCTCGTTACGGCAGGGAGGAGCCAGCCATGCTGCATACGGACTCGAACGGATCTGCCAACGGCGTCTTCTGGCCTAGTCATCCCGGACCATTGCCACCTGGGCATCCCCATGCTGCCGGTAGCGCTAGGCCGGTGAACTCAGGTGGGAAGAGGGGGAATCCTAGCCCGCGCCGTCGCCGCATCTCGCCTCGGGTCAAGGGGACTGTAGTCGTGGTTGCAGCGGCGCTAATATTCCGCCGGGCAGTTGCATATGCGGTACTGATCGCGCTTTCGGCAGCCCTGCACCTCGTGGGCATCAACATCCATCTGCCGAGTATCAGGTTCGCCTGGCCCTGGCAAACGATCAGCGCCGGCACCACCACCAACACCGATCTGGGCCCGTGGGTGCTGCAGAAGATTGAGGGAATCTCCAAGCCGGCCTTTGGCCAGGCGAACTTCAACTTCTTCTTCACCCGCAAGGTTTCTAAGAGCATCGGCCCATTGCCGTGTTGGTACGCCAGTACCTTCTACGCCGTGGGCCACGCTTCCGCCACTGTCGACCTCAATCCAGGTCCGACCTGGTGGGCACCGGCTTCGGACCACTACCGGTTGCAGGTCCTTAGCCGCCCGCAGGAGGGAAAGCCTGGTCGGGTGTCGGTCACAATGGTTCTCCCGCAGCCGCAGCTCCCCCAGTCTGTTCACGACATTACAATCGACAACATCCCATCAAAGCCGATAGACACGCAACATAGCTGGACGTACCCTGGATTGGGCTGCGGCGTGCTGCTGCGGCCTCAGTTTTCGCAGTCAGTACTGTATTCGCAGGCCCAGAGTATCGCCTTCTATAAGTCTGATCACGTCCCGCAGGTTACGGGTCCGCTCATCAGCGCCGCCGAGACCGAGGCAGCGCAGACTATTAGAGACAACTTCGTTCAGCCAACCGTGAATGCGTTCGGCTATACGCTGGATCGATTTGCCGTTCGCTGGGCCGCGGCACCATAACCCAACGGTTCGACGGCCATGCGAGGGTCTGGCCTGGTTCAGCGGTTGCGGAGCAGCTGCTCGAACGGTGTCGCGGACGCGTATGGGTCGGCCTCGACCGCAGGCTGGCGCTGCTCGATTGCGGCGGCCAGTTCGGAACCGGCCCGCTCGATCCGGCTGGTGAGCGCACTGCCGGAGCTGCCGGCCGAGCCCCAGTCCTCGGTGGCGGCGAAGACGGCGGTTGGCACCGTCGCTGCCCGCAGGTAGGTGAACAGCGGGCGGATCGCGTGCTCAAGCGCCAGCGAGTGCCGGGCTGTGCCGCCGGTGGCCGCGATCAGCAACGGCTTCCCAGCGAGCACTTCGGGGTCGAGCACGTCGAAGAAGGACTTGAACAGGCCGTTGTAGGACCCGCTGTAGAGCGGGGTGACGGCGATGAGTCCGTCAGCTCGGAGTACCTGGTCGATGGCGTGCTGGAGCGCGGGGCTGGGGAATCCGGTCAGCAGGTTGTTGACGATGTCGTGGGCGCGCTCACGCAGCTCGATCACGGCGATCTCCGGCTCGGCCAATAGGCCGCGGGCCGTTGCCGCGGCGAGCTGGTCGGCCAGCAGCCGGGTGGACGATGGCTGGCTGAGCCCGGCCGAGACCACAGCGATGGTGCGCGGCGTCATCGGGTGCTCGCTTCCAGCTCGAGGTCAGCCTCGGCCAGTGACCCTGCTACCAGGGCCTCGTGCGTGGGGCCATCCGGCACGGTCGCCGGGCGCAGCGCGTCGAGCTCCCTGCGCAGCACCGGCACCACTTCACCGCCGAGCAGGTCCAGCTGCTCGAGCACGGTCTTGAGCGGCAGGCCGGCGTGATCCATCAGGAACAGCTGGCGCTGGTAGTCACCGAAGTGCTCGCGGAAAGTGAGCGTCTTGTCGATGACCTCCTGGGGGCTGCCGACGGTCAGCGGAGTCTGCTCGGTGAATTCCTCTAGCGACGGGCCATGGCCGTAGACCGGGGCATTGTCGAAGTACGGGCGGAACTCGCGCACCGCGTCCTGGGAGTTCTTGCGCATGAACACCTGACCGCCCAGGCCGACGATCGCCTGCTCCGGCGTGCCGTGCCCGTAGTGCGCGAAACGCTGGCGGTAGTAGCCGACCAGCCGGACGGAATGCTCTGCCGGCCAGAAGATGTGGTTGGCGAAAAACCCGTCGCCATAGAAGGCGGCCTGCTCAGCGATCTCCGGACTGCGGATCGAGCCGTGCCACACGAACGGCGGCACGCCGTCCAGGGGGCGTGGCGTCGAGGTGAATCCCTGCAACGGCGTGCGGAACTCGCCCTCCCAGTCGACGACGTCCTCACGCCACAGCCGGTGCAGCAGGTGGTAATTCTCGATCGCCAGCTCGATGCCCTTGCGGATGTCCTGGCCGAACCACGGGTAGACCGGGCCGGTATTGCCGCGGCCGAGCATCAGATCCACCCGCCCGTCGGCGAGGTGCTGCAGCATCGCGAAATCCTCGGCGATCTTCACGGGGTCGTTCGTCGTGATCAAGGTCGTCGAGGTCGACAGGATCAGCTTGCGGGTCTGCGCCGCTACGTAGCCAAGCATGGTTGTCGGCGAGGAGGGCACGAACGGCGGGTTGTGATGCTCGCCACTCGCGAACACATCCAGGCCGACATCCTCGGCCTTGCGGGCAATCGCCACCATTGCCTTGATCCGCTCATGCTCGGTAGGCGTGCGACCCGTCGTTGGGTCGGTCGTCACATCGCCCACCGTGAAGATTCCGAACTGCATGCCTACTCCCGCCGTTCTCGTGCACGGCCCGGCGGCGTCCGCCCGGCCGTTTAATCTAGTTGACTGTGCAACTACTTTGGGGTCGGCAGGTATTCCAGTCGATGACCGGCCGCGAGTCCCACTTCCTCCCTGAGCCACCTGCTGTCACGCCAGACGCGCTGTCATCGGTGGGATTGGCGACCTGGCGGAGCAGCCGCGGCGCTGATCGACGCTCCACCACTGGCGCTTGCGTTTACGCGGTACGGGCTCATGGTCGCGTTCCTTTCGGGGGTGACCCCTGTGGGCGGATCCTGGTAATTTGACCCGTGTCAGGGTAGCCACTCCCGACGCGTCGCTTAAAGGGGCCTGGACATGCGTATGCCCTCCAGTTCTGGCGGTTGTTCGCCGCATCCCCAAAGGCCGAAGCGGCTCCTGCGGGGCCTGGCCGGCGTGAGTGTGCTGGCGTCAGCGACGGTCTTCTGCTTTGCGCCGTCGGCATCGGCGGCGACGCCGAAGCCGGCCCGGTTGTCGATCTCGCCCACGTCGCACCGTTACGGCCGGGTCATGCTCGGCACGAGCTCCGCGAGTCAGTCGTTCGCGGTCACCAACACCGGGCAGAGCACGTCCGGCTCAATTTCGGTCGCGGTGACCGGGGCGAACGCCGCCGACTTTGTCATCGACGCCAGCTCTTGCACCGCGACGCTGGCGGCAGGCAGCAGCTGCTCGGTTAGCGTCCATTTCGCACCGGGCGCGGCAGGCTCGCGGACGGCGTCTGTGTCAGTGAGCGGCTCACCGGGCGGCACGGTAACTTCGTCGTTGCGGGGCACGGGGGTCACCGCGCACCTGGTGCTGAGTCCGGCATCCCATCAGTACGGGTCGGTGACCATCGGCGCCAGCTCCGGGAGCCAGAGCTATACCGTCACCAATACCGGGACCGGGCCATCCGGCCCGGTTTCGGTCGCGATCACCGGAACGAACGCGGGTGACTTTGCTGAGGGTTCCAGCACGTGCGGCAGCCCGATCGCGGCCGGCTCGTCGTGCACTGTCAGCGTCCGCTTCGCTCCGGCGGCGGCCGGGGCCCGCAGCGCGACGTTGTCCGCCACGGCGTCTCCTGGCGGGTCGGTCAGCTCGGCCCTGCATGGCACCGGAGTCGTGAAGGCCCTGCTGGCGGTAAGCCCGTCGACATTCGACTACGGTCCAGTCGTGGTCGGGATGAACTCCGCCACCGAAACCTATACCGTGACCAACACCGGCCAGGCGACGTCGGGGCCGCTGACGGTCAGCACCGGCGGGACTGATCCCGCGAGCTTCCCGCTGGACTCGACGACGTGCGGCGCGAAGCTGGTCGTGGGCGCCTCGTGCACGGTGCTGATGCACTTCGCTCCGCCGGTGACCGGCGCCGATGACGCCACCTTGTCGGTGACGGCGAGCCCCGGCGGCACTGCGACCGCGTCGTTGCAGGGCACCGGCATCACGCCAGCGGCGCTGTCGATCGATCCAATGACGTTCGACTACGGCGACGTCGCCGCCGGATCGGCCTCGGCCGATCAGACCTACACCGTCACCAACACCGGACAAGGAAACTCCGGCCCGGTGTCGGTGACGGTCTCCGGCGCCAACCCGGCTGACTTCAGCGTGGACGCCACCACCTGCGGCGCAGCGTTGCCCACTGCCGGCTCATGCACCGTCTCGGTGAGTTACGCTCCTGCGGCCACGGGTACGAGCACCGCCACCCTGTCGGTGACGGCGAGCCCCGGCGGCGCTGCGACCGCATCGTTGCAGGGCACCGGCATCACGCCAGCGGCGCTGTCGATCAGCCCAGCGATGTTCGACTACGGTCCGGTGCTAGAGGGCGTCACCTCAAGCGACCAGTCATTCACCGTCACCAACACCGGCCAGGCAGCCTCCGGTCCCGTCACCGTCACATCGACCGGCTCGGACGCCGCTGCCTTCGTGATCGACAGCACGACCTGCGGCGCCGCCCTGCCGGGCGGAGGCTCCTGCAGCGTCTCAGTGAATTTCACGCCGGGATCGGCCGGAACGATCACGGCAGGCCTGTCAACGACGGCGACCCCTGGTGGAACGGCAGCCGCGGCGCTGCAAGGTGAAGGACTCGCGCCGGCGACCCTGTCCATCAGCCCGCCATCCTTCGACTTCGGGCAGACGCCGATCGGCGTCACCACCGCCGGCTCCTCCTTTGTCGTCAGCAACGTTGGCCAGGCCGCGTCGGGGACCGTCGCCGTGGCCCTGACGGGCGCGGACGCCTCCATGTTCACCATCGCGTCCTCCACCTGCGGATCCGGACTCGCAGCCGGGGATTCCTGCACCGTCGATGTCACATTCAATTCCTTCTATACCGGCACCTACACCGCCAGCCTGACCGCGACCGCCACACCGGGCGGCACCGCAACCTCGTCCCTGCAAGCCGAGGCGATCACCCCGGCCTACCTCAGCATGAGTTCCCCGTCCAATTTCGGCCCGGTCCTGATCGGTGCCAGCACGCCGGCGCAGACCATCACGCTGACCAACGAAGGGCAGCAAGCCTCCGGTGTGGTGAGCATTTCCCTGGGCGGCACGAACACGAGCGACTTCATCGTCGATAGCAACACCTGCACCACCGCGCTAGCCGGCGGAGCGTCCTGCTCGCTGACCGTTCAGTTCAGCCCGACCGCCCTCGGCGCACGCACCGCGACCATTACGGCATCGGCCAATCCGGGGAACATCACGTCGACGACGCTGCAAGGCACCGGCGTGAACGTCGTCACGGTCAACCCCACCGCATACACCTTCCCAAATCAGGATGTCGGCACCACTTCTGCAGCCACCAACTTCGTGCTGACCAACTACGGCTCAATGCCGCTGACGTCCTTTACGATCAGCGCGTCCGATACCAGCGACTTCCCCGTTACCGCCGACACCTGCGTGGGCGCCACTCTGAATCCCGGCGCCACCTGCACGATCTCGGTCGCCTTCAACGCCGCCGTTGTCGGGCAGCACTCCTCGACCATGAACGTCTCGCTCGCCGACCCCAGCCAGGTCACCTACAGCGCGACCTTCCAGGCCAGCGGCACCGCCATCGTTCCGCCGCCTGATCTGTCCACGTCGATGAGCGTGGTCTCGGAGTCCTTCAGCTCGGCCACGGTCAACATCACCGTCACCAACCTAGGCTCCGCGCCCTCCGTCCCGGCCACGATGACCATCGACGTCGATCCCGTTCAGGACTTCTCCTACTCGGCCGGCGCCGGAACCGACTGCACGGCCCAGATTGTCAACGGCTTCGACAGCCAGTTCACCTGCCCTGTCCCCGTCATCGCCGCCGGCGCCACCTACACCCGCCAGCTGACCGAGTCGAACCTCTCCGGCCAAGCACCGAAATACACCCAGGACCAGGCGACGACGATCATGCCCGGCGACACCAATTCATCGAACAACACCGGCTACGCCTTCGTCACCTTCGACTGACATGGCGCTGTCATTGGTAGTGCCGGAGCCGCGGCTGCGCCGCGCCATCGACCGGTGCGACGGCGCGGGGAGCTGAGGTCAGGCGTCCCGGCGGATCAGCACGACGGCGGTTACGGTGAGCAGGATGGCGGCGAGGACGACGAAGACGCCGGTCTCGATGCCCTGGAACGTCCAGAACCGGCTGGCGGGCTGGTAGGTCACGAAGGAGCGGAACCCGGTGAGCGCTGCCCGGCATGATGGGGTCACGTCCCCCGAGGGGTCGGCCAGCCCCGCGCAGGCCCGGGGCAGGGAGCTGACCGGCACCCCGAAGGCCCCCGGCCCCCCATCTCCACCCGAGATCAGCTGGCCGGCCGGGTTGCGCGTGCCCGTGCTGATCTGCCAGAACGAGCCGGTCAGCTGGATTTGGGCGGGCAGGTTGCGGACGATCGTGACGGCGCTCACGTAGTGCGGGCGCAGCCAGAGCGTCACCGCGACGCGGACCCCGATGAACCCGCCGAGGGTGACCGCCATCGCGGGCACCGTGCGGCGGATCAGCGCGCCCGCGCAGATGCCCAGCGCCATCGCGAACACCGCGTAGGCCACCGGGACGAGGTACAGGACGTCGAACCGGCCGGGGTAGAACTCACTGCCGTGCTCGGCGTTGGTCGGGCCGGCCCACCAGGTGGTCAGGGCGGCGAGCACACCGCCCCAGGCGGCCGCGGCGAGCAGCAGCCAGCCAGCCTTGACCGCGAGCCAGCGCATCCGGGTGATGCCCTGCATCCAGGCGAACCGGGTGGTGCCGGCCTCGAGCTCGGCGGCCACCATAGGGGCGCCCAGGAACAGCCCGGCCAGGACCGGCACGGCCAGCACGACGAGGCTCACGTAACCGACCGTGGGGCCGCCGGAGAACAACCCGCCCCCGGTCGAGCAGTTCTGATCGCTCGGGCCGTTACCGGCGTTCGACGCGCACTCGGTGATGATGGTGTGGTAGTGCGAGAACAGCTGCAGGCCGGTGAGCAGCAGCAGCAGGCAGAGCGCGGCCAGTATGGCGGTGCCCACGCCGAACTGGGTCCGGTACTGCCGCCAGGTGAGCCAGGTCATTGTTCGTCTCCAACCGTGGTCAGGTGCGAGATCTCGGGAGAGGCGTCCTGGCCCATGTAGGCCAGCACCATCTCCTCGAGCCCGGCTTCTGAGCTCTCCCACGCCGGGTCGATCACCGGGGCGTTGCCGCGGACGAGCAGCGTGGTCTGCCGGGCGGTGTGCACGGCCTGCACGATGGTGTGCGTCTTGGCGATCGCGGCGGGGTCCTTGCGCGGGCCGACCAGCACGCGGTGCTCGGCCAGCAGGGTGTCGATGTCGCCGCACAGTTGCACCTGCGAGGCCGACAGCAGGATGAGGTAGTCCACCACCCGTTCCAGGTCCGCGAGCAGGTGCGAGGACAGCACGACGGTTATCCCGTCGGCAGCGACGGCGTCTGCCATGGTGGCCAGGAAGTGCCGTCGGGCCAGCGGGTCCAGCGCGGCGACGGGTTCGTCGAGCAGCACCAGCCTGGGCTTCTTGGCCAGGGTGAGCGACAGCGCGAGCTGGGCTCGCTGGCCCCCGGACAGCGAGCCCGCCGCGCGGTCCAGCGGGATGTGCAGCGACGTCAGCCGGTCGCGCACCGACGTCGGGTCCCAGCGGCGGTTCAGGTGCGCGCCGATGCTGATGTGCTCCTCGGCGGTGAACCGCCGGTACAGCGGGATCTCCTGGGCCAGGTAGCCAACCTCGGACAGGAAAACCGGATCCTGGCGGGGCGGGCCGTCCAGCACCCTCATCTCGCCCGCGGTCGGCCGGGCCAGCCCAGACAGCAACCGCAGCAGCGTGGTCTTGCCCGCGCCGTTCGGGCCGATCAGCGCGCAGATGCGGCCCTCGGGCACGGTGACGTCGCAGTCGCTCAGCGCGGTGACCCGGCGGAACTGCTTGACCAGTCCCCGGGTCTGGATGACCGCCGCCGTAGGGTGTCTTTCCGGCACAGCAGGCGCCGTCATGCGATCTCCTCCTCGGGTGCCGCCTGCAGCGTGAGGCGCAGCAGCGATTCGATCGACTCATCGTCGAGCCCGGCCGCGCGGGCTTCCCGCACCCACCGGGCCAGGCTGCGGCCGAGCCGGGAGTGCGTGCCGGGCGGCGGCCCCGGCGGACGGCTCAGCACGAACGTGCCGTGCCCGGCCCTGGCGTGCACCAGGCCCTCGCGCTCCAGGTCCCGGTAGGCCTTGAGCACCGTGTTGGGGTTGACGGCGGTCGCCGCGACGACCTCGCGCACCGTGGGCAGCTGGTCGCCCACGTCCAGCACGCCCATCCGCAGCGCCTGCCGTACCTGCTGCACGATCTGCAGGTAGGGCGGTGCTGCCGAGCGTCCATCAATACGGAAGTTGATCATGTCTCCAGTTCCTAATGTCTTAAGCTGTTAAGACATTAAGTCTTAACGAACCAGCCGTCAACGCGCGGGTACCTGGTGATCCACGGGGCAATGGGAACAAGCGCAGCTGGGCTGGGCTAGATCGGTCAGGTGATCCCTGCGGCCGACAGGCCGGTCCGCCGCGTCACGTTTATAAATCCGTTTACAGACGGGGCGGTGAACGGCAGCAACTGAACCTCTCCCGTCCTCCTCGTAGCTGCCGCCCCTTGGCCGGAGGCGCCGTGTCAAAGCTCGCGAAGCGACCGCGCAGCGGCCTGGCCTTGACGCGGCGGCTCTGGACAAGATCATGAGAAACGAGGAGGACGCACCACCAGCTTGACTATCGAAGGCTGTACGTTGCGCCAGGTGCGTAGCACAATCGGAACATGATCTCTGGCAGGGTTGTTCGGCGCCCAGCCACGTGGGCACGGTTTCCGGCGTCATCCTGAACAAGGACGGCGGCGGCGCCTTGTGCGCGAACTGCACGCACCCTGCTCCTGGTCAGGTCCGGTTCCTGTCCAACGGGACGGTGAAACGCATCATGACCACTGCGGCCAACGGCAGGTTCAGTGTCATGCTGCGTCCCGGCCACTACCTGGTCCAGACGTTCTCTCCCTGTGACGCCCCAAAGACCCGGATCCGGGTAATCCCAGGCCAGACGGTTGATCTCCGGCTGCTCTGCTTCGACGCCATCGGCTAGGTCCCTATCCCCGGCACGTCATTTCATGGGTTGCTGCTGTCTCTCATCTTCCTCACAGGCGATCCTCTAGGTGAGGGCCAGCGGGTCAATGCTCGGCGCAGCCGATCGCGTCAGCGACGCCGTCAGGCGGTATTGATGCGCTGGCCGCGAGCCGGCGATGAAGAGCGAGGAAGACGCCCGCGACCATTAGCTGGCGAGTGAGCTGGCTAGCCATGTGCGTCACAGCGGGATGTCCGGCGCGGGCGCGGCGGGCTGCACCAGCAGTCGCCTGGGCCCGGCCGGCGATCTTCGATCATATGGCTCGCCGTCGGTGTTGCCGCTCCAGCCATCCGCAGGGATTTTTCTGCGTGCCATCGCTGTGACCTGGACCGGGTCATGTCGTAGAACAGCAGGTCACACTCCTTGCGCTGGCACTGGCGCAGACAGTTCAGGTCGGTACCGTCGAGCTCCTCGATGACGCGGCGGGCCAGGCCAGCGACCGGATCGGGGTCGTGCCAGCCCATGTCGCTATACGCGGCACGCCCGCTGATGCTTAGCTGCACTGTGCCGGTGCAGCCTGAGGCCAGCTCGTTGATGACGTGGATGGCGCGGTTCTCCTGCGGGCGCCGGAATGCGAGGCAATCGGCGAGTTCGGAAACCGCGTTGGCTAGCCCGCTGAGGTTGGGGAGGTCACCCTGGGTGAGAACGGTGATCGTCATCCCGTCCTCGGCAAGCGCCCGGCGCGCCCGGCCCACAGTGGCGAATGGTGCCCGGGGTGCGGTGTCCGCGCGGCGTCGCCGCTGGAGGTTGGCCAGCGTGACCAGCGCCGACGGGTTCATCCCGTTACTTGGCGGCGACGAACCGGCGTCTCGGGCTGGCCACCAGGCGGTTGGCCTCGAGCGCGTTCGGGTTGTCGGCGTATTCGGCGAGCACCTGGTCGGCGTGTTCCCGGCTTTCCCAGCGGCTTACCACCAGCAGGTGACCGGGGTCGTCGAGATCATGCAGCAGCTCATGCCCGACATAGCCGTCGTAGCCCTGCATGTCTTCCCAGATGCGCTCGGTCACCGCCCGGCCTGCTGCGCTTGCCTCCGGCGGAAACTGTGACTCCCAGATGGAGTAGACGGCCATCTGACCTCCTCGATTGTCACGGTCTATTAATAGTAGAGATCGTGACGTTCCATCACGGGCAGCCGGCGAGATGCCCGCATCGCGGTGCCTGCCGCACGCTGCCGAGATCCGTCAGAGCTCAATGTAGGAACCCATGGTTACGATGCGGCGCCGTGGCAAGCCGAAGAAATCTACCGGGCTCTTCGACGTACGTGAGAGCAAGAGGAAGAGTCTCTTGCGCCACGCGCGCATGCCGGGATCGTCTCCGGGGACGATGGTGATCTCGGAGACGAAATAGGTCGCGGTCTCAACATCGATCTCCACTGGGAGGCCCTCCGCGGCGGCCTGCCGGAGCGCTGCCGGCACGTTCTGGTCGTCCTGGAAGCCGTAGCGCACCGTCAGGTGGACGATGCCGTCGTCTTCGTATCCGAGGTCATCGACCGCGATCTGCTCAGAGCGGCCGACGTGCGGGAGCGTCGCGGTCTCGACCGACACGATGACGACGCTGTCGTGCAGCACGTGGTTGTAGTTGACATTGTCGCGTAGTGCGAGCGGTGTGGTCTTCTTGCCCGCGGTGGGGAAGACCGCCGTGCCTGGCACGCGATGCAGCGGAGGATCGGAGTTCCGGATCTCCTCGACGAAGTCGAGGAGCAGCCCCTCGGCCTCTGAGCGCTTGGTCGTGACGAGCTCTCGTCCGCGCTGCCAGGTCGAGAGCAACGTGAAGATGATCAGCGCGACCGCCAGCGGGAACCAGCCGCCGGTCACGACCTTGGTCAGGTTCGCCGTGAAGAATGCGAGATCCATGACGATAAAAGCGGCCCCGCCCGGCAAGACGATCCATAGCGGCTTCTTCCAGAGCACTCGCACTACGACGAAGAACAGGATGGTGGTCGTCGCGAATGTCCCCGTGACAGCGATGCCGTAGGCGGACGCCAAAGCGGCAGCGGACCCGAAGCCGATCACGAGTCCGATCACGGTGACGTAGAGCAGCCTGTTGACCGCTGGAACGTAGATCTGTCCTTCCGCCCCCGACTTGTGCTGGATCCGCAGCCGGGGCAGGAAGCCCAGCTGCACCGCCTGCCGGGTGACCGAGAACGCCCCGGTGATGACCGCCTGCGACGCGATCATGGCCGCGGCCACCGCGACCACGACCATCGGCAGCTGAGCCCAGCGCGGAAACATCTCGAAGAAGAGATTCGTGCTTATCTTGGGCGAGCGGAGGATCATCGCTCCCTGGCCCAGGTAGTTGATGATCAGAGCGGGGAAGACGACGAAGATCCACGCCCGGGTGATCGACGGCCGGTCGAATTGGCCGAGGTCGGCGTACAGTGCCTCGGCGCCGGTGACCACGAGCACGATCGCGCCGAGGGCCAGGAAACCGGTCAGGGGATGGTCGAGGAAAAACGCGAACCCGTAGCTAGGCGACAGCGCCTTCAGGATCACGGGGTTCCCGATGACCTTGGCGAGGCCGGAAGCCGCCAGGATGGCGAACCACAGCGCCATGGCTGGACCGAACAGGCGCCCGAGGGCGCGGGTTCCGAACCGCTGGCCCGCGAACAGCACAGTAAGCAGGGTGAGTGTGACCGGCAGCACGAACGACTTCAGCCCCGGCTGCGCTGACCCGAGCCCTTCTACCGACGAGATGACGCTGATCGCCGGGGTGATCGTCCCGTCGCCGAAGAAGAGCGCCACTCCGAATATCCCCAGCAAGACCAGGGCCGCCTTCCCGGCCCGGCCTTTCACCTGCAGGCCTAGAACAAGCGCGACGAGAGCCATGATGCCGCCCTCGCCCCGGTTATCCGCGCGCATGACAAAGGTCAGGTACTTGACCGAGACGACCAGGACGATCGTCCAGACAACCAGCGAAATCATCCCGTCCACGCCGGCCACGTCCGGCCGGACGCCGTGCACCGCGAAGATGGAGCTCATCGCATACAGGGGACTTGTGCCGATATCGCCGAAAACGATGCCAAGCGCGCCGAGAGTCAGGGCCGCCGCGGCAGCGTTTGATGTGCCGCTGGCGCCATTCCCCCCGTTATGCCGCGCAGTCGCAATGCCCCGCGGCTCGCCCCCGGGTGCCGGGGCAGATGTGCCTGCAGCCCGTGCCCCGGCTAGCGCGCCGACGCGCCTGGGATATCCGGGATTCTTTACTCGCCAGCCAGCCACGACGGCGTCTCCGTTGGATCAGGACCGTTGACTACCTAAGTGCCCGAACCGCCTTAACGTACGATCCGGTCCCGATGTAGTCTCCACCCCCGGGTCCGGGCCGGAGCGTTCGGCGGTCTGTGCCGCCCCAGCCAGGCTGGTGTGGACAGAGAAGACGCCGACCAGGCCTGTGAGGGCAAGGATGCGCCGTACCTGCCTGCGGGCGTGGCCAGTAGCAGGTCACTGCCAGCCTGGCGGCAGTCGATGAACTCCAGTTCGACCAGATCGATGATGATCCGCGGATTGCGGGCCGCGGCGGCGGTGAGCGCGGCGACGACGCTGGCGGCATCAACGACGTCCAGCTCCGCGCCCAGCGTGACAATAAGGCCGCAGTGACCCGGCGCACCTGCCGCAGGTCACCAGCACGGAAACCGCAGCCCGCACGGCGCGGGAAGATCCGCTCCTCGCGCCCGCCCCGCTGACCCACGCCCTTCCCTCTACCCCCCGGCAGGCCCGGACACAATCCCGGCCCGCTAACGCCACTGGCCGTTCGGCAGTATCAAGTCACCCGGGCCAGCCACGACGCGGGGTATGACCTGCCCTGGATGCACGACGACGGCTGCACGTGCCCTGAGCATGACCACGAAACCGGATACAGGTAAGGGGGCACCGTGTCGGACGGCAACGGTGCCGTCGAGTCACGATTTTTCTCGCTCGCTGACGTCTGCTGGCACCTGGTCTTTGCGGTAATCTCGCGGTCAAACGATCAAAAAGCCTGACCGCCATGTCGGCAGTCAGGCCTCTGACCTGCAACTTCTTGGTAGCGGGGGTAGGATTTGAACCTACGACCTCTGGGTTATGAGACATGCGACGCGCGTCTTCCTCGTCTCAGGCGTGCCCGCCCGTCTCCCGGACCAGGCCACCGCCCCCGCCGCTATCTCCTGCACCTCGATGCGTCTCTCTTGTCCTGCGCTGTCTCGTTAGCAGATCCGTTAGCAGAACGAGGCGCTGACCTGCGTCTCCTGGTTCTCCCCCGTCCTCCTCGTAGCTGCCATCCCTTGGCCGTGGCTGACGTGTCCAGGCTCACGAAGCGACCGCGTAGCGGCTTGGCCTTGACTCGGTAGGCTCGACCAAGATCATGAGATAGCGAGGAGGCGACGCACCGCCAGGCGATGGCTTTACAGATCATGCCGGTTGAGCGCGCTTTAATACTCTGACCTTCACGTACGCCTCGCCGATCAGCGCCAGGCCTCGTCGCATCCCACGAATATCCCGCACGGTCCAGCGCGGCGCCTCGCCCGCCTGATCATCCCGTCTGCCGTCGACCACCCGCCAGGGAGCGGGTCAGGCCTTCCGGGTCCAACTGGAGCGCCCCACGGACGAACGAGCTGGACCCGGAAGGCCTGACCTGCTGGGCTCGCCCTAGTCGATGGCAGACAGGATGATCAGGCCAAAACCCAGCCACCAGACATCGGCAAGCATCGAAGGCTATTTCGCCCCGGAGCCGGAGACCCCGCCGGAGGCTGGGCACCTGGTGCTCGGCGAGAGACGACAGCTCATCGGGCAGGCCGTCCCCAGCCGTCAGCACTGCGAATGGCGGTCCGGCTATTGTCTCAGAAAAACCTGACTTAAGTCTGGCCCCGGCCTGCCAGTACGGCATAAACCCGAAATAGCTTGGCAAGATTCAGCCACAGGAGGAGCAATTGAAGTTGTTTGACAATTGACTCCACAAATTCCATATATGACAGATTGATGCCTTTTCCGGTCATTATGTCACCGGTTGCGACCACGGTATCCGCGTCCGCGTGGGCAATAGCATTCCGTATATTCCGATCGAAAGCTTCATTCCAGGCGGCCTCAGTCAGAGGAAACCGGTCTAGAAATGCCTCCTTTGCAACGGCATTGAGTTTCTCAAACTGACTAAGAGTCCGGGGACTTCTCAGACTTTCTGGAAACTGAGGTGGCACCCAGGGGGATGACTCACCGTCAGCGCGAATGACTGTAGCCACTCGGCCGTCTGCTGAATTCTGCGCGACAACAAGCATGGGCAACGCTTGACAGGACAGTTCAAAATTTTGTTGGTAGACGCCCCTTAGGACGGCAAAGTCATCGCCCGGCAAACGCCACCCAAGAGGTATATTGTAGCCAAGTCGGTTTAGCCACAGAAACGGAATTGACGGCATCCATAGATGGCGGATATTTATCAGATGCGCTATCTGGCTGAACAGGCGCTTCTGCAAAGCAGCGAACTGGCTCTGAGCCGTTGCATCTATTACGTAGTCCACTAGTCGTTGTGACGGCTCAGCTCGTTCCCATATCTCTTTCTGCAGGGCAGCGTACATGCCGCTGGGATCAAGTGGAAAGATCATAAAGGTAAGCAGACGGTGAACGAGATCATGACGCATAATCATATCTGGCAAATCAGGCCAGCCGTCCCCCAGCAGCCCAGACATCGAATTATCAAACCTGTCCCAGTCTTCGGCAGCATAGAACTGATAAGAGCGCTCTAGCTTTGGCCAATCCTTCATGGCCAATGCATTGAATTCTCCGACAGTCTGAAAATAAGGTCGCGCCGCTTTTCCCAGAACATTTGAGATCTCCAGAAACGGAGAGTTGACGGTCTGTGGAATAAAAGGAAAAGCTGGATGGGTTGTAATTACCCGCCAGTCCCCCGATGCCTCCTCAGAAAGAAGTTGTGATTCATCCAGTTCGGCAGAGACATCAGAGTCTTCAGTGGTGATAAGTTTCCCGCGGATAACTGAATTGCACTGGGTGCATCGCACCGAGAACGGTTGCCGATCTCCAGGTGCTACGGCTACTCCAATTCGTAGCATCGTAGGAACATCGCACCCTGGGCAGGTGGTGTAGACGCGAAGTATCAAGGATCTTGACCGCCTCGACTGTGTGAGAGGGAGCCCATCGATGGTACTCGATAATCTGATACCGTCATCCAATTTTGATATAGTTAAACTGCCCTAACTTTCGGATTGTTATCTCCATGGCATCGTATTTCTGCAGGGGAGGCTCCACGCGAAGGCCGCCAGTCAGCCCTGTTGGCGCCCTTGGCCGGACCCCGCGGCGAGCGAGCCCTCGGTCAACCTGTCCACGTCTGGCTTGATGAGGCCATCCCTACGACTGATCTGCACGACCATACGACGAGGGCGTGGCGAGGAGCCCGTCAAAGAGACAGAGCCTGGAGTGTCACTACCTGTCACTAGCTTGGCAGCTGAGCTAGTGACAGGGCGGACGTCGTCTGACAGCAGCGACGGCTTGCAACGATGTCCGTCCACATGGGAGGTCACATGGAACGACTGCAGCGGCCAACGCGTCAGCACGCTTGGCAGGCCACAACTTATGTACTCATCGGCAGACGGCGCCACCAGATGACACGATTTGGGGAGCCGATGGGGGCAGGAAGCTACACCCAAACCGCTGGCGTGACCGATGTCACGGTCCAAGTCGCTGAGATGATGCAGAGCGATCAGACATCGCATCAGTTCGCCACGAGCTCATCGAGACGGCTCAATCCTTCACATGAGCACTGTATAGAGGCAGAATGAGCGTTTGATGGCTACCACCACGTTGGAGCAGGCTCAGCGTCTACTGCGCGTCGTCGGGTACGCCGACGATTACGTCCGGACGCAGTATCCGGTATGGCTGGGGCGTAACGACGGCACAAAGATGGCTGATGCCGTAGCGTTTGCCCGCTTGGACCCAGTCGACATGTCTACCGCAGTAATCACGGTTTCGTTGGGTAGATTTGACGACGGCTATCAAATTGCTGGAACCATTGCATCGCCTTATCTACTCCAGAGCAATGGAAACGACTTCGAGCTTTGGGTCCTAGAGCCAGAGGGTCCAAACAGATGGCGCGATCATATCAATCTTGAAAACGCTGGCGAGGTTCGCGACTGGCTCAGGCCCGAGGCTGCGCTTCGCAGCAAGGTTGGCCTACGGCAACTTCCACTTTTCGATGTACCTGTAAACCTTCTCGCTGCCGCGAGAGCGTCAAGTGCCGACCGTATCGGGCCGCTGGTTAAAGGCGCTCTGGACGAAGCAAGTTCGGCCCTTGGCAAGGTCAATCGGACAGGCGACGAAGCCGTCGACGCTGAAGCTAAACTTGTCCATCATCGACGCTCAGCACGACTAGTTGTAGCTGCCCTTACCAGCCTAGTGCTTCGTGATAGGAATGACTGGCGCAAGCTCGGTCCAACGCAACTTGCGGAGACAACATCTCGACTGTTTCCCACGGCGTATGGTTGGTATAACGAAACGACGAGCCGCGAGCGAAGTGTGCTAACAGGTTTGATTGGCGCCCTAGGCGACCATATTGACTATTCCAGTTTCGACCCTGCAATTCTGATTCAGGTATACGAAGAAGCGCTAGTAAGTGCCGACGACAGATCGAAACTTGGCATCCACTACACGCCCCCCCGTCTCGCGAATAAGATTCTGCAAAGTCTTCCGGTGGAGCTTATCCCCCCCGAGAAAAGAACTGTTCTTGACCCTGCGTGCGGCTCTGGGACACTGCTAGTGGCTGCACATGATCGGTTGCGCGATCTTCAACCTAAAGACTGGACTACTGATCAACGACATCAAGACCTTGCAATTCATCTTCAAGGTATTGATATTGATCACTATGCTACAGAAATTGCCAGAAACACACTCTTTCTTCACGCTAATCCTGCTGGAAACGGATGGCATATAAAGACATCCGATACTCTCGACGTTAATCCAGACGATGTCAGTGCGTCGATTATTGTTACGAATCCACCATGGAAATTCCTGTCCCGCTACGGCACTAGAAGTCAGGCGGCCAACGAATTTGTTAGATGGTCGGTTCATGCACTTACGCCTGGCGGCCTCTTGGCGATCATACTTCCACAAGCCTGGTTGAGTGCCAAGTACAGTTCTACATTCCGATCGCAGTTGACGGATGAACTGGAAATCTTTGAGGTGTGGAGGCTTCCTGACAACGTATTTCCTACTTCGAAAATGTCCTCGTGCGTCTTGTTTGGGCGCAAGCGCGATGGGCTTGGCGGCCGAGGTTCAAGAATTGTCCGCGAGTTTCACCCAAGCAATGTCGGCCGTTTCCTAGATCGGGGAATAGCTAGATCCTCGTATCTTGTTACGAACAGCTCCACCGATCTTTGGAGGACTATGGAAATTCCTCCAATGGGCAATCGCGTTCGGCAGCTTGACGAAATCGCCGATATATTGAGTGGATCTCAGCCGAAGGCCGGCATAGGTGAAGGTCGAAAAGAAGGCATTCTATTCCTCAATCATTTCAGTGACGTTCGACCGTACGCGCACATCCCAACTCAAAGGCTATGGAGACTTCTGTTCCCTGACGATTTTCAGACTGGGCGGGGGGCGAAGATTATAGATAAGAAAAAGGTGCTTGTACCGGCCGCTCGAAGCATCTCCGATCCATGGCGAATCCGCGTATCAGTTGACACTGTGGGCGTTGCATTCAGAAATAGTATGCGCGGCGTAGCGCCTAAGCGCCAAGATGACGATAGCCTTCTGTACGCACTATCAATTATCTTGGGTTCAGGGTTCGCGAGCGCTTTCGTTGCCAGCTTCGGCGCCGATAGAAATATTCCTGCCCATGTGTTGAAGCAGTTGCCAATACCTACCGACACTGGCGTGATAGAAGAGATATCGCAAATCGGTCGGTCTGCAGCTGCATATGCAGATGCAGATGACATGGAAAGTCTGCGTCTACTACTGCACGCGGCCGAAGATGTAGTTTGGGATGCGTACGGCATTTCCAATGCAGATAGATCTGTTCTTACAATCCGGCTGGCCGGAGAATCTGCCCCAGAGGGAGTTCCGCGATACCCAGCTCTAAGTATTGATGACGGGAGGAAGCCTTCGGGCTTGCGGAGGATAGGCTGCGTTTTGGATGTCGACGGTCATCGCCTGCGTGTATGGGTTAACGGGGTTACATCTGATGATGGGACTGATGTAGAACTGCCTATGCGCATGCCAGGATGGCTAGTGCGTTCCGGCGCAACATTTGATGCGTTTGGAATCGAGAGTCCCACTGACCTGACGGATGCCAATTATAAGTTTCAGCCCGAGTCATGGTCGGATTTGGATTTTGATTCGGCGGTGCCAGCTCCGTTGTTTGGTCAGAACGGTCTAGGAACGGTATCGAAATAAAGATGGCAACTATCAGTTTTGTTGATGTCGGCCAAGGTGACTGCACCGTCGTCGTCGATGACTACGGAGATGCCCTTGTAATCGACTGCCCCCGCAATAGGCATGGGGCGGCATTGGCAGAATTGGACGCCCGCGGCGGTCAACGAATAGGCGCCGCAATAATAACTCATTCTGACGAGGATCACTCGGGCGGCATGCTAGATCTGATAGAGGCTCTCAGTGATCGCTTCGATGGCCTGCTTTTCTTTAACTGCGATAGCGTTCTTGCCATGCCAGTAATTGGGCCGGACCATGGAATAGCCGGTAAAAGACGGCGTGCTTTAATAAATCGAGCACGTGAATACCGTGGTCGTGTCAGAGATGCCCGGTCTGGCGTGGGCGGTTCGTTGAATGAAATCCACTGGAAGCTGCTATCTCCAAACGTAGATGAACTCCTAGACGCACTTGCCGACGGTGACCCAAACCTAGCTAGTGGGATCGTCTTTATTGGCGCTGGTGAAATCGACGTTATCGTGGGCGGAGATGCTCCTTTGGCAACGTGGGAGCGAGCCGCAGGTGAGATACCAGAGGGTGCGACGGTGCGCTGGCCGCACCATGGCGGTAGGATCAGTAGCAGCAATCACCTGCAAGCGCAAGAGCGGCTATTTGACATCTTGAATCCGAAACAAGTGATTGTTTCAGTCGGTTCTAGTAATACACATGATCATCCATTTCGGGCGTTCTTCGATGCTCGCGGTTCTCATGGTGCCAAGTTGATGTGCACCGAGGCCACAAAGAAGTGCGTTGCAGATGGTGTCGGTCGTCCGTGTGCTGGTACGATCCGGCTCGGTATTCACAGTAATGGTTCTCGGCTAGAGGCCGATGCTCCCGATTTTCTTGCTCGGATAAGTTCATTCGGCAATGCTCAATGTATGCCAGATGCCGTTGATCCTGACTAGTTGCGACTAAGCCCGTAGGATCTCTGTACCGATGGCGCGATTCGCGCAGCAAAGCTAGCTGGTAAGCCTACTAGTATGCCGCGCCTGAAAT
>PMSU01000200.1 GCA_003168255.1 Actinomycetota bacterium
AGGCGCCCGCCATCGGCGGCGTCCAGATCTCCCGCGGCAACGGGCAGGTGATCCGGCTGTCCCGCGGCGCGTCGCTGAGCGACTTCGCGGACAAGATCAATGCCAACCCTGCCTCGCTGGTGCAGGTGCTCTTCCACCTGGGTGAGCTCGTCACGGCTACCCAGTCCGTCAACGACGAGACGCTGCAACTGCTGGGCGCCGAGCTCAACTACAGCGTGCAGGTGGTGTCCCCCGAGGAAGAGGACAAGGAGCTGCTCGAGTCGTTCGACATCGACTTCGGCGAGGACTCAGGCGTCGAGGCCGATCTCGTGGCGCGTCCGCCGGTGGTCACCGTGATGGGCCATGTCGACCACGGCAAGACCAAGCTGCTCGACGCCATCAGGAACACGAACATGGTCGCCCGCGAGGCAGGCGGCATCACTCAGCACATCGGCGCTTACCAAGTCACCACCGACGTGGACGGCCAGGAACGCAAGATCACGTTCATCGACACGCCCGGACATGAGGCGTTCACGGCCATGCGCGCCCGCGGCGCGGAGACCACCGACCTGGTCGTGCTCGTGGTCGCGGCAGACGACGGCGTGAAGCCGCAGACGACCGAGGCGCTCAACCACGCCCAGGCGGCCGGCGTGCCGGTGGTGGTGGCGGTGAACAAGATCGACAAGGAGGGCGCGGACCCGCAGCGGGTCCGCTCGCAGCTCACCGAGTACGGCCTGGTGGCCGAGGAATTCGGCGGGCAGGCGCTGTTCGTCGACGTGTCGGCCAGGGAGCGCATCGGCCTGGATAAGCTGCTCGAGGCGATCGTGCTGACCGCGGACGCCGAGCTCGACCTGCGCGCCAACCCCGAGCAGGATGCGCAGGGCGTGGCCATCGAGGCCCATCTGGACCGCGGTCGCGGCCCGGTTGCCACCGTGCTGGTGCAGCGCGGCACCCTGCATGTCGGCGACTCGATCGTTTGCGGCGAGGCGTTCGGCCGGGTGCGGGCCATGCTCAACGAGAATGGCGATCCGGTCAGCGAGGCGCCGCCGTCGCGGCCTGTGCAGGTACTCGGCCTCACCGCGGTCCCGGGCGCGGGAGACAGTTTCCTCGTCGTCTCCGACGACCGGATGGCCAGGCAGATCGCCGAACGGCGCGAGACCAGGGAGCGCAGCGCGCAGTTCGCCAAGCGCAGCCGCAGGGTCACGCTGGAGGACCTGGAATCGGCACTCAAGGCCGGCGAGAAGGACGAGCTGCTGCTCATCATCAAGGGCGATGTCTCCGGCTCGGTCGAGGCGATCGAGGATGCCCTGGTGAAGATCGAGGTCGGCGAGGACGTCGGCCTGCGGGTAATCGGGCGCGGCGTCGGGGCCATCACCCAGGACGACGTGAACCTGGCCATCGCATCCGATGCCGTGATCCTCGGCTTCAATGTGCGGCCAGCCGGCCGGGCCGGCGACCTGGCCCAGCGCGAGGGCGTGGACATCCGGTACTACTCGGTGATCTACCAGGCCATCGAGGAGATCGAGGCTGCGCTCAAGGGCATGCTCAAGCCCGAGTTCGAAGAGGTCCAGCTCGGCACCGCCGAGATCAGGGAAGTCTTCCGGGTACCCAAGATCGGCGCCGTGGCCGGCTGCATCGTGCGCACCGGAACGATCACTCGTGGCAGCAAGGCGCGCCTTATCCGCGACGGCGTGGTCATCTCGGACAGCCTGACGGTGGGCTCGCTCCGCCGGTTCAAGGACGACGTGACCGAGGTCCGCGACGGCTACGAGTGCGGTATCGGCGTCGGCTACAACGACATCAAGCTCGAGGACGTGATCGAGACCTTCGAGATGCGGGAGAAGCCGCGGGCGTGATGAGGCCGGCCGCCCGGCAGGTCGGCAGGCTGGCCGCCCGGCACGGGCGGCCTGGCCTGCCCGGTCGGCCGGTGACCGCGAGGTAATCGTGTATGTGGGCACGCTGGCGCTTGACGTGCTGCTCGGCGACGTACGCTCGCTGAAGCAGAAGCGCTCGGTGATCCGGCCGCTGATCGCGGACCTGCGCCGCAGCTTCCCCGGTGCCGCGGTGGCGGAGACCGGCCACCTGGACGCACACCGCCGGACGCAGATCGGAGTAGCCGTTGTGGCATCGACGCCGCGGCACTGCAACGACGTGCTGACGGCGTGCGAGCGGCTGGTAGCCGCCCGCCCGGAGGTCGAGCTGCTGTCGGCACGACAGCGGCTGCTGAGTGAGGAGGACTGACAGGTCATGGACGCCGCCAGGGCGAACAAGATGGCTGACCGGATCGCTGTGATCGTGGCCGAGATGCTGGAGCGGCGGGTCAAGGATCCCAGGCTCGGCTTCGTCACGATCACCGAGGCCAAGATCACCAATGACCTGCGGGAAGCGACGGTCTTCTACACCGTCTACGGATCCACCCAGGAGCGCGCGGAGACCGCTGCCGCGCTGGCCAGCGCCACCGGCCTCATCCGGTCCGAGGTGGGCCGCCAGACCGGCCTGCGGCATACTCCGTCGCTGGCCTTCCAGCCGGACACTCTGCCGGAGACCTCGCAGTACATGGAGGATCTCGTCGCCCGCGCCCGCGAAGCCGACGCGGCTCTTGCCGCTTCCCGCGAAGGGGCGCTGCCGGCCGGGGATGCCGACCCCTACAAGCCAGTCGCGGGCGCAGCGCAGGACCCCGACGCAGAGCAGGACGCGGACGCGGACGTATGACCACTGCCGCGGCTCCGGGTACCGGCGGCCGCCGCGCGGCCAGCACCGACCCTTCCCGCAGCGCCGTTCGGCAAGAAGACTGGGCACGGGCGGTCAGGGCGTTGACGGGCGCCGGCGAGATCTGCCTGGCCTGCCACGTGCGGCCGGACGGTGACGCGCTGGGGTCCATGCTCGCGGTCGCCCAGGCGCTTCGGGCCCGGGCCTGCCCGGCCGGGGTCGCCGGTGTCAGGATCGTCGCTTCCTTTGGTGACCAGCCCTTCGAGGTCCCCGCGGTGCTGCGTTTCCTGCCCGGGCTTGACCTGCTCAGCCCGCCGGAGGCGGTTCCGGACAGTCCCGAGCTGATGATCACCTTTGATGTCTCGTCCGTGGACAGGCTGGGCAGCCTGGCCGGCCGCGCGAGGCGCGCCAGGGAACTGATCGTTCTTGATCACCACGCGTCGAATCCCGGGTTCGGCACGGTCAACCTGATCGATCCGGCCGCTGCCGCCACGGCGGTGCTGGCGGCGAAGCTGATCGAGCTGCTGGACGTGGAGATCACAGCGGAGATCGCGTCCGGGCTCTACACCGGCCTGGTGACCGACACGGGATCCTTCAGGTTCTCCGCTACCCCGCAGGTACACCGGATGGCCGCGCGGCTGCTCGAGACGGGTATCGATCCGCAGGCCATTGCCCGCGAGCTGTGGGACTCCGTACCGTTCGGCTACCTGCTGGTGCTGTCGGCTGCATTGGGCCGGGCCGTTCTCGAGCCGGCCGAGGCAGCCGGGCATGGCCTGGTGTGGACGGCGGTGGCCAGGGACCTCCGGGTGGCCCACGGGCTGCCGTTCGAGGTGGCGGAGCCCGTGATCGACGAGCTGCGCCGCAGCGAGGAGGCCGATGTCGCCATCGTCCTCAAGGAGGCCGACGATGGCCAGTGGCATGTATCAGCCCGCTCGAAGGGACAGGTAGACGTCGGACGGGTCTGTGTCGCGCTAGGCGGCGGCGGGCACAGCCAGGCGGCCGGATTCAGCATGCGCGGGTCCGTGACGGACATCATGGCGCGGCTGCGCGAGCTGCTCTCGTCGCGTCGCGATGCCAGCGGGCTCGCCGGGCCGGCCGGGGTGCTCACCGCGGAAAGCGGCGCCCGGTGACGACGGCGAGCGGCCTCATCATCGCCGACAAGCCGCCCGGGGTGACCTCGCACGACGTAGTCGCGCGGATCCGCAAGCTGGCCGGTACGCGGCGGGTCGGTCACGCCGGCACCCTGGACCCGATGGCGACCGGGGTGCTGGTGATCGGGGTGGAGAAGGCCACCCGGCTACTGGGTTACCTTGCGCTTACCGAGAAGGAGTACGCCGCGACTATCCGGCTCGGACAGGCCACCGATACCGATGACGCCGAGGGTGAGATCATCTCCGCCGTCTCCGCCAGCAATATCTCGCCGGACAGCCTGTACGCCGCCGTCGCCGCGCTGCGCGGCGAGATTAGCCAGGTCCCGCCCCCGGTGAGTGCCATCAAGGTGGGCGGCAAACGGGCCTACCAGCTGACCAGACAGGGCGCGCCGCCCGTGCTCGAGCCCCGCACCGTGACCGTGCGCGAGTTCGCCGTGCGGGACGTGCGCACCCGCGGCGACCTGATCGATGCCGACGTGTCGGTCACCTGCTCAAGCGGCACCTACATCCGCGCACTCGCTCGTGACGTGGGCGCGGCGCTCGGCGTGGGCGGGCACCTCACCTACCTGCGCCGCACCAGGGTCGGCCCGTACCGTGCCGACAAGGCACGCACGCTGGCCGAGCTTGCCGAGTCCTTTGACGTGCTGCCGCTCGCCGACGCGGCGGCGGCCGCCTTCCCGCGCCTTGATGTCACGGCCGAGCAAGCCGCCCGGCTGGCCCATGGCGGACGGCTACAGGTTTCCGGCTCAGCGAACGGGCCGGTAGCCGCGTTCGGGCCCGATGGCTCTTTGATCGCCCTGGTCACACGCGAAGCGGACCTGTACCGTCCGCTGGCCGTCTTTGCGTCCTGACGGCCGGGCTGGTTAGCTGCCCTGGAAGCACATGGCAGGCTTAGACCACGAGTGCCCGTCGCGGGCACTGTCGTTCGGTGAGCGCGGGGAGGTGCACGGCGTGCAGCACTGGTACGGGCTAGAAGACGTTCCCGCAAGCTGGGGTGCCTGTGTCGTCACTGTGGGCGTGTTCGATGGTGTGCACCGAGGTCACCAGCTGATCGTGAGCCACGCTTGCGATGCGGCGCGTGCCCTGCGGCTGCCCGTCGTGGTGATCACCTTCGACCCGCACCCGGACGAGGTGGTGCGGCCGGGCACCCATCCGCCGTTCCTGTGCACCGCGCGCCGCAGGGCCGAGCTGCTGGCCGGGCTCGGCGTGGATGCGGTGTGCGTGCTGCCGTTCAGCTATGAGTTCTCCCAGCTCGGCCCCGATGAGTTTGTTCGCCTTGTGCTCGCCGACCGGCTGCACGCTGCCCGCGTAGTCGTGGGGGAGAACTTCAGGTTCGGCCACCGGGCGGCGGGCGATGTGGCGCTGCTCAACCAGCTCGGCGAGAAGTACAACTTCACCGCCGACGGGGTGCCGCTGCTCGTGGCCGACGGCGTCACGATCTCCTCCAGTTACATCAGGGAGCGGCTTGCGGCGGGCGACGTCGCCGCCGCGGCGCTGGCGCTCGGCCGTCCGCACCGGGTGGACGGCGTGGTGGTACGCGGGCACCGGCGAGGACACGCGCTCGGCTTCCCGACCGCCAACCTGGAGACCCCGCCGCACACCGCTATCCCGGCTGATGGCGTGTATGCCGGCTGGCTGTCCAGCCTCGCCCTCGACGGCTCAACCGACGAGCGCTGGCCTGCCGCCATCTCGATCGGCACCAATCCCACGTTCGAGGCCGGGGACCGGACCGTGGAGGCATACGCTCTCGACCGCGACGATCTTGACCTGTACGGGGCGCACGTGGCCGTCGACTTCGCCGCGAGGCTGCGGGCCACGCTCAAGTTCGACTCGGTGAGCGAGCTCGTCGTGCAGATGCACCGCGACGTGGACGACGCCAGGCTGCTCACGGCCGGCGGTTAAGCCGGCTTAAGTCGGCACGCCGACCTCGCGGCGGGGAGGCCGTGCGGACATCGTCCCGGCGGCCGTGGCCGGATCCCCGGTCCCCAGCCCCGGGTAGGCGGCCCGCAGGTCGGCAGCCAGGGCAGCCAGGGGGATGCCGGGCAGGGCAGCGGCGCGGGCGGCGACGATAGCGAGAGACACGGGGAGCCGGGCGCACAGCTCGATCAGATCGGCAACCGCCGCTGGCTCCGCGCTTACCCGATGCGCGCCCAGGCGGCTGGCGAGCATCTGACCCGCCGCCGCCTCGCCGAGCACATCCAGGGTGAGCAGGTGCGCGCATTCAACCGCGGCCAGGCCGGCCAGCTGCCGTCGGCTTGTGATGATCACCAGGCAGCCGGGGGACCCGGGCAGCAGCGGACGTGCCTGGACGCTGTCGCGGGCATCGTCAAGCAGGATCAGCATCCGCCTGGCCGCCAGCAGGCTGCGGTACAGGCCGGCCTGCGCCTCCTCGCCCGCTGGGATACGTTCGGGCGGGACGCCAAGCGTGCCGATGACCTCCCGGATCACCTCCGCGGGACTCATCGGCGTTCGCGGCGATGGGCTGGAGCCCCGCAGCTGCACGTACAGCTGGCCGTCGGGGAACCGATCGCTGATCGTGTGCGCCCAGTGCACCGCTAGCGCGGTCTTGCCGGTACCTGGAATCTGACACATAATAAAACCATGACCATAACACCAGCCCCCACCCGGCCCCGGGCCATCCTGCTGGCCCGGCTGTCAGACAAACGCGACGACGTCGACCTGACCGACGAGGGCATCCCCCGCTCGCTGGAAGACCAGGTGCAGCGGATGCGCGACCGGGCCGCCCAGCTCGGCTGGGACGTGTGGAAGGTGATCAAGAACCCGCGGCTGTCGGCCTACAAACGCCGCAAGATCACCCTGCCCGATGGCCGCCGCGAATACCGGGTCTGGCGGCCGGACCTGCGCGAGACGCTGGCGGACCTGTCGGCTGGGCGGGCTGGCGCGCTGTTGTGCCTGGACCTGGACCGGGCTTTCCGCGACCCCAAGGACTTGCAGGACCTGATCGACGTGGTGGAGTACGCGCCGCACGCGGTGGTGGTGGAATCGTGCACCGGTTCGCTGCACATGGAAAAGGGCAAGGACAACTTCGACGCCGAGATCCGGGTGCTGGTGGCTAACAAGGCCTCCCGCGACACCGCGCGGCGGGTGTCCGCAGCCCGCGAGCGCCAGGCGAGGGCCGGGCAGTTCGGCGGGGGCCGCCGCCCGTTCGGCTTCTGCCTGGGACCACCCCCGGTGCCCGCCGGGACGGTGCCCGCCGAGATCGTGTGCCCCTGGCACGGGGGACGCGAGTGCCAGTCTGGGGTGACGGTGATCGGCGCGGAGGCTGCGGTGGTCGCGGACTGCTCGCACCGGCTGGTGCAGGGCGTCAGCCTGCGTGCGCTGGCGGCCGAGCTGCGCGGCGGGATGGTGGCGACGGTGACCGGGGCGCCGTGGTCGGCGGAGACGCTGCGGGACATCCTGCTGCGCCCGCGTAACGCCGGGTACATGGTGCACCAGGGCGGCATCCTGGAGGGGGTGACCGCGCCGTGGGCGCCGATCGTGGCGCCGGAGGTGTTCGCCGCCGTGCGGGATCTGCTGACTGATCCGTCGCGGCGGTCGGGGCCGGGTGCGGCGCCGCGCTGGGCGGGGTCGGGCATCTACCGGTGCGGCATCTGCACCCCACCCGGCACCACCACCGGCAGGCCGGTGACCTGCCAGGTCACCCTGGGCGGGCGGGAGCCGCGGTACCGGTGCAAGGATCACAGTCACCTGACCCGCAACGCCGCCCACGTCGATGCTCTGGTGGCCGGGCATGTGCTGTTCGCGCTGACTCACCCCCGGGCCTATGAGCTGCTGGCCGCGCCGCCCGCCGAGGTGGACGCGGGGGCGCTGCGCGCGGAGCGGGCCGCGATCAGCGCCCGGCTGGAGCGGTACGCGGTCGATGAGGTGCTGGGCAGCCGGACCGCCGGGCAGGTAGCAGCCGCGACCCGGGCGGGCACGGCCCGCATCACCGAGATCGATGAGCTGCTGAACGCCTCGGTGACCTGTGACCCGCTCGCTGCGGTGATCGGCGCGGCCGACCCGGTGGCGGCGTGGGACGGCCTGGAGCTGGCCAGCCAGCGGCTGTTCATCGACCGGCTGGCCACCGTGACGATCCTGCCGGTTGGCCGCCGGGGCCGGGGTTTTGACCCGGCCACCGTCGATATCGCCCCCAAGCACGCGCTCGGGCGTGGCAGCCTGCCCGCCGCCGGGTAGCGCTGCCCCGGGTGGTGGTGGGCGGGCATCAGGCTGCCCGCCGCGGTGGCTGGCTGGCGGGCCGGTGCAGCAGGGCGCCGAGGGTGGCGCGTTGCTCGTCGGACAGTGGTGGCCATTGCTCGACGTTGGCGATCACGTGGGCCATCAGCGTCTCGTCGCGCAAGATGGCCCGCAGCGCCGCCACCCGCGGGCTGTCCCCCTCGCGGGGGGCGGCCATCGCGGCCAGCCGGGCACGCATCAGCGCACGGTCGGCCGGTGGCACCTTCGCCGCTGGTGCCTCATCGGTGCGGGATCGGTCGTCTGCTGGAAGGCGGCGTGGGCGGTCAGGGTTCTGGCGTGTGGCCATGCTCCTCCCCAGCGGGGTGTGCCGGTGATCTCGCTGTGGCCGGCCGCCACGGGGCAGCCGGACCTGGGTGCGGCCGGGGTGGCCGGTTCGGGCAGGTCAGGCGGCCAGCCGTTCTGCGGTGCCGGCGGGCAGGTGGGCGAGCCGGTGCCGCTGGGTGTGGCCGGCCGGCAGCCAGACCGGCCCGGCGGGGTGGGTGGCATGGTCGCCGCTGGCGGTCGCGACCAGCAGGCCGCCGGCGGTGATGGCCGGGTGAGTGGCCAGCCGCCGCTGCAGCTCGGTTTCCTGGCGGGCGGTCTGCATCCGGATCAGCACCGTGTGCTGGAGCCCGCTGGCCCGGTGCAGGGCCTGGTAGCCGTCCAGCTTGCCCAGGACGCGGTGGGCGGGTTCGCTGGCCCGGTCGTATTCCAGCCAGAAGCCCACGGTGGGGCCGTCCTCGGTCCACACGCCGTGCCCGTCGGGGTGGGCCAGGTCGCCGCAGATGTCGCGGCAGCGCCGCTCCGGCCACCACACACTCAGGGTGGCGTCCGGGGCGTGCCGAGCGTAGGCGGCCAGGTCGGTGAAGAACCCGTTGACGCCGAGCAGGTGCGCCAGCCGGGGGCTGGCGGCGAGATGGTTGACGCGGTGGGCGATGGTGCCAGGCCGCGGGACCGGGCTGCCGTCGCGGTAGGCGATGAAGGCCGCGCCGAGCCAGCCCAGGGCCCAGCGCCAGGACTGGGAGCCGGGCCGGACCGCGTCGCGGAACCGGGCCAGCACGCCGCGTCCGGCTAGCAGGTTGAGCCGGTTGCGGGCGGTGTGCACATGGTCGAAGCACAGCGCCGCGACCTGTTCGGTGGTGAACACCTGGTGGTCGGCCAGCAGGTCGATCAGCCACCGGTCGCGGAGCATCAGCCGCCGCAGTTCACCGGACACGTCGGGCACGCCGCTGATGGGGGACTGACCCCGGCCGCGGGGACGCCCGGCAGGGGGCAGGGGGGCATTTGTGGTGGTCATATAGACCAGTCACCTTTCGCCGCGAGACGGACGCAGGCCGCTGGCCTGCGCTGATAGCGGGAGGCGGGCCGGAGCCTCACCCGTGGGCTCAGCTCCGGGGAACCGCTGGGGAATGCCCGGGTGAGGCTCCGGGACAACACCGGGCCCGTCCCTTCGATGCGGGCAGCCCGGCCGCCGGGTCAAGGCCAGGGAGCAGACGGGGCCGGCCAGATCCGGGTGGCTGGTGCGGGGGCCCTGCCCGGCCTGAGGTGGCTGTGATCACCAGGATCGGCTCAGTCGTGACCGTTTCCTGGCCTGCTGCGGGCGGGCGGGCGGAACCCGGCCGGCGCGGGTGGCCGCACCGCACCGCCGTCGGGTGCGCCGGCGGCCGGCCTGGCCTGGCAGGCTGGCGGGGCTGCGGCGGTGGT
>PMSU01000181.1 GCA_003168255.1 Actinomycetota bacterium
GGGTGTGCGACACATTCGTAGGGGTCCCACATCTTGGCTGGTTATGATGAAAGTCTGGTTGTGACCGTCACAACCAGATGAGGAGTGCCCATGTCCGAGCCGTCGCTGCCGGAGCTGGAGGCCGAGCGGGACCGGCTGTTCGCGGTGCTGGCGTCGCTGGGCGACTTCCGGCGGGGGTCGGTGAGCGAGAACTACCGCAAGTGCGGCAAGCCGAACTGCGCATGCGCGCAGCCCGATCATCCGGGACACGGGCCGCGGTTCCTGTGGACCAGGTCGGCGGGCCGGCGCAAGACGGTCGGCCGCCAGCTCGCCGCTGGCGAGGTGGCGAAGGTGCGCCGGGAGGTGGCCAGGCATGCGGAGTTCGCGTCGGCGGTGGAGCAGGTCGTCGAGGTGAACGAGAAGATCTGCGAGGCGAGACCCTCGGCCGGCACGGACGCGCTCTCCGCGCCGGAGGGCGAAAAAGGGGGCTCTTCGCCGCGCTCGCGGCGGAGAAATCCGCCGAGATAGGCCGCCTGGCGGCAGAGGCGGCACGGTCGCTGGGCTGCGGCGACGCCAGCCTGGGAGCGGCGGAGGCGGTGATCCGGGCCGGGATGCTGGCCGTCGGCTGCGGCATGCTCGGGCAGCTGCTGGCCGCCGACTCCGGCTACCGCGGCCCCCGGGTCCCGTGCGGCCAGGGACACGAGGCCGTGTTCACCGCTTACCGGGACAAGGCCATCGACACCGTCCTCGGCCCGGTCACCCTCAATCGCGCCTGGTACCACTGCGCGGAATGCGGCCACGGCGTGGCCCCCCGCGACGCCGAGCTCGGCGTCGCCGGCGCGTCGATGTCGCCCGGCCTGGCCGCGATGAACGACCTGGCCGCCGCGGCCGGCCCGTTCGCGGGAGCCGCCCGGCTGCTGGAGGAGCTGGCCGGGGTCCGGCTCGACGCCAGGCGGGTCGGCCGCGCGGCCGAGGCCAGCGGCGCCGCGGTCGCGGCCGCCGGCCGGGAGCGGGCCGCGCTGATCGCCTCCCGCAAGGTAGTCCCGCTGCCGCCGTCCCCGCTGCCGGACAAGCTCTACGCCGTCGTCGACGGCACCGGCGTCCCCATGACCGCGAGGGAAACCGCCGGCCGGGAGGGAAAAGGCGAGGACGGCCGGGCCCGCACCCGCGAGGTCAAGCTCGGCGTCTTCTTCACCCAGGACAAGCTCGACAAGGACGGCTACCCGGTCAGGGACAAGGCCACCACCAGCATCATCGCCACGTTCGAGCCCGCCGCCGCATTCGGGAGCCTGGTGCGGGCCGAGGGCATCCGCCGCGGCGCGGACCACGTCCGCCAGCTCACCGTCCTCGGCGACGGAGCCGCCTGGATCTGGGGCATCGCCACGGACAAGTTCCCCGAGGCCACCCAGATCGTCGACCTGTTCCACGCCCGCGAGCACCTGCACAGCCTGACCAGGTCCCTGGAGTTCATGCTGCTCGACCGCAGGGACGAGTGGCTCGCCGCCCGCCTGGAGGACCTCGACTACGGCTACATCGACGGCATCGAGGCCGCAGTCCGCCAGTACCCGCTGGAAGGCGTCAAGAAAGACGAGGTCGAGAGGGAGCTCGGCTACTTCCTGAACAACGCGCCCCGCATGCGCTACCACTGGTTCCGCCAGTGCGGCCTGTTCGTCGGCTCCGGCGTCGTCGAGGCCAGCTGCAAGACCGTCGTCGCCCAGCGCCTCAAGCAGGCAGGCATGCACTGGACCGTCGCAGGAGCCGACGCCATCATCGCCCTGCGCTGCAAAGAAGCCAGCAGCCAGTGGGAAGCCATCTGCGACCACCGTCACAACCAGACACCAGCAGCATGACCAGCCGCTCAGCGAGGATGATCTTCATCCCCTACAAATCTGTCGCACACCCCCGCGTTTCCGCGTTTCCGGCCGAGTGAGATTTGTCGGTGCTGGCTGCTATCTGTGACCCGGGCAGCGCAATCGCTCCCGGCCCGTGGAGCAGCCCGCCGACCGACAAGGAACGCGATCATGAAGATGCTCACAGCGACCTCCCGCACGCAGGGCCAGCGCAATAACGACTTTGACTGGTGCATCGAGGGGGAACTCGTGCATTTCGGCCTGATCTGCGCGGCCGACCGCGATAACCCTGATGGCCACTGCGGCTGCGGCCGCTCGTTCGCCGGGCTGAACTCGCATCGCGCGACCACCACAGCCCTGGTCCGTGACCTTGAGGGCTTCACCAGGGACGACTACATCGAAGCGATCCGTTCCAGCTTGTCCCAGCAGGGCTGGGACCCCGGCACCGCTGAGGACGAGGCCGATGAGCTGATCAGCATGGCCGCGGAATGGCCGGTGGGCGCGGTGGCCGAGCGGCGGCTCAACCGCGTCGTGGTCCGCATGGTCATGATCCCGCCGAACGGGTAGCCGCCGGCAGGCCTGGTGCTTAAAGGCGCGGGTCTACGGGCTCGGATTCGAGTGCCAGCACGGCGAAGACGCACTCGTGTACCCGCCACAGCGGCTCACCGCCGACAAGCCGGTCGAGCGCCTCGAGGCCGAGTGCGTACTCACGCGCCGCGAGCGATCTCTTGGCGCCGACGTTGCGGACGCGCAGCCGGTCGAGGTTCGCCGCCTGCGTGTAGTCCGGTCCGTAGATGATCCGCAGATACTCACCGCCGCGCACCTTGAGGCCCGGCTGGACGAGGCCGTGCGGGCCGCGCACATAGTTCGCCAAGGGCTTGACCACCATGCCCTCGCCGCCGGAACGAGTGAGCTCTTCCCACCACTTCGTAGCCTCATCCTCGCCCGTGACGTCGGTCACGACGTGCCTGGTCGTAAGGAACAGCAGCGGGTCGGCGGCAGCCAGCCGCTCGGCGAGCTTCATGTGCCATCGATGGTCATGGTCGTGAAAGGTCGCCTTCTGGCTGGCCAGCAGCTGGAAGGGGGCCAACTGCACGCCGTCCAGGCCGCTGACCGGCCAGCAGTAGCGGCGGTAGGCGTCGGTGAAGGCGTGCGCGTTCGCCTCGCGGGCCCGCATGCTGGCCAGCAGGGCGTCCACGTCCCGGCCCGAAGCGGCCGCCCGTTCCAGCACATCGATCACCGCGGGGAGCGCTGCTCGCGCCGCGGCGCCGACCGTCGCGTACTGGTCGCGGATCAGATCTTCGGCCTTGGCGCTCCACGGCAGCAGCTCGGCGTCCAGGACGACCCAGCCGGACGCCAGCTCATCGAATATCCCCGCGCGGGTGAGCGCACCGCGCAGCCTGTCGAGCAGCCGGCCGGTGAGCTCAGGGCTGAAGAACGGACGGCCGGTTCTCGTATACACGGCGCCGGCGCTGCCGTCCTCGATGCCGAACCTGTCGGCCGCGACCCGCTCGTCGGCGCAGACCACGGCCACGCAGCGGGACCCCATGTGCTTCTCTTCACAGATGACAGCGTCAACGCCGGCGCTGCGGTAGGCGGCGAACGCCTCGGCCGGGTGCTCGAGCAGGCCGGAACGCTGCGAGGTTGCGACCGGGCTCATCGTCGGCGGCAGGTAGACCAGCCAGCGCGGATCCACGGCGAACCGGCTCATCACCTCGATCGCGGCGGCCGCGTTGCGCTCCGCGATCGTGATCCGGCCGTGGTGCCGGGTCTGGACGATGCGCTTGCCGAGCACATCGCCGATGTCGAGCACGTCCGGCTCGCGTCGGCGCACTTCGGCGGCCGGCCCGGCCGACGCGGCAGGCACGGCGGGCCCGGCCGACGCGGCCGACGCGGCCGACGCGGCCGACGCGGCCGACGCGGCCGACGCGGCCGACGCCGCAACGAGCGGCCTGGCCGGTTCGTAGTACGTCCGGCGGGCCGGGACGCAGACGAGCTCGCGCTCGGGATAGCGCAGCGCCGTCAGCCGGCCGCCGAACACGCAGCCGGTGTCCAGGCACAGGGTGTTGTTGACCCATTCGGGCTCGGGAATCGGCGTGTGGCCATACAGCACCATCGCCCGGCCCCGGTAGTCATTGGCCCATGGATACCGAACGGGCAGGCCGAACTCATCTGTCTCACCCGTCGTGTCGCCGTACAGGGCGAACGCGCGGACCCGGCCCGACGCCCGGCCGTGATACGCCTCCTTGAGACCCGCGTGCGCCGCCACCAGCTGGCCGGCATCGAACACGTAGTGGCTGACCAGCCCGTCGAGGAAGCGCTCGACGTTTTTCCTGAAGCCGGGCTCCGCGGCCTCCGCCGCGTCGAGCTGGCTGAGCGACTCGGCCAGCCCGTGACTGGTCTTGACGTCCCGGCCGCGCAGCGCGCGCACCAGTTTGGCCTCGTGGTTGCCGGCCACGGCGAATGCGTTGCCGGCGGCGGTCATCCCCATGGCGAGGCGCAGCACGCCCGGCGTGTCCGGCCCCCGGTCGACCAGGTCGCCGAGGAAGATGACCTTCCGCTGCTGGGGATGCGAGGCTCCGGTGAGGCGGCCGGCCTGGTCTCGTTCGGCCGCATAGCCGAGCATGGCGAGCAGTTCCTCGAGCTCTTCCAGGCAGCCATGCACGTCGCCGATCACGTCGAACGGCCCGGTCTCGTCCCGCAGGTCGTTGAACATCGCGACCCGGGTGACGACCGCGCTGTCGGCCTCTTCCGGTGTCTTGAGCACCCAGATGTGCCGGAAGCCCTCCCGTTTGAGGCTTCGCATCGACCGCCGGAGCTGGTCATGCTGGCGGCGCAGCACATGCTGGCCGAACTGCCTGTCCTGGCGCTGCGCGTTGCGCTGCGCGCACACCTGCTCGGGCAGGTCGAGCACGATGGCGACCGGCAGCACGTCCTGGCTGCGGGCCGCCTCGACCAGCTGCCTGCGGGCATCGGCCTGCACGTTCGTCGCGTCCACCACGGTCAGCCGGCCGGCCGCCAGTCTCTTGCCCGCGATGTAATACAGGACGTCGAACGCGTCCCGCGTCGCGGCCTGGTCATTCTCGTCGTCGGCGACGAGGCCGCGGCAGAAGTCGGAGGAGAGGACTTCGGTGGGCGCGAAGTGGCGGCGAGCGAACGTTGACTTGCCGGATCCGGACATGCCGACCAGGGCGACAAGGGACAGTTCCGGGATGGCGATCTCCCGGTTTGTGGCACTCACCGGTCACTCCCGGTCGTGTCCGTTCGGCTAAATATTGCTAGCTGTGTCGGCGGGCCGACTTCAGGATCCTCACTTCCGACCGGCAGGAACGCCGCGGTGTAGCCGAACTTTCCGGCTACGCCCGCCGCCCATTCGCGAAATTGCGGGCGGGTCCATTCGAACCGGTGGTCACGGTGCCGGAACGTCCCGGCGGCGAGGGTGGCGTAGCGCACATTGTGCTCGGCGTTCGGCGTCGTCACCAGCACCGTGCCCGGGCGGGCGAAGCCGAACACGGTGCGCGCCATGGCCGCCAGCCGCGGCGGGTCGATGTGCTCGATGACCTCCATCAGCACGGCGGCGTCCAGCCCGGTGAGCCTGTCGTCTCGGTAGACGAGGCTCGACTGGAAGAGTTCGGCGCGTTCCTGCTGGCGCTCCGCCATCCGGGCTAGCCGGCGGGCGGCCATCTCCAGCGCGCGGCTCGACACGTCGGTGCCGATCACCCGGGTGAAGGTGGTGTCGGCGAGCAGCGGGACGAGCAGCTTGCCGTCGCCGCAGCCCAGGTCGGCGACCGAGCGCGCGCCCGTTGTGCGGAGCGCCTCGAGCACCGCGCTGGCCCGCAGCTCGGCTAGGGACTGCGCGCGGTCCGGCTCCTGCGTGACCCGCGGCTCGTCGGTGGCATTGTCGAGCGCGTCGGCGGCCGAGTCGTCCACCTCGGCCAGCCGCGCCAGGGCGGTGCGCTGCATCTGCGCCTGATGTGCCAGGTAGCGCCGGGTGATCAGGTCGCGTTCGGGGTGCCCGGCCAGCCATCCCTGGCCGGCCCGGACGAGCTTGTCGATCTCATCGGTGGACACCCAGTAGTGCTTCGCGTCGTCGAGCACGGGAAGCAGCACGTACAGGTGATTGAGCGCGTCCGCGAGCCGCATGGGGCCAGTCAGCCGCAGGTCTACGTACCGGGAGTCGCCCCAGTCGGGGAACCGCGGGTCCAGCGGTATCGGGCTCGCCGCCACCTGCCAGCCCAGCGGCGTGAACAGCCGGCCTGCCAGGTCGGCGCCGCCGCGGCATGGCAGCGCGGGTACGTGCAGTTCGAGCGGCAGCGGGGCAGCGGCGGCCTGCGGCCTGGCGTCACACCGGCTGGACATCGCCGTCTTGAATACCCGCGACAGCGCCACCGCCAGCATGCTGGACGCCGCGTACGGGCGGTCGTTCACGTACTGGCCCAGCGTGAAGGACTCCGCCGCCTGCCCCCGCGTCCCCCTGACGAGGGCGACCGGATCCACCTCGAGCAGCAGTGCCGCCGTGCACCGCCGCACCGTCGCTTCGGGGTAGAAGACGTGCGCCGTCCCCGCGGTTACCGGGAAGCTCTGTAGCTTCTCCGGGTGCTTGTGCAGCAGAAACCCCAGGTCCGTCGCCGGATACATAGTGGTGGAGATGGTGACAAGCACTCCGTCAGTTTCCTGGCGGATGCGTGCTGGAGCAAATTAGATTCGTGCAGGCGGGACGCCTGGCGGGGCCGCCGCGGGGCCGGACGGCACACCCGCCGGGGGCAGCACAGGCAGGCCGGACGGCACACCCGCCGGGGGCAGCACAGGCAGGCCGGGCGGCGCGCCTTCCTCGATGAGGCGGCACAGCGCGCCGGTGTCGAGATGGCTTGCCATCAGGTCGCCGAGCAGGTCGAGTCGCTGCTGGCGGATCGCGGCGAAGTCCGTATCCGGGGCGGGTGCGAAGTCCCGCCGCGCGAGCGAGGCGACCTCGGTGAGGAAAGCGCGCCTGAATTCGTCGTTCTCGAGCGTGCCGTGCCAGCTCGTCCCCCAGACGGCTCCGGTCCTGCATCCGTCGAGGAACGGCCGCTTCACGCACAGCCGCTTCACGCACAGCCGCTTCACGCACAGCCGCTTCATGATGGGGAAGGATCCTGGTCGTTGTGACGACCAAAAGCCTTCCCCATCATGGGGAAACGCCTGGGTGCGAGCCAGCAGCACGCGCATGACGCGCGGCCAGCCCGAGCAGGCCGGTCGCCGCGCCCGACACAGGCAGCGCGTCGAGTGCGACCCCTCCGGGCAGCCGACGGGGCCGCTGTCTGTGACGATCCGTAGCCTCTGTCTCACCTGGCCGCCGGGTAGTGGGTCTAACGCAGCCTGAGAATAGGTAACCTGTGCCTGGTCACCGTAACCAGGCCCACCCCGTAGCGTGGCCTATGTGTGACCTTGGCTATGCACAATGGGTAGCCAGGCGCCTGTAGCTCAGTTGGAGAGAGCGGCTGCCTTCTAAGCAGCGGGTCGCGGGTTCGAATCCTGCCAGGCGCGCCCGCCAGAAGTGCCAGGTCAGAGCCTTTATTCGTACCTCTGACCGTAACCGTCAAGAGGCCCTCCCCCGGCGTCGTGCCACATTCGTGCCAGAAGGCTCGTCGGGGTCGCTCTCTTTCTGCGCCTTGCGCAGCTCCGCTCGTGCGGCTTTGCCGACCGCATCGGCGAGTTTGCGCTGACGCTCGCTGGTGGAGTGCAGATAGATGAGCGCGGCCCGGGTGCTGCTGTGGCCCATGCGTTCCATCAGCTCACGCAGGTTGGCCCCTGCTTCGGCGGTGAGCGCGTTCCCGGTATGGCGCAGGTCGTGGAAGTGGACCGCATTCAGCCCCGCCTTTTCCGTGGCCTTTAGCCAGAACCGGCGGTAGAAGTTGCTGTGCCGCAGCGGGGTCCCGGCCGGGCTGGTGAACACTAGGCCGTCGTCTCCGTCCTGGGCGAAGCACTTGAGGTGCCAGCGCAGGTCAGCCGCGATCATGTCGGGGAACGGGACCAGGCGCAGGCCCGCCTCCGACTTGGGCGGCCCGAACGCGGGGGCGCCGCTGATCGTCTCGGTGAGCTGACGGTCGACGCGGATGGTGCGCGCCTCCAGGTCGATACTGCCCCGGCTCAGCGCGGCCAGTTCGCCGAACCGCAAACTGCCGAAAGTTCCGAGGAGCACGAGAGAGCGGTAACGCTGGTCGATCGCGTCGGCCAGGGCATAGACCTGCGCAATCGACAGGGCAGCCCGCTCAGGTGACTTTTCCTGTCCGGCGCCCTTGATCCGGCACGGGTTGCGCTTGATCAGCCCGTCGTCGACGGCCGTGTTCATGATGGCCTTGAGCAGCCGGTAGGCCTTGGCCGCTGTGACCGCACTGACGTTCGCGTCGAGCAGGCCCTTGCGCCAGCGGCGGACCTGCGCCTCTTTGATGTCGGCGACTCCCCTGGTCCCGAGCGCGGGTTCCAGGTGGCGGCGCAGCAGGTACTGGTAGAGGCGGATCGTCTTCGGACGCAGGTTGGGTCGCTCCTCGATCCAGGCCGCCGCGTACTCGGCCAACGGGACCCGCCCGGCGTCAGGGTCGATCCAGTCGTTGTTGAGGATCTCGGCTTCCTTGCGGGTCAGCCAGACCTCGGCGTCGGTCTTGCTCGGGAACGTCTTGTCGGCCGGGCGTATAACCCCATCTGGTCCCCGATAGCGCGCTTGCCATTGCCCGGACTTCAGCTCGCGGACAGCGCCGAACCTGCGGCGACGGCCCGAATTGTTTCCCATAATGCGGCCCTCCTCTTAGCCCTGGTGGTGATGGGTTCGACCAGCCCGGCCGCGATGAACTCGCGCAGCGCGGACTCAGGAATACGGACGTGACGGCCGACGCGAACGAAGCGGATACGCCGCTCCTCGATCAGCCGTCGCGGGAATCGTTCGGTGGTGCTGAGGATGTCGGCTGCCTCGGACACTGTGAGCAGCCGTTCGGCTGCGCGGTTGTTTGTCACGCTGCCCTCCCAGTTGCCGAAAGATCGGGGCCTGGTGGCTCACCGGCCGCTCGTCGGCGGGCTTCGGTGAGTGCTTGCTGCCAGCGGAGGCGGTCAGCAACGACGTGCAGGAGCCGTCTGGCGTGTGACATGTGGTCGGGGTCGGAGGGGGCGACGGGCTCCCAGGTGTAGTGGCTGGGGTCGGTCTCGTGAATGCCGAGCGTGGTCATCAACCAGGCTTTGCGGTCGGCGCGGTGGTCGGCGAGGGTCTTGCCCGACCACTTGCGGGACACCAGCACGCGGCGCCCGGCGTAGCCGAGGTGCTCACGGCGGTGGGCCTTTCCTTTGCAATAACCGGGGCGCAAGCCCTTGCGGGGGTTCTTGGGCTGGATGCCGTACCGCAGCCAGTTCGCGCAGGTTGGCGAGCAGGGTTCGTGGCGCAGGGCGTCGGCGAGGTGGTCGGCGTGGGCCTTTTGGGCGTCGGTGCTGGCTTGGTGGCAGTCGGCGACGTGCTTGGTCAGGTACTTGGTGAGGTAGCCAATGCACCGGTTGGCGTCCTTCGACCCGGCGAGCACGCCCTGGGCGTCGAACCGGTCGCCGAACCGGGCGACATGCAAAGGCTCATCGTCGGGGCCGATCGCGTCCAGGGCGTCATCCCAGGACGGCAGCCGCTCCCCCGTCGAGGGGTCGATGTAGCTGGCAGTGTCCTCGTCCCAGACGGGCAGCTCGTCGCCGTCGAACCGGACCGTGTCTGTACTGGGCCACCAGACCTGGTGGTAGGTGGCGGCCAGCACCTGGCGCAGCTCGGTTCGGGTCAGGGTGCCACGTAGGGCGATGTGGATGTGTGGGGCGAGGCGGCGCTGGGGTTCGACGGCGGCGAAGTACTGCACGTCCCGACCGACAAACCGGCGCAGATTCTGCATGAACCGGTCGAACAGCGCTGCGAAGTGCAGTGCATCCCGGGCAGCCTGCCGGTAGTCATACCGGCCAGGGTCGACCGGAGTTCCGTCGCTCGTCACCCGGCCGTAGCTAGGACAGGTCAGGGTGACGAACAGCGAGGGACGGAAGGTCTTGCCGTCCGGTGCGGTGAACGTCTTGCCGACCGTGCCCGGATCGACCGCGCGGCGGGGCAGGTCGGGCGCATCCTGGCGGCGGCGGGTGGACCGATGACGGCGAGTCGGCCGGTTCGGGAGTACATTGCCGCGCATCCCGGCGTTGGTGATCTCCTCGTCCAGCTCGCCGATTGCCGCATCCAGGTCCGCCGTTTCCTGCCCGGCCTGCTCAGCGTGGTCGCGCTGGGCCTGGACCTCAGCCCGGGTGGTGACCCACCAGCGCTGCATCTCATCCGGTTCATCCGGCTCAACAACCGGTTCCTGGTCGAGGTGCCACCCCTCCCGGCATTGGGCGGCCCGCAGTGTCTTGGCGCGCTGGGCGCAGGAGGGGCAGACGCTGGCCAGGGTGTGCCCGCACGGGATCAGCACCTGCTCAACCCGCCTGGTCTGAACGTCGGTGCGGCGGAGCTGGATAGGGCGGGTACAGGCGCCGTGCTCGGTGGCCAGGTCGTGCACGACATCACGGGCCAGCGGCATCCTCAGCCGCTCAGCCCGGGTGGTCTTGGTGGTCGAACTATGGGTCACCAGTCACCTCCGGTCACGTCCAGGTCGATCGGGTTGTCGCCGCATAGGCGGCACTCCCACCGGATCGGGGTCTCGCCGTCATCGAGCAAGGTCAGGCCGTTGCCACAGGTCGGGCAGGGCTCATCGGTGCGCCAGGCGGTCGTGATGATCACGCGGCATCACCCCCGGAGATGGCCAGCACCGGGGCCGCGTACGCGGTCATGGCGTGGATGTCCTCGTCGGACACGAACGCCGCCCGCACCCGCACCGGGTCAGGGCTGGCCTCTAGCCGGACGTACCCGACGCCTGCGCCGATGGAGGGGGTAGCGGATATCTCGTCGCACAGCGCGCCGCGGTCTCTGGCCCCGTCGCCGAGCACCATGTCGACCTGGGCCGGCTCATCGAGCCGCAGCGCGATCTTGTCGGGGAACAGGTTGCGGATGTTCAAGACCTCTTTGCGCGGGTCTTGGAGCGCGGCGACGACGCAGTAGCCGACAGCCCGGCCCTGAGTGGTCAAGGTGGCGAGAGCGGCGAGGATGCGGTCTTTGAGCTTGCGGTCGGCCTGGTAGGCGGTGAGAAAGGCGATCTCATCGACCATGATCACGATGAACGGGAACTCGGCCGTGGGCACGTGATCCCGCTGTTTGCCCGCGAACCGGGCCGCCCGTGCTTGCATGTCGGCGACGGCGGCGTCCAGGAGGTCGGCGATGTCGGCCTGGTTGGCGGCGTACCGGCCGTACCGATCGAACAGCGGGCGCCCGAAGGCCAGTTCCATCAGCTTGGGATCACATGTCCACACCTGCACTAGGCCCGCGACGAGGAGCGGGAGCATGACGCGCACCAGGCTCCACAAGTAGGAGCCCTTGCCTGCGCCGGTCGCTCCCGCGATCAGGAGATGTGTCCCGGCCAGCCGGATCGTGAACACCGACCCGTCCTCACAGCGACCCACCGGCAGCGCCTTCAGGTCGCAGTCGGCCGGGATGGGCAGAGCGGTCATGGGCTCGGCCAAAGCGTCGCGGCGAACGAGCTCGAGGACGACCGCGCCCGGCGAGCTGGTGAGAACCCGGCACAGCAGCACCCGGAAGCCATGCGCGAGCGCTTCGGCCTGGTCGGCGAAGTTGGCCGGGCTCTGCCCGGAGACCAGTCGGACTAGTAGGCGGTCCGTGCACTCCCCCGCCTCGACACGGGCCAGCACTGGCACCACGATGCGGCCCCGGTAGGCGGGAGCGAGCCCGGCCACGGTCAGCACAGCGTGCCAGTGCCTGCGGTAGTACCACCACCGCCATTTACACCGCAGCGGCACGGCGACGAACCGGGCGAACCAGTCCGGCCGCAACATCCGCAGCGCCACCAGCGCCGCCACGGCCGAGGCCGCTAGCCCGACCAAGCCGGCCCAGCCCAGGTTCAGCCAGACCAGCAGAGCCAGCCCCGCCGCTAGGTCGAGCAGCGGGTGCAGGATCACGAACCAGACCACGCGCCAGAGCAGCCGCACGAGCTGCACCAGCCAGATCAGAGGCTCTGGCGTCCGATGGACAGGAGAGCGCCAGACAGCCGGGGCGAAGGGGTCGGGGTTGTCAATCTGGGCGATCTGCTCGCCCGAGACCTTGCCACGCATACGATCGGTGTCCTCTCTCGGTTAAGCGCCAGGGGAGAAACCAGGGGCGGCCGGGAGCTGCGAACTCCCGGCCGTCCCGCCGTGCATGTCAGGCCGCCGTGCTGTTCTGCTCGCGGGCGTCCTGCTCGGCCTTCAGCCGCTCGACCAGCTCGGCGTAGAGGGCTGCCTGCTCGGCCAGCTCGCGGGCGATCCGCACGTCGGAGTCGGTCATCGGTCCCAGGGTGGGCGCGAAGTCGGCGGTCACGTGACCGTGCCGGATGGTGAGCTGGGGTCGTTCCCGTTCCTGGCCGATGGCCCGGATCCATGCGGTGTCATCAAGGTGGAACGACACCCCGATCGTGGTCGGCTCCTCCGGCGCGGAGGTGATCGCGGTGTAGGAGTAGCCGCCGTTCATGCCGCCGCCTCCTTCACATCGCCGCGAGCGGGACGACCGGCGCACGCACACCGGCCGCCTTGAGGGAGTAGGCCAGCCGCCCCGCCTGGTTCACATACGGGGTGACCGTCAGCCCGGTGAACTCCACCGGCACGAACGGCATCCCCGCCGGACCCGGCGGCAGCACCGGCTCAGTCTGGGCCGTCACCTTGATCTTGACCGTCTTGGTCCGGGCCTCAGGGTCGGCGTCGATCACCTCGACCGCCCACAGCGGCGCGCCGCTGGTCTTGTCCTTGGACTGGACGAACCGGTCCCCCGACGACGCGTCGAAGTCACGGACCGCCTCAAAGCCCCCGGCCGCGTACACGCCGTGCGGGAACACGTGCGAGAACTCGACCGGGATAGGGCCTTGCAATGCCATGGTGCTCCTCTCGCTTGCCGTCAGTCGTCCTGACGACAACTCGTATTGTTAAGTCGAGCATAAGCGATGCACCCATACTTGACAAGACGAGTTATCGAGAGAGCATCATCCGGTGTACGGATACACGTCTTCCAGCTCGTGCACGTCCCCCGGTAGCACCGCATCGACCACCTGCAACGGTCGGTTGTCCGCGTCATAGACGGTCAGCACAAGGTTCAGCACCGCCGCCCGCTTGCCCAGCTTGAGCAGTCGCGACTCCTCGGCCGTGGCCAGCCGAGCCCGGATGCGCTCGGCCACGTGATCGAAGCGCAGCCGCTTGACCGCATGCAGGTGCTGGTGAACACCACCCGGAAGAGGATCGGGCTTGGCCAGGTCGGTGCCCTCGGCAACCTCTAGCGGGAACCACGACGACAGCAACTCCGAAGGCTCGCCGTCGCGTTCCACGAGCTGGCGGCGCAGGAGCGCGGGAGTCTCAGCCGGGGTGCCCAGAAGCTTGGCGATCCCCGCGGGCGCGGACGCCCGGCCCACGTGCAGGAGCACACCTTGCCCGGCCGCTTCGGAGTCGTCCAGGAAGGCTCGCCCGGCGCGGCCCTGGTCAGCCAGCACGGCAGGATTGCGGGCGAAGGAGCCCCGGCCGTGCTCGCGGTCGATCCAGCCCATGCTGCGCAGCACCTGAAGCGCACGCACGACGGTCGGCCGGGACACCCCGAACTCGCGGACAAGCTGAGTCTCAGAGGGAAGCAGCGCGCCCGGTGGGTAGGTCCCGTCGCTGATCCGGCGCTGGATCGCGTTCACGATCTGGGCATACTTCGGCGGCGAGAACTCTAGCTCTGCCATAACGACCGCCTAACAACTCCACGACTCGACTTGTCGAGAAGACTAGTCCCGAAGTTGTCCCCTGTCATCCCCTGCCGGTATATACCGTCCACTGACGACCGCTGCCACTACTCATCCGGCGCCGCTTGCCCGGCCAGCTCGGCGAGCCTGCGCGCCGCGCCGAAAGAGTCAGCCGCGGGCCAGGTCACCTCCCGGCCGCCTTGTTGCCAGCGCAGCAGATGCCCGTAACACCAGACGGTCAGCCCAGCGGGAGCACGCAGCACACCGACCGTGGGGAATGCCCGGGCATCGAGCACCCGCACCCCGTGCCGGTGAAGCTCGGCGACCAGCCTGCCCAGCAGCTCCGGAACAGCAGGCCGGGACGCGAAAGGTCGCATCAGCAGGAGTCAGCGAGAGCCAGTTACGCGGCAGGCCAGTCGAGGCGTGCCCACACGACCCGGGCGAGCATGTCGCCCTCGACACCCCACGAGGTAGCCAACGTGGAAACGATCTGCAGGCCACGCCCGCATTCCTCCGTGACGGCCTGCTCGCCCCAGGGGCCGCCCTCGTCTTCGACCTCAATCCACAGGTAGTCACCCTCGTGAGCTTCGGCCCGGACGGTGAACCGGCCACCCGGCTTACTCGAACCACTGTGCAAGATGGCGTTCGACGCCAGCTCGGAGCAGATCAGCACCGCATCATCAGCCAGCGGGCAGTCCCCAAGGGCCTGGACCAGAAAGGCCCGCGCCTCGCCGACCTGATCCGCCTGCGCGGGATAAGTCCGGCTGCATTTCCACGAGGTAGCCGAGGTCGCGATGCGCAACGGGGCACTCAGGCTTGCCCTCATGCGGCTAGCCCCGAGCCGCCGCACCCCAGGCAGTCCGCCCTGATCAGGCTGTCCAGCACGCCATCAATCAACAGCATCGCAGTCAGCCGACGCGACCGCACGAACGTCCAGCCACGGCCCCGGCAGCACGGGCACGCGACGGGCGGAGTTGCCTGGTCAGTGCTCATGTCGGCACAATCCCGCATCAGTGGGTGCCCAGCCCATTACCAGGCGATATCCCCTGACGGGATAGGCTCGCCAGCAGAGCACCCGCGCACCCGGCCACGGGGAAGGGGTAACGAGGGCATGCCCGGCCGCGCCGCCAACCTCATCGAGATCCCAGACTCGTTCTGGCAGCGTGACCAAGTACTTGACGCGCTGCGGAACCGTGACGTCGGCCGGCTGTTCCACCTGGTTCGCCAGTACGCCGGGATCAGCCAGACCCGCCTCGCCATCGCCTGCAACATGACCCAGCCCAAGGTCAGCGGCATCATGCACGGCGCAAAGGTCACCACCCTGGAAGTGTTCGAGCGCATCGCCGACGGGCTCAACATGCCCAACCCGGCACGCCAAGCGCTGGGCCTGGCTCCCCTGCCCGAAGCCACTCCGACCTCAAGGCCAGACGGGGGTATACCACCTCGGGATACCCTCCCGGACTTGGCGGCGGGTTCCCTCTCCGGTCTGCTGGGCAGCGACCTAGCCGACGAGGAGGACGGTGATGCGGTGCGACGGCGAACCTTCGTCGGCCTGACCGGCGCATCCCTGTTCGGCGCTCTACTCGCCGACTCGACACACACCGGCCCAGCCGACGCTATCGAGTCCCTAACCACGATCCTGGCGACCTACTCCCCCGCTCCCGACGCCGACGTCGAGCATCTGCCTGACCTCACTACCTTGGCGGCCGCGGTAGCCCGCACCAAGCAGGGCTACCAGGCCTGCCGGTACTCCGACGTGATGAGCGAGCTACCACCCCTGCTCACCCACCTGCAAACCGCCTGTGCCGTGCTGGACGGTGACGCCCGGCTTCAGGCCTTCACCCTGTCCGCCGAGGCCTACCAGGTCGCCGGGAGCATCCTGCTGAAGATTGGTGACCCCGGCCTGGCCTGGCTCGCCGCCGACCGCAGCATGCAAGCCGCCCGCGCCAGCCAAGACCCCATCACTCTCGGTTCCAGCGCTCGGATCATCACCCACGCCATGATGAACGGCGGTCACCACCAGGCCGCCGCCCAGACTGCCAGCACCTTCGCCGCCACCCTCGACCGCGACATCCCCCAGCACGACCCCGAGTCGGTCTCGGTCTACGGGTCGCTGCTGCTGCGGGGAGCCAGCGCCGCCGCCAAACGCGACGACCGCCACACCGCCCACGAACTGCTGACCGAAGCCGAGGACGCAGGCCAGCGACTCGGCGACGACCTGAACCTCCGCTGGACCGCGTTCGGCCCCACCAACGCCCGCCTCCACCGCGTCAACATCGCCGTGACCCTCGGCGACGCCGGAACCGCCCTCGACCTTGCCCGCACGGTTGACCTTGAGAAGATCACCGTCACCGAGCGGAAGGCGAGCTTCCTGATCGACACCGCCCGCGCCTTCCTCCAATGCGGCAAGCACGAAAAGGCCTACCTCGCGCTCCGAGCCGCCGAACAGATGGCCCACGAGGAAATCGCCGGACGACCCAGCACCCACCGCCTCATCAACGACTTGATCACCACCGCCCCGCCCAGCATCCAGCGCCACGCCGAAGCCTTCGGCCGCCAGCTCGGAGTCCCCCGGTGAACCGGCCCGCTCGCGTCCTCACCCACATCGTGTGCGGTGCAGGCCCCGCTTCCGAAGCAGGCCAGCTCGTCAAACTCGCCCAGCAACGCGGCTGGACTGTCCAGGTCGTGGCCACCCCGGCCGCGCTCGACTTCCTCGACCTGGCCGCTCTCGAAGCCCAGACCGGCAGCCCCGTCCGCAGCCAGTACCGCAAACCCGGTGAACCCCGCTCCCGGCCCGCCGACGCCATCATCGTCGCCCCCGCCACCTACAACACCATCAACAAATGGGCCAACGGCATCAGCGACACCTACGCCCTCGGCATCCTCGCCGAAATAACAGGCCTCGACATTCCAATCGTCGTCCTCCCCTTCGTCAATGTTGCGCTGGCCTCTCGCCTGGCATTCCAGCGCAGTATCAAGACTCTACGTGCGGAAGGAGTACTGATCCTCCTCGGTGCTGGAGGTGTGGAGCCACATGAGCCACATACCGGCGGCAAGTTCATCGCCACCTACCCGTGGCATTATGCATTGGATCAAGCAGAGCGGTTAGGCCAGCATACTCAAACCTATCGCCTATAGACCAAGGCCGACTAGAACGAAATAACGCTAACAAGATCTTGGCACAGGATTGTTAGCCTTACAACGAGCACACAGCGGAGTTTGGCTCACCCACGCCACCACTTGAGGATACTTCTGATGGCTCTCCCGAGTAGTTCTCCGGCTGACGAACCGAAGGATTCCAGCCACGAGGTCATGGAGTCAGCCGCGCGTCCACTAATGTCAAGCTCGGCAGCATTCATCGACCTGATTTGATCAATCAGCCTCTGCCTCATTAGCGCAGCGGTTGTCAGAGCGTTGGCAACATCATAAGCAGAAAATTCTCCGCCGCAGGCGCAGTAAAAAGACGTCCTATCTATCCCCCATGTCACCTGGCACCAACAGCACCTTGCGCGGCGGCTTGACGGTTCTACTTCCACCTCGCCTTGAGAGCCACAGCCCTGGTGATAACTACTAGCCCATGATTGATGACAGTACGGGCAAGCGGGAAATGCAAACGGCATCCATGCTTGAGCGGTCATCAACTAACCACACATGAAGAGTATCGGATCACCAGTCAATACCGGCAGACCGGAACCCTGCGCTCCAGCCTTTCTTGAAGCCGTCATACAAGCTCTTAGCCACCGTCGCCGCCCAAGCGAACGGGAGAGCGACGACATATCCAAGCGCGGCCGCAAAAGCTTTAAATGCATTAGCGATGTAATACGCGAGAGAATCTTCCGACTTGGTCGCGATCTCGATCTCTGCGTCACTCATATCGCTAATCTGCTGAATGAGACGAGATTTAACTGCCGCAACATCGGCGTCACTCATTGTTCCGAACTGCGACATCTCTACACCTCATCCTTCGATGACCCCGGATTGTTCATGACGCCGGCTAGCCACTCATCAAGTTTGGCCTTATCAGAAGATATGGCCTTAAACTGTTGCGGTGACAGAACGCCGAGGGCCTCGCGAGCAGCATCTAGAGGGTCCTTCATTGGCTTAGAATTCGTTGATGTCCGTCCGGGTAGCTCGCCGCCTTCAGGCAAAAGCCGCGAATCTACGAACTCGAAATAATCTGCCAGCGATTTACGCTGAGCTAGCACCCATCGACGCTCCCGGGCGACTCCGTCCAGCATCGCGGCAAATAGTTGCGGAAGATTGAACCTGCGCGTAGCCGAGTATCCTATGACGCGGCCTTTCCAGTGAGGTAGGGCCTCTCTAACTTTCGCCTCCACATCCGCCATGCGGAGCTTGATATTACCTTCTTGCTCTGGACTGGGGAGATTTGCAGGCGCATACCAAGCCGTTTCGCCCGGGTGAACCGTGTCTACCTTGTTCAGGGCAAAAGTCATATATTCTGTAAGTGTTTTATCTAGACGCGCCATCTCGACTTGCGCATACTCGATCATTCGATCTGGCGCATCCAAGATCCACAAGGCAGCATCAACCCGCCGTAGAATCTCGTCGTAAGTAGCGAGGTGCTGATCACGAGCGCCTAGCCCTTCCCCGAGCCCAGGCATGTCATAAACGACAAGCTCCCCCAGATCTGCCTCAACGGTGTCGATTTTCATCTCACTCGCTAGCATGCTTCCGAGAGGAACTCGAATTTCTGCAGCCTCTTGAGTACACGCCTCCGTGTGACTTATTTCCAAGCCAGCGTTGAATAGGCTATTCAGAGTTGACGACTTACCGACACCCGTCTCGCCTATTAGAGCGACTCGCGGAGGTGGTTCGTTAGCGATTTTTTCGTCAATTTGACGAAGGATCGAATCCATATCCGCTTGACTGATCTGCGGATTATCGGCTCGTAAGGCGTTTACAATCGCTTCTCTTGCCGAGTCGAATAGTCCCATGAACATCTCCCCATTGGGATGAGTTTCCCTTGAACCCCGCCGTCCGCAGCATAGTACATCTGTCAGCGCTGCTCGCAACAGGAGTTAGCCTTCACCCCAGAAGCCGAAGGAGCCCCGAGGCAGCGCGTCCCATCCGATTCTAGACATTTCCGCTGCTGAGGGACGAGAGTCGCTCCTCGGCCTCAGTCCACGGGTCCCACGCTGCCGAATTGAGCCGTATGGGATCAAGGTGGCGGCGCACGCGCCGCCCCTGGCCCGGCGTCAGCGTCGGGCTCTGCCGCTGAGCGGCCCGCCCGACGCACGCTGGGCCACTGCTACGAACTCACGCCAAGATCAGTAAGCAACGCGGCAAGGCCGCGGGGCAGGCCAGGATCGACGCGAGGTCGCAAGCGATGGCGAGATACCGCAGGGGCGACCGATGCTTCATGTGCCGTAGATCGTGTCCACATGTGGTCGGTCGACCTCATGATCCTTTGGTTGGCCCTCTTACATCAGCACGCTTCATTGGTGTGAGCCTCTGCCTGGCCAGAACACCACGCCGCCGCAAGCGGTCCGGTTGACGGTCCCACTCATCTGCTTCGATTGGCATTCACAGGAGGAAGGATGGCCATAGCTCGATCGTCGGGATGGGGTGGCTTAAACCGGACATAGTATAGGCACCCTCGACAAAAGCTTCCCAGTCTGATGGCTAGTGAAGAGCTTCTTGGTCGCCAGGTTCTCTGGGGTAACGCACTGTTGCGCTTTCGGGCTCAGGAAAGCCATATCCATAGGCGTGATATGGAAAATATGACCTCCTCGGTCCTTTAAATTTCCTACGCGGGGGGATATCGCCGACCAAAGATGTGACAATCATCCCAACACCAGCTATAGACACGATGAATCCCAGCGCAGCAGATACGGCTAGGGCAGGTCCCAGCCACCAAACGAAATCAAACTTGGACCAAGCAAATGGAAAATAGGAGGGATGATTCAAGTACAAAGCTACCATCGGAAGTACGATGGAAGAACCTATAGCTAGGACAACTACACCTCCGACAAGGAGTCCCCAACTGAAGCCGGATGCATCGTTTCCGATACTAACTCCTTCCGAGCTCTCTACTTGAAGACGAGGTGGTAGGTCCTCGGCCGAGATAGTACAAGTTATGTCCGAAGGCCTCATAGCTCCATCAGTGATCAATTTGACGTAGAAGTATTCGCCCGGGTTTAGCAGAGGAAACACGCACTTGAAACTACTGTCAGATTCACGCCGTATCGCAACTTCTCTACCCTCCGGATATATATACGTAACAGACACGTCCACTATCCGGCATTGATCTTTAATCTCGAACTCCAGGGGCCGAATACTGTCACGTATTGCGTTCGCACCTTCGTTGGCTATCAAGAACTCCCAAACGTTTAGTGCTTTAACTTTCTCTCCTCGAAATTCAATCGATAGCTCGTTCCGAATTTCCGGATCAACGCCGTAGAGGATACCGGGCGATGACGGTAGCCAATAGACTGCCAGCCGATGCTTAGATGACCTGCGATAGTAGTGCCGCGCCGCCATGATTGCTACCACTACACCGATAACAGTAGTGATAATACTTATGATCACGGTCTGCATATTCCCTCGCTCCACCGCTAGCACATCAAGTGGAGCCGCGCGATCCGCGTGCAATTTCGTACGGCGAACGACGGCTAGTCACAGTCATGAGGGGCGATCAAGCCACCTCGCGGATGAGTACGTGGCTGGGATCTGCCTTGGTCGCGAAACCTCGTACTCGCACTCAACCGTGGACAGGACAGTGCCGAACTGTCGACCCACCGCTCTCACGCTGGCAGCTCACCTGGGCCCTGAACCAATACCCCAGCATAGCGCCACGTATGGATATCTTCATGCTGCCGCGCCGCTTCCGCCCTTCGGTCGCTGGCGCTCCCTGCGGTGCGGGTCGGCTTGCCCTCGACGAGTCGCGGCCCGGCGTCTCCGCACACGGATCCGGGGCGGGCGCGGTCCGTTCGGCCGTGCCAGATGCGTGCCAGAAGGGGCGGGGAACCGGGGTCACTCACGGTCGGTCGTGGTGACCCCGGTAGCTCGTCTGAGCTGGGGACGGGCTGATCACCGTCGAGGTGGAAACGATCTTCTAAGCAGCGGGTCGCGGGTTCGAGTCCTGCCAGGCGCGCCAAACTGCATCTGACCTGGGAAAACTTCCGTACATGCTGCCGAAGCCGGGGTGCTGCCCGCAAGCAACTCGGTGTTATGCACGTAGCTTCGCTGCCTGGAAACGTGCATAGCACCCCCGGGAAGGGAGCCCACGATGGCGTTCGCGAGGCACGACACGACCGCAAGAACTCCGATAGGCAAGAGCCCTCTTCGGGCCGCCAGACTGTCCGCGGGCTTCACTCCCGCTGAACCTGCAGCCGCGGGCAGCAGCAGGGAAGTTCCGACACGGATCTGCGCCGGCTCATGATCAGAGAGTTCGGCGAGTGGCTGTGGTCGCGGACCAACAAGCACCACCGCCCGTTCCAGCCGGACACGGTGTCGTCCTACACCGAGACCGCGCGGGTCCTGGACCGCTGGATGACCCAGCAGGGCATCGACTGTGACTTCACCGCCTGCGACACCGCGCTGCTGAACCGGTTCTTCGCCGACTACATCACTACCCACGGCCAGGGCGGCACCAACACCCGCCAGCGCAACCTGCGGCACCTGTTCACCTGGCTGGAGGACGCCTACGGCCATCGCCACCCCTACACCGAGTCCCTGCACCGTCACTCCCCCGTCCAGCCCCGCGCGCACTCGCTCTGAAGTTCGGACAGATCAGCGCCTTCGGCACGGGCCGGGTGCTGGCTGTCGCCTGGTCCCTCGCTGATCTGTCCGGCACACCACGGTCAGGCCAAGAAGAGATCCGCGCCGCGCTCGGCCTGCGGGCTAGGAGAGCACCCCTGACAGGCGACCGCAGGCAGACCACGGCCTGACCATCTCACCCCTGGGGGCCGCCGCGCAGAAACGCCAGCGGCCCCATCGTCATCACTGCTCCCACGGAAAGGACCAAGCTCATGAACCAGCCGATCCGCGATCCCGATCCGGCCCGGTGCTGCCCAGCCTGCTCGCGGTCATGGATCCCGGCCAGTTCCTGGCCTGCATCCAGTCGGGCACAGTTCCCGTCCGGATCACCGAAGGCCTCGGCGAGACAGTCAGGCTCAGGCCCATCCTGGATCGCTGGCGCGGTCAGCTCGTCGTCCTCCCATCTGACGGCGGGATCGCCGAAGCCCACCGGGCCGGCATCCGGCTGATCTGCTTCCCCGGAAAGTGGCCGTGTTAGTGCTGGAGGTGTTGTTGGGGCGCGAGGCTGGTGTTGCGCGTCTGGTGGCAACTGTCAGTGACGTTAAGCGACTGTCACTCGGCATGAGCACGGAACGTCACTTCAGATAGATTTAGGACATTTAAATGCGGCCTAGCCGAAACTCGTTGGCGATGTTCACGATGACGCGGCGATGTTTGTATTGGCAGTTCGGGCCAAACCGGACCAGCTTGTGAGACGTGCAGAACAGGATCGTCCGTAGGCTGTCCTTCGTTGCGCAGCGTGACTCAGCGACTGACGGAGTGCGCGCGTATACCCGCCGATATGTACCTTTAGCGGCATACAAAAGAACGCCATTACTGCGCGCATAAATAGTCATTCTGGGAGTCGGGCTTGGAGTGAGATTGGCCACTCAGGCCGTGTTGCTCCGCGGTGCTCTTCGCGGACCTGCAGTTCCCATGTCGAGGTATGCATGGAACATGGGATGCACCTGAAAGCGTCGAGCTGTGGCCATGTTGAGGTGGCGCACCTGGTGCGCACCGAAATAGGAAACGCTGTCGGCTTTACTCATGCCGCTATCTTGGATAGCTTCCGCGCACAGGAAGCCCACGTTCCACAAGATCTCGATTAGGGACTGTTGCGTGCAGTCATTTAGCCAGGCGCCGGCTCCCCTGGATGGGGTTTCGCCTGTGATTAGCTCGAGACACAAGAATTCCAGTTCTTCGCGGTCCAGGGTTTGCGTTCTTCCACGGAAGGCTTCCAGCACGCTTATCAGGCCCGGGTACTGGAATCGGTGCTCAGCGGCTATGTCCTTCGCCCGTTCCGCTGAATAAATGCCTTCAGCTTCTCGGACAGCGGCATGCTTGACGGGAATCCCCGGATATGAATCGCGGCAGCACTCAATGGCCTGTATACAGAATTGAATGATCTCCCGAGGGCGGTACAGTGTCCTATCAGTCATGTAAGGGAATGATCCGCCTGCCCGGGAGCCGGGAAGGGAAGCGAAAAGTGAATCCCAGCATGTCTCGTCGTCAGCCGCCTCCAGTGCGGGCATTGAATGCCGGATGCGCCTTGCCATGAGCTTCAGCAACGATGACTCGTTCCAGCTGAGCGTCTCGATCAGATCCCGGTACTTCTGCGCATCGTCATACAATTCAGGAACGTCATCGTAGAGTTCCTGCCGGAGAGACATATATACACGCAGGCTATCATGGACTGAGTTAACAGAGATGCATGCCTGGAACAAACCTGCTACGAATGCCCGCGCATCCTCAGATGAATCCCACCCACGGTCCAGCTCGTCCACCAAAACGACGATTCTCCTGCTGCTCGCGATCTCCTTGAGTAGGGGCAGCAGGTGGTGTATTTCTTCCAGCTTGTAGAGCTTCTCAAGTTCTCTTGCCTTAACGCTTGCCTCGTACTTTCCTATCTTGATTCCCTCAAGGCGCTTCAAGTACGACAACAGCGCCGACAGCTTGCTAGCCTGCTGGTTCGAGTGGTTGTCTCTTATATATCTATAGATCCCGCTCGCGGCACCCTTCTTCAGATGCGTCTTCTTCTTAGATATCTCCTTCATTATAAGCACGTAGATCAGATATTTCCAGGCTACGGCGTATGCGCCGAGCTTAGCCCAAGATCCGTGATCTTCTGACGCCATGGTCTGGCTCAGCAGTTCATACGAATAGTCTTCCGGGGAAAGCTCGATGACATAGCTTCCCGCGTCACGCTCTCGCCTGGCAAGAACCTGGAATATGGCACTCTTCCCTATACCGCGAGCGCCAATAACTATTCTTTTCGATCCGAGACGGACCCGGTTGTACGCTTCTGACTCGACAAAGTAATCTTCCAGTCCGCGCTCAATGTCTCGCTCAGCAGCCGGAGCTCCTAAGTTAATAGTGGAGAGTGCCGCAGAAGAAAGACTAACTCGTGCCATATCCACCGCCCCGGACGCCGCCGACGACTGCCCGCCTGCAAACTAGAGCATAAGCTCCGGGCCGGACTAACGGAAGACAGCAACTGGGTTGGACCGGGCGGGATATGCGCAGAACTGGACGATCGCGCGACGTGAGGTCGCAGTGCGTCGTGAGGCGCTGAGAACCGAGGGAGGTGGAAGACCTCCTCGCTGGACTGTCGCAGCAGTCTGGTGGGAGCTGAGCACAGTCCGATCCAGGAAACGCTAGGGAGGGCGGCAAGCAGCGCTGACAAAGCTGGGACGGCCTGGAACTGCCAGATGGGCCGGGTTCGGCGAGCGAGATCGGACGGTATACGAGAGGAACCAGTGCTAAAGCTCCGTAAGCGTGTCACCGACTCAAATCTGGCGGATACGGGTCGGGATGCAGCGCACGACCGGGTACTGGAGATCCAGGGCAAGCTGCAAGGCTGGGCCGATGATGATTCTCAACGTAGGTTTGGCCGGCCCGCCTGGCACACGCCGGGCCACGCCCGCTGACACCGCAGATCAATCCAGTTCGATCGTCGCGATGCTGGGTGGCGGGCAGCCGTCTTCCTGGGGCTCCATTGTCCCGCTCCCGGCCACTGTGTCTAGGCTGCCCTGCCCCTCTGTGTCAGGATCAGATG
>PMSU01000093.1 GCA_003168255.1 Actinomycetota bacterium
GACCAGCCGGGCCGACGGGACCGGCCGGGCCGACGGGACTGGCAGGACCGACGGGGCCGGCCGGGATCGCCGCGCCGGGCGCCCGTATCGCGTGGTCAGGAGGGCTCGCGCCGCCGATCACCGCTCCGACCGCGAGCTGTGCGCCGAGCCACGCCACATCCAGCGGATCATGATGGCAACCGCCGCCGTGGACTGCCACGATCCGCGCTCCCCGGCCGGCTGGACCGCGCTCGGCGGCTCCGTTCAGCTCGTGGTCACCGACCCCGCCAGACTGGAGCGCGGGCGCGCGATGCTGGAGGCCGAACTGGCCGCGATGGACGCCGCGTGCAGCAGTTTCCGTCCCGACTCCGAGCTCGCCGCGCTCGCCGCCGAGCGCGGCGAGCCGGGCCAGGACATCGGCCCCGTCCGGGTGAGCGCGCTGCTTGCCGAGGCCATCGCGACGGCGCTGGGCACCGCCCGGCTGACCGACGGCGACGTGAATCCCACGGCCGGGGAAATCTTCGGTTCTGACGGCTTCCCGCTCGCTGCGACATCCGGGCCTGAGCTCGACGCATTCCTCAAGCCTGCCGCCGACTGGCAGCAAATACGGCTGGACACCAGGTCGCGGCTGCTCTGGCTGCCGGCCGGGGTCCGCCTCGACCTCGGCGCCACGGCAAGGGCCTGGGCCGCGGATCGGTGCGCCGGCCGGCTGGCCGGCACGCTCGGCTGCGGAGTGCTGGTGGGCCTTGGCGGGGATATCGCGGTCGCGGGCGATGTCCCGGCCGGTGGCTGGCGGATCCGCGTCCAGGACGTCACCGCGCACCCGGAAGGGTCATCGTCCACCGTGGTGGCGATCCACGACGGCGGGCTGGCCACGTCGAGCACGGCCGCCCGCCGATTGCGGCGGGGTGCCGATGCACTGCACCACATCCTGGATCCCAGGACCGGGGTCCCCGCGGCGCCGTTCTGGCGGACGGTGTCGGTTGCCGCCGCAAGCTGTACGTTCGCCAGCGCTGGGAGTACCGCCGCGATGATCCGCGGCCGCCATGCAAAACAGTGGCTGTCGTCTCTGGGCCTGCCTGCGCGCCTGGTTGCCCTGGACGGCCGCGTGCACACGGTGGCCGGATGGCCGGCCGGCGCGTGAAACCCCGGCCCTGGCAGCAGATGATGTGCCGACGGGGGCGCTCACCCGGCGCCCCCGCCCGCACATCCCGGTCTCAGCCGTAAAAACCGCTGGTTGAGGCATTCGAGCCGGTCGAGCCGTGATTCCCCATGTGCTGGCAGTGGCCGGACCGTGGGGTGGTGGCGGAGCCCGATCCCGGGCGAGCGCTCGGCGAGCTGGACGGCGATGTCGCCAAACGGCCGGGTGACGTCGCCGCCGCCGATGTAGAACTACCCGACGATGTTGACGTCGCAGGCGTCGAGCCCCCCGACGTGGCCGCGAAAGCGATCCCGGCCCCGGCGGCCAGCCCAGCGACCGTAATCGCACCGCCGACCGCCAGCCGGCGCAGCACTCCGGCCGATCTTCCATGGGACATGAGCGTCCTCCTTGTGCTTGCTCTCCGGCGTATCGCCACTCGACCGCCGCTCCAGCCACAGTCACCGCCGAACCTGGCCGGCGGCTGCCGCCCGGCTCTCAAGCCGCTATCAACCCCCTCGCGATCACAACTCAGAGGATGTTGAGAGGAAAAGCAGAGGAACCGTTGCTCCCGGCCTGGCACTTTATGTCTGTGAACCCGGGAAAGAGCCAGCTAGCCGACGGTACTGCCAGCCAGGCCCGGGCTATCGAGACCAGCGCCATCGAGAGCAGAATTGAGCAATCATGACCGTCACGAGCCCAGCTAGCGCCATTGCCCGGCCCAGTTCGCCGCCGGCGGCCCGCCAGGAGGCTGATGCCCCCGTGCGGGTTCTCGTCGTAGACGACGAGCCCAGCCTGGCCGAGCTGCTCTCCAGCGTCCTGCGGTTCGAGGGCTGGGACGTGCGGACCGCAGCCGATGGCCTGGGCGCGGTGCGGGCAGCACGTGAGTTCAGGCCGGACGCGGTGGTCCTGGACGTGATGCTGCCCGACCTCGACGGCCTTGAAGTGCTGCGCCGGCTACGCCACGAGCAGCCGCGGGTGTGCGTGCTGTTCCTCACCGCCCGCGATGCCGTCGAAGACCGGATCGCCGGCATCACCGCTGGCGGAGACGATTATGTGACCAAGCCGTTCAGCATCGAGGAAGTACTGGCGCGACTGCGCGGGCTGCTGCGGCGGGCCGACCTCACCCGGGCGCACAGCGAGAACGAGCTTGCCGTCGCCGACCTGACGATGGACGAGGATGCCAGGGAAGTACGCAGGGACGGTGAGCTCATCGAGCTTACCGCGACTGAGTTCGAACTGCTCAGATTCCTGATGCGCAATCCGCGCCGTGTCCTGTCCAAGGCGCAGATCCTGGACCGCGTGTGGAACTACGACTTCGGCGGCCAGGCGCATGTCGTCGAGCTGTACATCAGCTACCTGCGCAAGAAGGTGGACGCTGGCCGTGATCCGCTGATCCACACGGTTCGCGGCGTCGGATACGTACTGAAGCCGAGTACCTGATGAACGGCGCGGCAGGCATCCCGGACGACGCCGCCAAATCGTCCCGGCCCCTGACTGCGCAAGCACCGCACCTGACCGGGCCGGCCCCGCACCTGGCCGGGCCAGTTCGGCGATCGATGGGGTCGGCCCGGCGGTTGGCGGCAGCGCCGTTGCGCTGGCTGGCGCGACGGACGCTACGCGGCCGTCTCATCGTCGGCCTGCTGATGCTGCTCGCGCTCGCGTGCGCGGTGGTGGGCGGGGCCACCTACTTCGCTGCTAACCGGTTCCTGCTCATCCAGCTCGATGACCAGCTACAGGCATCGGCCGGGCTTTACGCCGTCGCCTGCCAGAAGGACGGCGGTCCGCCACCGGTGGGAAACCCGGGCAGCGGCAGCCCGCAAAGCCAGGGCTGCGGGACCTTCCCGGGGCAGGCCGAGGATACCCTCGACGCCAGCCTGAAGAACGGCGCCTTCACCAGCCAGGGCGTGGTCCCTCAAGGCCACTGCGACCTGACTCGCGCGGAAACCGCCGCCCTGGCCAGCCTGCCGGTAGACGGGCAGCCGCACACCGTGAATCTGCCCTCGCTGGGGGGTGGCTACCGCCTCACGGCAATGTCAGGCCCCAACCAGGACGTGCTGATCACCGGTCTCCCGATGGCCAGCATGGAAGCAACCATGCACAACCTCGAAGCCACCGAGCTGATCGTGTTCGCTGCGGTCCTGGTGCTGGCAGGCGTCCTTGGCACCGGCCTGGTGCGCATCTCCCTTCGCCCGCTGCGCCGGGTCGCCGCAACCGCCTCCCGGGTGACCGAGCTTTCGCTGGCGGACGGGCAAGCGACGCTGTCCGAACGAGTGCCTGACACGAACCCCAGAACAGAGGTCGGGCAGCTCGGAACCGCGTTCAACCGCATGCTCGGGCATGTCGAGTCGGCACTGGCCCGGCGAGCCGCCAGTGAAGCGCGGCTGCGCAGGTTCGCCGCGGACGCCAGCCACGAGCTGCGCACGCCGCTGGCCGCCATCCGCGGCTACGCTGAGCTCGCCAGGCGGCATCCCGGCCCCGTTCCCGACGACGTGTCCCATGCCCTTGCCCGAGTGGAAGCAGAGTCCGCCCGGATGAGCGTCCTCGTCGATGAGCTCCTGCTACTCGCCAGGCTGGACGCTGGCCGCCCGCTGGCCAGTGAGCCGGTCGATCTCACTCGGCTGGCCATCGACACGACAAGCGATGCACGGGCCGCCGGCCAGGGGCACCGATGGGTGCTCGAGCTCCCTGACGAGCCCGTTCTCGTGCGCGGTGACGAGCACCGGCTGCATCAGGTGATCGCTAACCTGCTGAGCAACGCTCGCGCCCACACACCGTCGGGGACCACGGTGACCGTGCAGCTCGCCACACCCGGCCAGGAGTACGTGGAACTCTCCGTGACTGACGACGGGCCCGGCATCCCCGCGGCGCTGCAACCCGACCTATTCGACCGTTTCGTTCGCGGCAACAGCGCCAGATCCCGGACTTCTGGCGGGACCGGCCTCGGCCTCGCCATCGTCGACGCCGTGGTTGCCGCTCATCAGGGCCGCGTGACGATGGCAAGCCGCCCCGGCCAGACCCGGTTCACCATCACCCTGGCCCGCTTGAACGGTCAGCCGGGCGACGCCACACAGGTCGAGCGGTACTCGCCCGGGGTAATACCGTAGTAGCGGCGAAACCAGCGGGTGAGGTGAGTCTGATCGGCGAACCCCACCGCGGCAGCCACGCCGGCCGCCGGGAAACGCCGAGCCGCACTCATCTCAAGATCGATGTGAATCTACCCCCCACCGGTGGTAGGTCCTGCCACATCGATCAAGAACGCGGCTCCTGGAGGCGTGAGCAACGGGACCGGCGGTGCCAATGTGGCGAGAGGGACGCGAAAATTGGCCTCGCGCGACTGCGAGGACTCTCTTTGGCCACGAGAGCCTCCCCAGTTGCATACGACGCAGCGTGGTTGGCGCGGCCCGCTAGTATTTCGCGGGACGTGCTGACCGCTCCGACAAGGCTTGCCGGACCGGACGAGGGAGTGCAGTGCCCGAAGGCGGAACGCGACGGTCCGCAGCTAAGGCACCAGGGCCTGCCTCGCGTATCACTGCGGCGGTGCGGGATCCGCAGGACGCCGCCGCGCGCCTCACCGCGGAAGCCCAGCACGCCGCCGCGCGCCTCACCGCGGAAGCCCAGGCCGCCGCCCCGCGCCTCACCGCGGAAGCCCAGGACGCCGCCGCGGGCCTTACGGCGGGAGCCCGGGATCCGCAAGACCCTGCCGCGCGCATCGCGGCAGCACTGGGGGGCATCGGGCCTGTTCTCGGCGTCGATGCCGGCGGCAGTGGCACGCGCGCGGCGCTCGTGATCGACGGCGTGGCCACGCAGCGGTATTCCAGCGGGCCGTTCAATTTCCTGCTGCACGATGACGGCGTTCCCCGGATGGCAGCGCTGGCCCTGGCCGCGCGGCCGTCAGCGGTTGGGATCGGCGTCCCCGGCATCGCCAGGGAGCCCGGCGCGGCAGCCGCATTCGCGGCCGCCATCAGCGCGGCCTGCGGCGTCCCCACCCGGGTTGCATCGGACGCGACGGTCGCCTGGCTCGGGGCATTTCTCGGCAGCCCGGGCATCATCGTGATCGCCGGGACGGGCTCGGTGGCGATCGGCGGCTCGTCCGGCGCGCTGGTGCGCATCGGCGGCCACGGGCACCTCATCGGTGACGAGGGCGGGGGTTACTGGATAGGAAGGATGGCGCTGCGGGCGGCCCTCGCGGCGGCGGAGGGCGCGGGCCCGCCCACCGAGCTGTGCGATGCCCTTGCTCAGGCGGCTGACGCCTCGCTGGACGAGCTCGTGCTACGCGTGCAACGCGATCCCAGGAACCGGACGATCCTGGCTGGGCTCTCGCCCGTTGTGGGCAGGTGCGCCGACGGGCCTGGCGCGGATCCGGTGGCCCGCACGATCATTGCCGAAGCCGCGTCGACTCTCGCCGGACTGGCCAGCGCCCTGCGGCAGCGGCTCGGCGAGCTGCCGGTCGCCGGGGTTGGCGGGGTATTCGCGATGCCGCCGCTGTGGGCGGCCTTCCAGCGCTCGACCGCCGCGGTGGCGCCGATGGCCCCGCCCGAGATAGGGGCGGCGCTGCTCGCCGCCGGTCAGGAAGCAGGGTGACCGAGTCCGGGAGCGGGAGCGGAAGCCGGAGCCGGAGCGAGGGCGGGAGCGGGAGCGAGGCCGGGAGCGGAAGCCGGAGCGAGGGCGGGAGCGGGAGCGAGGCCGGGAGCGGAAGCCGGAGCGAGGGCGGGAGCGGGAGCGAGGCTGTCAGGGCGGTACTTGCCCGCGCGGTTCACGCGGGTGAGATTCCCGGCGCCGTTTTCGCGGCCGGCCTGCCTGGTCTGCCAGCGGAGGTCGTGGTCGTCGGCGAGGCTCAAGTGCAGGGCGGCCGGAGTCGGGACATGCATCGCGACACGCTCTTCGACCTGGCATCCCTCACGAAGGTGGTGGCGACGCTGCCTGCCGTGCTGCGCCTCGCCGAACTCGGCGAACTGGCACTTGATGACCGGGTGGTCAGGTTCCTCCCGGGATTCCAGGGCGACGGGCGCGCCTGCGTCACCGTGCGACAGCTACTTGCTCACACCGCTGGCCTGCCAGCCGGGATTCCCTTCTGGAGCCGGTACACCGACCCGGACGAGGCTAACCGGGCCATGCTGTCGGTGAGCCTTGACCAGCCGCCGGGAGTTCGCGTCGTTTACTCGGACATCGGCTTCATGCTGCTGGGCCGGGTGGTGGCGGCCATCACCGGCGCGGCGCTCGATGTCAGCGTCGCTGAGCTTGTCACCAGGCCGCTCGGGATGGCGCGGACCTGTTTCCGGCCGGGCGGCGGACAGGGCCTGCGGGCGGCGGCGACCGAGTTGCAGCCGGGCGGTGCCGCTCTGGTCGGGGTCGTTCACGACGAGAACGCGCGCTTCTTCGGCGGCGTTGCCGGGCACGCCGGCCTGTTCGCGCCCGCCGACGACCTCGCCCGCTATCTGACCGGCGCCTGGCTCGGCGAGGAACTCCTGTCCCCCGCCACCCGGCGGGCCGCCTGCCAGCTCCAGACCGAAGGCCGCAGCGGCAGCCGAGGGCTCGGCTGGGTGCTACGCGGTGACCCGGCGGATCCGCTGGGAACTCGCTGGCCATCGAGCAGTATCTGCCATACCGGCTTCACCGGCACGAGCCTCGCCTGCGAACCTGCCAGCGGGTACTGGGCGGTGCTGCTCACTAACGAGGTTCACTTCGGCCGGGGGCGGGGCATCATCCGCAGGCTCCGCGAGTCGGTGCACGACTGCTGCGCGCCGCCGCGAAGCTGACGCATCAGGGCCGGCCGGTTAGCGGCCAGTCGTGCGGCGCCTGCCGATCGCTGCGTACGTGCGCTCAAGCGCGTCCACGGTCTCTTCGAAGTTGCGCTGCGCGACCAGGGCGAAGACGCAGTCGATGACGGTGAACTGGGCGATCCGGCTGGTCATCGCGCCGGTCCTGAATGTCGTCTCGCGAGCCGCCGTGGTGAGCACGAGGTCAGCGACGCCGGCGAGCGCCGACCGGGGATGATTGGTGAGCGCGATCGCCAGCGCGCCGTTGGCCTTGGCGACCCGGACCGGATCGATGGTGTCGAGCGTCGTGCCGGTGTACGAGATGCCGACGACGACATCCTGCGGGCCGAGCATGGCCGCCGAGGTGAGCGCCATGTGCGTGTCCGTCCAGGCGTAAACGATCTTCCCGATCCGGTGCAGCTTCTGGTGCAGGTCGAGGGCAACGAGCCCGCTCGCGCCAACGCCGTAGATGTCGATGCGCCGCGCGCCGATCAGCGCGTCGACAACCTGGCCCAGCACCGCGAAGTCGATCTGCTCGATCGTCTCTTCAACCGCGCGAGCGTCCGCGTGACCGACCTTCCGCACGACTGTGGGGACATCGTCGTCCGGGGCGATGTCGCCGGACACCGCGCGCCACGTTCCGGCGGCACCGTGGCCGGCGGTGGCGGCCAGGGCGATCCGCAGTGCGGGGTAGCCGTCGAGCCCGATCGCGCGGCAAAACCTGATGATCGTGGTACCGGACGTCTGCGCGCGCTCCGCGTACTCCGAGATGGTCCACCTCGCCGCCCGGCCGGGGTCGCTCACCGCCAGCCGGGCAACGCGCTGCTCGGCTGGAGCCAGGCTCGGCATCAGGGCGCGGATCCGCACCACCACATCCAGCGGGGCATCAGATTCCTGCGCCTGACTGCTATGCCGCCCAGCCGAAGATCCCGGACGCCGTGCAGTGGCGGATCGCCTCGCAGCCATCGCCGCCCACCTTCCATTCACCGTTGACCGCCGCGACTTCCCTCCCGCCACCGCGGCAGGGCTGGGTCGTCATGGCAGTCACCTCGAGGGGCTGACCAGCGACTTCACCCGATCGGCAGGCTACTGCGGAAAGGCGGGCCGAGGTGGTTCACCGGGATTTCACCGGATTGCACCCGCCCCATCGGTCGCTGGCCGCTCCGCGTTACTCGGCGATCAGCCTACAGTGATCGCCTGCACAATCGCTTGCATAGATGCTGGGCGCGCCGCAAAATCGAGCATCTGGTAACCCGCCAAGACCCGAAACGCCTACTAGGCTAAGTATCAAAGTCACCATCCGCGCCCCGTAAACGTTCTGTAGTTCCTCCGGGACGCGGCGGGTTCGCTACGGAGGCACGCCTTGACGACCGCCCGTGATGCCGCTCGTCTCGCCCGGCTCGCGACCGAGCAGGCAGATTCGGAGTTTAGCGACCTCGACAGGCTGCCCGTCCCCGAGCTCGTACGTTTGCTGGCGGTGCAGGCACGGCGGCCAGGTGACGCCGTCGCCGAGGCGGCCGGGTCGCTCGCGCCCGTGGTGGATGCGGTGGTCAAGCGCCTGGAGGCCGGCGGACGCCTCATCTACGTCGGGGCCGGCACGGCCGGCCGGCTGGGCATGCTTGACGCGGCCGAAGCAGCACCCACCTTCAGCGTCCCTGACGGCACGATCGCCGCCGTACTAGCCGGCGGGCAGGAGGCATTCGGCGCCGCGCAGGAGAACGCAGAGGACGAGCCGTCCGCGGGCGCCGACGCTCTGGACCGGCTTGGCGTCACCGAACGCGACGCGGTCCTCGGCATCTCGGCGAGCGGGCGGACGCCCTTCGTGCTCGGTGCCATGCGGCGCGCGAACGAGCTCGGCGCGCTGACCGCGGGTCTTGCCTGCAACAAGTCCACGCCGCTCGGCGCGCTCGCACAGTTTCCGATCGAGATCCGGGTCGGGCCCGAGGTCATCGCGGGCTCGACGCGGCTGAATGCCGGCACCGTGCAGAAGATCGTGCTCAACATCATTTCGACGGCGTCCATGGTGCGGCTGGGTAAGACCTACGGCAGCCTGATGGTCGACGTCCGGCCCACCAACCACAAGCTGCGCGAGCGGGCGGTCCGGATCGTGACCGCGATCACCGGCGTGCCGGCCCGGGAAGCCCGCCGCGCGCTGGTGGCTAGCGGCTGGCGGCCGAAGGTAGCCAGCATCGTGGCCGCCTACCGGCTTGACCCGGACGCGGCCAGCGCCCTGCTCGATGAGCACAGCGGCCGCCTGCGCGAAGCCCTGGACGCCGCAGCCCGCAGATGAGGCCGTAACACCCGGCAGGCGAGCGCGTACTGCCCCGGCGGCATGCCGAGCAGCGCGGAGAACTCGCGGCTGAGATGGGCCTGATCGCTGTAGCTGAGCGCAGCGGCCAGATCCGCCCAGTCGACGTCGCGCCGCAGCCTCGCCTGCTCGGCTGCCTCATGCAGCCGGTAGCGGCGGATCAGCGCCTTGGCGCTGATTCCCACGTCCCCGGAGAACCGGCGCTGAAGTTGCCGCACGCCGATCCCCGCGTGGGCCGCGAGCATATCGACCCGCATGAGCGATGGATCGGCCACGGCCCGTTCGGCAATGGAGGTCGTAATCTCTGACGGCTGCGGCACGGCCGGCACGATGGCGGCGAGGAAGCGGTCGGCGAGCCCCGCCATGTCCGCGCCATCGGCTGCCGCCTGCACGCGCTGGCTGAGCGTATCCGCCTGCGGGCCGAATACCTCCCGCAGCGGGACGGCCTGGTCGGTGATCGCCGAAGCCGGCCGGTCAAGGAACGGGCGGAAACCGGCCGGCCTGAACATGATGCCGAGCGCCCGGCCCGCGCCCCGCAGCGTGCGGGCGTCGATCCGGGACTTCACCCCGTGAGCGAGTGCCGTTCCGTCGGTGAAAACCACGTTGACGACCGGATGGGCCAGTACCTGCTGGGTGTAGGCGGGGCGGCCGCGCAGATCCCAGGTCGCCACCCAGTAGCGATCGACGAAGCGGGCCACGGGCTGCGACGGCGGGTACCTGTCCAGCCGGAAATGAGCGAGCCCGGCCGCCGGCGTGACGATCCCGCGGGCGTCTTCCTGCACGGGCCGGACCATCCTGCTAACCGTAGCCGACGCTGTGACGCGCTTTTTGATTCTTCCGAACGGAGCCAGCCCAGACATGATGGGAAACTCAACCGATCACGCCCGCAGAGCTTGTGAGGAGCGCCATGACGTGGCAGGAGCTGCTCGATCACTGCCTGGCCAAGCCGGGCGCGTGGCAGGACGAGCCCTGGTCATGGCGTACATCGGCCGTTCGGGGTGGAACAGCCTGCGGATCGGCGGCGCGATCGGCGACGACGAGCTGATCGAGGCGATCGACGCCTCTTACGACGCCGTGGTCAGCAAGCTGCCGAAGAAGGACCGCCCGGCCCGGCGATGAACCGCTGAGACGCCGAACGCCGCTGCGGGGCCCGCAGCCGGGCCCCGCAGCGGCGCTGCGCTTGCTTTGTTCTAGTGGATACCGGCCCGCGCGAAGCCGACCTTCACCGTGGTGCCAAGGGCCAGACCCAGCGGGTTGCTGGGAACCGTCACGACGAGCTCGACCATGATGACCGTGATCTTGTTCGCCTCCTTGAACACGCGGTGCAGGTACAGCGTCCCGAGCCCGGCCAGGGACAGCTTGGTGTTAGGTGCGACGTTGTCACCGATCGCCGGGAACCCGGCCACGGTCAGACCCAGGAAGGACGAGTTGTCCGTCAGGGTCGGGGCATTTCCTGACGCCGACACATCAGCGCTGATGGCCGTTGCCGTCAATATGCTCGAGAGCAAGTTCAGGCCCTCGATCGTGGACGTCATGTGGACCATCGCGTTCTTGTGGCCCGCCACGCCCTCTGCGGTGTCGGTCACCGTCCCGCTGGTGGCGATGCCAGGAAGCGACACGGCTGCGCCCGAGTTCGTCTTGGTCACGCCCTCGGTGCCGAAACAGGCCAGCGCCTCAGGGAACGCCTCGCCGGCCAGGATGGTGTTCGCCACGTTCGCCGAAGCGCCGAAGGCGAGCCCGTCCAGCAGGCCGACGACGGGGCCGCCGAGACCGCTGGAGGCGTAGCCCACGAAGATCTGAGTTCCAACGGGCGCGAGCGGGGTGGAGAGCGTCACGTCCACGTGGATCGCGATGACCTTCAGGCCCGCCTTGCCTGCCTTCTGATTGACGTGCGACGTCTGCTGGTTCAGTTCTACGTACCCGACGCCTGGCAAGGTGATCTTGGTGTTGGGCGCGGGCGTGCCGGTGATCGGAAGTCCCAGAACGTTGAGGCCGACGAACTGCGTGCCGGCGGAGCTCGTGCTGAGCGCCTTGGTCGCGGTGTCCCTGCTGGTGGTGCTGACCGAATCCACCGCAGTGGCGCCTACCAGACCGTTCAGCAGGCTGACGTTCTGGATGGTGCTGGTGCCCGTCGAGTCGACGCCCGTGGCATTAGACTCCGAAGCGGCGCTCGTGTCGATCGTCCCGGTGCTGAGTACTATCGGGACGCCTACCGAGGCCGCGCTATTGGTGTGTTCCACGCCGACCGTAGATGTGCATGCCAGCGAGGAGGCTGCCGAGCGACCCGACTGCACGGTCGTCCCGACGAGAACCTGAGTGCCGTACGCCTCCGCATTGAAACCGATCTCGCTGGCCTTGGCCAGCGCAGGCGCCGCCTGGACAAGCATGCCCGCCAGCATCGCGCCGATCGCCCCCGCCAGCGAGACCACTCGTATTCGTCTTAACATCGAGCCCACCCTTCTTTGACATGGGGCACCGAGACGGCCGCAGACCCCCCACGTAGCGTAACGTGGAGGGCTCGCGGAGGGAACCCAAACGTCCGTTTCTCTCACGGTATGCGCCGTCGGGTTTCGAACCACCCGCCTCGCCCCTTATCGGGCACCACGCTGGTAACACTCAAAACCGGTCGAGCATGAACGGCGCGGCGGCGAAGGCGCCGTCGAGCAGAGCGTCAGCCTGGGCGTCACCGCCCGCGACCAGCCCCGATCTACGCAGCGTCGCGACCGGTGCCCCTGCGTACAAGGCAGCCAGCCCGCGCTCACTGAGCGTGATGGAAATGGCCTCGCCGTCGGCTGGGCGGACCCGGCTCAGCGACCCGCTGCCGCCGCTGACCGCCAGCCGCCACAGGCCGCAATTGCCTGCCCTGGCGGCGTCTGTTATCTGGAGGAAGATGGCAAGATCGGCGGCCGGCGGGAAGCCGCGCGCCGCGATCGCGGCGACCGGGTCCACCACCCGCAGCATCCAGTCGTCGTGATCGACGATGTCCGCGATGGGATCGCGGCTCAGCCACCACACCGGGTCGGCAGGTGCCACCCGGGCCCGGACGGTATCGGCGATCCAGCAGTGCGAGGCAACGATGGCCCACAGGGCACGGGTTGTCTGCTCCGATGCCGCCACTGCCGTGTGCACGAAAAGCTGGTCGCCACCGTCGCGCCAGGTGCAGGCGAGCATGCCGTCGTCGGCCAGATAGACGTATTCATTCTCGTCGCCGAGGGCGAGCCGGATCGTGGCCTCATCCCGCACGCTCGGCCCGCAGTCACGGGCCGCCGCGTGCACCCGGCCCAGTACCTCCCGCGCCTGCGCGGCGTCGCCAGGCCCCGCGCGGCGCAGCCCGGCGGCCCGCCCGGGCGGCGCGGCGGACGTCGCCAGTGACCGCAGCGCGTGGGCCGCGAACACGGCCTCATATGAAGTGCCGGCGATCTCCCAGCCCAGCGCCCGGTAGATCGGCATCGTGGAGGGGTAGAGCACGGACACCGGGTACCCGCGGGACGCGATCACCTCGAGCAGCGCCGTCATCAGCGAGCGGCCTACTCCCCTGCCCCGCTCCTGCGGCCCGACCGCGACGCTCGCCACCCCGGCCATCGGCACGGCACGGCCGTACCACCACTGCGTCATGTCGTGGAACCGCGCCGCGGCGACGAGCCGTGCGCCGTCGAAGGCCCCCAGGTACCTCTGCTCGCGGATGACCGGTTCCTGTTCCTGCTGCCACAGCGCGCGGTCCCCGCCCGGAAACGGCCCGAACGCGCGGCAGCGCAGGTCGAACAGTGCATCGGTGCCGTCGCCAGGCTCCAGCGCGCGGATCGTCACGCCGTCAGCCCGAGCCTGCGAGTCCTGCGAATCCTGCTTGTCCCGCATGTCCCGCGTGTCCTCAGCCGAGCTTCTCCATCACCTCGTCGGAGACGGAATAGTTCGCATACACGTCCTGCACGTCGTCTGAGTCCTCGATCGCCTCGATCAGCCGGAACACCCGCCGCGCCTGCTCTTCGTCAAGCGGGACCTCCATGGTGGGCAGGAACGCGGCCTCCGCCGAGTCATAGTCGATCCCGGCCTGCTGTAGCGCGGTGCGGACGGCCACCAGGTCGGTGGGCTCGCTGACCACTTCGAACGACTCGCCAAGGTCGTTGACCTCCTCCGCGCCAGCCTCGATCACCGCGGCCACCACGTCGTCCTCGGTCAGTTCGCCATCGCCGGCTGCCTTGGTCGCGATGACCACGCCCTTGCGGTGGAACAGGTACGACACCGAGCCGGGGTCGGCCATCGCCCCGCCGTTGCGGGTAAGGGCGGTGCGCACGTCAGACGCCGCACGGTTTCTGTTGTCGGTGAGGCACTGGACGAGGACGGCGACCCCGCCGGGCGCATACCCCTCGTAGGTGATCGCCTCGTAGGCGGCTCCGCCGCTCTCCAGGCCGGCCCCGCGACGGACGGCACGATCGATGTTCTCGTTGGGGACCGAGCTCTTCTTCGCCTTCTGGATCGCGTCGAACAGCGTCGGGTTGCCGACCGGATCACCGCCGCCGGTCCGCGCCGCCACCTCGACGTTCTTGACCAGCTTGGCGAAAAGCTTTCCTCGCCTGGCGTCGACTATTGCCTTCTTGTGCTTGGTGGTCGCCCACTTAGAGTGGCCGCTCATGACTGTTCCCTCACAATGTCGACAAAGAGCTGGTGCAGCCGCACATCTGGCGTCAGCTCGGGGTGGAACGCCGTGGCCAGCAAAGGACCCTGGCGGACCGCGACGATCCTATCTGTGCCGGCGTCCATGCCGAGAACCTCGACGCCGGGCCCGGTGCGCTCGACCCACGGCGCCCTGATGAACACCGCGCGCAGCGGCGGGCCCGCGATCCCGCGCAGCTCGATGTCGCTCTCGAACGAGTCCACCTGACGGCCGAACGCGTTGCGCCGCACCGTCATGTCGATTCCGCCGAACGTCTCCTGCCCGCCCGTCCCGTCGACCATCCGGTCCGCCAGCATGATCATTCCAGCGCAGCAGCCGAACGCGGGCAGGCCGGCCCCGATCCGCTTGCGCACCGGCTCCATCAGGTCGAAGGCCACCGCCAGCTTCCATATGGTGGTGGACTCGCCGCCCGGGATGATCAGGCCGCCGATCTCGTCGAGTTGCTCCGGCCTGCGCACGGGTACCGCTGCGGCGCCCACTGCGGTCAGGGCCGCAATGTGCTCGGCGACATCACCCTGTAGCGCTAGCACGCCCACCGGCGGGCAAGCCGGACCGGCGTGCTGCGTCACCAGCCGCGGTCGGCGTAGTGCTGCTCAGGCGGCAGCGTGTCCAGGTTGATGCCCACCATCGGCTCGCCGAGCCCGCGGGACACCTTGGCGATCACGTCCGGATCCTCGTAGAACGTGGTCGCCTTGACGATCGCGGCGGCGCGGCTGGCCGGGTCGCCGGACTTGAAGATGCCAGAGCCGACAAACACGCCCTCCGCGCCGAGCTGCATCATCATCGCGGCGTCGGCCGGCGTGGCGATCCCGCCCGCGGTGAACAGCACCACCGGCAGCCTGCCCGCCGCCGCTACCTCGGCGACAAGCTCGTAGGGGGCGCGCAGCTCCTTGGCCGCGGCGTAGAGCTCCTCGGCGGGCAGCGTCGCCAGCCTGAGCATTTCCGCCCGGATCTGGCGCATGTGCCGGGTCGCCTCGACCACGTTGCCGGTGCCGGCCTCGCCCTTCGACCTGATCATCGCGGCGCCCTCGGCGATGCGGCGCAGCGCCTCGCCCAGGTTGGTGGACCCGCAGACGAAGGGCACGGTGAATTTCCATTTGTCTACGTGATGGGCCTCGTCGGCGGGGGTGAGCACCTCGGACTCGTCGATGTAGTCCACGCCGATGGCCTGTAGCACCTGGGCCTCGGCGAAGTGGCCGATCCGGCACTTGGCCATCACCGGGATGGATACCGCCGCGATGATCTGGTCGATCATGTCGGGGTCGCTCATCCGGGCCACGCCGCCCTGCGCGCGGATGTCGGCGGGTACCCGTTCCAGCGCCATCACGGCGACCGCCCCGGCGTCCTCGGCGATCTTTGCCTGGTCCGAGGTGACCACGTCCATGATCACCCCGCCCTTGAGCATCTCGGCCATGCCCCGCTTGACCCGCGCTGTCCCGGTCTGCGCGGCGCCGGCGCCCCGGGCTGCCTCATCGAAAACGCGGTCGGCGGAAGTCTGCGCGGAAGTACTGACGGACACTGCGAACCTCACTTGATCACTCGTGGCTGCTTCTCACATGGTAGTTGGGGGTGCGGACGTGGCATCACGCCGCTGCGGCGCCGCCGACGTGCCCGCTCGCCGCCGACGGCACCGGGACTCAATGGGACCGGCACGTCAGCGAGGCGGAGTACCGCTAGGACCAAGGCCGCTCTGACGGCCTGCCGGTCAGCCGCGGCATGTCGGTGCCGTCGCCCGAGGTTCCCGCCACGAGCGAATCGTCGATGTCGAAAAACTCAGGAGCCGACGCCCGGCCGGACAGCCGCAGCGCCCGGACCAGGAAACGCCGCCTGGCCGAGATCGTCGCGGATACGGCCTCGTTGTAGAACTTCCTGGCGAGGAAGACCTGATGCGCCGCAGCCTCCAGCTCGGTCAGCAATTCTTCCGCGCCCTCGGCTCCGCTCAGCGAGATGCGGAAGTCGGGCTGGCCGAACGCCGCGCGCAGCGTGCGTGACAGGTCGCTCTCGGCCAGCTCTCGCGGCCGGCTCCCGGCCCTGGCGTCATGCGCGGCCCCGGCCAGCAGCACGCTCGTCGCCGGGTCAAGCAGCCCGGAGGCGGCTAGCTCGACCGCGACGCAGTTGCGCCGCAGCAGCGCGGCGTCCAGGGCAGCGCGGGTCGCCTCGATCCGCGCGTGCAGCCGGTCCAGCCTGCCCGCCCGCCAGGACACGTACACCGCGGCGAATACGGCGATCGCGACGATCAGGAAGATAGTGAGCACAGCAGATCACCGCCCGAGGGCGGCCGCCACCACCCGCACCCGGCTACCGCCCGCGACCACGGTCTCGTATACCTGCACCACGGCACGCGCTACCACCGGCCAGTCGTAGTCGCGCACCGCTTCGCACGCGGCCGCGGACAGGCTGGCCCGCCGCTGCGGGTCGTCAAGCAGCCGCTCCGCCGCACGGGCAAGGTCGGCGGCATCGCCGACGGCGAACAGTTCGCCCGCCTGGCCGCCGCGCAGCACTCGCCGGAACGCCTCCAGGTCGCTTGCGATGATCGGCGCTCCGGCCGCCATCGCCTCGGCCAGCACGATGCCGAAGCTCTCGCCACCGGTATTGGGCGCGCAGAACACGTCGACCGAGTGCAGGACGCGCACCTTGTCTTCCTCGCTCACCATGCCGAGGAAGACCACCCGGTCACGCAGCGCGGCGCTGACTTGGCCAAGCGCCTCCGCCGCGTCGCCGGGGCCGGCGATGAGCAGCCGCAGTCCCGGCCGGCTCGGCCCGATCGACTCGAACGCCCGCAGCAGCACCGACAGGCCCTTGCGCGACTCATCCAGCCGGCCGAGGAAACCGATCGCCCCGCCCGGGCCAGGCCAGCCGGGCAGCGGATCGGCCTTGGCGTACTTGCGTACGGCAACGCCGTTCGGGATGAGGACAGCGTCGCCGCCGAGATGCTCGACAAGCGTCGTGCGGGCTGCCTCGGAGACGGCGATCCTCGCGCTGATCTTCTCGAGCGCGGACTGGAGCATCGGCTCGGCGGCGTGCATCAGGCGCGACCGGGGATTGGCGGTGTGCACGGTGGCCACGATCGGCCCGGTCGCGACCCAGCACGCCAGCAGGGACAGGCTCGCCGTCGCGGGCTCGTGCACGTGCAGCACGTCAAAGTCGCCGTCCCTGATCCACCTGCGCACCCGGCTCGCGGGCCGGAAGCCGAACGACAGCCTGGCCACCGAGCCGTTGTAAGGGACCGGTACCGCCCGCCCGGCAGGGACGACGTAGTCGGGCAGCGGTACGTCGTCGTCGGCCGGCGAGATCACCGAGACCTGGTGGCGCAGGTCGATCAGCGCTTCCGCGAGATCCCTGATGTGCGACTGCACCCCGCCGGGCACGTTCCAGGTGTACGGGCAGACGATGCCGATCCTCATTCGCCGCTCCCGCGGCCGCCCGCGGGTCCGCCCGCCGGCGCATCCGTCGCGGCGTCCGCCTTCGCCGCCGAGGCGGCGAGCCGGTCAGGATCGAGGTCGCTCACGAACACCCGCTGTAGCATGTGCCAGTCCTGCGGGTGCGCGGTGATCGCGCCCTCGAAGATGGTGGCAAGCTGCTGGGTCATCGCCGCTATCTGCTCCTGCCTGGTTCCCTCGCCGGGCACCGGGATCTCCTCGTAGATATGGGCCCCCCAGCACGTGCCCTCGTACCACAGTGTGACAGGCATCAGGGCCGCGCCCGTCTGCACGGCGAGCGCCGCGGGACCGCCCATCATCCTGGCCTTCTCGCCGAAGAACTCCACCTCGGTGCCAGCGCCGGTGACGTCCCGGTCGGCCAGCAGGCAGACCAGGCGGCCGGCCCTGAGCCGCTGGGCGAGCACGCCGAACCTGCTGACGCCGCCGGTCGCGGGCAGCACCTCCATGCCCAGGCTCTCCCGGAACGCCACGAACCTGTCGTAGACCGATTCCGGCTTCAGCCGCTCGGCGACCGTAGTAAAGCTGTCCGCGCCGCGGGCAACGATCCAGGCGCCAGCATGCTCCCAGTTGCCCATGTGCGGCAGCGCGAAGATCACCCCGCGGCCGGCCGCCAGATACGCGAACGCCGCCTGCTCCTCGCCGGTGCACCGCATATCGGCGAGGATCCGCTCGCGGCTGATCACCGGCAGCCTGAACGCCTCGAGCCAGTACCGCGCATAGGACCGCATTCCCTCGCGGGACAGGGCGCGCAACTGCTTGCCATCGACACCGGGACCGGTGACCCGCAGCAGGTTCCCCTCCAGCACCTGCACCCCTGGCCCCTGCCTGCGCCAGGCGATGTCGGCCGCGAGCATGAACGCGGCGCGCGCCCATGACTCAGGTGCCCGGCACACCAGCTTCCAGCCGAGGCCGTATCCCAGGTCGGTCAGCCGCTCGCTGAACTTCGGCATTTACGCCTCCCTGTCCCTTCCCGCCACGATCGCGCGGCGGACCGCGACCACCCGCTGCCCGAACGTCACGGCGCTCAGCGCGGCCAGGATCCACAGCCCGATGGCCAGGACATAGGGGACGCCAAGGCCGGCCAGGCCAGCCGCGACGAGCCCGATGATCAGCCGCTCGGAACGCTCGGCGATCCCGACGTCGCAGCGGTAGCCGAGGCCCTCGGCCCGCGCCTTTGCGTACGACACCAGCCCGCCGGAGACCAGGCAGAACAACGCCACCCCGGCGAGCAGCCGGTCGCGACCGCCGAGCATGAACCACAGCGTGAGCCCGCCAAAGACCGACGCGTCCGCCACCCGGTCAAGGGTGGAGTCGAGGAAGGCTCCCCAGGGACCGCTCGTCCCCTTGATACGAGCCAGCGTCCCGTCCAGCATATCGGCGAGCACGAAGACCGTGCAGACCATCGTGCCGACGAACAGCTGGCCCACCGGGAACAGGCCCAGCGCGCCCGCCGAGACACCCAGCGTGCCGATCACCGTCACCGCGTTTGGCGTGATCGGCGTGCGGGCAAGCGCCTGGCCGACCGGGGTCAGCACCCGGTCCAGCGCAGGTCGCAGGGCGTTCAGCATGGCCGTCCGATACTACTGGCGCACGGGCCTGGCACTCGCCACCGCAGTCGCGGACTCGCAGGCAACCTGCTAATGGGCGCGCAAAGGGTTGTGGCGGGCGGCTGACAGGTAAAAGGTAGTTGTGCAGGAATCCTGCCGGAACTTAAACGGAACTTAACAGGAGGCGACGCCAGTGGCTGACAAGACGGGTGTAGGAGCCGCGGGCGGCCCACAGGCGGCCGGCCAGCACGCTGCCCAGACAGACCCGGGCGACGTGCGGAACGTCGCGCTGGTCGGCCATTCCGGGGCGGGCAAGACAACCCTTGTAGAGGCGCTGCTCGCCTACACCGGCGCCATCGCGCGGGCCGGCCGGGTAGAGGACGGCAGCACGGTCAGCGACTACGACGACGTGGAAGTCAGGCAGCAGCGTTCGGTCAACCTCGCCCTGGCCCCGGTCACCCACGCGGGGATCAAGGTCAACCTGCTCGACACGCCTGGCTACGCCGACTTCACCGGTGACTTGCGGGCAGGCCTGCGGGCGGCCGACGCCGCGCTGTTCGCCGTCTCGGCGGCGGAGGGCGTGGACGGCCTGACCCGGATGCTCTGGGACGAGTGCGCGAGCGTGGGGATGCCGCGCGCCGTGATCATCACCAAGATCGACCACCAGCGAGGCGATTTCGACGAGGCGCTCGCCGCCTGCCGGGAGGCGTTCGGCGACTCGGTTGCCCCGCTTTACCTGCCGGTGCGGGGGGACGACGGCGAGATCCGCGGTCTGGCCGGGCTGCTCTCGCAGCGCTTCTACGACTACTCGGGCGGCGAGCGGACCGAGCAGGATCCCGAGCCCGCCTATGCGGACCGGATGGAAGAGCTTCGCGGCTCGCTCATCGAGGGGATCATCCAGGAGAGCGAGGACGAGAGCCTCATGGACAGGTACCTGTCCGGTGAGGAGATCGATCCCAAGGTGCTCGTCGAGGACCTGGAGAAGGCGGTGGCGCTGGGCAGCTTCTATCCCGTGCTGGCGTCAGCGGCCAACTCCGGGATCGGCCTGGAGGAGCTGCTCGAGGTGATGACCCAGGCGTTCCCATCGCCCAGCGAGCACCCGCTGCCGACCGTCACCACGCTCGAAGGCAAGGCGGTCGGCGGCCTGTCCTGTGACCCGAAGGGCCCGCTGCTGGCCGAGGTTGTGAAGACCACGTCCGACCCGTATGTGGGCCGCGTCAGCCTGGTCCGGGTTTTCTCCGGCACGCTGCGCCCCGATGCCAGCGTGCACGTGTCCGGCCATGGCATGGCCGAACGCGGCCATGCCGACCACGACACCGACGAGCGAGTCGGCGCCCTCACCACGCCGCTCGGCAAGCAGCAGCGGCCGACTTCCCAATGTGCGGCGGGTGACATCTGCGCCGTCGCCAAGCTCGGCACCGCGGAGGCGGGCGACACGCTGTCGGACCCGTCTCGCCCGCTGCTCATGCAGCCGTGGTCGGTGCCGGAGCCACTGCTGCCGGTCGCGATCACGGCCAAGTCCAAGGCTGATGAGGACAAGATGTCGCAGGCCCTCGGGCGGCTGGTAGCCGAGGACCCGACGCTCCGGATGGAGATGAACGCCGACACCCGCCAGCTCGTGCTCTGGTGCATGGGCGAGGCGCACTCCGACCTGATGCTCGACCGCCTGTCCAGCCGGTACGGGGTCGCGGTGGAAACCATCGATCTGCGGGTGGCGCTGCGCGAGACCGTGGCGGGCAAGGCCAGCGGGCTTGGCCGCAACGTCAAGCAGAGCGGCGGCCACGGCGAGTTTGGCATCTGCCACATCGAGGTTGAGCCGCTGCCGTCGGGGTCCGGCCTCGAATTCGTTGACAAGATCGTCGGCGGCGTGGTGCCGCGGCAGTTCATCCCCTCGGTAGAGAAGGGCGTTCGGTCGCAGATGGAGCAGGGCGTGATAGCCGGCTACCCGATGGTGGACATCCGGGTCACCCTGTTCGACGGCAAGGCGCACTCGGTGGACTCCTCCGACATGGCGTTCCAGAAGGCCGGCCGGGCCGCGCTCAGGGACGCCGTGGACAAGGCGAAGGGGGTGCTGCTTGAGCCGGTGGACGAGGTGTCGGTCCTGGTCGCCGACGACGCCGTGGGCGGGATCATGTCGGACCTGTCGTCCCGGCGCGGGCGGGTGATCGGCACGGAGCCCGTCGGATCCGGGCGCACGCTGGTCAAGGCCGAGATCCCGGAGCTCGAGATCATCAGGTACGCGATTGACCTGCGGTCGCTGTCACATGGCACCGGCTCGTTCAGCCGCACCTACCTGCGTCATGAGCCGCTGCCCTCGCACCTGGCCGACAAGCTGGCGGTAAAGGACGCCGCGGCCGGCTGAGGCGCCTTCCGCGCCCGGGCTGCCGCCGCGGCCCGGGCGCGGCGGCAGCGGCCTCCGCTCGGCCTCGGCTCGGGCGCGGCCGGGCGGCCCCGGCCCGATTCTGGGTCCAACTCATCGTTGCCCTGCGGCGTCTGTACGTGTGAGCGGACGTGCGCGCCGTAAGGAGCGATTCAGTGAGCCGCATGCGTGCAGTGGCAGCCGGGACAGCATTACTGGCACTTGTGTGCACGGGATGCTCGGCTGCGTCACCGGCCGGCCCGGGCCGTTCCCCGGTTGCCAAGAAGCCCGCGAGCGGGACGAGCGCCCAGCCGGGCCACCCGGCAGCGTGGCCGCAGCGTCTCGTGTGGCGGGAGACCACCAACGAGTACATATCAGCTCAGGCGGTCAACCCCGGGGCGGGCCTGGCGTACGCCCTCGTCTCCCGGGCGAGCGGGCCGGCTGGCGGGCCCTGGGTACTTGAGAGCATCAGCCTGCGGACCGGATCGGTGCACCGGGGTCCGGCTTTCCCGGTAGGCGGCCTCGCCCTGGCCTCGGGCTACCTGTGGATCTACGGGGTTCCCAGCGGCGGAACTCAGCCAGTCGTCAGCCAGCTGAATCCGCTGACTCTGGCCCGCGTCCGTTCGGTATCCCTGCCTAAAGTTCCTGACGCCTACGCCGGACTCCCGATGGCCCTGGCCACGGGACCGGCGGATTCGGTCTGGATGGGTTCCTTCCGCACGCTGCTGCGGGTCTCCGCTGCTACCGGCGTCGCCCTGAGCCGGGTGCAGTTGCCCGCCGCATTGGCGATCAGCAACCTCTCGGTGGATCCCGCCTTCTCCCGCCTCTACGTCGCCGCCGCCCGCCTGGTTGGCAGCGACGGGGTGGAAGGCGCAGTCGTCGTCGAATATGACGCACGCAGCGGGCAACGGCTGGCAATGGCGTCGGGCGGGATCATCAGGGACTCCGTTGCCGGGGCGCAACTCACCGCCATGCCCGGTGGCGTATGGGTCTCGTTTCGCACCGGGATGCTGGGCCTGTCCATTCTGCTCCGCCAGCGCGACCTCGCGGTGATCGCGCCGACAAACCCTGAGGCAGCGTCGTTGCAGCCCGCTGACGGCATCTTCCACTGGCCCATGTACAGCCAGACCGTCTACGGGGGCGGCGCGTTGTGGCTGGCGGACCAGGTCGGCATCGTGGCCTGCATCGACCCCGGCAGCGGGACCGTGCGGGCCATGGAGCGCCTGCCGCAGGCACAGCTGGCCTCCCGGCTCCCGGCCACAAACCCAGCGTCACACGTGGTGTTCGCCATCGAAACGCGCGGGCTTGTCGAGTTCATCCCGCCGCGAGGCTGCTGGAGCTAGCCTGCTATCCGGTCGATCTGTGCTCTTATATCATCCGATCACGTTACAGAAGGGCATAGGCGATGTGGGACACCCTGATGCCAGTCGAGCCGTCGCGGTCGGCGAAATATTACGAACGGGGCTGGTGGCGGAAGGAAACGTTCCTTGATGACCTGGCGCGGGCCGCGGCTGACCGGCCAGAATCCGCCGCTGTCATCGCGTACGAGAACGGCGTGCATGCTGAAACGCTGACGTACCGGCAGCTTGCCGACACCGTGGATCGTTTCGCCGGCGCCCTGGCCGAACTCGGCGTGGGCCGCGGCGACGTCGTCGTGGTCCACCTGCCTAACTGGTGGATGCTGACCCCGCTGTACCTTGCCTGCGGCAGGCTCCGCGCGGTGATCGCGACCGCCATTCCGCCGTTCGGCAGCCGGGAGCTTGGCCAGGTACTGGAGATGACGCAGGCGAAGGCCTGCATTGTGGCGGACTCCTATAACGGGATCGACTACGCCGCGCGGCTGGCGCAGGCGGCTCCCGACACGCTTGCGCACCGCATCGTGGTCGGCGACGCGGCGGCCACCGGCGCGGTGGATTTCACCGAGTTCTTCGTGCGCACCCCGTGGGAGCGCACGCATCCGGTCAGCGGCCTGGCGTTGCCGCAGGCCGACGAAGTCGCGCAGATCGTGTTCACCTCCGGCACCACCGGCAGGCCGAAGGGCGTCGCGCACACCTACAACACCATGTACGCGGCGACCCGTGCCTTCTCCGACATCTACCGGCTGGACGCTGATGATGTGGTGCTGATCCCGCACTACCTGACTCACCTGGCCGGCTCGGCGTACGCCATCTGGATGTCGGTGGCACTCGGCGGAACCTGCGTGCTACAGGACACCACGGACATGGGGCTGCTGCTGGACCTGGTGGCCGCGCACGGGGTGACGCTGGTGTTCGGCGCGCCGGTGTACGTGATGGGGATGATCGCCGCACAGCTCGAGAAGCCGCGGGACATCTCCTCGCTGCGCTGCCTCAACACGGGGTCGGCGCCCGTCCCGCCCCCGCTGGTGGCGCAGGTACGCGACGTGCTGAAGGTGCGGCTCGACTCGAACTTCGGCATGAGCGAGTGCGGCGCTATCACCATCACCAGGAGCGGCGACCCCGAAGGCTGGGCGGCCCACAGCGACGGCTCGCCGGTGGAATGGATCGAGGTCCGCATCGATGCCGCACCAGGCGAGCAGATCGGACGGCTGCTGATCCGCGGCGCGTCGCTCTGCCTTGGCTATATCAACCAGGCCGACGCGTTCGCCGGCTGCCTGGACGCCGATGGCTGGTTCGACACCGGTGACACGGCCCGCGACGACGGGCGGGGCGGTATCCGGATTACCGGCCGCCGGGTGGATCTGATTGTCCGATCCAACGGCCTGATGGTGCCCACCCTCGAGGTCGAGGCGGTGCTGGGCGAGCACCCGGTAGTCAAGGATGTCGTGCTCATCGGCTATCAGGACCCGGCGGTACCCGGAGCAGACCTGGCCTGCGCCGTGGTGGTTCCCGGCGACACGCCGCCCACCCTGGCGGGGCTGCGACGGTACCTCGACGAGCAGCGGCTTTCCAGCAGGGACTGGCCGGACCGGCTGGAGATCGTCGCAGAGCTGCCCAGGAACGCCCAGGGCAAAGTGCTCCGGGCGGCCCTGCGCCAGGGACTCGAATAGCCCTTCGAATAACGACCGACGACTCGAACGGCAAGGGAAACACTGGGATGGACAGAGCCGGCCTGACCGCACTTTACCTGGACGAGGTACGGCAGCAGGGCGCGAGCCCGGCTGAGCTGGTCGGCGACGTGGCGGAGTCGCAGCAGGTACTGCTCAACTTCTTCCACCCCGGGGCCAGGTACCTGTCCCGGCCGCTGTTCATCGGCCGGGCGGAGCGCGACAGGCTGCTCGCGAACCTGGAGACGGTGCGCGGCATGCTGGTCAGCCTGCCCGACCGGCTGTATGGGGGGGACTTCGCGGCGTTCGCGCGGGAGGCGGGAGCAGTCGACTATCAGATCCCCGCCATCACGGCGAGCCGGAGCAGCTCGGTGAGCCCGCAAACTCGTGCCGACCTTTACGAGGACTCCGCAGGCTTCCGCCTGTTGGAGTTCAACATGGGCAGCCCCCTGGCCGGCATGGAAAACGCCGATATCTGCCGCACGATGCTCAAGCACCCGCTGCTGGCAGATTTCGCGGCCGTCCACCGGCTGGGTTACGTCGACACCATGCGCGAGCAGGTGGCCAACCTGCTCGCCGATACGGGGTTCGCACCGGGGTCATTCCCTGTCGTCGCGGTGACGGACTGGCCGTCCAGCTATGCCGGCCCGCTCGGCAACTACATGCACCGGCTCGCCGTGCGCTGGCGCGAGCTGGGGCTGGACGCTCACGGCTGCCATATGGGCGAACTGGAGGTACGCGGCGGCCGGGTCTGGCTGGCCGGCCGGCCGGTGGACATCATCTCCCGGATGTTCCTGCTGGACCACCTGCTGGAGCCGGGCGCAGCCGAGCTGATGGACCCGGTGCTCGCCGCGGCCGGCCGCGGCGAGGTGGCCATGTTCACGCCGCTGGACGCCGAGCTGTTTGGCAGCAAAGCCGCCCTCGCCATGCTCTCCGACCAGCGCAACCGGCACCTGTTCACAGCGGCCGAGCTGGCCAGCCTGGATGCGATCCTGCCCTGGACCCGGATGGTCCGGCCCGGCCCGGTCACCCTGGAAGACGGCGGCACGGCCGACCTGATGGACTATGCGATCGGCCACCAGGACGACCTGGTGCTCAAGCCCGCCCTGCGGTACGGCGGCCAGGAAGTCCTGCCCGGCTGGCATCCCGGCACCAGCGCGGAGCTATGGCATGACACCCTCAGCAAGGCACTCGGCGGCTCGTACGTGATCCAGCGGCGAATCCGGCCCGTCGCCGAGCTATTCCCCGGCGAGGACGGCGTCCCAGGCCGATGGATCGTCCTGTGGGGCCTGTACACCGGCATCCGCGGCTTCGGCGGCATCTTCGCCAGGGGCACCCCCGTCGAATCCGGGCAGGCCGTGCTCAACCTGCACGGCGGCACGCCCATCGGCTGCGGCCTGACTGCCGAGCCGGCACCGGCCGAGCCGACCCCGACCG
>PMSU01000131.1 GCA_003168255.1 Actinomycetota bacterium
TTGCCGAGGTCGATCTCGTAGGTCTGCGTGCCTAGACCGAACGTCACGGTCTGCGCGTCTGCTGATCCGTTGATGTCGTCGGTGACGGTGACTACAGTAATTTTTGCCATGCCGTGATCGTCCAGGTTCACCGGTCTATTTGTCAAAGCGGGCGCGCTGAATCAGTGACAATGTTCTGGCCCGCCTGGCGGCGATGACATTACCCAATCCAGCCGGGTATCTGTCGCGTCTTCATGCTGTCAGCACAGGCCCGGCGGATACAGCGGGGTCCGCCACCGACCTGAATCCGCGAGCCGCTGAGAACCATCAGCCGGGGAACGCCTGCGCGCGGCTGGCTACCCGGCTACTCGTCCGCGGATTCGCTCTTGGGATTGGCGGGCCCTATCTCGACCTTGACATTGAACAGCAGCGCGGCGATCTCCCGGTTGACCGTCTTGCCCATGGCTGTGAACAACACGGCCGCTTCACGCCGGTAGTCCCGAAGCGGGCGTCGCCACGGGAAGAGCGCATCGCTATCCCATTCAGCAGTTCCGGCATTGCCTCAGGTGCTCTCGCCAGGCGCGGCCGGTCACGACAGCGGGGCCCGGCGTTCCAGTTCCCGCCAGACATCAGGGCGGCTGGTGCTGGCCCAGCGGCCTGAACAGCCGCGGCGGTGCCGGCGGCTCGGTTGGCTCCGGGCGGGGCGTGCGAGCATGAGCGAATGTCTTCTCGACGCCTGGAGTGGGCGGTCGCGGGCGGTCTCGCCGGATGGGCGGCCGCCCGGCTGGCGGGCGCCGATCGCTTTCGCTGGGTGGAAGCGTGGGCTGTGCCATTGCTCTCGTTCACCCCGCAGGCTGCCGTGGGAGCATGGGCCGGCGCGCTGCTGCTGCGCAGCAGGGGTGCCTCCGCCACGGCCGCACTTGCCGGGGCGGCCCTGACCGCCGCGGTGACCCCTCGCACGATGCAGCGCCGCCCGCTGCCCGCCGACGGTCCCGTGCTGCGTGTCCTGACCGCGAACCTGTGGCTGGGCCGGGCTGCGGCTGGCCCGGTGGTCGAGCTCGCGCGCAGGACGGGCGCCGATGTGCTGTTCCTCCAGGAGCTCACCGACGACGCGGTCACCCGGCTCCAGCGGGCCGGGCTCAGCGCCCTGCTCCCGTACCAGGCGACCGAGACCGTGACCGGCGGCGGGCGCGGCAGTGGCATCTATGCCCGCTACCCGCTCAGCGACGGCGTGGCCGTTGCCCGAGCCGCCGCAGCCCAGCCCGCCGCCCGGCTCGAGCTTCCGTCAGGGCGGTCCGTGCAGCTGGTCTGCGTCCATTCCTGTCCGCCGAGGCCACCGTGGTCCCGGCGCGCGGTTGCCCGCTGGCGCGGCGAGCTGTCGGTGCTGCCGTCGCCAGGCGACACTCCGATGATCCTGGCCGGAGACTTCAACGCCACCCTCGACCACGCGCAGTTCCGCGGGCTGCTGCGCCTGGGTTACGTCGACGCCGCCAGCCAGGTCGGCAACGGGCTAGTCCCGACCTGGGGACCTGAGCCCTACGGCCGCCCGGCCCTGCTGGCGATCGACCACATCCTCATCGACCCGCGGTGCGCCGTGCGTACCACCTCGGTCCATCGGCTGCCGGGCAGTGACCATCATGTCGTCTATGCCGAGTTCCGCCTGCCCCGCTGAGCCGTCGGCAATGTCGCCGGGGCCAGGTCGCTCGGTGCCGGGCTTGGCAGGGCTTGGCCGGGCTTGGCCGGGATTCACCATTGGTAGGGCAGGAACTTCCCGTTCAGCGTCACGACGACCCGGTCACCGGCTGGGTCGGGCACCCGCTGGATGTCGAGGCGGAAGTTGATGGCGCTCATGATGCCGTCACCGAACTCCTCGTGAATGAGTTCTTTGATTGTCGGGCCATAGACCTGGAGGACCTCGTGGAACCGGTACATCGTCGGGTCGGCCGGCACGCCGCCGTCCAGTTCCCCGCGCGTGGGCTGAAGCTGCAAAGCCAGCCGGACCTCGTCATCCAGCTCCAGCACCGCCACCGCCGCGCCGGCTTCCGCTGCGGTCATTGGCTGCTGGCCCAGCAGGGCGGACGTGGTCCAGGCGAGCGGCCGCCCGACCGCGTCGGCAAGCTGAGCCCAGGTCACGCCCAGCCGCGCCTTCGCCGCACGGACTGCCGCCGTGGCCTCTTTCTTGGTCATCGTCGCGTTTCCTCCCGGCATCGGCCACTCATACGCACATCTGGGCCGACGTTACGCGACAGCGCGACAGTGCGGCTCCGGGTTTGGATCACGTAGGTTCCTGCTGTGGCTGAAGGCGAGATCTCAATTGACGACCCGCGGGCCACGGACGTTCGCCAGCTGCTGGAGCGCCACCTCGCGTTCGCCAATTCGCACAGCCCGCCCGAGGACGTCCATGCACTTGACGTCGACGCTCTCCTGGATCCTGCCGTCACGCTGTTCAGCTTCCGCCTTAACGGTGAGCTACTCGCAGTCGGAGCGCTGAAGCAGCTTGACCGGCAGCACGCAGAGCTGAAGTCCATGCACACCGCACAGGCGGCACGAGGTCGCGGGATCGGCCGGGTGATGGTCGATCACCTCATCGGCGTCGCCCGCGGCTGCGGGTTTCGCCGGGTGAGTCTTGAGACCGGATCCATGCCGGCTTTTGCCCCGGCGCGGTCGCTCTACGCAAACGCTGGATTCAGGCCATGTGAACCATTCGGCGACTACAGTCCGAGCCGGAACAGCACCTTCATGACCCTCTCGCTGGACGACCCGGACTCCGTCGCCTGAGGCCTGGTTGACTGCCTCAGCGGGCGGCTTCGAGCAGGTGATAGAGGAGCAGCAGCTGGGTGATGGCGAGCGGTTCGGAGCGCTGGCCGTCGGCGAGCAGCCCTAGTGACTCCGGCGGCGGGGACTGGATGCCGAACTCAGCCCAGAGCGCCTTTTGCGCTACCGCGCTGTCCTCGGGCGGTGCGTACCCGTGCACGTGCAGCGCGTCCACCGGGCGGCCGTCCTCATCGCGCGCCAGCTTGAGGTGGATGGCGTGCTGGTCACCTTCGGAAAGGATCCCGGTCAGGTCGGGATGGCCGATCGTGGGCCGGAGCAGCAGCTCAGCCGAGAACGGGGTGTCCGGCGGGTCGTCCCGGCCCGGGATCGGCGAGAACCGGACCACGATGTCGCAGTTCGCCCGCTGCGGGCGGATGAACGAAGCCGAGTCCGATTCCCGGCGGTCGAGCTCGGCCAGCACCTGCTCGGTCGTGTAGCCGCGCTCCTTGGTGTCCCGCCCGACCTTCCAGTCGCGACGGATCTCTTCGGGCGGGTTGAGATAGACGCTCACGTCGAAGCAGGCCCGGGCGAGCTTGGTGTGCAGCGGCAGCAGGCCCTCGACGATGACGAACTCACGCGGCTCGACGAGCTGCGGCCTGGCCAGCTGGCCGGTGCTGTGATCGTAGACGGGCTTGAGGATGGGCTCGCCCATGGCCAGCAGCTGGAGGTGCTGTTCCATGATCGCCACATAGTTGCAGTCAGGGTGGAGCACCGTGAATGGCTGGCTCTTGCGCTCCTGGCGGTCATAGCGGTGGTAGTCGTCGACACAGATCGACGTGCTGCGGTCGGGCCCTAGGGCCTCGATGAGCCCCCGGGTGAGAGTGGTCTTGCCTGCGGCACTGTCGCCGGCGATCGCGAGCATGCTCGGCCGCTGGGCTCTGCCACGGACGACGCCCGCACGGCGCATGCGCATCATCTTGTGCGGCACGTGAGATTCCTCTCTCGTTCTGGTCATAACTATAGGTTTCTGGTCTAGATCAGGCGCCCCTCGCCTGGGGGGATCGCCGGGGGATCATGGCCTAACCGGTTGGGACTATCGTGTGGCTATGGCACGGCGACCGCTTAGGGTCGTGCTGGTCGACGACCACGAGATAGTGCTACAGGGACTCAAGGCGATCCTGACGAGGTTCGCCGGGGACGTCCGCGTGGTCGGTGAAGCCGTGGACGAGGCGACCGCCCAGCACGTCGTCGAGGCACTTGACCCCGACGTGGTGCTTTCCGACGTCCGGCTTCGCGGCTCAAGCGGACTCGACCTGTGCCGGCTGCTCGTCGAACGCGACCCCACCCGCAAGGTCGTGCTGCTCAGCGCGTATGACGACGAGCAGTACCTGTTTCAGGCCCTGCGTGCGGGTGCGGCCGGTTACTTGCTCAAGCGGGTGAACGGCGCGGAGCTTGTCGGGCACCTCCAGCGCGTGGTCGAGGGCGAGATCGTGGTGGACCCGACCATGGCCGGCCGGGCCGCGGCGTCCGCCGCCCGGCTACAGCGCGGTGAGTTCTGGCCCGGTGCGCATGTCGGCCTTACCCACCGCGAAAGCGAGGTTCTCGGGCTCGCCGTGGCGGGCCTCTCCAACCGCGCGATCGCTGGCCGGCTCGTGCTCGGCGAAGAGACGGTGAAGAGTCATCTGCGTTCGATTTACCGCAAGCTCGAGGTAAACGACCGGGCCGGGGCGGTCGCGGTCGCGCTGCGTGAAGGGATCGTCAATTGACCGGCAAGGCGCTCGGGCTTGCCGACGCGCGGCAGGAAAATCAGCTGCTCGTCGGCATCATCGAGGCGATCTCCGCCAGCCCCGAGGTCGGGCCGCTGGCCGCGAACACGGCGCGTCTCATTGTGGAGGCCACCGCGACCGACGTGTGCTTCGTGCACGTGCTTGACGACACCGGGACATCGCTGACCCTGGCCGGTGCTACCCCCCCGCTCGACGAGGAGGTCGGCAAGATCAGGCTGCGGCTCGGCGAAGGGGTGACCGGATGGGTGGCCAGTCACAGGCAGCCGGTGGTCATCGCCGAGGACAAGGAGGAGGACCCGCGTTACCGCTACTTCCCCGAGTTGCACGGCCGCGAGTTCACCTCGATGGCCTCAGTACCCATGGCGAGCGCGCCTGGCGGCCTGGTCGGCGTCCTGAACGTGCACAACCGCATCCGCCGCGATTTCAGCGAGCGCGACATCCGGCTGCTGACCTCGATCGGCAGCCTGGTCGCCGGCGCACTGCACCAGGCCAGGCTGCACCGCCAGCTGGCCGCGAGGGAGCGGTCCTATGAGCAGTTCGTCGAGCATGTCATCGCCGTTCAGGAGGCCGAACGGCGTCGGCTCGCCGCCGACATGCACGACGGCATATCGCAGCGGCTGCTGAGTCTCGCCTTCCACCTGGACGCCGCGGCAGACGCGCTCACCGCGACGCCGGAATTCGCCGCCCAGCAGCTAGAGCGTGCCCGCGAGCTCACCGACCTCACGCTGGACGAAACCCGGGCGGCCATCTTCGACCTGCGCCCGCCGGTGCTCGATGATCTCGGCCTCGCCGACGGCCTGACCAGCCTGGCCAGATCCATCCCCTCAGTCGCGGTAACGGTCGAGGCGGACGAGTGCCCGCTGCCGGAGCATGTCGAGATCGCGCTTTACCGCATTGCCCAGGAGGCTCTGCAGAACGTCGTGAAGCATTCCGGCGCCACCCGGGCCGAGCTCGAGCTACAGGGGGAGCCCGGGGCGGTCTGCATGCGCGTGACCGATCACGGATCCGGCTTCGATCCCGCAGCGGCGTCGCAGCGTGACGGCGTGGCGGCGGGCTACGGGCTGCGCAGCATGACCGAGCGCGCCGAGCTGGTGGGCGGCAAGCTCGAGGTGCGGAGCAGGCGCGGGCGCGGGACGACGGTCAGCGTCCGGGTGCCCGTTCTTTAGCTGGCCGGCGACTCGCTCGTCGGCTCCGAGAAGACGCGGCTGGCGAGCAGGTCGGCCGACTCCAGCCGCATCAGGTCGTCCCGGTTCCAGGCCCGGTCTGGCTCGCTGAGCAGCCGGTTGGCGTGCCGGAGCCTGGCCCGCTCGAGCGCGTTGCGGACGCTGCGGGCGTTGGCGAAGCGCGGCTGCTGCATCCGGCGGCTGAGGTACTCGCGCAGGGTCGCCTCGGCATCCTCGGAGAGCCGGTAGCGCACCTCGCTGAGCATCAGCTGCGCGATGTCTGCCAGCTCGTCCAGTGAGTACTCGGGGAAGTCAAGATGGTGCGCGATCCGCGAGCTCATCCCCGGATTGGAGGCGAAGAACTCGTCCATCCGGTCCTTGTAGCCGGCCAGGACCACGACGATCTTGTCGCGCTGGTTCTCCATCACCTGAAGCAGGATCTCGATGGACTCCTGGCCGTAGTCCCGCTCGTTGTCCGCCCGGTACAGGTAGTAGGCCTCGTCGATGAACAGCACGCCGCCCATCGCGCGCTTGAGCACCTCCTTGGTCTTGGGCGCGGTGTGTCCCACGTACTGGCCGACCAGATCGTCACGGGTGACCGCGACCAGGTGCCCGCGCTCGAGGTAGCCGACCCGGTGGAGCAGCTCGGCCATCCGCATGGCCACCGTGGTCTTGCCGGTGCCAGGGGCGCCAGTGAAGCACATGTGCAGGCTGGGCCTGGTCGCGGCGAGGCCGAACCGTTCCCGCACCTGGTCCACCAGGAGCAACGCCGCGATCTCCTGGATCCGCAGTTTGATGGGGGCAAGGCCGACCAGTTCGCGGTCGAGGGCGTCGAGCAGTTCATCGATGCCGGCCGCCTTCCGCTCGGCGGCGAGATTGACCGTGGCGTCCTCGGGCAGCAGATCGATCTGGCGCTCCGCCGAGCTGTCCTGTTCGGGCTCGGCGGAGCGGGACCCCTGCCCCTGCCCCTGCGCGAAGCGCTGGCCGGCCGGGTCGGCGGAGCGGCCCCCCGCCTCTTCCGCCCGGCCATCCTGCTGCGGCGCGGGGCGGCCGGGTGCCGCCATCCCGAACCCTTGCCTGCGCTCCGGTGGTGCGGTCATGACCCGTACCGGTCACCCTTCGGCTTGTCGAGGGCATACGGATAAGTCGTGAACCTGACCACCCGGCCAGGGCCCTCCTGCCGCTCCAGCCGGAAGCCAGGCTCGACCTCCGGGCGGTTGACGAGGAAGGACAGGGCCGTGGTCTGCCTGCCATACCGCGCATCGTAAGCGTTGAGTTTGATGTAGTGGTTGGGGTAGGCCTTGCGGCACTCGTTCACCTCGTACAGCACGCCGGCCGCGTCGGTCAGGTCGAACATCGGCAGGCCCCACATATCCCAGTAGTTGTTGCGTGGGTGCGGATCGTCGGTGAACTCGACGGACAGTGGCCAGCCGTTGTCTATCGCGTACTGGGCCTGCTGAGCGATCTCCTCGTCGGTGAAGTCGGGGAGGTAGGAAAAGGTGCCCTGTGTGATGCGCATGCTGGAGTCTCCCCTCAGATGGAGGTCGGCGTCTCGACGACGTCGGGCGTGTCGGTGGAGGCATAGTTGAACGTGATGTCGCCCCAGGTGGCCAGCGCGACATCGAGCTCGCGGCAGTGCTTCGCGGCCGCCTTGAGGATGTCTTCGCCCTCCCGCATGTAATCGCGGCCCTCGTTGCGTGCCTTGATCATGGCCTCGAGAGCCACCCGGTTGGCGGCCGCGCCCGCGGCGATCCCCATCGGGTGACCGATCGTGCCGCCGCCGAACTGCAGCACCACGTCCTCGCCCAGGTAGTGCAGGAGCTGGTGCATCTGGCCAGCGTGGATGCCGCCGGAGGCCACCGGCATGCAGCCCGGCATGGAGGCCCAGTCCTGCTCGAAGTACAGGCCCTTGAGCGGATCCGGCGCCACCTTGTTCAGCCGGAGGGTGTCGTAGTAGCCGGCGATCATGTTGGGGTCGCCCTCGAGCTTGCCGACCACCGTGCCGGCGTGGATGTGGTCCACCCCGGCCAGCCGCATCCACTTGGCGATCACCCGGAAGCTGACGCCGTGGTTCTTTTGCCTGGTGTAAGTCCCGTGGCCGGCCCGGTGCAGGTGCAGGATCAGCCCGTTGGCCCTGGCCCACTTGGCCATCGACTGGATCGCCGTGTAGCCGACGGTGAGGTCGATCATCACGATGACGGTGCCGAGTTCCTTGGCGAACTGGGCTCGCTCGTACATGTCCTCCATGGTGGCCGCGGTCACGTTGAGGTAGTGGCCCTTGATCTCGCCGGTCTCCGCCTGGGCGCGGTTCACCGCCTCCATGCAGTGCAGGTACCTGTCGTGCCAGCGCATGAACGGCTGGGAGTTGATGTTCTCGTCGTCCTTGGTGAAGTCAAGCCCGCCGCGCAGCGCCTCGTAGACCACCCGGCCGTAGTTGCGAGCGGACAGGCCCAGCTTCGGCTTGGTCGTGGCGCCGAGCAGCGGCCTGCCGTACTTGTTGAGGTACTCACGTTCCATGACGATGCCGTGGGCCGGCCCCTGAAAGGTCTTCGTGTAGTGCGGCGGGATGCGCATGTCCTCCAGCCGCAGTGCCTTCAGCGCCTTGAACCCGAAGACGTTGCCGATGATGGACGACGTCAGGTTCGCTATCGACCCCTCCTCGAAGAGATCGATGTCATAAGCGATGTAGGCGATGAACTGGCCCTCCTGGCCAGGCACCGGGTCGACCCGGTAGCACTTGGCCTGGTAGTGCTCGTGATCCGTAAGCCTGTCGGTCCACACCACCGTCCAGGTGGCGGTCGATGATTCGCCCGCCACCGCCGCGCCCGCCTCCTCCGGTGGCACACCGGGCTGAGGCGTGATCCGGAACGCACAGAGAATGTCTGAGGGCTTTGGCTCGTAGTCCGGTTCCCAGTACCCCATCTCGGCGTAAGGGATCACTCCTGCGGCCCACCGGTCGGTCATCTGCTCTCCCGTTGCTGAGTGGCGTCCATGACGTCATCATCGCGCGTATAGCTTTGATAATCAATCAAGTATCCATACAGATACTTAACCATACCTTCATGTATCGTATCTCTGTCGGCTGCGATGGGGCAAAAGTGTCTGTTTAAGTGTCATGGGGCTATCCTGAGTAGATGATTGAGGTTCGGGCAACGGCGCCGTGACCACCGCCGCACGCCTGCGCGCGTTCGTAACGGTCGCGGATGTCGGATCGGTGCGGGCCGCGGCGCGGCGCCTGGTCGTCACCGAGTCCGCGGTCTCGGCCGCGATCGCCGCGCTGGCCCGCGAGGTCGGCGTGCCGCTGATAGAGCGTGACGGCCGTGGACTGCGCCTCACTTCGTCCGGGCGGACCTACGCCGGGTACGCCCGCACCATCCTCGGCTTGCACGAAGAGGCGCTCGCGGCCGCCCGGGGCGACACCGACCCAGAGCGCGGGCGTGTCCGGGTCGCCGCGGTCACGACAGCGGGGGAGCACGTGCTGCCGGCCCTGCTCGCCGCGTTCCTCGCCAGCCACCCGGCCGTGGACCTCCAGCTGGAGGTGGGCACGAGCGAGCATGTGTGGGATCTGCTCGCCACGCACCGGGCGGACCTGGCCATCGCAGGACGTCCTCCGGAAGGCCTGGACGGTGCCATCGTGCGCGCGGTGCGGCCCAACACGCTGATAGTCGTCGCGGCACCTGCGGTGGCCGCCTCCTTCGAGCCAGGCCGCACCAGGTGGCTGCTTCGCGAGGTGGGCTCGGGCACCAGGACCACGTGCGAGGCGCTGTTCGGTAGCTGGGAAATAGATCCGCCCCGGCTCACCCTGGGGTCCAACGGCGCCGTCGTCGCGGCCGCTGCGGCCGGCCTAGGAGTCACGCTGGTCTCCAGGGACGCGGTAGTCGGACAGCTTGCTGACGGCAAGCTCGTCGAGGTGGCCCCGCCGGGTATCCCGCTTAGCCGGCCGTGGCATGCCGTGACCGCGGGGCAGGTGCCGGCGAGCACCGCCCTGCTCATCGATCATCTCCTGCACTCCGACGAGGGCGGCGGCTGGCGCGAGCCGCCTCCTCGCCGCGCTGCGGGCTCCCGGTCCAGGGCCGGGTCCCGGTCGAGTGCCAATCCCGGTTCCCCCAAGAGTTCCACCGCGCGAGGGATGTAGCCAGCCCCCGGCGGCCCTAGCGTTATATCAGGCGCGGAATGCGTGCCCCGCCGATGTGGCTGATCGCCGCGGCGTGCGCCGCCGCGGCGACTCAGAAGATCGTCACGGCAACGGGCGCACCGAGTCGGTCAAGGAACGGCGAGGAGCGTGACCAAAGTGACGGATCTGAATGGCACGGTGGCCGAGTTGATGGCCCGCGGGAAGGGGATACTCGCCGCCGACGAGAGCATCGCGACCATGTCGGCCCGGCTTGAGGGGGCCGGCGTAGCGGCGACAGCCCAGAACCGGTGTGCCTACCGGGAGATGCTCGTCACCACCCCTGGCCTGTCACAGGGGGTCAGCGGGGTGATCCTGAGTGACGAGACGTTCCGCCAGCGGCTGGCAGCGGGACCGACCTTTCCCGAGGCACTGGCCAGCGCGGGCATCCTGACGGGAATCAAGGTCGACACGGGGGCGAAGCCGCTGGCCGGCCAGCCAGGCGAGAAGGTCACCGAAGGCCTCGACGGACTCCGCGAGCGGCTCAGCGAATATGCCTCGCTCGGCGCCCGGTTCGCCAAGTGGCGTGCGGTCATCGTCATCGCGGATGGCTGCCCGTCCCGGCAGGCATTGCGGGCCAACGCGCATGCGCTCTGCCGCTACGCCGCGCTGTGCCACGAGGCCGGCATCGTGCCCATCGTCGAGCCGGAAGTCCTGATGGACGGGCAGCACTCGATGGACCTGTGCGCAAAGGCGAGCATCGCGGCACAGCTGGCCACCTTTGCCGAGCTACAGGAGTTCGGCATCCAGCTCGACGCCGTCGTGCTCAAGCCGAACATGGTGGTGCCAGGCAAGGACTCGGCCGAGGTGGCCGGGCCGGAAGAGGTGGCAAAGGCGACCCTGGAAACCCTGTGTATGGCCGTGCCGGAAGAGGTGGGCGGGATCGCGTTCCTGTCCGGCGGCCAGCCGCCAGCCAAGGCGACCGCGAATCTTGCCGCCATCCGGTGCCTGCCCGCTCCCTGGCCGGTCACCTTCTCCTTCGGCCGGGCCCTGGTAGATCCGGCGCTTGCCGCATGGCGCGGCGTGCCAGCCAAGGTGACGGCAGGTCAGCGAGCGCTCGGGCAGCAGGTCGCAGCCAACTCAGCCGCGCTCACCGGAGGCTTCAGTCTCCCGGCGGACGCCATGCTGATGGCGTTAGACGACCCCGACCCCGACCCCGACCACGCCCGGTCCCGCTGACCGTCCCGGGAATCGGTCGGTCCTCGGCAGGCCAGCTATGGGCCCAATGATTAAGCCGAACGGCGCTTCCGCTACGAGCAGGGCACGAGCGGACTCTCCAGGGGGAACGGCCACCAGTTCTTCGAGTTTCACGGTCGCCTGAACGGCTCAGCCGATGCCAGGGCCGGGGCCTGGGCCGGACGGGGCCGGGGCCGGGGACTCGGCGACGGCCGCAGGCACCGGTGCGCTTTCCGCGTTGAATCCGCTGGCCAGCGCGACGATCACCGCGGTGAGCACGAGCGGCGCCACATACGCCGCGCGCCAGCCGTCGGGACCGTGGACCGCGCCCGCGATGCCGCCGACCAGCCCGGCGCCGAGCAGGAAGCCGACGTAGTTGAAGACGTTCACCCGGGAGATCGCGATGCCGGTCCCGGTCGGATCGAGCCGGGAGGTGGCGGCAAAGCACTGCGGCGGGACCACGCAGAATCCGAGCCCGGTGATCGCGAACGCCGCGATGGCCAGATAGGGCGTGGGGGCGAGGACAACGAAAATCAGCCCGGCGGCTGCTACCACCGCGCCGGCCCGAACCACGGTAGCCGCGCCGAATTTACGCACGGTCACGTCCCCGATCGCCCGGCCTGCCACCATCATCGTCTGGTACGCCGAGTACGCGAGCGGCAGCAGCACCTTGGCGCCGTGCTGGACCTTGTTCATGTAAACGGAGCTGAAGTTCGAGATTGCCGCGTCGCCGATATACATGCAGGCCATGGCGATCCCGATCAGGACGATCGGCCGCCACGGGATCCGGACGCCAGCGGCCTTGGCTGCCGCCTCGGACACTGGTGTCACGTCGGCGTCCTTGCCGAACAGCCGGGGCGCGGAAACCACCGCGGCTACGAGTCCGGCTGCCCCGGCGATGGTGAAGGCCACGCCCAGGGACAGGCCGAGCTTCCCGGCGGCGGCGTTCCACAGCCCGCCGAGGATCCCGGCGGCGCTCCATCCGCTGTAGAAGGCGGTGATGATGCTGCGGCCATAGCGCTTCTCCGCGATGGTTCCCTGCATATTCATGGTGGCGTCTACGGCCCCAATGAATAGTCCGAACGCCGTTACCGCGGCATACAGCTCCGGGAGCGAGGAGGCGAATCCGATGGCGGGCAGTGTGAGGCACACGGCAGGCTGAGCGATATGCAGCACGGCCTTGCTGCCGACCCGGGCGGCGAGCGGGCCCGCCAGCACGCTGCCCACGCCCGCGATCACCGGGACGATCAGCAGCACGAGGGTGAGCTGTCCGTTGGACAGGTGGAACTTGTCTTGCAGCACGGAGACGCGGGTGACCACGACAGCGAAGCACAGCCCCTGGACGAAGAAGGCGACGCTAGCCGCCAGGCGTCCCTCCCGGTCGCGGCGGTTCACTGCGGGCCCCTCCGTTCCCGCCCGGGAAGGGCGG
>PMSU01000145.1 GCA_003168255.1 Actinomycetota bacterium
CGGCCAATACACCCTCTGGCACGACCCAGCCACCCCCGCAGCAACCATCACCATCACCGGCGGCCACGTCACCGAATACCACTGGCCCGCCAGTGTTTGACCTCTCTATCACCAAGCTCCTGGTCCTTGCCGTCATCGGGCTGGTGATATTCGGACCCGACCAGCTGCCCAAGATGGCCGGCCAGCTCGGCCGCGGTTTTCGTGACCTGCGCCGGATGGCCGACAAGGCGCGGGCCGACCTGACCGAAGGGCTCGGCCCAGAGTTCACCGATTTCGACATGGCCGACCTGCATCCCCGCACGCTGGTGCGTAAGCATCTGTTTGACGGCCTTGACAACTTCGACGGTGACGGCGGCACGGACGCGAAGCCGCGATCGCACCCGATGGACTCCGGGCAGAGCCCGCCGTTCGATACCGGCGCCACGTAACCCGCGAGCCCGTCCAGGCGTGTCTGACCCCAGCCATAGGCTGGCCGGATGACCAACCCCGATGGCTTCGACGACGACGTGCTGACCCGGATTGACCAGGTCGGCTACCACGAGGGGTCGAGCGCGCGGTGAGGCGGCGCATCACGATCCTGCTCGGCTGCGCCGTGGTCGTCGTCGCGCTCGTCGTCGGCGTGCGGCACCTCACCGATGCCAAGTCGGCCGGGCTGCCCGCGGTCGGCTCGGTCATCCCGGCGGCGCAGCGCCCGCTGGCCCCGGACATCTCCGGCACGACCCTGACCGGCACGAAGCTGAACGTCGCCAGCCTGCGCGGCGCGCCCGTAGTGATCAACTTCTGGGGATCGTGGTGCGGCCCTTGCCAGGCGGAGGCGCCGGTCATCGCTCGCGTCGCCGCCGACACCCAAAGCCTCGGCGTGCACTTCGTCGGCATCGACGTCCGCGACGATCCGTCCGCCGGGCTCGCGTTCGAGCAGGCGCACCACATCACCTTCCCGAGCATCAGCGACCCGGGCAACCTGATCGCGGCGGCCTTCGGCGCCGTGGCCCCCACCTCGACGCCGTCGACCTACATCCTCGACGCCCGCGGCGCGATCGCCTGGGCCTACTTTGGCCGGACTCAGTACAGCCAGCTTGAGCTCGCCGTGCTCCGGGTCGCCCGGCCGTGAGCCGCGCGAGCGCGCGACGCCGGCGCCCGTCCGTTCGGAATAGATAATTTATTAAGCCGAACGGCGCTGGCAGGCGTACGGTCGCAAGGCACGTTTCTGATCCCGCGGATTCCTGGAGGCATAGCCGATGGTCACCCCTGCTGTGCGGGTTCCCCGGCTGACTTCCCTCTCGCCGGGGGCCGGCTGCGCCTGCAAGCTGCCGCTGGCCAAGCTCGAGGCGCTGTTCGCATCGATGGGCGACATCGCGCCCGCCTCCGGCGACCTGCTCATCGGCGCGCTGGAGGGTGACGACGCCGCGGTGCTGCGCCTGGACGACGACCGGGCGCTGGTGCTGACCACGGACTTCTTCACGCCGATCGTCGATGATCCGGGCGACTGGGGCGCGATCGCCGCGGCCAACGCCCTGTCCGATGTCTACGCGATGGGCGGGCGGCCGCTGTTCGCGGTGAACATCGCCGCCTGGCCGGCCGACGGACTGCCGCTGGCGATGCTCGGCGAGGTGCTGCGCGGTGGCCTGGAGGTGGCCGCGGCGGCCGGGTGCATGGTGGCCGGCGGGCACACCATCGACGATCCGGTACCCAAGTACGGCATGGCTGTGGTCGGGTTGGCCGACCCGAACCGGCTGATCACGATCGACCGGGCGGCGCCCGGTGACCGGCTGATCCTCACCAAGCCGCTCGGCACGGGCATCGTCGCGACGGCGCTCAAGCGCGACACCGTGGACGACCGGATCCTGCGGGCCGCGGTGGAGTCCATGACGCTGCTCAACGCGGGCGCGAGCGAGGCGGCGCTGGCGGCCGGCGTACGGGCAGGCACCGACGTCACCGGATTCGGGCTGCTCGGCCACCTGCACCGGATGCTGTCGGCGAGCGGCGCGGCAGCCGAAATCCACGCCGACCAGGTGCCGCTGCTGCCGGGCACGCCCGGGCTGGCCGCTGCGGGCTTCGTATCCGGCGGTACCCGCGCCAACATCGACCGGGTGAGCGAGGTCCTCACCGTGCGCGGCAAGATATCGGCCGACGTCGTGGTGCTGCTGCACGATGCGCAGACCTCGGGTGGCCTGCTGCTTGCGGTACCGCCGCCGGCCGCCGCCTCGCTGCTCGACGACCTGTCCGGGCGCGGCCTGGCGGCGGCCGTGATAGGCGAGGTCGTGGCCGGTACGCCGGGCCGGATTACGCTGCGGGCGGCCGCGCCGGTCTCGTGACGGCGGGCAGCGGCGGGCCTGCCGCGCAGCTGGCCGGGGGCCGGCGCGTTTTCCTGCGCCGTATCACCCGCGCGGACGAGGCCGAGTTCATCAGGCTGACCAGGGCCAGCGCCGACCTGCACCACCCGTGGATGTCCCTGCCCACTGAGCCGCAGGAATTCGGCGCCTACCTGGCCCGCTTCGACGAGCCGGTGGTCAACATCGGCCTGGTGGTCTGCGACCGTGCCGACAGTTCCATGATCGGCGGGATCAACATCAACAACATCGTGCACGGCCGTTTCCAGTGCGGCGCCCTCGGCTACTGGGCGTTCACGCCCGCGCCCGGCCGCGGCTACATGTCCGAAGCTCTGGGGCTGGTCCTGCGGTACGCCTTCGGCGACCTGGGCCTGCACCGGCTGGAGGCCAACATCCAGCCAGCCAATCAGGCGTCCATCCGGCTGGTGGAGCGCCAAGGGTTCCGGAACGAGGGCTACTCGCCCGACTACCTGTTCATCGACGAGGCGTGGCGTGGCCACGAACGCTGGGCGATCACCGCGGAGATGCTCGACGCCGGCCCGGCGGGCCACAGACCCGGGCCGAGCTAGCTAGCTGCCGCCTACCGGAGGCCGAGGAAGGCGCCGAGGTCGCGCGCTGCCGCTCCGCCAGCCTCCTCGGCGATCTTGAGCGCGGCTGGCACGTCCAGATCGTTGGCCAGCGCGGACTGGGTGGCGGTGCGGACAGCATCGCCGGATCCTGGCGTGCCCCGCGATGGCCTGCCCGCCGCGGCGGCTAGCCGCTCCACCCGAGCGGCCGCCCGGTCCAGATCCGCCGGGTCGTAGTCCCAGTCCGCGTCCCACCTGCGGTCGAGGATGAGCATCCGGATGGCGCTCGCCGGGTAATGGGCCAGCAGGTCTTTGACGAGCACCAGGTTGCCGGTTGACTTGGCCATCTTGGCGCCGCCGACGCTGACCACGGCGGACTGTAGCCTGGCCCGGGCGAACGGGGTCACGCCGGTCAGCGCCTCGGCAAGCGCGGCCTGGTAGGCGTGATGCGGGAAGCGGAGGTCGGCGCCGCCGGCCTGCACGTCAACGGCGGGGCCAAAGGCATCCAGGGCCATTGCCGTGCACTCGGCATGCCAGCCAGGGCGGCCCGGCCCCCACGGGCTGTCCCAGCCTGGCTCGTCCCCGTCGGAGGACTGCCACACTGGCACGTCGAACGGGTCATCCCTGGCCGTGTCGCCGGGACGGTCGCCGTACTCGTCCAACAGCCGCAGCGCGGTCTCCCGGTCCAGCCCGGCCCGGCCCGGTACCTCGGCGCCGCGGAAATAGACCTGCCCGTTTCGCTCGTAGGCCGCCCCGCGTTCCAGCAGGCCAGATGCGAGCGCAATCACCTGCGCTACATACGCGTGCGCACGCGGCTCCAGGGCCGGCCGGCCTACCCCGAGCGCTGCCATATCGCCGTCGAAGTAGAACTGCTGAATCGCGGCGAACCGGTCATACGGTTCGCCGGCCCGGTGAGCGGCCGCGGTGAGCACGTCGTCGACGTTGGTGACGTTGCGGCAGACGGTCACCTCGACACCGGCCGACCCGAGCACCCGTGCCAGCACGTCAATCCAGACGTAGGTGGCCGCGTGACCGAGATGCGTGACGTCATAGGGGGTGATACCGCACGCGTACACGCGGGCCCGGCCGACCAGCTGGAGCGGCGCGCCGCCCAGCGTCACGCCGGGCCGCAGACGGACTGCATGCCGCTGTTCCACTGTGTCTCCTGCTGTGCTGGCGTCTCCTGTTGCCCGGGCCTGCCCGGGCGACCCCCCAGCTTACGCCTGCGCTGCCGGGGTCAGTGGCAGGCCGAGCTGCTCAGCGCGCGGCCAGTCGTCGTCGACCTGGACGACGTCGCGCCCGGCCCGGTCCAGGATCGATGCGCCGATGGCGGCGCGGAATCCGCTGGCGCAGTGCACCCATACGTTGCCAGCCGGAACCTCGCCGGCCCGCTCTTCGAGTTCCCAGAACGGGATGTGCACCGCGCCGATCAGGTGGCTGGACTGCCATTCGTCCGGTCGGCGCACGTCGAGCACCACGAGCCCGGGTTTGCCCCAGACGTCGGCGAGACCCGGGAAGTCGCTCACCGGGTAGCTGCCGAGATTGCCGTTCGCGAGGTCGGCGGTCGGTCCGGTCGCGGCTGCCTCGATCTTGTCGATGCCGATCCGGGTCAGCTGAACCTGTGCCTGCGCCACGTGCTCCGGGCTGTCGCCGATCAGGGTGAGCGGCGTGCCCCAGCGGATTGCCCAGCCAAGGTAGGTGGCGAACGGCTCGCCGAGCTCGACCGAGATCGTGCCGGTGACGTGCAGCCGCGCGAATGCCTGCCGGCCGCGGAGGTCCACGACCCATTCACCCTCGTCGATGCGCCGCCTGATGTCCGCCGGACTGGCCAGGGCCGGCGGGTCCAGGTCGGCGGCGGCGGGGCCGCCGCGGTTGGCCGGGTCCATCTGCGCGTAGTAGCGCGGGTAGGCGCCGAGCCCGGCGATCAGCTCCTTCACGAAGGTGTCCTCGTCGGCCCCGCCAAGGGCGGCGTTGCTGAGCCGCTCGCGCCCGATCGTGGAATCCTCGCCGCTCGTGGGCGTCGCCGAGCAGAAGCTGCCGAAACCGTGCGTGGGGTACACCGCCACCTGGTCGGGCAGGTCGTCGGCGAGCCGACGCACCGAGCGGTACTGGGCCCGGGTCAGCTGGTCCGTCTGCTCCGGACCGATCAGGTCGGTCCGGCCGACGGCACCGAACAGCATCGACCCGCCGGTGCACACCGCGAACGGTTCGCCCTGGTCCTCGCTCAGTACATAGGACAGGTGACCTGGCGTGTGGCCCGGCGTGTGCACCGGGGTCACGCAGAGGCGGCCGGTCCCGAACGTCTCGTGGTCGCGGGCCGGCGTCCGCTCGAAGCCGACCTCCTCCGACGCGGCGACCACGTAGGCGGCTCCGGTTTCGCGGGCGAGCGCGTACCCTCCGGTCACGTAGTCGTTGTGGATATGGGTCTCCAGCACGTGCGTGATGGCAACCCCCGCGTCGTCCGCCGCGGTCAGGAACCGGTCGATATCGCGCTGGGCGTCCACGACGATGGCACTCTGGCCGTCGTGGACGAGGTAGCTGCGGTCCCCGAGCCCGGGAGTAGCGATGGTCACGACCTCGTGCATCGGCGCTTCTGCTCCGTTCCGGCCGGCGGCAGCCCCTCATCGGGCTATTCCTACCCAAGCATAGGATTCGCCAGCGGCCAGGCCGGGGTTTGCCTGCCTTATAGGACGGGATGCTGCTCCCAGTCTTCACTCGAGTGGCTGCCGGGCGATGACGGGCGGTTCGCGCCCGGCGAACAGCCAGCCGCCGATGGTGCCGATGAGCGGCAGCCCGACGATGATGGCGACGAGGGCCTGGACCGGCACGTGGCCGACGGTGGATCCGAGGCTGCTGCGGTACCAGGCGATGGTGACGATGTAGGCGATGGCGGTGCCAAGTAGAGCGCCGAGCAGGGCGAGGGCGCCGGCGGTGGCGCCGGTGATGGTGCGGCGGGTCGTGCTGCCGGCCCCGGTGGCGGTAAGAGTTCGCAGCTCGCTGCCGGTCTCGCTGCGAATCAAGCCGACGGTCATGGCCAGCACGCCGAGCGCGAGGAGCAGGCCGGCCGCGGTGGACCAGTCCCGAAGCTGCGCCAGCGACGGCTGTGAGGATTTCGTCTCGATGGTCGCGCCGACGCCGACTGCCATCTGCCGGGCATCGTTGATCTGTAGGGCAGTGAGCGGCCGGGCTGTCTGGATGAGCCAGCCGCCCAGCGATGACTGGAGCTTGAGTGTGCGTAGTGCGTGCATGGTGATGACCGTGTTGGGGTCAGAGGTGCCAGCGTCCAGATTGCTGAAGGTCTGGATCTTTGGATTGTCGACAACGCTGGGCGAGGGACCGCCGGGACCTCTGTCGAAGAGGTCGTTGCCGTAGAGGATCTGCATGCGGGGTTCAGCGGCGAGACCGACTCGCGACGTGAGGAAATCGGTGCCGGGGTCGATCTGGCTGGGTTTGATCCCGAAGTGGCGCAGCAGTGCCGGGGTGGCGACGTACACCGCTCCGCTGAAGTTGTTGGCCCTGGTGCCTGCCTGGCTGAGCGTGGCATCGGCCGCGTCGAGGGCGAGGACGTCATGGGTCCCGAGCGAGGCGGCGACGGCGTTCTCCCGGGCCTGGATCTCGGCCGGGGTCTTCTGCGCGTCAGCGCCGGGGCCGCCGGGGCGTGGGCCGGAGTCGGGGTTATTACCAGGGGGATAGAAGACGAGCTGGTTGCTCGGGAGGTTGATCCCGGTGAGATCGAGGGCATTCGCGTACCTGGCGGTCGCGATGATGCAGATGAGCATCGTGAGCAGGATGGCGAAGCTGATCGCCGCGAGCGCCGCCCCGGACCGGGCCCGGTAGCGCACGAGATCGCGCAGCGCGAGCCGCACCGCGATCGGCGCGTGCTGGCCGACGACGGCTAGGCCCGCGATGCAAACAGGAGCGAGCAGCAGGCCCCCGACGGTGGTGGCGACGAGGCCGACCAGGAGCATCAGCGGGCTTCCGGCCCACCCGCCTGCGAACGCGAGGATACACGCGCCGACCGCGACGAGGATGAGGCCGGGCAGGGCGCGCCGGTGCACGGCTTTCGGCGCGGCGGGCCGCCCGGACAGGGCCGCGACGACGGGGATCCGGGCAACCGCGTGAGCCGGCCGCCGGGCGGCGACAATGGCGGTGACGATGGCGAGAACCATCGCCGTGCCGATCGCCCACCATGGCAGCTTGAGTGCGTCGATGCGGTGGCCGGCGCTTGTCTCCAGGTGCGGGACGTAGCCGATCCAGGCGAGGAAGCCCACCGCGGCGCCGATCAGCGTGGCGAAGATGCCCACGACGGCGCCGTTGGCGACCAGCACGAGGCGGATGTTGCGGTCGGTCGCGCCGAGCGCGCCGAGCATGCCGAGCGCGCGGAGCCGGCGCTGGGCCATCACCGTGAAGCCGGCCACGGCTACCAGGCCGATGAAGATCAGCCCGAGCGTGGCGATGGCGAGCACCACGATCGCCGGGTTGGGGTTCGGCGGACTTGACGAGGGGATCTCGATGTTCGCGCCGCTAGGGAAGTGGAAGGACGCGACGCTCGCGTGCGTGGCGTCGAACAGGATCGTCACCTGGGTCGGCGCACTTACCTGTCCCGGGGCCACCAGCGCGAACGCGTCCAGCAGGCTCTGCGGGTTCTCGACCAGGCCGACAATGCGCCAGGCCCGGCCATCCTGGTGCCACAGGTCACCGATCCGCAGGTTGAAAGTGGACGCCGCGCTGCTGGACAGCGCGACCTCGCTGCGACCGGTGGGGTAGCGGCCGGCCACCAGGGACAGCATCGGCCGGCCGTAAGGACCGCTCGGGTCCTGCGCCTGGAGCTCGGCACCGTTGACCGTGCCGGTGGCGATGCTCTGGTTCTCGATCACGTCGATGGTGCCGAACCGCTGCTTGATAGCCGCGATGTCGGCGGCGAGATGCGGATCGGTGCCGGGAATGGAGAGGAGATGGTTGGCCGTCCCGAACCCCGGGTTGAGTGGTGGCGGGGTGTTGATGGCGATAGCCGTACCGAGGATCGTCACCGCGACCGCGACGGCGAGCAGCGCCAGCACCAGTAGCTGCTGGCGCCACTCGCGGCGGAACAGCCGCCAGGCCCAGCGGATCACGGCGCGGCGGGCGGGAACGCCGCCGTTGCCTGCGCTGGCCGTGGCTGGCCGTTCGCGCAGCGACGTGCTCATTGGCCCTGGCCCGTGCTGGGCGCCAGCAGGGACTCGGGACCCGGCGGCGGGGCGGTCTGGTCGGCCACCCGGCCGTCGCGCAGGAATACCACCCGGTCGGCCCACGATGCCAGTTGCGCGTCGTGGGTGACCACCACGCCGGCCACGCCTCGCTGGCACGCGGTGCGCATGAGCCGCATGACCGCGTCTCCGTTGGCCGAGTCGAGCGCCCCCGAGGGCTCGTCGGCCAGCAGCAGCCGTCGCTCGCCGACCACCGCGCGGGCGATCGCCACCCGCTGCCGCTCGCCGCCGGACAGCTCGTCGGGAAACCGGGATGCCCGGTCCGCCAGGCCGAGTTCCTCCAGCGCCGCCATGCCAGCGGCGCGGGCCTTGCGGGCGCCGATGCCGTCGAGTTCCAGCGGCAGCGCGACGTTCTCGGCCGCGGTGAGCCCGGCCAGCAGGTTGTAGTCCTGGAACACGTACCCGATCGAGCGGCGCCGCAGCCGGGCCTTGGCGTTGCGCGACATGTTCGACAACGTGGTCCCGCCGACCAGCACCTCGCCGTCGGTCGGGTCTTCCAGGCTGCCGGCGATGGTCAGCAGGGTGCTCTTGCCCGATCCGCTCGGTCCCATCACCGCCACCAGCGCCCCGGCCTGCACCGACAGGTCGATCCCGCGAAGCGCGTGCACCGCGGTCGGGCCCTCGCCGTAGACCTTCGACACGCCGCGCAGCTCCAGGGTGGTCATCGCCGCACCCCCGCCCGGCGCCGCAGCTTGGGCAGCGAGGAGGCGGCGGGAGCGGCCGCGGGCGGCCAGGTCGCGGCCCGGTTGAGGTAGCCGTCGGCGGCGTCCAGCCACCGGATGACCGAGTCCAGCCGGAACAGCTCGGCGTCAACCGCCAGCGGCAGGCCCAGATCGTGGTCGGCCGCGTCCTGTTTGATCCGGGTCCACTGCTGCATCAGCTCCACCAGGTACCGGCGGTGCGCCTGGACTATGTCGTGCACGTCGACGCCCGGCAGCCGCAGCGCGACCAGCACCTTGATGACCAGCTCATCGCGGGGCGGTGAGCTCAGGTCCGGCGGCGTGCGCAGCCAGCTGGCAAGCTCCTGCTCGCCGCCGGCCGTGATCCGGAAGCCCTTCTGCGGGCCGTCCTCCGCGGCGTCGTCGGACTCGACGAGCCCGTCGCGCTCGAGCCGTTGCAGCGTCGTGTACACCTGGCCCACGTTCAGCGGCCACACCTCGCCGGTTCTGGCCTCGAACTCCTCGCGCAGCTGGAGGCCGTACTTGGGTCCCTCGCTGAGCAGCGCCAGCAGGGCATGCCGGACACTCATGTCGTCACACATCCAGGTATCATGCGGAGGATGCTACCGGGTATACAACTCGTTAGCAAGTCTCACATCCGATTGACATGCCAACTCGGTAAGGAGCTATAGTGCTAGGACCCTAGATGAAGGGGGACAGGGTGATCGAGTTCCACCTGGACACCCGCTCCGGTGTCGCGCCGTACCTTCAGCTGATCCACCAGGTACGGCAGGCCCTGCGGCTTGGCCTGCTCCGTGAGGGCGACCAGCTACCCACCGTCAAGGACGTAGTGGCGCGGCTGGCGATCAACCCCAACACCGTGCTCAAGGCCTACCGGGAACTGGAGTACGAGGGTCTGGCGGCTGCCCGGCCGGGCGTAGGGACGTTCGTGACCCGGACCCTCAGCGACGCCTCGCTCGCCGCGCACGGGCCGCTGCGCCAGGATCTACAGCGCTGGCTGGCCAAGGCGCGCCGTGCCGGGCTCGACGACGACAGCATCGAGGCACTCTTCCTGAACACCTTTCGGGCCGCCGCCGCGCAGGACATAGCGTGACCGCCGTCCTGGAAGCCCGCGGGCTCGGCAAGAAGTACGGGCGCCGCCGGGCGCTGAGCGACTGCACGCTGGTCATCCCTGCCGGGCATGTGGCCGGCCTCGTCGGCCCTAACGGAGCCGGCAAGACGACCTTGCTGCACCTGGCCGTCGGCCTCCTGCAACCGACATCGGGCACGATCGCGGTCCTCGGCGGCCGGCCGGCGGAGAGCCCGGCGCTACTCGGCCGGGTTGGCTTCGTTGCCCAGGAGACGCCGGTCTACGCGGCGCTTTCGGTTGCCGATCACCTCCGCCTCGGCGCCTGGCTCAACCCCGGCTGGGACAACGACGGGGCGGAACGCCGGATCGAACAGCTCAGCCTCGACCCCAGCCAGCGGGCCGGGAAGCTGTCGGGCGGCCAGCGCGCCCAGCTCGCTCTCACCCTGGCCATCGCGAAACGGCCCGAGCTGCTGATCCTCGATGAGCCGGTCGCCAGTCTCGATCCGCTCGCCCGGCGCGAGTTCCTACAGCACCTGATGGAAGCCGTTGCCGAGCACGGACTCAGCGTCGTGCTGTCCTCGCATCTGGTCGCTGACCTCGAGCGGGTCTGCGACTACCTCATCGTGCTCGCGGCCTCGCGCGTGCAGGTGACCGGGGAAGTCGAGGAGCTGCTCGCGACCCATTACCGGCTTACCGGCGCCCGCCGCGACCCGGCCAGCCTGCCCGCCGGTCAGCAGGTGGTGCAGGCCAGTCACACCGACCGCCAGGGCACGCTCATCGTCCGTAGCGAGGGCCCGATCCACGACCCTGCCTGGACGGTCGAGCAGATCAGCCTGGAGGACCTGGTGCTCGCCTACATGAGCCAGGCAGGAGAGGCCGATCGCGTCCGCCGATCCGGACTGGGCGTCGTTCGATGATCCGGCTCAGCTGGCGGCAGTTCCGCACCCAGGCCGCGGTGGCCTGCGCCGTGCTGGCGGTGATCGCCGTCATCCTGGCGATCACCGGCCCGCACCTCGTCCACCTCTACGACACGACCGTCGCACCGTGCAAGACCTACGGCGACTGCGGGCTGGCCCAGAGCGTGTTCGTGCGCAGCGACGGCAAACTGCAAAGCTTCCTGGCCGATTTCCTCCTGGTCGTTCCCGCCCTGATCGGGATCTTCTGGGGGGCGCCGCTCATCGCCCGCGAGCTCGAGGCCGGCACCTTCCGCCTCGCCTGGACCCAGAGCATCACCCGGAAGCGCTGGCTGGCGGCGAAGCTCGGCGTTGTCGGCCTTGCGAGCATCGCCGTCGCCGCTCTGTTGAGCCTCATGGTGACCTGGTGGTCGAACCCGTTCGACCGGGTGAACGCGGACCGGTTCTCGCCCGCGATGTTCGGCGAGCGCGGCATCACCCCGGTCGGCTACGCCGCGTTCGCCTTCGTGCTCGGGGTGACCGCCGGGGTGCTCATCCGCCGGACCCTGCCGGCCATGGCCGGCACCCTCGCCGCCTTCGTCGGCGCCCGGGTGGCCATGACCATCTGGGTGCGACCGCACCTCATCGCCCCGGTCCGCACCAGTTTGTCGTTCTTGTCGCTCGGTTCCAAGACCGGCGTGGGCATCGGGAACACTCCCTCGGGCCTGTCGATGATCGTGCCCGAAACCGCGATCGCCCCGAACGCCTGGATCTACACGAACCAGATCATCGACACGGCCGGCCATGCCCCCACAAACCGGTTCCTCCGGGCGGCCTGCCCCCTGGCCGCGGGAGGTCCCCCGCCTGGCAGCCAGACGGGCGGCGGCTCGGCCGGGCCGCATTCCAGCCCGTCAGGCGCCGCGGCCTTCCACGCCTGCATAGCCAAGGTCGCTGCCCAGTTCCGCGTGGTGGTGACCTATCAACCGGCCGGCCGCTACTGGGCCTTCCAGGCGTGCGAGACGGCGATCTTTCTCGCGCTGGCCCTCATCTTGGCTGGCGTCTGCCTCTGGTGGATACGCCACCGGCTCTCCTGAGGAAGGCGACCATGCTCCAGCAGATGAGCCGGGCGGGCGCAGCCTGGCGCAGCCGCCGACCTGCGTCAGCCGCCGTCTGGATGGTCCGGCTCAGTTGGCGCCAGTTCCGCACGCAGGCACTGGTGGCCTACGCCGCCCTAGCGGTGATCGCCGTCATCCTGGCGATCACCGGCCCGCACCTCGTCCACCTCTACGACGCGACCGTCGCACCGTGCAAGACCTACGGCGACTGCGGGATTGCCACCACCCAGTTCCTCGCCAACGACCACCTCCTTCAGGCGGGGCTGAACTCGGCCCTGCTCGTCCTGCCAGCCCTCGTCGGTATTTTCTGGGGCGCGCCGCTCGTCGCGCGCGAACTGGAGGCTGGGACGTTCCGCCTGGCCTGGACCCAGAGCGTCACCCGGACCCGCTGGCTGGCGGTGAAGCTCGGTGTCGTCGGCCTGTCAGGCATGGTCGTGACGGGGCTTTTCAGTCTCATGGTGACCTGGTGGTCAAGCCCGTTCGACCGGGTGAACGTGGCTCGGCTCTCGCCAGCGATGTTTGGCGAACGCGGCCTCGCCCCGGTCGGCTATGCCGCCTTCGCCTTCGCGCTCGGGGTCATCGCCGGGGTGGTCATCCGCCGGACCCTGCCGGCGATGGCCGCCACCCTGGCCGCCTTCCTCGGTGCCCGGCTGGTCATGACCTACTGGGTACGACCCAATTTGCTGACTCCCCTCCACATCACGTCGGCACTCCAGACGGCCACCGGAAACGCGCCACCATCGCTGGCCGGGACCAACCCCGCCGACTGGGTTCTCTCTAGCCAGACAATTAACGCCGCCGGGCAGGTGATCGGGCAAAACGGCGGGATCGGCCCTAACGGCGACGTGGGTTTCAACGTGGCGTCCAACGGGACTCTCACTTTCCTGGGGGTGGGGCGCTGCCCCAACAGGGTCCAGACTGCGCAGACCGGAGCCGGTGCCGGCTCCCGGGTGCGCGGGCAGCACGCGGCCCAGGCAGCCACTCAGGAATGCATCGAGAAACTTCACATTCGGGACGTGCTGACCTATCAGCCCGCCAGCCGCTACTGGGCCTTCCAGTGGTACGAGACGGCGATCTTCCTGGGCCTCGCCCTCCTCCTGGCCGGGCTCTGCTTCTGGTGGATCCGCCGCCGTCTCACCTGACTGCCCCGCTGCTAGTCGGCCGTCAACCAGGCCGCGGCCGGCGGCCCGTCGCGCAGGAACGAGATGAGCAGGAGATTCACCAGCGCCGGGCTCTCCACGGGGAGCGCGTGCGTCCCCGGCAGGACGGCCAGCCTGGCATTCGGGATCGCCGCTGCCACCTCGGTGCTGTGCTCGATCCGTACCAGGTCCTCGTCGCCCTGCAAGATGAGCGTCTGTGCCTGGATGGCAGCCAACTCCGCCAGGGCGATGTCCGGTTCGCGGGCGATCATGTCGAGGAGCTTGCCGTAGAAGACCACGAAGTGCTCCGGCCCGTCCGGTGACACCCGGTCGTAGTTCTCGTGCAGGAAGTCGGGCGGTGCGTCCCGCCACTGGAACATCTGACCCTCAAGGTCGTTGGGGGCCTTGCCGCTGGGATAGAAGTACTGCCCGATCAGGATCAGCCGGTTCACCAGATCGGGCCGCTGCGCGGCGACGAGCGCGCCGACTACCCCGCCGTCGCTCCAGCCGACCAGGTGCGCGGGCTCGCGCACAACGGCCTCGAGAAACGCCACGGTGTCGTCGGCCATCGCCTGGTAGGTCAGCGGACCGGGAACGTCCGGGGTGTGCCCGTGGCCGCGGCGCTCAGGGAGATAGACGCTGAACGGGGCGGCGGCCAGCGCCTGCGTCTGAGCGAACCAGGATTCAGCGCCGAACACGCCACCGTGCAGCAGCACCAAAGGCGCCCCGGATCCCGTCACCTCGTAATAGGTTTTCACGCCTGCCAGATCCACGTAAGCCATGAACAGCGACCCTATAGCCAGCGCTGGGGACGGCGCCGAACGGAACGGCCGAGCGCAGGTAACAGTGCGTAAGGGAGACAGTCCTAGACCTGCACGCCACACGAAAGTATCCATTTTGGTCACGCGCGCCGCCGAATAATGCCCTACGACTTGGGAAGATTGCATTCGGTACACATCGATGTGGGGGCCAGAACGGTGACAGTGGGCGCGTCGTGCGGCGCACGCCGGCATGTCTGCCTTGGCCCTGTCGCCTGCCTGCTCCTGCTGCCGCTGATCGTGGCGGTGCTCACGGCCGTATTCCTCGGCTACGCTGCCTGGCTGCTAGCTTGCCGCCTCTGCCAGCTCACCTCCCACACAATCCACACAATCCGCGCCCGGCGCATCGGAGCCGTAGGCCACGATCACGCATAGCCTGACTAGCTCAAACCGCCCGAGAGCACTCCAGTGCCCGCATGCGCCGGTAGGCAAGCAGCAGCCGACAATGCCACTCCGTCACGGCGACTTCCAGAACTCGTAGTCGTAGCCGTTATTGTCGGCCTCCTCGCTGGCCGTGCCGACCGGGAGTACCAGGGCAGGTGAAGATGGCGAGCCCTCTGTCCAGCCGTCCTGCGACCCGCCGCCGACAATGAGGCAGATCCCCGGAGCGCTCGCGCCGCATGTCTGTGCCTGTCCTAGCTGCCACGTTCCTCCCGCCCGTCCGCAGATCGACAGAGAGCCGGGTCGCTGTAAACGACCCGTCGCGGCTGAACACCAGAGAGGGTCATCCCCCAGAGCGGAGCGGTAAAGATCGCCAATGCCAGCGGCAGGCCTGACTCCCGGAGCCGGCGGGCTGTATCACCACTTCCGCACGAAGGAGGAGGTGCTGACCGCCGGAATAGAACGGCACCTGGCCAGGCTCGATGCCCTCCGGGACATCCGTCGGCTGCTCACCGGCCTAGGTGACTTGCGAAGTGAGCTGACCATCACCGCCAGGTACGCACTGGCCGAGCTGGACCGGGAGAGTGAGCTGCTCCGGATCCTGGCTACCGAGGCGCGCATGCGCCCGCAACTGGTCCAGTCCGCGGTCGATCAGCTGTTCGATGCCACCGCCACCGAGTTCGCCGCGTGGGTTGGCGAACAGGCTGGCGGCAGGCTGACGCCCGCCAAGGCCAAGGTGGTAGCCACCATCGGCCTCGGCGCGCTGATCTCCTCTCGCGTTCTGGCTATCCTCGGGCTGACGTCGATCAGCGTCGACGAGCAGGCTCTGGTGGATACCTGGTCCGACATGATGATCGCGCTGATCGGCTGAGGTATCACGGGCTGCCTCATCGCTCAGAACGAGCAAGCTGACCAGCCAGGCGGGATTACGGTGCTGCCTGACTGGCAGCCGCTGCCGGAGAAGCAGGCCACCGGGCCACCGTAAGGCGCCGGGCTGCGATGATTGTGGCTGGGCCAAACCCGTACTGTTCCTATAGCCGTCAACTCCGCCAGCCCGATGACCGGATTACCGCATGCAACCCGAACAGCCTGTGCTCGACAGCCTGCGCAAGGCGGTCGAGGCAATGCCTGATGATGTGCCGCTGCGCCTCCATCTGGCCACGATGCTGCTCAAGGCCGGACTGCGCGATGAAGCGATCCGGCAGGTAGGCGCGATTCTCCAGCGGGAGCCCGGCAATGCCTCGGCCATGGCCCTGCTCCAGGAGCCTGCGGTGCCGCGCCCGCAGGAGGCCGCACCGCAGCCGGAGCCATCGCCGGCGGCCGGCGCCGAATACGACTGGTCGCGGGCGGAGTCCGAGGTGGGTGATGTGCTGCCGCCCATGTTCGTGGGCGGCAGCTCGGCAGACACCAGCGGTTCCGGGGATCGCGAAGCCGCGGCCTTCGATGTCGAGCGGTCCGTGCTGCGGCTAGCTGACGTGGCCGGGATGGCCGAGGTCAAGCACCGTTTGGAAGCAGCTTTTCTCGCTCCTATGCGCAACCCCGAACTACGTCGGCTTTACGGCAAGAGCCTGCGCGGCGGCCTGCTGATGTACGGCCCGCCAGGCTGCGGCAAGACGTTCATAGCCCGCGCGGTCGCCGGCGAGCTGGGCGCGCGGTTCCTGCCGGTGTCGTTCGCCGACATCATCGACATGTTCGTCGGCCAGAGTGAGCGAAACATCCATGAGCTGTTTAGCCTCGCTCGCCGCAGCGCACCATGCGTGCTGTTCCTGGACGAGGTCGACGCGATCGGCCAGAAGCGGAGCCAGCTGCGCAATACCCCGATGCGCAGCGCGGTGAACCAGCTGCTGCTCGAGCTCGACGACGTGGCCGCGAGCAATGACGGCGTCTTCCTGCTGGCCGCGACCAACCATCCCTGGGACGTGGACAGCGCGCTGCGCAGGCCAGGGCGGTTCGACCGCGTCCTGCTCGTGCTGCCGCCGGACGAGTCGGCGCGCGAGGCGGTCTTCCGCTATCACCTGCGCCAGCGGCCGGTAGCCGGCGTCGACCTCGCCCGCCTGGCCAGCCTGACCGAGGGTTACTCAGGCGCCGACATTGCCCATATCTGCGAGACATCGGCCGAACGAGCACTCATGGATTCTGTCGCTCAGGGCACGCCCCGGCTGATCGGTCAGCCCGATCTGGAGGCGGCCATCGGTGAGGTCAGGCCTTCGCTCGGCCCCTGGTTCGATACCGCGCGCAACGTGGCACTGTTCGCCAACGAGGGCGGTGCATACGACGACCTGGCCGCCTACCTGAAGAAGCGCCGGATGCTATGACCGAGCTCACCCAGGGCCTTGCGCGCGCCAGGGCGATGCTTGATGTCAGCCGGTATGACCAGGCGGCCAGCCTGCTCGCCAATATCGTGGCGGCAGATCCGGAGGACAGCAGGGCGTGGTGCCTGCTCGCCCGCGCCCACGCCGGGAAAGGCCAGTATGAGGACGCAGCGGCTGCCGCCAACCGCGCGGTCATCCTGGCGCCCGCCGACGACTGGCCGCACCGGCTGGCCAGCAACGCATTCCTGCACCTGGGCAACACTATGGTGGCCCTGCGTGCCGCGAACGAGGCATGCAGGCTGGCGCCGCACGAGTGGCGGGCCCACATCTGCCTGGCCCAGGCCGCGCTGGCCACCCGCGGGCAGTTCGATACCGCAGAGCGGGCCGCCGCCAACGCGCGCGCGATGGCGCCCAACGAGCCAGACGTGCACTTTGTGTCCGGCCAGGTGAGCCTGGCGCACGGCGACCGGAAGGCCGCGCGCGCTCACCAGGAGCGTGCGCTGGCGCTCGACCCGGCGCATGGCGGCGCGCTGAACGAGCTCGGCCGGATCAAGCTGTCCCGCGCCCACACGGCAAGCGCCGCCCGGCACTTCCTCCAGGCCGCCCGCTCGGCGCCCCAGGTGAGCAGTTACAGCCGCAACATCGAGGTGGTCGTCCGGCGTACCGTGGCCCTGGTGATCTACGTAGCGTCGGTGGCGAGCTTTGTCCTGACCTATCTGGCGATGATGAACCGGCTGCCACGGGTCGCGGTGGTGGCCGGGCTCGCTGGGGTCGCCGTGGTCACCGCTGGGTACGGCGCATGGCAGCTCCGGCGGATGCCGCCAGAGACGCGACCGCTGTTCCGTCGGCGCCACATCGTGCAGGCCCTGGGCGTGTGCTACGGCGCCATCGGCGTCGGGGTGCTGGTCGCGGCGGTCACGCCGGGTGCCGCCCTGCCCGGGGCGCTCTTTGCCGTGACGATATTCATCATCGCTTCCCGGTTCGTCGCCTACGCCATGCTGCGCCGCGAGGCCGCGAATGCTGGCGGCCGGTAGCGGGGGAGTGGCCGCCTACTCCGCGGCGGCCTGGACGGGCTTCGGCACCACGGTCGCGGAAACCACTGCCACCCTGGCCGGGCTGCTGTTCGTCGCCGTGTCGATCAACCTGCGGCGGATCCTGGAGTACCCGAACCTGCCGGGACGCGCCGGGCAGACCCTGATCATGTTTGCCACGCCGCTGGTGGTCGCGCTGTTCGTGCTCGTCCCCGGCCAGGACAGGGCCGCGCTGGGCTGGGAGTTCGCCGTCACCGGGCTGATCATCGTCGGGGCTCAGCTGTGGATCGACGCGCGCTCCGGCCGGTCAGATCAGGAGACGCAGCTGAGCTGGGTGGCGACCCGGGTGTTCCCGGTGTTGGCTTGCTGCGGATGCGTGATCGCCGCCGGTGGCTCGCTGCTGGCGGACGGCGGAGGCGGGTTGTACTGGCTGGTGCCCGCCGTGCTGATAGCGATCATCTCCGGGTTGGTGAACGCGTGGGTCTTGCTCGTCGAGATCCTGCGTTAGCACTCGATGGTGGCGGCTGAGGGTCCGCGGGACAAGCGAGTGGCCTTCCTGTTTGACCCGCAATGCCCACTTTTACCCAGTCTGTCCCGCTCAGCGAATGTCGTCGATGTGGCAGCGCCTACCACCGGTGGTAGGCGCTGCCACATCGACGCCCTGACCCTGGCTTCTGTACGCCCCGTCATGCGCCCAGCAGTCCCCGCCTGCCCCGCCCTGCCCCGCCCTGCCCCGCCCTGCCCAGGCGTGTTCAGGGCAGGACCGATGTGGCCCCGTCGGCCCGGTCGGCCCGGTCGGCCCGGTCGGCCCGGTCGGCCCGGTCGGCCCGGTTAGCACGCCAGCACCGGGCTCGCATCGGCACGTCGATCTCGGCGGCATCAGGGAACCGCTCCAGCAGGGCGGTTCGCGCGCGAGCGAGTTCAGCCGATCTGTCTTGCGGGCTCGCGGTGATGATGCGGCTATAGGTGGCCAGCATCTCAACGATGCTGTCAATGGTCATGACGCGGGTGAATCCGAAGGACTCGGTCTCGATGTTGTCGAACAGTCCGGCTTCGGGCAGCCAGACGTCGTGATGCCGAGGCCGGCCCTGTGTGGCTGCGTCGGCGTCCGGATCGGCGATCGCCGCCGCGCGTGCCAAGCCGAGTTCACGCAGCCAACTGCTCTCCCGGGCACGGCTCGTCCAGAGCACGCCGAACCGGCCGCCGTCGCGCAGCACCCGTCCGATCTCAGGGACGGCCCGGTCAGGATCCATCCAGTGCCATGCGGACGAGACGAACACTCCATCCGCGCTGGCATCCGGCAGCGGGATCGCCTCGCCCGTGCCGTCCACTACCCGGACACCGGGTGACCGGGCCGCCAGCACCGCTCTCATTCGCGCATCGGGCTCGACGGCCACGACCTGCGCGACCTTGCCGACCAGTGCGCGGGACAGCAGGCCGGTACCCGCGCCAAGGTCAACGGCGGTCTGGCAATCGGCTGGCAGCAGCCAGTCGACCGCGTCATCCGGCGGACCAGGGCGCGCTCGGTCGTAGTCGCCTGCGACCGCACCGAATGACATCGCCCGTTCTGCCTGGCTGACCATACTTGGCAGGTTAGCCTGAATCCTTAGTGATCTTGCCTGGGTAGCCCGGGACGGTGGCAAGTCCAGCATGCCGGTGAGCACGTGTCGCGCCACTGGACGTTCGGCGGAAATCGATTTTGACACTCCAGTTGCGCTCCGCGGGCAAGCTAATGGCTACGGCCGGTGCATGAGCGCACCGGCCGTAGCCATTTGGGATGTTGTCGCTCAGGTGTGGTAGTCGCTGGGCGGGCGGGCGCTGCTGACTCCGGTGAATGAGTTGGGTACCGGGTACTGGCCGAGGACGAACGACAGGATCGCCGCGTGCTGGAACTCGACCGGCTGGATCGAGGCGGCGGTCTTGATTCCGGCCGCGCTCTTGATTACCGACAGGCCATTCTGGTAGGTCTCACCAGCGATATTCTCGACCATCAGGGCTAGCGCGGCGAGCTCGGCGACGGTCTTCACCTTGCCGAAAGCCGTATTGATGGTCGGCTGGATGACGGAATCGACGGCGGTTACCGCCTGCTTGCCCGACGACGTGAGCACCGAGTTCCAGGCCTGAACATGGTCTTGGTGCTGGCTCATCGCGGTCTCGGCGAAGGTTACGACGGCCCCCGGCACCGTGCCGAGCTTGCCGGCCGTGGCCGCCTTGATTCCGGCCATGTAGGTGGCGATGCCGGAATTCTCCAGGCTCGCGGCCATGGCGACGACTTGCAGGTCACCCGACAGCTTCTGGCCTTCGCCGCCAGCCATCGCCGAGGGCGAACTTGACGGGCTGGAAGCCGGTTTCCCCGACGAGGAACAGGCGGCAAGCAGGGCGCCGCCCGCCAGGCCGCCCGTTCCGATGAGGAACTTGCGGCGGTCGAAGAACATCCGCTGCTCGGTTTCCTCCGGCTCGCCAGCGGCTGTCCGTTCGCGGATCTCTTCCGTCCACTCGCTGAGGCTGTCCTTCAGGGCCGGCAGCGTGAGGTCGTGATGCAGCGCGTCCAGGTCCCTGGTCATGCTGAGGAGCTCGGCGTCTGATATGTGTGAAACTGGGTCGGTGGCGCTCATGAGAGGGCTCCCTGGGTGGCTGGAGCAGCACTGCTCGTCGGGTAGAAGGAGTTGGGGAAGCCGACCTTGCCTGCGGCGGCCGGGAGCTTGGCAGCCGGCGGGGGCAGCGTGATGTCCGCTCCGGCCCCGCCCTTCAGCAGCGCCTGCACCGCGTACAGGATCGCGACGTGCTGGGCCTCGACACCCATGATGCTCGCCGTGACCTTCTTCGCGTTCGCGTCCGTCAGCAGGCTCATGTTGTTGACGTAGGTCTCGGCCGCGATGTTTTCCAGCTCGAGGGCTAGGCCGACGACCAGCAGGGCGCCTGCCGAAGCGGAAGCCTTGGTGATCGACGTGACCGCCTTATCGACGACCGGCACAAAAGCGGGATCGGGCTTGGTCTGCTTGGTCCCGCCCAGGGCTGTGGTCGCGGCCTGGAATGCCGCCAGATGGTCGGCGTGCTGCTTCATGGTTGTGGTCGCGAAGGCCTTGATGACGCCATTCGCTGCGCTGCCGCCGATGTAGGGGAGGGTGAGCGCGGTCTTGTACGTGGCGACGGCGAGGACTTCGATCGACGACGCCGTCTGGAGCACCTGTACGTCTGTTCCTGAGCTCGCGAATGCGGGGCTCCCGATAAATTCGGCAATGGCAGCGACAATGCCGGTCGCCGCGAGCAGGCCCCCGGCCCGCTTGGCGGTCGCGGACAGCCGTCGCCGGTTCTCGCCCGCGAAACTGCGGTTCTCGTCCGGGTCCAGGCCATTTCTTGACCGAGCCTGCTGGCCGAGGTCGACCATGCCGTCCAGCGGCTCCTTCACCGCGCGTATCGCGTCGGCGTGGGTATCCTGTGATTCCTCGATCAGACCGCTCAGAGCGGTCTCGTCAAGTTCCACGTGTTTTCCTCCTTGGCATCATGCTCATCTGGCAGCTACCTCACGACGAGGGTGCCGGCCATGTACTGGTGGATTTGGCAGATAAACGGGTAGCTTCCAGCCTTGCTGGGAGCCTTGATCGTCTTCGTCTGGTTGGGTGAAACGTCGCCGGTGCTGAAGAGCTTGGGGTCAGCCTTGTCGCTCAGCGTGTGAGTCACCGAGTCCTCGTTGTGGACCATGACCGTCGCGCCAGGAGACACCGTCAGGCTGGCTGGGTGGAACATGAAGCTCTTGATGACGATCGTGTTGGCGGTGCTTCCCGGGCTGGTGCCCGAGCTAGCCGGCGCCGCTGCGCCAGAACTGCCGCCGCAGGCCGCCAGGGTCATGACAGCGGTCATTCCGGCAGAGACAAGGATCCATCGTGGGCCACGCATCGTCATCATCACCTTTCGGTGGGTGTTCGCTGATGCTCATAGGCCGGTTCGGTCGCGAGCGTATTTTTTACTAAGCCTTTACAAACGTGCGTTTGCCCGGCACCGCTCGTAGCGGTTCCGCCGAGTGCCGATCAGCGACAGTCCGATGCGCGCGACCGCGTGCTAGCACCTGCGCACAACGCAGTTCCCGGCCCGCGGGTACCGCGCACCATACCATCTGTCAAGCGGGGCCAGGGAGGCGCCGCGCTGGCCGTCGTTCCGGTCTCATCGCCACCTCCGGTCTCATCGCTCTCTCCAGGAGAAGTCCTGCGACTACAGGGCAAGGCGCGCTTGTTAAAGGATTGGCAAAGAGCACGCTCACGACCGAACCGGGGCGTCGGCAGCGGCGAACACCCAGCGGAGGTTGACGATGACCTTCGAGGCCCGCGATGGATTCTCCGCTGAAGAAGGTAGACATGATTGGCGACTTGTTTGACAGCCCGTGGAAGGTGCTCATCCTGGCTGCGGTGATCCTGGTGCTGTTCGGGTCGAAGAAGCTGCCCGGTGCCGCACGGTCACTCGGCCAGTCGATGCGCATCCTCAAGACCGAGATCCACACGCTCCAGGATGACGAGCACCCGGCAGCCACCACCACCACCACGTCGACGACCGCCACCGTGCCGCCGCCGCTGGCCCAGATAGAGCATCAGCAGCAGGTGGATCATCTGCAGCAGCAGCTGAACGAGCTGCGTACGCAGGCGCCCGCGGCTGAGGCTCACCAGACGCAACACGTCGGCTGAGTCGGCTGTTGCCGGGTCATGCCGAAACTGCCGGACACCGCTGAAGGCGCGCGGGTACTTGGTACCCGGATGCTGGCCGTGCACAGGGAGGCCAATCCAGATGGCCATATGCCGCTCATGGAGCATCTGCGTGAGCTGCGGTCCCGGGTCGTCAAGGCGTGCCTGGCGCTGCTGGCCGGGACGGGTATCGGGCTGATCCCGTGGGTTTTCGACCGGGTGTGGAGGTTCATGGAGCACCCGTTCTGCTCGGCCGTCATCGACGGCAAGACCAATTGCCGGGTGGTCGGCGACCAGCTGGTG
>PMSU01000005.1 GCA_003168255.1 Actinomycetota bacterium
ACAGCTTCGCCACGCTCTACCTCGATGCTGGCGGAAACCTGCGCGACCTCCAGGACGCCATGGGCCACAAAGACCCGCGCACCACGCGGCGATATGACCGGGCCCGCGGGAAGCTCGACCGCTCGCCGGGCTACACGCTCGCGGCCTACCTCGCAGACGAGGCGGACTCCAGCTCCTAGCCGCGCTTGGAGTTCGCCGGGAGTTAGAGCGGCAGCGAGGAGAGGGTGCGCCACCCCGGCGCCCGCTAATCCTCGCGGTCTCCCGCGTGACGTGGCGCTAGCCTTTACCCTGCCATTTGAAGCCAGGTCCGGGGCGCATTCCCGAAGAACGCTGACGCACCTGATGTCAAGGCTAGCGCAGTGCCGGGCCGGGAGGGTGGACAGAGCGACCGTCCAGAGCCTCCCGGCTTGCACCGTCTATGGCGGGACGCCCCTATGGTGTGGAGAGTCCTGGGTCGCCTAGTGCGGCACCTCATCGTGGCGGGGAAACAGAGGGCCACTTTCAGGCTGTGGCCGCCCGCCAGCACTGCCGTCTCGCGACGGGGGCTGAACATCCCACCTCTTTGCCTTGCGGCGTGTCTCCCCTTGCGGGAATCCCTGGCCGACGGCTGTCATCCGCCAGGCGTTGTGCACTTGCCTGCATGGGCCGTCGCCCTGCGCTTGCGCGAACGTCCGGCAGCCGCCGGTAGGGCAAGGCTAGTACAGCGCCAGCCCCTCGACCATCGGCCTCGCCCAGCCCCCGCACTCGCACCGTATCTGAGGGGCCGTCGTAGCGGCCACCTCCAGCATCTCCGGGCCGTGCTTGCGGCAGTAGCGGATCTCCTCGCGGTGGCCGTCCGGGCACTTCCACCAGATAGAGAAACCCTCGCCGGCCTGGGTGGTGCAGTCGAATACCCGGCATCCGCCTGCGGCGGTCCGCGCCCGGTAGGCTGCCCGCTCGTCCTCGGTGATCCCGGTGTCAGCGGTCATGGTGGTCATCCTCCGGGATTCCCGAGCAGTCCAGCGGGACCGCTCCGGGCGGGTAGGCGCTGTCCGGCAGCGGCGGAAGCGGGCCGGTCCATAGCGGCCGGCTGGCACGCTCCGGCTCCTTGCGGAGCGTGCGCAGTCGCGGTGACGGGTCCAGGGCCAGGCGGGCGAAGCCGCGGGTAAGCCAGTTCATCAGAATGCACCGGGCGCGACCTGAAGGCAAGTCAACCCTAGTTCGCGCCAGGCTGCGACCACTTGATCCCGGTCGTCTAGCACGCACACCACGTCGTAGCGATCCCTGACGTGCCGGTCGAACAGCTCCCGCTTGACGATGGCGTCCTTGCGCATGTCCCCGGCCGGGCGCATATGGAGCGCCTGGAACGGGACGCGGACGTGCTCGAGCAGCCACTGGTGAGTTGCGCTGCGACAGGCGTCGGTGCGGCCCGACAGGAACACCACCGCATTGCCCGCGTCGGCCATGGCGCGGATCACGGAGATGACGGGAGCGTTGGGCCGGTCCTCGTGGACGCGGGTCTCATCGAACGGGCTGCGCGCGGCCATGAGCGCGGTCGTGCCGTCGATGTCGACCAGGACCGCCTTCGGCGTTCCGGGCTTCGGCTCGTACAGCACCAGGCCGCCCGCCTCGTTCGCGGGCTCCTCGGGCAGCGGCAGCGGGAAGCTTCGCCCGGCGAGGTAGCGCGCATGCATGTCCATGATCACGGCTCCGGGGACGGGCGCCTTGTCGGTGCGCGCGGCGTTGCGGTCCAGGCAGTCGATCAGCGGGACGCACGTCAGGTCGACCACCGTCAGCTTGGCCCCGGCCCGCTTCGCCAGCTTGGCCAGATCCCGCGCCGTGCGCTGCGGCAGGTTCGTGTCGTCCGAGATCGTGTCTACGCCCTTAGACAGCAGCGAGAGGATTGCGGCGTCACGGGCGGCCAGGACGCGCGGCTCGGTCACGCCCTTGACGAACTCGCCGTGGTCGAGCATGGCCCGGATGTCGTCTCGGTTCACGCGGGCCCGGTGCTCGCGGTCCTCCGCCACCCACGCGCGGGCGTAGGTCGTCTTCCCGCATCCGGGCAGGCCTCTGGCAATCAGCAGTCGCGTCATCAGGCCACGTCCTCGGACCGCGCGCCCCACGCCTTCTCCGGTGGCGGATAGGCGGCCTTCCAGAGGTAGAACGTGATGCCCTTGCCGTCGAGCAGCAGGAACAGCGCGCCCGCGTCGGCCCGGCCGGCGACGGCCTGCGCGTACGCCTTCCGGTCGCTTCCGTGGGCCTCGATGAGCGTTTCGCCTTCGGTCTCCAGGTAGGTCCGCTGACCGTCGACCCTGGCCAGGATGCCGCTGATCGTGGAGCGGAGCCAGCCGTGAAACTCATCGGGTACGCCTTCGGTCAGGCGGCCTAGCCAGTCCGGGCCCACGGCGAGGATCTCGGCCGCGCGGCCCGGGTCGATGCCGAGACGGGAACCCCAGTGCTTCGGCGCGGTGATCAGGTTCTTGCAGGCGTCGACCGCGAGGTACTCCCATACCGTCCGCGCTGTGGTCATGGTCAGGATGCGGTGCAGGGCCACGTAATCGGCCTGCTTGATCTTGATGCGGAGATCGCTGTCGTGGTAGTGCACCACGATTCCCTCGGCATTCGGGCGCACCGGCATGGCGAGAGCGTCGGCGAGCGTACGGCCATCGAAGACCGCTGCCCTCGGGCCCGTCCAGCCCTTGCCGTTGGCCGCGATCGTGCCGTGCGGGTACGGCCCGAACGTGCGCCCGGTGGCGATGTGCACGCTGCCGAGATAGAACAGGTCATCCTCCGCGCCGTAGTCGAGCACGATGCGATTCTGCGGGTAGACGATCTCGAAAAGCTCCGTGAAGCCGCCGAGCGGCTCGAAGTCCCCGTACCGCTCCCGGAGCACGGTCGTAGCGTGGACGGCCTGCTCGCTGGCAAAGGAGCCGCGCGTGGCGATGGCAAGCCGGCCATCGGTGCCCCGGTATGCGATGCCGAGTGAGCCGTCCATCTTGTCGGTGATTATCACCTGCTCGTCCAGGCTCAGGGTCGCCTCGTCGTGCTCGCCGTAGTTGAAGAACTTGGCGAAGGGCCGGGCGATGACCTGGCTCGTCATCACGTCCACGATCAGGCCGCGGCACTGGCGGGTGACATCGTTCCACTCGCGCTCATAGGCGGCCTTCTCGGTGTAGTTGTAGATGGCGAGCGGCATCGACGGGTGCACCTGACGGCGCACGTAGCCCTGGTCGAGCATCTCGGCCAGCATCTCGGTGTCGATCACGTCGCTAATCAGGACCGGCATCGCCGTCGTCTCGGTGCTCACGGTGTCTCATCTTCCTGTACGGGTGCGGGGGATGGAGGGGGGTTACCGGCCGAAGCCAGGAACGCATCCCGCAGCAGCGATGCCGCCGTCTTGCCGGTGCGCGCCATCTCGGCCCTGAGGATGGCGTGCTCGCCGAGGGACAGGCGGACGCCGATGAACTCGTTCCGCTGCCGGTTCTCGCTGCGCTTGCGCTTAGCCGCCATCGGGAACCTCCGGGTTACATCCGGCGACCTCGCCGCGCTGGACGGCCTCGGCTGCCAGCCGCTTGTTGTCCTCGTCGGTATTGAACGCCAGCGTTGCGACCTGGGCGGCGATGCGAAGGTCACGGCGCCAGCCGCGCGGGATAGGGTGACCGCGCCTGATCGCTTCCAGGTCGCACGCCTCCATGTGGGCCAGGATCCTAGCCGCGACGTGCTGGGCCAGGATGGGTGCGGCTGCTTCCAGCATCAGCCTTGTCAGCGTCTCGTCAGACAGGGCCGTGGGGTCCGGGCGGTCGGAGAGAAGGTCAGCGCGTCGGGCCATGGCAGCGCGGACGGCTTCGGCTGGCACGTCAGGCATGGTCGCTCCCCGGCAGCAGCGCGGGCATCGTCTCCCGCGCGTAGACGGCCCCGAGCTGGGGCCCGAGCCAGTCGCCCACCGTCCGCCCGTCGGGAAGCATGATGGCGTCGAGGAATTCGCGCTCGACCGTGGAAATCCCCGCCTCGACGGCCTCCAGCTTGGCCTTGATCACCAGCGCCAGAGCACGCCACCGCTGCCGCACCGCCTGCTCGTACGCGTCCTCTGCGGCTTTCTCGCTGCGTTCCCGGCCGGTCGGGGTCAGGGTGAACTCCCCGGCTTCCGGGTCGGGCAGCGGGAGCGTGAACTTGATCTGGCGGTCGGCGAGCTTGAACCCGATCTGGGCGCGGTTGCCTTCCCATCCGTAGGCGAACGCCGAAGCGCCGTACCTGCGCAGGGTGCGCTCAATCTCAGCGCGGCTCCGGTCGCTGGGGACTTCGGTGTTCGCCGCGTATCTAGCCATGGCTCTTATCCTCACCCAGTTGCGCCCGTACTAGCTTCTCCCGGTACGCCGCAGCCAGATCACAGCCCGGCAGGAACCGCTGGCCATCATGGCGGGGATAGTGAGACCGCCACGTCAGCCAGATGTCCACGTCCATCTCGGCGATCCGGTGCGGAGGGGTGACGCTCAGCTCGTACTGCTCGCCCGGCTCGATCGGCTTGCCGCAGTCGTCGCAGGTGTGCCGGATACGCGCGGTGCGCACCTTGACCGGCAGGACCGAGCCGGAACGGATGATCGTCTGCTCAGCCGCCATCGCCAGCCTCCCCCTTGGCCGGTTCCGCCGCGAGACGGTCCAGGGCCTCAGCGGCTTCGGTGCAAGCCGCTGCGACTGCACGGGCATCGGCGGCGCTGTCGAACGACAGGAAAGTGGAGCCCTCACCGAGCCGGACGGTCGCGTGGATGCCGCCGTCATCCGCTTGCCATGCGTGCCCGTGTCGCGGGCCCTTGATCTCGCTGTCGGTGCTGACGTAGCTCACGGAGTCGTCTCCCCCTTGGTCAGCTCGCGGGTGATGGCCGCACGGAGGGCGAACGAGCAGTCGTGGAGGGCCTGGCCCCGGCCGCTGAGCATCAGGGACGCGTCCTTGTCGCCGCGTCCGGAGGCAGCCTCAGCCCGGTCGTCTGCCTCGTCGGCCTTGCGTTCCCAGTCGGCTGCTAGTTCCAGTGCTATCTCAATCGCAGCGACGAGAGAGGGGACGCGCGCAGCTAGCTTG
>PMSU01000023.1 GCA_003168255.1 Actinomycetota bacterium
GGGCCCGCCCGCCGCCCGGCTCGTCTCCCGCCGAGGACCCCACCGGCCACACCGGCTCGGCACGCCGGGCCGGCGGCGCCAGCAGCTCCGCCAGCTCCCGGTCCGCCAAGGAGGCCAGCTCCGCCGGGCGGCCGCTGTCCGGGTCGGGCCAGCACCAGGCGTCCTCGTCGGGCGGGATGTCCCGGCTGGCATCAGCGGCGAGTTCCGCCGCCAGCAGCGCCTCCTGGCGGGCGTCCTCGTATGCGGCGGTCATCAACTCACCCCCGTTCGGAAGAGGCAGTATGAATTATGTTCTTCGAACACTATATCGTACATGAAGACAACCCCGCCCACGACACGCCGGAGGGTCGGCCGCAGTTCCCCGATGCGCCAGGGGAAGGCAGCGCGATACGCGCGGCAGGGTCGCGGACCTCAGCCTGCCCCGGAGCGCCTGATCCGCCGAATGTCCCTAGCGGCAGCAGCCGCCGGCCGGAACGCTCTCAGCCGCTGCGTTCCACCACGAAGTCGCACAGCGCCTCGAACGCCGACCGTGCCGAGACGTCCGGCAGCGCCATGATCTCCCGACGGGCCGCATCCGCCCAGCCGCGCAGGTCTGCCCTGGCTGCCTCCATCGCCGGGTGAGCGCGCAGCAGCGCCAGCGCCTCGGCGTGCAGCCGCGGATCCGTGAGATCCGCGGACCGCAGCAGCTCGGCAAGGCGGGAATCCGCCGGGTCGGCGGAACGCAGCGCATGCAACATGGGCAGTGTCTGCACTCCCTCGCGCAGATCCGTGCCCGGCGTCTTGCCCAGCTGCTCCGAATCGCTCGCCACATCGATGATGTCGTCGGAGAGCTGGAAGGCGATGCCCAGCGCCTCGCAGGCCGGCGTGATCCTCGCCGTCACCTCGTCCGGAGCGCCGGACAGCATCGCGCCAAACCGCCCGGCCGTCGCGATCAGGGAGCCTGTCTTGTTCGTCACCACACCCATGTAGTGATCGAGGGGATCCTGACCAGGCGCGGGTCCTAGGGTCTCCGCCACCTGACCCGTCACCAGCCGGACGAAGGTCTCCGCCTGGATCCTGATCGCCTCGGGACCAAGATCGGCCAGGATTTGAGAGGCGCGGGCGAATAGGAAGTCACCGGTCAGGATCGCCACGGTGTTGCTCCACCGGGAGTTCGCGCTCTGATGACCTCGCCGGATCTCCGCTTCATCCATCACGTCGTCGTGATAGAGCGTGGCCAGATGGGTCAGCTCGATGGCGACCGCGCCGGGGACAACCCGAGGATCACGCGGGTCGCCGAACTGGGCCGCTAGCAGGACGAGGGTGGCGCGGAACCGCTTGCCGCCCGCGTCGATCAGGTGCAGCGATGCGTCGGTGAGCAGGACGTCCTCGGTGCGCGCGACGTCCTGTAGGGCTTCCTCGACACGAGCCAGACCCTCGTTGACGTCCGCGCCCAGAGGGGAATCAGGTAGTTCAAGCGGGACGGCGGTGACCACTCGGCCTCCCAGTCATCGGCTGCGCCGCGGTCACGATTCCGCCCCGGCGCTCAGGCTTGCGGGCGGGACCTCCTGGGAACCATTCTGTAGGCATGGCAAAGACCCGGCATTCCCGGGGTATGCCCGTCCGCTCGCGAGTCGGACCAAGACGAGCGCTCAGCGGACGAAAAGCTGGCTGGCCGCGTGGCTCGCCAGACCGAGCAGCGGCTGCGGCACGACGCCCAGCACGACGGTAGCCACCACGCCGAGGACGACCGCCGCCGAGGTGAACACGCTCGGCGTCACCACGGATGGCGCGTCCGGCGCCGGGTCGGAGAAGAACATGAGCACGATGACCCGCACGTAGAAGAACGCGGCGATCGCGCTGCTCAGCACCCCCACGATGACCAGCGGGACGGCCCCGCCCGCCACCGCCGCCTGGAAGACCGCGAACTTCCCGGTGAAGCCGCTGGTGAGCGGGATCCCGGCGAAGGCCAGCAGGAAGAAGGCGAATACGCCGGCCACCAGCGGTGAGCGCTTGCCGAGTCCGGCCCACTGAGACAGATGCGCTGCCTCACCTGCGGGGTCCCGGACCAGCGTCACGACGGCGAACGCGCCGATCGTGGTGAACCCGTAGGCGGCCAGGTAAAACAGGCTGGCGGACAGACCTGCCGCAGTGGCGGCGATGACTCCGGTGAGGATGAACCCGGCGTGCGCGATGGACGAGTAGGCGAGCAGCCGCTTCACGTCGGTCTGGGTGATCGCGATGAGCGCACCCGCCACCATGGTCAAGATGGCGATCGTCCACATGGCCGGCCGCCAGTCCCAGGTCAGCTGGCCGAACGCCACATAGAAGACGCGCAGCAGGGCGCCGAACGCGGATACCACCGTGCACGAAGCCATCAGCGCCGTCACCGGCGTGGGGGCACCTTGATACACGTCTGGCTTCCAGCCGTGGAACGGCACTGCTCCGATCTTGAACAGCAGGCCGAGGCCGACGAGTGCGAGCCCGGCCAGCAGCAGCGTCGTGCTGCCGGTGTCCGACGAGGCGGCCGCGGCGATGGCGGACAGCCGCACGGAGCCCGCGAACCCGTACAGCAGGGCGATGCCGAACAGGAAGAATGCCGAGGAGAACGCGCCGAGCAGGAAGTACTTCATGGCCGCCTCCTGCGAGAGCAGGCGGCGGCGCCTAGCCAGACCACAGAGCAGGTACAGCGGCAGCGAGAGCACCTCGAGCGCGACGAACATGGTCAGCAGGTCGTTGGCGGCAGGGAACAGCAGCATGCCGCCGACCGCGAACATGGTCAGCGGGTAGACCTCGGTGTGCGTGATGCCGGCCAGCAGCCCTTCGCGTTCTTCCGCGCTGCCGGGAATCGCCGCGGCCTGCGCGGCGAACGAGCTCACGTCATGTGAGGACTCCGCGATGAGCAGCACGCTGACAAAGGCGAGAACCAGGATCGTGCCCTGGATGAACAAGGTCGGCCGGTCCACCGCGACGGCGCCCATCGCGGCCACGTGACCCGCCGCGTGGTCGCGGAACAGCGACTTCGAGGAGGCGACCACGATGGTCAGGACGAAAGCCGCGGCCAGGCCGCCGAGGGTCAGCACCAGGTGGATGCCGCGCCGGGCCTGGCGGGGCACGAATGCCTCGACAAGTACCCCGGCCACCGCCAGGCCAAAGACAAGCAGCATCGGGCACAGCTGGCTGTACTCGATGCTCGGCGGGGTGATCACCCCAGCGGCGATGGTCGCGCTCACGGTGCCGCCCCTTTCTGTGCGACGGCGGGATGCTGGGGCACCGGATCGGTGACGTGTATCTGCGTCAGGGTGTGCTGCACCGCGGGGTTGATGATGTCGAGCACCGGCTTCGGGTACACGCCGAGCCCGATGATCAGCGCGATCAGCGGCACCACGGCCCAGAGCTCGCGAGCCTTCAGGTCAGGCATGTCCGCGACGCCCTCGCCGACGGGCCCGTTCATCGTCCGCTGGTACATCCACAGCAGGTAGATCGCGGCCAGGATGATGCCCGCCGTGGCCGCCACGGCGGGCAGCTTGTACCGGGTGAACGTGCCGACCAGGACGAGGAACTCGCTGACGAACGTAGACAGGCCGGGCAGTGACAGGCCGGCCAGGCTGGCGATCAGGAAGAGGCCGGCCAGCACCGGCGCGACCTTCTGGACGCCGCCGTAGTCGGCGATCCGCTGCGACTTGCGACGCGCGATCATGAAGCCGGCGATGAGGAACAGCGCGCCGGTGGCGAAGCCGTGGTTGACCATGTACAGCACCGAGCCGGAGCCGCCCTCGGTGGTCATCGCGAAGATGCCGAGCGCGATGAAGCCGAAGTGCGAGACCGACGTGTACGCGATCAGCCGCTTCAGGTCGCGCTGGCCGATCGCCACGATCGCCCCGTACAGGATCCCGACCACCGCGAGCGCGAGCACCAGCGGCGTGAAGTACTTCGCGGCTGCCGGGAACAGCTCGAGACAATAGCGGATCATCCCGAACGTCCCCACCTTGTCGAGCACGCCGACAAGCAGCACCGCGGTGCCCGGCTGGGCCGCCGTGGCCGCGTCGGGCAGCCAGGTGTGGAACGGCCACAGCGGTGCCTTGATCGCGAACGCTATGAAGAAGCCGAGGAACAGCCATTTCTGCACGGTGACGCTGAGGTGGACGTGCTCGAGGTTGGTGAACAGGAACGTCCCGGCGTGCACCGTCCCGCCGGAGCGCGCCGAGTAGACGTACAGGCCGATCACGGCGACCAGCATCAGCAGCCCGCCGAGCAGGCTGTACAGCAGGAACTTGACTGCCGCGTACTGCCGCTGCCCGACGCCGTAACTCCCGATCATGAAGTACATCGGGATGAGCATGGCCTCGAAGAACACGTAGAACAGGAACACGTCGGTGGCGGCGAAGACGCCGATCACCATCGTTTCCAGCACCAGCATCAGCGCGAAGTAGGTCTTCACGCTGCGCCGGGCGCCGTCCGCGTCATTCCACGACGCGAGCACGACCACCGGCATCAGCACCGCGGTCAGGCCGATCAGCACCAGCGCGATCCCGTCCACGCCGACCGCGTAGTGCACCCCGAACGCCGGGATCCACTGGTAGGTCTGGGTGAACTGGAAGTCGGGGCCTGACGGCTTGAACTGGACAGCCATCGCGATCGTGATCGCGAGCGTGACCAGCGAGAAGCCGAGCGCGAGCCATTTCACCACCGAGTCCCGCGCCTGGCGGTCCGCCTCGCCGCCCGGTGCGGACTTGCCCGGTACCAGACAGATCGCCACAGCGCCGACCAGCGGGATCGCGCCGGTAACGGTCAGCCACGGGAAACTAGACATGGGCTACAGCCTCACCAGGAGCAGGGCACCGACGAGCAACGCCGCGCCGAAGAACATCGCAAGGGCATAAGAACGGACGAACCCGGTTTGCACCTTGCGCAGCCGCCCGGAAGCGCCGCCCACGGTAGCGGCGAACGTATTGACCAGTCCGTCCACCCCCCGGTTGTCGAAGTACACCGACAGCCTGGTCAGCCACTGGCCCGGCCGCATCAGGACCGACTCGTTGAAGGCGTCGCCGTATAGGTCCTTGCGGGCCGCGACAACGAGAACCCCCCCGGCCGGGGCGACGGCCGGGACCTCCCTGCGCCCGTACATCCACCAGGCGGCCGCCACGGCCACCAGGGCCAGCCCCAGGGCACCCAGCCCGTACGGGCCGACTATGCCGGGCGGCGCGGCCGGGGTGCGGGTCACCGGGGCCAGGAAGTTGACGAGCCTGTCGCCCGTGGCGAGGAAGGCACCCGCTCCCACCGATCCGATGGCGAGCAGGATCATCGGCCAGAGCATCACCTGAGGTGACTCATGCGGGTGTGGCTGCTGGTGGGGAGCCTCGGCCTCGCCCTCCTGGCCCGCGCCGGCGGCGGCTGCCGCGGCCTGGTCTTCCCAGCGGCGCTTGCCGAAGAAGGTCATCAGCACCATCCGGGTCATGTAGAACGCGGTCAGGCCCGCGCCGATCAGCGCTGCGGTGCCCAGGAGCGCGCCGGAGACCCCGCCCTTGCTGAAGGCGGCTTCGATGATGGGGTCCTTGGTGAAGAAGCCAGAGAACCCCGGGATGCCGATGATGGCCAGGTAGGCCAAGCCGAAGGTGGCGGCCGTCACCGGCATCAACCGGGCGAGGCCGCCGTAGCGGCGCATGTTCACCTCGTCGTCCATGCCGTGCATGACCGATCCGGCCCCGAGGAACAGATTGGCCTTGAAGAACCCGTGCGCGAGCAGGAGTCCGATGGCCAGGCCATAACCGGCTGGGCCGAGGCCGGCGGCAAGGAACATGTAGCCGATCTGGCTCATGGTGGAACCCGCCAGCGACTTCTTGATGTCGTCCTTGGCGCAAGCGATGATCCCGCCGAACAGCAGGGTGACCGCGCCCACTACCTGCACCCCGAGCCGCGCGGTCGAGGACAGGTCGAAGATGACGTTGGACCGGACGATCAGGTAGACCCCGGCGGTCACCATGGTGGCCGCGTGGATCAGCGCGGATACCGGGGTCGGGCCCTCCATCGCGTCCAGCAACCAGGACTGCAGCGGCAACTGGGCGGACTTGCCGCACGCGCCGAGCAGCAGCAGCAGGCCGAGCGCGGCCATCACGCCGGGACCTGCCTCGTGCGCACGGGCGAACACGCCGGAGAAGTTGACGGTGCCGAAGGTGGCGAACATCAGCATGATCGCCAGGGACAGCCCGGCGTCACCGACGCGGTTGGCGATGAAGGCCTTCTTGGCCGCCACCGCGGCAGTGGGCTTGAACTGCCAGAATCCGATGAGCAGGTACGAGGCGAGGCCGACGCCCTCCCAGCCGACATAAAGGCCGAGGTAGTTGTCGGACAGGACCAGCAGCAGCATCGCGGCGATGAACAGGTTCAGGTACCCGAAGAACCGGCGCCGGTCGGTGTCGTGGGCCATGTAGCCGACCGAGTAGATGTGGATGAGCGACCCGACGCCGGTGATGAGCAGCACGAAGCTCAGCGACAGCGGGTCCATCAGCATCCCGATGCTGACCCGGAATCCGCCGACCGGGATCCAGGAGAACAGGTGCAGGTCCCTGCTGCGCCCGGCCGCCGGATAGCTAAGCAGGGCAAAAAAACAGGCAAGACCATAGCCGAACGCCGCAAGCGGGGCAGCCACCCCGAGCAGGTGTCCCCAGCGGTCGGTGCGGCGGCCACCGAGCAACAGCACAACCGCACCGAACAGGGGGAACGCCAGCATCAGCCACGCCGCGTGTTGCACGCCAGTAGCCGCCACGGTCGTCATCACTGACTAGCCGCCCCTTCTAGTACTTCAGCAGGTTCGCGTCGTCCACCGACGCGGACCTGCGGGTCCGGAAGATCGCCATCAAGATCGCGAGACCGACGACGACCTCGGCGGCGGCGACCACCATCACGAAGAACGCGATCACCTGGCCGTCCAGGTTGCCCTGCTCCCTGGCGAACCCGACGAACGCGAGATTGCACGCGTTCAGCATCAGCTCAACGCACATGAAGATGACGATCGCGTTGCGCCTTACCAGGACGCCGACGCCGCCGATCACGAAAAGGATCACGGCCAGGGCCACGTAGTGCGACGGGCTCACGGGCGTGCCTCCTGCTTTCCTGGTGCTTCCACCTGCCCGGGAGGTGGCCCACCTGCCTCCTGGCTGCTGAGGCCGCGCCTGGTGATGACCGGGCTGACCGATAGCTCGGACGGCGTGCCGTCGGGGAGCATGGCCGGCATGTCCACCGAGTTGTGCTGGGCGTAGGTGCCAGGGCCGGGCAGCGGCGTGGGGTGGCTGCCTGCTATCCGCTGCCTGGACAGCTGGCGCTGCGTCGGCTTGGGCGTGGTGCGCTCGCGGTGTGCGAGTACCATCGCGCCGAGCGCCGCGGTGATCAGCAGCGCGCTGGTCACCTCGAACGGGAACACGTACTTGGTGAAGATCAGGTCGGCGATTCCCGAGACGTTCCCGGATCCGTTGCGCGACGTCAGCGGCCGCGCCCCGCCTATCGCGCCGTGCCCGATGCCGAGGGCGAGCAGGATCAGCATGCCGGTCCCGACGACCCCGGCGGCCAGCCGCTGTCCCTTGATGGTCTCCACGATGGAGTCGGCCGAGCTGACACCGACAAGCATCAGCACGAAGAGGAACAGCATGAGCACCGCGCCGGTGTAGACAATCACCTGGACGAACGCGAGGAACGGCGCCCCGGCCAGCGCGTAGAGCACGGCGAGCGAGAGCATGACGATGGCAAGCATCAGCGCGCAGTGCACCGCGCGCCTGGCCAGGACCATGCCGACCCCGGCGGTGACGGAGATGACGGCGAGCACCCAGAACACCAGGTTCTGGGTGATGGAAGCTGCCCCGGGACCGGCAGCGGTGGTTGCCGCAAGCGTCGTTAGGTGACTCACTGCTGGTGTCCGTTCGGCTGCGCTTCGCCGGCATCGGCAGCCTCGGCTGCCTCGGCGGGCCGGCCCGTACCCGCGGGACCGCCGGTCCGGCCGAGCAGGTAGTAGTCCCGCTCGGTCTCGCCAAGCCGCATCGGGTGCGGCGGCGGCTCCATGCCGGCCTGGAGCGGGGCGAGCAGTTGCTCCTTGGTCCAGATCAGGCTTTCCCTGTTGGTGTCGGCGAGCTCGTATTCGTTGGTCATAGTGAGCGCCCGCGTCGGGCAGGCCTCGATGCAGAGGCCGCACAGGATGCAGCGCAGGTAGTTGATCTGGTATACGCTGCCGTACCGCTCGCCAGGGGCATACCGCTCGGCGTCGGTGTTGTCGGCTCCCTCAACGTAGATGGCGTCGGCGGGACAGGCCCACGCGCACAGCTCGCAGCCGATGCACTTCTCCAGGCCGTCCGGCCAGCGGTTGAGCTGATGCCGGCCGTGGAACCGGGGCGCGGTGGGCCGCATGACTTCCGGGTACTCAACGGTGTCCACCTTCTTGAACATCTGGTGGAAGGTGACGCCGAAGCCCTTGATCGGGTCGAGGAAGTCAAGCACCTGTGACCTCCTTGCTGTTGCTCGTGGTCCCGGTGTCCAAGAGGGTCCGCCCGGCTGCGGGATGATCCGTCACCGATACGCCGATCCCGTGGTAGTGCGGAAGGTCTAGCGGCGGCACCGGGAAACCCTGCGGCTGGCGGGGCTGGTCCGCGCCCAGGCCGGCATCTGGCTCCGCTGCCTGCTCGTCGCCGGGGACGCCCGCCAGCATGGCCTGCCTGCGTTCCGCCCCTGTCTCCCACACCCAGACGATCCCCAGGAACAGCAGCAGCACGAAGCCGCCCACGATGTAGAGGGCGGTGCTGCCGCCCTGACGGCGCCAGACCCGGATGGTGGCGATCATCATGATCCAGACGAGCGAGCCGGGGATCAGGACCTTCCAGCCGAGCGCCATCAGCTGGTCGTACCGGATCCTGGGCAGCGTGCCGCGCAGCCAGAAGAAGCCGAACAGCAGGATGAGCACCTTGGCCAGGAACCAGAGCATCGGCCACCAGCCGCTGTTCGCGCCGGACCAGACGGAGATCGGCCACGGCGCCCGCCAGCCGCCGAGGAAGAGCGTGGCGGCAAGCCCGGCCACCGTAGTCATGTTGATGTACTCAGCCAGGTAGAACAGCGCGAACTTCATGGACGAGTACTCGGTGTGGAAGCCGCCGACGATCTCGCCTTCGCCCTCGGGCAGGTCGAAGGGCAGCCGGTTGGTCTCGCCGATCATCGTCACCAGGTAGATCGCGAAGGACGGGATCAGCAGGATCGCGAACCAGGACGGGTAATGGCCGACCGCGCCAAACAGGTGGAACGTGCCGCCGTGCGCCTGCGCCGACACGATCGCGGTGGTGGACAGCGATCCCGAATAGAGGAACACCGCGACGAAGGACAGCCCCATCGCGATCTCATAGCTGATCACCTGGGCGGACGACCGCAGCGCACCGAGCAGCGAGTACGGCGAACTCGATGACCAGCCGGCCAGCACGATGCCGTACACGCCCATCGAGCTCATCGCCAGCACGAGCAGCACCGCGACCGGCAGGTCGGCGAGCTGGAGCGGTGTGTGGTGGTGAAAGATCGAGACTTCCGGCCCGAACGGGATGATCGCGAAGCTGACCAGGGCCGGCACCGCTGAGATGATCGGCGCCAGAATGAACAGGATCTTATCCACGCCCAGCGGGATGATGTCTTCCTTGAGCGGCAGCTTGAGGCCGTCCAGCAGCGGCTGGAGCAGACCGAACGGACCTGCCCTGTTGGGGCCGGGGCGCTGCTGCATCCGGCCGACGATCCGCCGCTCGGCCCAGATCGAGAACAAGGTCATGAGCAGCAGGAAGACAAAGATGAACGCGACCTTGAGCACGATCAGCCACCACGTGTCGTGGCCGAAGCTCGACAGAGTCGGATCCGCTGCGGCGAGCGCGCGGACGCTCCGCGCGGTGCTCTCGCCATGGATCTGGGCGGCAGCCCAGGCCAGGCGGCTCATTCGGTGCTCCCTGCCCTCCTGATCGTGACCCGGCTGCCATGGCCGGCGCCAAGCGCGCGGCGGGCCGCGCAGCCGACCGAATTCGCGGGCAGCCACACCACCCGGTCCGGCATGTCCGCCACCTCCACGCCCACGGTGACGGCACCGGCTGTGGTGGCCACAGTGACCTTACCGCCATCGCTGGTGCCTGCCTCCGCCGCGGTCGGCGCAGACATCACAGCGACCTGCTGCCGCGCCGTTCCGGCTAGGTAAGGCTCGCCATCTTGCATCCGGCCTGCGTCAAGCAGCTCATTCCAGGTGGCCAGCACGGCCTCGCCCTGGGCAAGCAGGGCGGGCTCCGGACCGACCGCGGCGGCGGCGAGCGGCTCCGCGGCGCGCTGTCCCTGCCAGGTGCCGAGCGCGGCAAGCTCGCGGCGGGCCGCCGCGACGTCGGGCAGCCCGAGATGCACGTCCATCTCGTCCGCGACGGCACCGAGAACATGCAAGTCGGATCGCGCGCCCGGAACGCTGAGGGCGGGCCCGAACGAGCCGCCGCGGCCCTCCCAGTTGACGAACGTGCCCGCCTTCTCCACCACCGCCGCGACCGGCAGCACCACATCCGCGCGGTCGGTGACCGCGCTGGTGCGCAGCTCCAGGCTGACCACGAACGAGGTGGCCTCGAGTGCCGCGAGCGCGCCGGCCGGATCGGGCAGGTCGGCCGGATCCACGCCAGCCACGACAAGCGCGTCCAGTTCACCCGCTGCGGCAGCGGCGAGCATCTGCGCGGTACCCCGGCCAGGCTCGGTCGGCAGCGAGGCCGCGGCCACCGCCCAGACGCGGGCGACTTCGGCCCGTGCCCGCGGGTCGGCCACTGGCCGGCCGACCGGGAGCAGGTTGGGCAGCGCGCCGGCCTCGATCGCGCCGCGCTCGCCCGCCCGCCGCGGGATCCAGGCGAGCCTGGCCCCGGTGGCCTGGGCAAGCCTCGCCGCCGCGGACAGCGCGCCAGGCACTTCGGCCAGCCGCTCGCCGACTAGGATGACGGCAGGCTCAGCCCCGTCGGCGGCGAGCGCGCGGGCGGCAGCGCCGCCGGCCTCGTCCAGATCCGTCCCGCTGATGAGGTGGCCGAGCACGTCGGCCTCGGCGCCGGGAACGCAGCTGATGAGGTCGCCGGACAGCTTGGTCAGCCCGTGGCTCGCCAGCGCGGCGATCGAGTAGACCTTCAGGCCCCCGCTGCGCACCGCCTTACGCAGCCGGAGGAAGACGATGGGCGACTCGTCTTCTGGCTCGAATCCGGCCAGCAGCACAGCCGGGGCGTGTTCCAGGCTGTCGTAGCTGACGTCGATGCCGTGCCCGGCTACGAAGGCGGCGAGGAACTGCGCCTCCTCCACCGAGTGCGCCCGCGCCCGCATGTCGATGTCATTGCTGCCAAGCGCCAGCCGGGTGAACTTGGCGTAGGCGTAGGCGTCTTCGAGGGTCAGCCTGCCGCCGGCCAGCACGCCGGCTCTGCCCCGGGCGGCCGCGAGCCCGCGGGCAGCCGCCGCCACCGCGGCGGGCCAGGACGCGGCGGCGAGCACCCCGTCGTCGCCGCGGACCAGCGGGGTGGCCAGCCGGTCAGGCTGGCTGGCGTAGGTGAATGCCCACCGGCCCTTGTCGCAGTTCCACTCCTCGTTGACCTGCGGGTCGTCACCGGCCAGCCGCCGGGTCACCGCCCCGCGCCGGGTATCGGTGCGCTGCCTACAGCCCGCCGCGCAGTGCTCGCAGACGCTCGGCGTCGATACCAGGTCAAACGGCCGCGCGCGGAACCTGTAGGCGGCGCCGGTGAGCGCACCGACCGGACAGATCTGCACGGTGTTGCCGGAGAAGTACGAGTTGAACGGCTTGCCCTCCGCGATCGCCACCTGCTCATGCGGGCCGCGCTCGAACAGCTCGATGAGCGGGTCACCGGCGATCTGCTCGGCGAACCGGGTACACCGCGCGCACTGGACGCAGCGCTCACGGTCGAGCAGCACCGAGGTGGACAGCGGGACAGGCTTGGCGAATGTCCGCTTCTTGCCGGTGAATCTTGTCTCGCCCTGGCCGTTCTCCATCGCCTGATTCTGTAGCGGGCACTCGCCGCCCTTGTCGCACATCGGGCAGTCGAGCGGGTGGTTGATGAGCAGCAGCTCCATCACGCCGCGCTGCGCCTTCTCGGCGACCTCGGAGGTGAGCTGGGTGCGTACCACCATGCCCTCGGTGCAGGTGGTCGTGCAGGATGCGAACGGCTTGCGCTGGCCCTCGATGTCCACCAGGCACTGCCGGCAGGCGCCAACCGGCTCAAGCAGCGGGTGGTCGCAGAACCGCGGGATCTGGATGCCGAGCAGCTCAGCGGCGCGAATCACCAGCGTGCCCTTGGGCACGCTGAACTCGAAGCCGTCGATCGTGACGGTCACGCTGTCCACGTGGGCAGCGGCCACCGTCTCCTGGCTCATGACGCGTGCCGATTCATGACTGGGCCCCATCTCCGGCGAACAGGGTGGCGGCGGACGGGTCGAACGGGCAGCCGCCCTGCTTCAGGTGCTCGAGGTACTCATCCCTGAAGTACTTGATCGTCGAGGCGATCGGGCTGCCGGCCGTGTCGCCGAGCGCGCAGAACACCCGGCCGACCATGTTGTCGTTGATATCGAGCAGCTTGGTCACGTCATCCTCGCTGCCCTTGCCCTGCTCAAGGTCTTCCAGGAGCTGCCGCATCCAGTACGTGCCCTCCCGGCACGGCGTGCACTTGCCGCAGGACTCGTGCTCGTAGAACTCGGTCCAGCGCAGCGCCGCCCTGATCGCGCAGGTGGTCTCGTCGAAGATCTCCAGCCCTCTGGTGCCGAGCATGGACCCGGCCGCCCCGACCGACTCGTAGTCGAGCGGCATGTCCAGGTGCTCGCCGGTGAGGATCGGGGTCGATGAGCCGCCTGGCGTCCAGAACTTGAGCTGGTGCCCGGCGCGCACGCCGCCGGCCAGTTCGAGCAGCTCGCGCAGCGTGATGCCGAGCGGCGCCTCGTACTGGCCGGGCGTGGTGACATGACCAGACAGCGAGAAGATGCCGAACCCCTTGGACTTCTCGGTGCCCATCCCGGCGAACCAGTCCGCGCCGTTCACCATGATGGACGGCACGCTCGCGATCGTTTCCACGTTGTTGACCACGGTCGGGCAGGCGTAGAGGCCTTCGATCGCCGGGAACGGCGGCTTGAGCCTGGGCTGGCCGCGGTAGCCCTCGAGCGATTCGAGCAGCCCGGTCTCCTCACCGCAGATGTAGGCGCCGGCTCCGGCGTGCACCACGATCTCGAGGTCGTAGCCGGAGCCGAGGATGTCCGTGCCGAGGTAGCCCGCCTCGCGCGCCTCCGCCACCGCGTGGTGCAGCCGCCTGATCACGTGCAGCGCCTCACCGCGGACGTAGATGAACGCGCGCTCGGCCCTGATCGCGTAGCAGGCGATGACCATGCCCTCGATCAGCACCTGCGGGCTCGCCATCATCAGCGGCATGTCCTTGCAGGTGCCCGGCTCGGACTCGTCGGCGTTCAGCACCAGGTAGTGCGGCTTGCCGTCGCCTTGGGGGATAAAACCCCACTTCATGCCGGTCGGGAAGCCCGCGCCGCCGCGGCCGCGCAGCCCTGAGGCCTTGACCTGGCCGATGACGTCATCGGGCGGCATGCCCAGGGCCTTGGCAAGACCCTGGTAGCCGCCGGCCCGGCGATAGGCGGCGAGGGTGAAGCAGTCGGGATCATCCCAGTGCGCAGTGAGCACCGGGGTCAGGGTGTCGGTCACCTCGAGGCCTCCTCGGCGGACCGGCTCGCGGGTCCCTGGCTGCTAGTGCCCTGGCCCTGGCTCGGGCCTGGCGGGGCGGTCCAGCCGCGTTCCTTGGCAATCTTGAGGCCCACCAGGCCGGGCGGCCCCGCGGCCGGACCGTCGGTCGCCTGGTCGTCCGGGAAGCCGGCCAGGATCCTGGCCGCCTCCCGCCAGGTGCACAGGTGGCTCGGGCCGCGAGAGGGCCTTACCGGCTCGCCCGCCCGGAGATCATCAACCAGCTGGCGGGCCGTTCCGGGGGTCATGTTGTCGAAGAATTCCCAGTTGACCATCATCACGGGCGCGTAGTCGCAGGCCGCGTTGCACTCGATGTGCTCAAGAGTGATCTTGCGGTCCGGCGTGGTCTCGTCGTTGCCGACGCCCAGGTGCTCGGTGAGGCCGGCGAAGATCGCGTCGCCGCCCATCACGGCGCACAGCGTGTTCGTGCACACGCCCACGTGGTAATCGCCGACCGGGCGCCGCTTGTACATCGTGTAGAAGGTCACCACGGCGGAGACCTCGGCGTCGGTGAGGCCGAGTTGCGCGGCACAGAAGGCGACGCCATCGGTGGAGACGTGCCCCTCCTCGGCCTGCACCAGGTGCAGCAGCGGGAGCAGGGCGGAACGTGACCGCGGGTACTTGGCGATGATCTGCGCGGCGTCGGCCTCCAGCCTGGCCAGGGCGTCGGAGCTGAACGGCATTACCTGTCCACGCCTCCCATCACCGGATCAATGCTGGCAACCGCCGCGATCACGTCGGCTATCATGCCGCCCTCGCACATTGCCGCCAGCGACTGCAGGTTGGTGAACGACGGGTCGCGGAAGTGCGCCCGATAGGGCCGGGTACCGCCGGCGCTGACCAGGTGACAGCCCAGTTCGCCGCGCGGCGATTCTACCGGCACATAGGCCTGGCCTGCCGGTACCCGGAATCCCTCGGTGACCAGCTTGAAGTGGTGGATGAGGGCCTCCATGGACTCGCCCATGATGTGCGCGATGTGATCGGGTGACGGGCCGAGGCCGTCAGGGCCGAGAGCCAGCCTGGCCGGCCAGCCGATCTTAGCGTCACGGATCATCACGGGATCGTCGTCGGGCCTGGGTCCGGTAAGGCGGTCCAGGCACTGCCCGATGATCTTCAGTGATTCGTCCACCTCGGCCATCCTGACCAGGTACCGGCCGTAGACATCGCAGCTGTTCTCAGTGGGCACTTCGAAGTCGTAGCTCTCGTATCCGCAGTACGGCTGGCTCTTGCGCAGGTCCCACGGCAGCCCGGTGGTACGCAGGATCGGCCCGGTCACGCCCAGCGACATGCAGCCCTGTAGGTCCAGGTAGGCGATCCCCCTGGTCCGCGCCAGGTAGATGGGGTTCGCATCGAGCAGGTGACGCAGGTCCCGCATCCGGTCCGGCATCATCACGCAGAAATCGCGGATCTTCTTGGTGGCGCCCGGCGGCAGGTCCTGTGCGACCCCGCCAGGGCGGATATAGGCGTGATTCATCCGCAGCCCGGTGATCAGCTCGAACAAGTCGAGCACCACCTCGCGCTCACGCAGGCAGTTCAGCAGGATGGTGGAGGCGCCGAGTTCCAGGCCGAACGTGCCGATCGCCATCATGTGCGACGAAATCCTGTTGAGCTCCATCATCAGCACACGGATGATGCTGGCCCGCTGCGGAATCCTTTCTTCGATCCCGAGCAGGCGTTCCACCGCCAGGCAATAGGTGACCTCGTTGAACAGCGGGGACAGGTAATCCATCCTGGTGCAGAACGTGACGCCCTGGGTCCAGGTGCGGAACTCCATGTTCTTCTCGATACCGGTATGCAGGTATCCGATTACTGCCCGGATCTCGGTGACGCTCTCGCCGTCGAGCGTGAGGACCAGCCTGAGCACGCCATGCGTCGAGGGATGTTGCGGACCCATGTTGACGACGAGGCGCTCGGCGCCAGGCGTGTCGCCTGCCTCGTCGGCCGCGGCGACGATCTCATCCCAGTCCTGCCCGGAGACGGTGTAGACGCGGCCCTCTGTCTGGGCGGTCATGCGTATGCCCTCCGCTCGTCCGGCGGCGGTATCGTCGCGCCGCGGTACTCGACCGGGATGCCACCCAGCGGGTAATCCTTGCGCTGCGGGTGACCCTTCCAGTCGTCAGGCATCTCGATCCTGGTCAGTGCCGGATGTCCGTCGAAGACGATGCCGAAGAAGTCCCACGTCTCCCGCTCGTGCCAGTCGCACGTCGGGTAGACGTCCATCAGCGAGGGGATGTGCGGGTCGGCGTCCGGTGCGGTCACCTCCAGCCGTAGCCGCCGGTTGCGGGTAATCGAGACCAGGTGGTAGACAGCGTGCAGTTCGCGGCCGGCCTCCTGCGGGTAGTGCACGCCGGATACGCCGGTGCACAGTTCGAAGGCGAGCCCGGGATCGTCACGCAGGGTCCGCGCGACCTCCGGCAGCCGGTCCCGCTTCACGTAGAAGGTCAGCTCGCCCCTGTCGGCGACGACCCGCTCCACCGCGTCACCGAACTGCGTGCCTGCCGCTTCCAGCGCGTTGCCGAGATCGTCCGCTATCTCATCGAAGTAGGACCCGTAGGGCCGCGGCGTGGAAAGCGCGGCAGCGAGCCGTACCCGCAGCCCGCCATAGCCGGAGGTGTCGCCGGTCGCCTGGACGCCAAACATGCCGGTGCTGGTTACCTGCTCGGCGAGCCGCTCTTCCCCGGCGCGGGCAGGGAGATTGTCCGGCGCGCCGTCGTCCGCCTGCCCGGCGGCGGCCGGGTCTTGTCCTTCGGTCACCTTGCCACCTCCGCTGCCTGTGACGGGGCGGCCGCGGTCCCGGTGGTCCCGGCCTCGGTCCGGGCAGCCCCGGCCTCGGTACCGGCGGTCGCGGCCTGGGTCCGGGCAGTCCCGGCCTCGGCACCGGCCGTCCCGGATATCCCGCTGCTGACCAGCGGCAGCCTGCGCAGCCTGGCCTGCTCAAGCTCGGTGATCTCTTTGTCCCTGTTCGCGCCGAGCTTGGTGTTCTGGATCTTGTCATGCAGCTTGAGGATGGCGTCGAGCAGCATCTCGGGCCGCGGCGGGCAGCCGGGCAGGTAAATGTCTACCGGCACTACGTGATCGACACCCTGCACGATCGCGTAGTTGTTGAACATTCCGCCGCTCGAGGCGCAGACCCCCATGGAGATGACCCACTTGGGCTCGGCCATCTGGTCGTAGATCTGCCGGAGCACCGGGGCCATCTTCTGGCTGACCCGGCCGGCCACGATCATCAGGTCGGCCTGCCTCGGCGTGGCCGACGCGCGCTCCATGCCGAACCTGGCCAGGTCGTGCCGGGGGCCGCCGGTCGATATCAGCTCCATGGCGCAGCAGGCCAGACCGAACGTGGCAGGCCAGACGGAGAACTTACGCGCGTACCCGACCACGCCCTCAAGCGTGGTGAGCAAGATCCCGCTTGGCAGCTTCTCCTCAAGACCCATTGGCTAGTCCCACTCCAAACCGCCGCGCCGCCACACATACGCGAACGCGACAAGGACGGTCACGATGAACAGGACCATCTCGACCAGCCCGAACATACCGAGCCGGTCGAAGGCCACCGCCCACGGATACAGGAAGATGATCTCGATGTCGAAGACAATGAAAAGCATCGCGGTCAGGTAGTACTTGATTGGGAACCTGCCGCCGCCGAGCGGCTGCGGTGTCGGCTGGATCCCGCACTCGTAGGCCGACAGCTTGGCCCGGTTCCACCGCTTCGGCCCCGCCAGCGAACCCATCACGATCGAGAAGACAGCGAACACCGCGGACAGCGCCGCGAGCACGAGGATCGGCACGTAGAGGCTCATCGCCGCTTGCCCCTTTCCATACTCAAGCCTGCCTAGTTTCCATACTCAAGCCTGCCTAGTTTCCATACTCAAGCCTGCCTAGGCCGCGGGCGTCAGCTTAGACATCGCGTTGATCAACCGGTCGGCCACGTCGCCGCTCCGCGGCTCGGTGAGGTTGGCCAGCAGCTTCAGCACGAATCGCATCGCGGTTGGCCTGGGCAGGCCGTGCCTCGTCGCGAACTTCATCACCTCAGGGCGGCCGATCGCCCGCACGAACACGCGTCCGAGCGTGTAATAGCCGCCGTAGGCGTCCTTGAGTGCCTGCGGGTAGGTGTGCAGCACGCGCTCCGCACCCTGCCAGGTTGGCCGGGAGAGTGCCTGCGTGATCACCCTTGCGGCGATTTCGCCGGACTCCATCGCGTAGGCGATACCCTCGCCATTGAACGGGTTCACCATGCCGCCTGCATCGCCTGCGAGCAGCAGCCCCCTAGTGTAGTGGGGGGTTCGGTTAAAGCCCATCGGAAGGGCGGAACCCTGCACCGGCTTGGTGCGGTTCTCCTCGACGTAGCCCCACGACTGCGGCATCCCGGCCAGCCACCGCTGTAGCAGTGCGCGGTAGTCGGTGTTCCTGAAGGCCGCGCTGGTGTTCAGCAGCCCGAGTCCCACATTGCTGGTCCCGTCGCCTGCCCCGAAGATCCAGCCGTACCCGGGCAGCAGCCGGTCGCCATCCCAGAGCTCAAGCCACGACTCCAGGTAATCATCGTCATGCCTCGGGCTGGTGTAGTACGTGCGTACCGCGACGCCGAGCGGCCTGTCCTCGCGCTTGCGCAGCCCCATCGCCACCGACAGCCTTGATGAGCTGCCGTCGGCCGCTATGACGACGCGAGCCCGGTAGGTGCGCTGCGGACCTGGCCCGGCGCCAGTGCCACGCGGGCCGGCCGGCCCGCTCTGCCGGGCGAGCACCCCGGTTATCTGCCCGGTCCTGTCGTCTAGGACCGGGCCAGTCACATTCATGCCCTCGATCAGCCTTGCCCCGGCCTTTTGCGCGCTGCGAGCCAGCGTCTCATCGAATCCCAGCCGGTTGCTGACCAAGCCGAAGCCCGGATAGCTGGCGAGGTCAGGCCAGGGGAGCTCGAGCCGCATGCCGCCGCCGATGATCCGCAGGCCTTTGTTGCGCAGCCAGCCGTCTCGCTCGTCGGTCGGGATGCCCAAGCCCACCAGCGCCTTGACCGCGCGTGGGGTCAGGCCGTCGCCGCACACCTTCTCTCTCGGGAAGGTGGTCTTTTCCAGCAGCAGCACATCTAGCCCGGCCCTGGCCAGGTAGGAGGCGGTCGTCGAGCCGGCCGGGCCGGCGCCGACCACGATGACGTCGGCCTCGTCGCTCACGCCCTGGCCCGGCGGGTGCGCTCGCCCGGGACGCGCGGCGGGGGTTTGCTCGGTCACGGGCCTCACGGGTTGTCCTGACTGTCTTGTGAACCGCTTCACAAGTGCCTTCCGTTCGAAGTCTAGACCTTCTGCCCGGCCGCGCCGCCGGTCGCCGGCGGGTTGCGGGCCAGGTGTATCGCGACGACGCCCAGGGTCAGGCTGCGCCACCGCACGGCCGACCAGCCGGCCGCGGCCACCCAGTCCGCCAGCTGCTGCCCAGCCGGCCAGGCCCCGATCGACTCGACCAGGTAGGTATAGGCAGCCGGGTTGCGCGACACGGTGCGAGCCACCGCTGGTAGCGCGACGGCCAGAGCCCGGGCATAGAGCGCGTCTAGGGGCCGGGCCGCAAGATGTCCGAATTCGCAGATCACCAGGCGGCCGCCGGGCCGGGTGACGCGCCGCATCTCGGCCAGCGCGGCGGCGGTGTCGGCGACATTACGCAGGCCGAACGAGATCGTGACCGCGTCGAACACGGCATCGTCGAACGGCAGGCGGAGCGCATCACCGGCAACGAAGCTGACAGGTTCGGGCCCGCCTGCGCGGAGCCTGCGCGCGCCCACTTTGAGCATTCCGAGCGAGAAGTCGCACGCCACGCAGTTGGCTCCGGCTCTGGTCAGGGTCTTTGAGACGGTGCCCGTGCCCGCGGCGAGATCCAGCACCAGCTCGCCAGGTCCGGCGCCGACCGCGGCGGCCACCACGCGCCGCCACCACCGGTCCCTGCCCAGCGAGAGCACGTCGTTGAGCAAGTCGTACCGCTCTGCCACGTGGTCGAACATCGCCGAGACCTCGCCCGGCCGCTTATCCAGATGAGCACGGACCATGCAGTCACCTTTCCACACGTGCAGTCAGCGGCCGGCCGGTGGTCTGGCCCCGGGCGCCTGGCCCGGCCCGGTCGCCGGCGACTTACCGGTAACAGTGGCTAAACTCCTGACGGAACCGAACACCATGATCCCGGATGGTCGTGACCCCTGCTGATCTATCGCGACCTCAGCTGATCTATCGCGACCTCAGCTGATCTATCGCGACCTCAGCTGATCTATCCTGTGCGCGGGGGACGCGCAGTGGGCTCGCCTTCCGCCCGCTTCCGAATCGGGCCAGGTCAAGTGTGAACCTGCTGCCGGTCTAAGGAGTCTTACTTCATGGGCAAGAAGCTCATCGCCCAGGTAACGTGCGGGGAAACGGCCGACTAAAGCGAGATGCACATTGTCCAAGATCTTGGCGGTACTGCTCTGGCCTGCGGGCATTGCCGTCATTTTCTGTGCCGTAGCCCTGCTGGCCAGGCGCCTGCCGCGGGTGACGCCGACCGGTCCGGGTAGCCCCGCCCGGTCCGCGCTCCTCCTGTTCATCGCCGCCGTGCGGCTCATCACTGGTCCAATCGGCCTGCCTCCGCTGGCAGCCGTCCCATCTTCGGTGTCCGCCCTGCGCGGCGGCGAATACGTTCGCGATCTGCCTTGATAGCAACGGCCGCTATGAACGAGGAGGGCGCTGCCGACAGCAGTAGTCCCCCCGCGCAGCCGGTCAAGCCGGGCTTGTGCCCGGACACGTCGGCTGGCCGGGGGGATGTGAGCTATGGACAGTACGCCTGACATCACGGTGGCGCCGTCTGATCCGTACGAGGAGCCGCCGCCAGATCCGGCCGCGAGTCCGGAGTGGCTGGCCTGCCTCCAGGAGGCCTGCGAGCTGCTCTGGCCGCCGCCAGCGGCGATCACGCTGGAGATCGGCGGACCGGGCTGGCCCGGTCTGCGGAGTTTGCGCGGGCGAAAGGCCCGCGGCCTGGCGCAGCCCGCCGACCGTGAGTTCGTCCTGGTCCCCGGAATTCGCCGGCCGCCGGTGCTGGTGCCGGCCGACCGCCGTGCCGCTGCCGCCGCGGTGCGTCATCAGAGCGGACCGAGCTCGTCAGCGGCCCGGCTTGGCGTCAAGGCCCTCTCCCTCGGCCTGGCTGGCGGTCTGGGCGGTGCCGTACTGCGTGGCAGGGTCCGGATGAACACGCCCCCGGGGGCCGACACCATCGAGCACTACTTGGCGTCCGTGACGTCGCGCGACATCACGGTGAGCATGCAACTGGGACCTGCCCGCGCCAACCGCAAGCCGGTGCTCCAGCTGCTTAGCGGCTCCGGTGAGCCGGTCGGGTTCGCCAAGATCGGCATCAACCCCCTCACCCGCAGCCTGGTTCGCGCCGAGCACGACTCGCTCGTCCGGCTGAACCGGGCCGAGCTCGCGAAGATGACGATTCCCCAGGTGCTGCACTACGACCGGTGGCACGGCCTCGACGTGCTCGTGCTGAGCACTGTCCCGGCGTGGCGATCCCGCCGCCCGCTTTCCGCCGCGCGGCTCGCCACCGCCATGGCTGAGCTGGCTCAGGTCGACGGGCTACGACGCGAGCCCCTCATCGGCGGCGAATACCTCCGGCAGCTGCGTTCCCGGCTCGCGGCCGCGGACGAGGGCCCCGAGCGGGCCGGCCTGCTGCAAGCGCTCGACGCGCTCGCGGCCAGAGCCGATGGAACGATCTTGACCTTCGGCTGCTGGCATGGCGACTGGGCACCGTGGAACATGGCAAACACCGGCCGCGGGCTGCTCGTGTGGGACTGGGAACGGTTCACATCCGGCGTGCCGGTCGGCTTCGATGCCCTGCACCACAGGCTGCAAGCCGAGGTGGCTACGGGGCACCGTCAGCCCAGGGCCGCGGCGGCCAGATGCGTTGACCGCGCACCACAGCGGCTCGCCTCATTCGGGGTCGATGCCAGGCAGGCGCGGCTCACGGCGATCCTCTACCTGGCCGACCTGGCAACCCGTTACCTCGTCGACCGGCAGGCCCAGGCCGGCGCACCGCTCGGTGCGCCAGGGACCTGGCTGGTTCCGGCCATTGTCAGCGAGGTAGACCGGTTGTGAGTGCCGTCAAAGCTGGTCGGCTCGCAACTGCACGGACACATCAGCTGGCACGGACGTATCGGCTATAGTGACTGCCATTCAGCCTGCTAGACGGGGTGTCTTGCGGCCTATGTCCATGTTCTCGACACCCGTCGTGATCCCGTGCTTCAGCCCGCGGGTGCCGTCGGCGAAGGGAGATGACCTGTGCAGAGCGCCGATCGCGCCAGCCCCGTCACCTCTAGCGGGGATGACCCCGTGAGACCGGGCGAACAGACAGCGCCTGCGCCCGATGGCTTGACGTCAAACACCTTCCCGGCATGGCCGGCCTGTGCGGACCGCGAACGGCTGGGCAGGCGGGTCGCGCACTGGGGGCTGGTGACGGTGGGCCGGCCGGCCGCCCGGGCGCGGATGCTGCCCAGCTTCTTGATCGTCGGGGCCGAGCGGGGCGGCACCACCTCCATGTTCCACGTGCTGAGGCAGCACCCGGCCGTGTTCAGCGCCGTACTACCCCGCAAGGAAGTGCACTACTTCGATCTGGCCTACGGCCGCGGACTCGGCTGGTACCAGTGCCACTTCCCGCTCACGGCGCGCGCGCGCCTGGTCACCCGCGGTACCGGGGTAGACCCGGTGGCCTTCGAGGCGAGCCCCTACTACATGTTCCATCCGCTGGCTGCTGAGCGGATCCACCGCGACCTGCCCGGCGTGGCGCTGCTGGTGCTGCTGCGCGACCCGGTGGAACGCGCCTACTCAGCGCACGCCAACCAGATCCATCTGGGCCACGAGACCGAGCCGTTCGAACGGGCACTGGAACTCGAGGATTCCCGGATAGCGGGGGAGGCCGAGCGCCTCGTCGCCGACCCGGCCTATTTCAGCCGTCAGCACTGGCTCTTTTCCTATCGCACCCGCGGACACTACGCCGAGCAGCTCGAGCGCCTAGAGCGGACCTTCGGCCGCGACCGGATCCACGTCATCGACAGCACCGACTTCTTCGCTAACCCCGAACCGGCCTACGACCAGGTCATCGAGTTCCTCGACCTGCCCCACCGCGGCTACCCCGCCTTCACACCCAAGAACGCCCGGCCCCGCTCACCGATGCCCCAGACGGTCCGGGCCACGCTGGAAGAGCACTATCGCCCGCACGACGAACGCCTGGCCGCCTGGCTCGGCCGCGAGCCAAGCTGGCGCCGGGAGACCCGGCGTTCTTAGCGGGTTTCCGCGACGAAGGAGAGGCCGCCGGCGGCCGATGCGCTGGGGCCAACGATGCAGACAAGGGAGGGACCGTCCTGCCCGCGCAAATAGCAGTACCCGGACCAGTCAGGCATATCAGCCGAGGCGCGTACCGTCGGCTGACCGCTGCGACGGCGCCGCTCCGCCTCGAGCCAAGCTTCATCATGATCGGGGCTTCGCGCAGCGGCACTACGTCGCTGTTTCGCGCCCTGGCGGCCCACCCGCAGGTGATGCGTCCAGCGTTCCGCAAGGGAATCTACTACTTCGACCTGAATTACTACCGCGGCCAGAGCTGGTATCGCGGCCACTTCCCGATCAGCCGCACCGCGCAACGAAAGACCGCCGGGTACGGCGAGCCGATGGCCTTCGAGGCTAGTGGCTACTACATCTACCACCCGTTCGCGATTGAGCGGCTCGCCCGCGACCTTCCCGCGACCAAGCTCGTGGTCATGCTGCGTGATCCAGTTCAGCGCGCCTTTTCCGCTTACAAGCACGAGTACGCGGGCGGGTTCGAGCAGGAGGAGAGCTTTGAGAAGGCGCTGGAGCTTGAGGACGACCGGCTGGCCGGCGAGATCGACCGGATACGGCAGGATCCCCGCTACGAGAGCCTCTCGCACCGCCACCACTCCTACCGTCACCGCGGCCACTACGCGGAGCAGCTTGAGCGGGTCTTCGGGCTCTTCCCCCGCGACCAGGTGTACATCGTCGGCAGCGAGACATACTTCGGGGCGCCCGCGCAGGAGTACGGGCGGCTGCTGGCCTTCCTGGGCCTGAGCCCCTTCGAACTCGCCAGCTTCGCCCGGCCCAAGGCGCACCCTAGCTCGCCGATGGCGCCCTCGACCTTGCAAACCCTCGGCGAGTACTACGCGCCACACGACGAGCGGCTGGTCAAGCTGCTCGGCCGACCGCTGCACTGGACCCGATGAGCACCGACCGCACGCCCACCAGCCCGGGGCAGGAGACCGCGTCGGATGCCGGGCCCGATGGGAGGGCCTGGGGGCCGGACCGGCGGGTCGCCTTGCCTGCCAGTACCGGCCTGCCCTGGCTGGCCCGGCGAGTGGCCCGCTGGGGCCTGGTAACCGCGGGCCGGCCCGCCGCCCGGGCCCGGATGCTGCCCGGCTTCCTGATCGTCGGCGCCGAACGGTGCGGCACCACCTCCATGTTCGGCGTGCTCCGCCAGCACCCGGCCGTATTCAACGGCACCCTGCCCCGCAAGGAAGTGCACTACTTCGACCACAAATACCACCACGGGCTCGGCTGGTACCAGTGCCACTTCCCGCTCACCGCCCGCACCCGGCTGGCCGCCCGCGGCACCGGCGCAGCCCCGGTCGCCTTCGAAGCGACCGCCAACTACATGTTCCACCCGCTGGCCCCCGCCCGGATCCACCGCGACCTGCCCGGCGTACGGCTGCTCGTGCTGGTACGCGACCCAGTGGAACGGGCCTACTCCGCCCACGCCCACCAAGTGGGCTACGGCTACGAGACCGAGCCCTTCGAGCGGGCCCTGGAACTCGAGGACTCCCGCCTCGAAGGCGAAGCCGAGCACCTGGCCGCCGACCCGGCCTACGCCAGCTTCAGCCACGACCACCACACCTACCGCGCCCGCGGCCACTACGCCGACCAGCTCGAGCACCTCGAACGCACCTTCGGCCGCGACCGGATCCACGTCGTCGACAGCGACGACTTCTTCGCCGACCCCGGACCCGCCTACGACCAGGTCCTCGACTTCCTCGGCCTACCCGCCCACACCCCCGCCTTCACCCCGCAAAACGCCCGCCCCCGCGCACCCATGCCCGACACCCTCCGGACCGCCCTGCAAGAGCACTACCGCCCGCACGACGAACGCCTCGCCACCTGGCTCGGCCACCAGCCAAGCTGGCGCCGCTAAACCT
>PMSU01000127.1 GCA_003168255.1 Actinomycetota bacterium
CAGCGGCTGATCCGGGCCCGCACCAGCACCTGCTCCTACCCCGGCTGCGGCATCGCCGCCTGCCGCTGCGACCTGGACCACACCGTGCCCTACGGCAAGGGAATCACCTGCCAGTGCAACCTGGCCCCTAAGTACCGTTGCTTTGTCATCACCTAGCGGTAGTCTGGGAGGTACATCACCAGATAGCCGCCAGGGAAGCAGGGCACGATGACCGAGACCAGGACCGCGACCCTCCGGGCCGCGATCTACTGCCGCGAGTCCAGCGACAGGGCAGGTGACGCGCACAACGTCGCCGACCAGCTTGCCGAGAACACGGCGCACTGCGCCATGCGCGACTACACGGTCACCTACCGGTTGACAGACAACGACCTGCCCGCCCACGTCAGGCGGCCCGGCTATGAGGCCCTGATGGCCCTGGTGGATGCCCGGCAGATCGACGTGATCGTGGTCCGCGAAGCGTCGCGGCTGTACAGGCACATGACCCAGCTTGAGTCGATCATCACCCGGTGCCAGCGGGCCGGGGTGCGGATCGACGTGCTGGCCGGGGTGCTGGACCTGGCCACCTCAGCGGGGAAGATGGCCGGGCGGATGCTGGCGGCAGTTCACCAGCACGAGATCGAGCAGAAAGCGGAGCGTCAGGCAGTGGCATCGAAGCAGGCAGCAGCGCGCGGGCAGGCGCGCAAGGCGACTCCGCGCCCGTTCGGCTGGGAAGATGACAGGGTCACCCGCCGCCCGGCCGAGGCTGCCGCAGCCGAGTGGGCCGCTGGGTACATGATCAAGTCGGGGAACCTGTCCGGGGTGTCCCGCGAGTGGGTTCGCCGGGGGCTGCGCCCGCCGCAAGCGCCGTTCGGGCCGGTGCCGCTGAACGGCTGGAAGCGGGCATCCATCGTCACAATCCTGACCAACCCGCGTATCGCCGGTATCGCCAGCTACCTGTCCGAGGCGGACCGGCGGGCGCTGCGCGAGGCTGGCAAGCCGCGCCCGCTGCACGCCCCGGTGATCACTGGCGATGACGGCCAGCCGGTGCGCGGCGAGTGGGAGCCGATCATCGACGTGGACACGTGGGAGGCGGTGTGCGGGGTGCTGGCCGACCCGGCGCGCAAGCCGTCGCGTAAGGGGCGGTCGGGCGTGCGGTCGCTCCTGGGTGGGCTGGCGCTGTGCCGGTGCGGCAACGTCGTGGCCGCCAACCACGTGACCCGGCTGGACTACTCGCAGTACCGGTGCCAGCCGGCCACCCGGACCGCTCCCGGGCCGCACGCCTGCCAGCGGATGGACGCGGTAGACGCCTGCGTGTCAGCGGTGATCATCGAGCGGCTGTCGCGGCCCGACGCGGCCGGCCTGATCACCCCGGCCCGGCCCGACCTGCGCCCGCTGCGCATCGAGCAGGCGAACAAGCGGGCCAAGCTGACCCAGCTTGGTGAGGACTTCGATAACGACGTGATCGGCCGCGATGAGTGGCTGACCCGGCGCGGCAAGCTGACTGACCGGCTGGCCGGGATCGACGCGGCGCTAGCCGACGCGGGCCGCGATTCCGTGCTGTCCCCGTTCGCGGGCGGGCAGGCCGCGCAGGTGTGGGCCGGCCTGGACGACGCGCAGCGCCGCGCGGTGATCGACGCGCTGTGCGTGGTGACGGTCCACCCGGCCGGGCGCGGTGCCAGGACGTTCAATCCGGAGACGGTAAAGATCGGCTGGCACCAGCCATAGGCACCTAGTAAAGTGAGGGCCACAAGAGAACACCAGCAGCTAGCCCGAGGGTACGGACCGGGCCGCGGATGACCTGAACAGGGAAGACGCGGCGCCGCAACGGCGAGAGCGAGTCCGCGAGAGTAGGGCGAACGGCGTGATGCGCGCAGGGCCGCAACGGCCCCGGGCGGCGCACTACCGGAAAGGGAAGCCGAGCACGATCAGGGCCTTAGACAGGCCGGTCGTCGCTCGGCGTTCGCGTATTTCGGGAGATATCGCTCATGCCCGCGCCGTATACCGGCAAGCTGGCCGATCCTGAGTTCCGGCGCCAACGCGCCGCCAGGGCCTCGGCGGCTGCCCACACTCTCGACGTCTACATCAAGCGTGTTGTTGACCGCGCCCCCGAGCTGACCGCTGCCCAGCGCGAGCGGCTGGCCGTCCTGCTAAACCCGGGGGGCGGCAATGCGCCAGCCGCCTGACACAGCAGAACGCCGCCCCCGGCGAGAAGGCGGCGCCCCGGAAGATGCAGCGGCCAGCGGCATCGATCCGAGGATACCGCAGGCTGGTGACATCGCCCGGCTGATCGCCGAGCGCCGCGAGGCGTGGCAGGCCGGTGTTCTGGACGGCTACGCCGCCGGGTGGCGGGATGGTCTGCGGGCTGGCATCGAACGGGGGACGGCCGGATGAGCGCCCCCGGGTATGCGGTGCCGCCGGTGCTGCGGGGCGCCCGGTTCGTGCCGCGGCAGCAGCCCGGCCGGCGTGAGCCGATGCGGGTCACCGCAGGCGCGTTCGCTGCGGCGGGACTGCCCGTGCCAGAGGATCGCCGTCAGTGGAACGCTTACCAGTTGTCCGGGCGGCAGGGCTGGGACTGGACGCCGGACCTTGACCAGCATATCGGCCGCCGCGGTGGCGAGATCCTGCCCGGCCCGTTCATCACTGTCGACCTGGACGCGCAACTCGCCGTTGACGGCTCGGTCTGGCTCGATGGACTGCGCTGGCTCACAGACGCGGGCGCGCGGGCCGGTCATCTGCTCGATATCGGCGAGTGCGTCGCGGTCCGCACGCCGGGGCACGACGGTCATGGCCGAGGCTGGCATCTTTGGTATTGCACCGATCCGGGCTTTCGGGTCAGGACAGGCCCGCTGAAGCGCTGCGGGGCCGTGGAGGTCAAGGCACGCTGCACCGCGCCGGGCTCACCCGGCTACACAGTCAGGTATGCGCCTGGTGATCTGCCCGTGCTCCCGCGATGGATCGCGGAGCTGGCCGGGGCACCGCGCATCCCGGCGCCGCGTCCCGCGGCGGGCAGCAAGTCGCCGGCAGCCGTCTGGAATCGGCTGTGCGGCATCGTCGACTGGATCCTGCGGGCCGAGCCCGGCACCCGGAACAAGACCCTGTTCGACGGTGCCAGGCTGGCCGGCGAGATGGTCGCAGCCGGCCAGCTCGACCGGGCCGCGGCGGAGGCGGCGCTGTTCGGTGCCGCCGAGCGGTTGGGACTCGCCGCCGAGGACGGAGAGGGCCAGGTCCGGGCAACCATCAGGTCGGGCCTTGATGCTGCCGCGCGGTCCCTGATGGGGGGTGCGGCATGAGCGATCAGGCCGCCGAGATCGTTGCTGGGGCCGGCGTTCCCCGGCCTGCCGATCCGATGCCCGAAGAGCCCATGACCGAACTCGGATATGCGCACCGGCTCATCCACGTCTACGGGGACCGGCTGCGCTACGTGCCGCAGTGGAAGCGCTGGCTGGTGTGGGACGGGCAGCGGTGGGCGCACGACGCCACCGGGCAGGCGCCCCGGTGGGCCAAGGTGATCGCCCGCCGGGTCACCGCTGATGCCATGGCGATCCAGGGCGATGACCAGAAGCTCAAAGCCGCCGTGAACCTGGCCAGGCGCGGCGAATCATCGCCGGGCATCTCCGGTGCGCTCACCCTGGCGGGCACTGAGAAAGGCATCGTCGTCACGCCCGACGACCTGGACGCCGACCCGTTCCTGCTCAACTGCCGCAACGGGATTCTCGACCTGCGGACCGGGAAGATCGGACCGCACGACCCTGCCGCCCTGCTGACCAAGATGACCGGCGCCGCCTACCATCCGGACGCCACAGGGCTGGAGTTCGGGAAGTTCCTCGGCCGCGTCCAGCCGCAGGCGGCAATGCGTGCTTACCTGGCACGGCTGCTGGGGCACGCGCTGGAGGGCCGCGTTGTCAGCCATATCCTGCCGATCTTCCACGGCGAGGGCGGCAACGGGAAGGGAACGCTGATCGGGGTGGTCCTGGCCGCGCTCGGCGACTACGCCGACGCCGCCGACCCCGAGCTGCTGACAGCGAAAACGTTCGACGCGCACCCGACCGGAACCGCCGACCTGTACGGGCTGCGGCTGGCGGTCCTGCATGAGTCCGACCACGGGCGGTGCCTGGCCGAGGGCACCGTCAAGCGGCTGACCGGCGGCGATCGGATCAAGGCTCGCCGCATGCGCGAGGACTTCTGGCACTTCGACCCTTCGCACACCTTCGTCATGCTCACCAACCACAAGCCGGTCGTGTCCGGTACCGACGAGGGCATCTGGCGCCGGCTTCGGCTCGTCCCGTGGGACGTGGTGATCCCGGCAGAAGAACGTAATGAGGAACTTGGCGACAAGCTCGCCCTGGAGCTGGACGCGGTCCTCGCCTGGCTCGTCACCGGTTACCAGGACTGGCACGCACACGGGCTCGCTGACCCGGAACTCGTCACCAAGGCCACCACCGCCTACCGGGGAGAGTCCGACCAGCTCGGCCGTTTCCTGGAGGAGCAGTGCATGCTTCACGGCCAGGTCCGGTCATCAGACCTGTACGCCGCATGGTCGAAATGGTGCGCCGAGCAAGGCGAGGAGCCCGGTACCCAGACCGCGTTCTCCACCAAGCTCACCAACCGCGGCTTCGACAAGCGGAAGACGGAAACCGGCGCGTTCTGGAAGGGGCTCGGGCTCAGTGAAGGCTGACGGGTTCCTGACGGGTCTGCCGTGTCTATCGGTTAACCGCCCACACGCGTGGGGCGTTAAGCCGGGAACCCGTCAGACCCGTCAGGATGGCCGCCCGTGCCAGACATCACAAGGCAGAAAGCCGAACCGGTGACCGCCCCCGTCCTCACCGGCCGCGCCACTGAGCGTATCGCTGAGCGCCTGGCCGAACTTGACGAGCTAGGCCAGCTCGCCCGCCAGCCGCCCCGTCCAAGCGAGCGCGAAGACTCCGACTCCGACGAGAGGAACGGTGAGCATGCCTAACAACCGTGTACCGATCGAGGCGATGCGCTGCGGCGCCCTGCCCGCTAGCGACCATCAGCCGAGCCGCCCGGACGAGGCATTCCGGGCCATGATCGATGAGTGGCCGCGCCGTGACCCGGCCGTCATCGGGTACTTGCCGCTGCGGACCTGCCGCTGCGGCAGCCAGGTCTGGCTCGGCTCTCCCGCCGACGCCGACCACCAGCGCCTGCACGGCGACCGGCCCGGCCAGGGCACTGAGACGCTGCCCGCGTGCCAGCACTGCGGCGAGCTGGTAGCCGCTGGTGTCCGCTACTGCTCGGCCAGGTGCGCGGCGAAGGCGATCCGGGCGCGTCGGCCCGGTGACGTTGCCGGGTGAGCCGCGGATCTCGGCCCGCACCGCTGCCGTGCTCGCCCGGGATCCGGCTCTGCGCAGGCTGCGGATCCGCTACCGCGCCGACAGCACGGTCTACCGGGATCTGCTCAACCTGGCAGTGATCGGGCTCGCTTACGAGGCTGGCCGGGCAAACGCCACCGGGAACGCCACCGGAATCGCCATTGAGGCACCCGCGGCCGAGCATTGCACCATGACCACCAGCCAGGCAGCGGCGGTAACCGGCGTCACGCCGAACGCTATCCGCCGTGCCATCAGCGAGGGCCGGATCTCGGCCCGCCGGCGTGGTGGCCGGTGGCTTGTCGACGCGGCCTCGGCCGCCAGGTATGGGAGAGGACTTGCCGATGGCAACTGAGGACATGGCCGCCTGGCATGCGGCGGCCGTCGCTGCCTCTGGTGGCCTCCAGCAGGTGTTCGCGCAGCATAAGAGCGAGCTGGCGCGGATCCGGCAAGGGCCGCTGACCGATAGCCAGAAGCGCCGCGAGATCGCGGCCAGCTACCTCGCCGCGGCTGAGAAGGTGGCAGCGCTCAAGCGGTCTGACACTGACGCGCTCGACCAGGCCCAGCAGGACGCGGAGGAGCAAGCGTTCAAGCCTCCAGCTTCCGAGCGTGGCGATATCAACGCGGTGATGGCCGCCCGGGATGCCAGGGACCGGGCTCGGCAGGTGACCAAGCCAGCCGCCGCGGGCGAACTGCTGGCCGAGGCGCAGGCGGCCGGTGATGACTCGCTTGCCCGTGCCGTCGCCCAGCACGCCCACCGCGCGGGCTGGCATGAGGTCACGGGCAAGTGGGCCGACAGCCAGCCGCCCGAGGTACGCGGCCACCTGGACCGCTGGGCTGCGGCGAACCATCAGCAGTCCCGGGCGGGCAACATGGCGCGGTCGATGGCCTACCGCGTTGCCCAGCCACCGGAAATCGCCGGCATGAGCCAGGGGCAGATGCAGCAGCTCGCCGCCGAAGCGGCCGGAAGGTACGGAGGACCCTGATGGGGACAATCGTTTACACCGGCCAGCCCGGCAGCACGGACACGGTGCTGTACACCGGGCCGGCCGGCGGCATCATCCTCAGCCAGATCTACGCCGCCAACCTGACCGGCAGCCCGGTCCCGCTCACCATGACCGTGCAGCGCGTCATCAGCGGCCAGACCGAGCCCGTTGCCACCGCCCTGTCCATCGGCGCGGACACGATGCAGGAGCTGCTCAACCCCGGCCGGCTCGCCTATGGCGGTCTCCGGCTCGACGCCGGCGACACGCTGCACGCCAGCGCTGGCACCGCAGAGGCCGTCACGGTGACAGCGACCACCTAGTTATGACCGGCTCGCCTGCCGGCCGCCCGGCGTCTGTAGTCGCGCCGGGCGCGGAAACAGGTGAGGGCACGGCGCGGCCGACCCTTCCTTCCGCCAGCGCGGGACGTTTTCGAGTCAGCCAATTGCTGGCCAGCTCACACCCGCGCACCCGAAGCGCACGAGCGTCAGCCGTCAGACGGCGTTGGTGCTGCTCTTGGCTAGCTCGTACTCCCACGCGGACACGTAGCCGATCTCCCACGCCCTGCCCACGTGCCGCGCCACGTACTCGGCGCCGTTCTCACCCGGCACATCGGCCGGGACCCCCGGGGCCAGCTCAATGCGCGGGCCGGCGTTCCCCCCGATATCGCCACGGGCAGCGCGGTAGCCGTCGGAGAAACGGCGCTCCCACTGCTGGGCTTGCTCCGCCGTGCATTCAAGCCTCATGACGTGCCCTCCGTGGTGCCCGTGCGGCACATCGCAGCGACAGCCTCGCCCGACTCCAGCCCGTCAAGGTAGGCGTCCAGCAGCGCCACACGGCGCCCCTGGCTGCGCGCCGTGGTGCGGCTCGTGTGGCCCAGCGCGGTCATGATGGCCGACTCGTCCGGATCGGCCGGCCCGCCGAAGGGGCGCACGTTCGCCAGCCCGTGCTCAATGCCGAGGTCCCGTGCCCGCCTGAGGCTGCTCATGACGCCACGCTCTCAGCGTGCGTCAGTTCATCGGTCTGGCTGACATCGAACACGTGCGCGATGCGGAACCGCATGCGTGGCTTGACGAGTTCTTGCTCACCCTCGCGCGGGCCGGCGCTCCCGGTCTGCTCCTGGTCTTCGGCGCCTTCCTTACCGCGCGGCGCGATGGGTGCCAGGATCATGATCGAGTGCTCACCCTTGCGCACACAGCGACCCCGGTCGATCCAGGCTTTGAAGCCGCTCACGTCGGTCGCGCCGGGGCACTGCATCGCGATCAGCATCGCGTTGCGCGGTGAGTAGCCGTCGAACCGCGCGAGTACCTCCGCGAGCATCTCTTCGTCTAGCTCGCCTTCAAACCCGGCCAGCCGGTCGCGTAGTCCGGTTACCTGGGCTTGCCGATCGTCCGTGCTCTTGCGCGTCTTGCGCGGGCGCCTCGCGGTCATGGCGCTCACCACCCACGCGCCGGGATGCGCTCGCCAGCCGACAGAACCTCGGCCGGACGCTCACCGAACGGCAGGCGTCCCTCTGGCTTGCGCCACACCTGGATCCCCACGCGGCCCGGTGACATCACCGAATGATGCCGGCAGAACTGGTAGACGACCCCGCCGATCGTCCGCTCCGTCACCGCGAATGAGTGCCCGCAGGTGATCCCCTCGCGCACCGTGCGCCGCGGGCTGATCACCTGGGGTGCCTGGTGACGCTCACCCCACGCGAACCCCAGCGCGTACGCTTCGGCGTTCCCGCGCGGTGCGGGCAGCGCACCTTCCGAACCGTCCCGCTTGCCGTACAGGTAGCCGTCTCGCCACGCGTCGTGCTCTGCCGTGGTCCGGGCGGGTAGAGTTGAACTCATCACAGAACCTCCAACGGTTCTTCTGTGGTCAGCGGCCCGGCAGCTCCAACTGCGCGGGCCGCGCTTATGTCCTCATTGTGCGCGCATAAAGCGCGGAAAGCAACTTATCCGGCGCCATTCCCGGAACTAATCCCAGTAGACGCCGCGCAATTGACCGGAACAGCCAGAACAGCCGGAATATTGCCGTCTCGCGCAGCACGCGCGGGCGCGCCCCGTTGCCGCAGCGCCACGACCAGCAGTGACACAGACGGTCAGCAGTGCGCCATTACCAATGACAGCCATCGTATGAGCAGGCCGTAGCGAGTAAGTCACAGACCGTGGGCTATGACCCCATGACCTGTGCAAATGTAGACCGGATCGTGACAGCGTGGCGCGCCCCGCCCAGATCCCGAGGTCGGCGCGAATGTTCACGCGAATGGTCAAAGGTCAAAAGGCCAAAAAATGCGAAATGAATCTGGCAAGCCCGCAAGAATGGCGTTTATGTGTTGGGCATTTGCGCCGCTGTTCCGCTGTTCCGGCATGTTCCGCTTAATCGCGGGCTGCGGGCTAGCTGAATGGCAGATTCACGGATAGAATACAGGGCACAACAACTTCCGGAATGGAGACAATCATGGGGGTACACGGCCCGGTCCCGAAACGCAGCGATCAGCGGCACGGGCACCGCAAGGCCGAGCCGGTCACGAAGGCCCCGGCCGCGGCCCGGCACGAGACTCCAGACGGGCAGCTCGTGTATGAGCCGGTCGTGCAGTGGCCCGTCCGCGCCGGCCTGGTCGACATCGTGTTTGAGGAAGAGGAAGAGGGCTAACGCGCTCAGGACGCCCGGCGCTCAGTGCTGGCACGTTTGCCGTACCGCTGCCGGGCAGCCTCGCCGGACGTGCCGGGCATCCCGCCGATCGCCGGCCACGAGTGCCCTTCGGCCCGGGCCACGCTCACCACGTCGGCCAGATCGTGCTCAGCGCCGGCCTTCGCCCTCGAAAGCCTTCCGCACCGCGCGGAGCGAAGCAGGGCTTCACGAGCTGTTCTCCGCGTCCCGCTTCAGGCCAAGCTCGGACGCCAGCCAGCAACCGGCTCAAGCCCGTCTCAGCCGCTAAGCGAGCCGAGCGACAGCGCTGGGCCGTTCCGCATCTGCTGCGGAGTAAGCCAGGTCGTGCCGCGGTTCTGACCCGCGCGGATGCCGTAGCGTGCCAGCCCTCCCGGCACGGTGACTGTGAAGTCGTATTCCGCGACGAACGAGGTGAAGTCGGAGGCGGAGAGGCCGGAGATGCCGGCCACTGCCGACTTTAGGGCGCGCACCGTCGCGGCCGGGTCAGATTGGAGTGTGCCGGTACCCACTACGGTCCCCGACGAGTTGACGACCGTGACCTGTGTGCCGTCGCTGATGTCGGGGTACGCGTTCTGCACGTTCTGACCGTCCAGGGGATTGGCGAAGACCAGCTCACTGCCATGCGCGGTGATCGTCCCCTGACCGCTGAACACCCCGGCGGCGAACAGGGCGCCCAGGATTATCAGCAGCGCAGTAACGCCCCCGGATGCGGCCAGTATGGCGGGCCGGCGACGCCGCGGCTTACCCGGCGCCTCTTCCTGCGATTCCGGAATCTGATCGGCTAACGGGCCGGGTGCAGTCATGTTCTCTCCTTCGTTGCGGATGGTCAGATGTCGCGGTAGATGATGTGCTCCTGTCCGGGCGCCGCTGTCCGCATCGGCCTTGATGTCCTCCGGAAGCTCTGTAGCATCAAGCGAGGCGCAGACCTCAAATCGGCCAGGGGCCGGGTCCGGTGGCGCGTAAGACGCCGACGGTGGCGGCGTACCGGGGCGATGACCGGTCAGGATCCGCCGCTGCACCTGGTGGCGGGCACCGGCTGACAGACTCGTCCCTCTGCGTTACTCGCCGATGCCGCTCACGCCGTACTCCTTCGCGCAGAGCGCGGCGGCCAGCTTGATGGCCTCGTTCTCGCCACCGTAGCCAACGGCGGCGAGGGGGCGCAGCACGATGGCCTGCCCGAGGGCCTTGATGGCGTTGCGCAGGTCCGGGCTGACCGCGATGGCCTCAGCCATCTGGTAATACACATAATCCGCCGGGTTCAGCCTGGTGGCACTGACGTCTTGCCTGACGGCCTTGCACGCCCCCACGTCGCGGGGATCCGGCGGACTGCCACAACCTGCTGCCAGCACGATCATTGCGACCGCCACCATGACCGCGATGGCCTTCCCCCAGCGGGTGCGCGGGATGATCCTCATGACGCGGCGGCCGGGTGAGCGGCGGCCCAGTCTGGTGATCCACCGGGCGTGCCGAACGCCAGGCCCAGCGTCGCAGCGCACCCGGCAGCCGCTAAAGCGGTGATGCGGGACTTGCGGGTCATCTTCATGTTAATTCCCCCTAACCTAAGAGTATCCGGGACTGGGAGCAGTGAAGCGGGAGGCTTATTCAAAAACCTGCACTTTAGTTAACGTAACCGCAGGTCAGAGTGCAAATGAAGATAATTTAATGTTGTTTTAAATAAGTTTCCAGATAAGGAGTGCGGCAAGAGACGGCACCCAAGCCAACCCCCAGGAGGAAACTGGTCAGAGCGCCGTCTTGATTCTGCTGATTTAGAATCCGGGCCGTAGCGGCCCTGCCCTGGCCGCTCAGCCTCTCTCAGGTGGCGCGGCCGGCGGTTGATACGGAGGGGGCAGGTACCGCAGCTCTACCTGTCGCATCTGCCGCAGCAGGTCATCAGGCTCAGCCGCACTGAGGATCGTATGCGGCGGGACATCGAACGCCGGGGTAGCCCAGTAGAGACGTGACCAAACGCCGTACATAATCAGCCAGTACGGGTTTTCCCGCTGCATAAAGCCAGCGGCGCGCCGCTGGCTTTCGTCATAAGGCTGCCGTAGAGGCATCCTCACTCCAGCCGCTCCAAACCTTCCTTAACCCGTTTGAGAAGGTCTAGGTCGCCCAAAGCCTCTACAGACGGCATCGGCAGCATCGGCCGAGGTTCCCGGATCGGCAACGGTAGCGGCTGGTCGCCGTCAGGCTGGGTCAGGTCAGCTTGGATAGGTGCCGCACTGCCCAGATAAGGCCGCCTGCAATCAGGCCGCCGAAAACCCGGGGGTGCTGTGCATAGGTGAGGCTTATCAGGGGCCGGTTCCGGGACTTTCAGCCGCGCATAGACCAGCTTCCCGATACCGCTCGGCTGGCAACCCCACTCATCGGCTATCGCGTCAATAAGCGCGATCCCCCGGCCGCGCTCATCATCCTCGCTTGCGTCCAGCATGACCGGCGGTCGCTGATCGTCATCAATGACGCCGAGAATCAGCATGCCGTCGTCGGCTAGCTCACACACGATGCCGATCAGGTGGGAATCCGCATGCTGGACAGAGTTGGACACCAGTTCAGACACAATTAGGCACGCTGTGTGAATGTAATCATCCAGGCCATGCGCGGTCAGTGCGGCACGCACCCACGAACGCGCCCAGCTCACCGACTGCGGACGGTTGGACACGGGGTAGGTGCATCTCACTTGCGGCACCGTGGGTTTCTCCTTGGAGGATGGGAGCGGTACCGGCGCCGGGGCACTGCCCGGGACGCTATGGGGTAAACGTTCCTCTTACAGCGCCGGTACCGCCGTCTTGGAAGTTCAGGCTTGCTCGTCGTGCGCCAGCGATTCCGCGCGGATAATCTGGTCCCGCAAATCCATAAGGTCCTCGCCCTTGACGTGTGCGTGATCGCCGGGTTCAACGTGTGCGTGATCGCCGGGTTCAACGTCCGCGCGGCGGGCATAATACAGACCTGATACGGCACGCCAGCACTGCCATTTAGGAAACTCGCGCTGCACATCAGTCAATGTCGGTTCGGGTGTCGGACTGGTCACGGAATTACTCGCCTACCGCGCGTAGCACGCGCGCGAGGATTCCCGCTGCCGTGGTCACCTGATCGACTCCCGCTATCGGTTCACGCCAAGACCACCAAAACGAGCCTGCGTCTGCGTACACCACTTCCGCTAGGACGCTCGCACGCGGGTTGCGCACCGTCAGGCACGGGATGCCGTCCACCGATGCCCTGAGGGTCGCCTGAAACCCGCGTGTGGCCAGCTCTGCGACGAGGCTCTCCAGATCGGCCGTTGCGTCGGTCTGGCCGATAGCATCGGCCTCTGTAGTTTGCTGTGTGCTCATGCGTCTGACCTGTCTGTCCTAAGTTGGCTCTGTCGCTCCCCCGAGTACGACCCATCCTGACCGGCAAAGTGGCTGGTCGCAGCCCATACGGGTCCGACGCACAAGCGATAGGGTTGGGGTAGCCCGCAATAAGAATCGCTGATCTTGAGTAAGGACGGTGTTACGGAGCGTGAACCACGATGATCCTTACGAGAACCCGTTCGTATTCTTCGTGTCGGAGATGAAGCGGGTACGCGCCAATCTGGGCATGACGCAGGAGCAGCTAGCTGACGCTGCCGGGTTCGCCCCCTCGACTGTTGCGGCGGTCGAAAGTCATAGACTGCTCCCGTCAAAGGAGTTTGCCGAGCATATAGATAAACCATTGCAGGCCGATGATCACTTCATCCGACTGCAAGAGCTGGTTGAGCGGACCTGCGTACGTCCGTGGTTCCGCAATCGTGTCGAAGTTGAGCGGAAAGCCACCGAGATACGAGAATATGAATCTCACCAGATACCGGGATTGCTTCAGACGGAGGATTACGCGCGAGCCTGCGCTATGGCCGCGCGACCGATACATACAGAGGATGTCATTGAACGTGCGGTAGCACTGAAGATGTCACGGCAAGAAATCATAGAACTGGATCAGGAACTGCCGCCGGAACTGGATCGCGCACATAGGATGTGCCTTTGGGCGATCATAGACGAATCCGCATTGCACCGCGTGGTTGGTACTGCGAAGATCATGCAAACACAGCGTAATCATCTAGCGGATATGGCACTTCGGCCGAACGTCACGATCCAGATCTTGCCCTTTTCCGAGGGTGTCACGTGCGCGTACGGCAGAGCCTTCACCATTCTCATGTCGAATTCAAACTCGACGGTCGTCTATCTTGAGGATGTCAAGAATGCCCATTACTTGCGTGATCGTGATCAGGTCACGGAGTACCTGCGGGTGTTCGACCATCTGCGGACGCTAGCGCTGGATGATAGGCGGTCACTCAAGCTCATAAAGGATGTGAAGAAATGAAAATCAACTGGCGAAAGTCCAGATATTCAAGCGATCAAGGTAACTGTGTGGAGGCTGCCAGCCTGACCGACGCCGTAGCCGTCCGCGATTCAAAGAACCCTGACGGGCCGGCGCTCGTCATCACGCCCGCCAACTGGCGGAGCTTCACGGCCAGCGTGAAGGCGGGACGCTTCGACCTGACCTGAATCACGCTCGGTCAGGCCACCGCGGTAGGGGGGCATCCTCGTGTCTAAGGGTGCCTCTCTTGCTGTCCAGGCAGCGGCCAACACAAGGCCCCGCCTGCGCGGACTGGCGGTGAGCCTGAAGCCAGGGGGAGTGGGACCACGGCGAGGCGCTGCCCGCCGTCGCCGCCCTGGCCGAGCAACTACTGTGTGTCCCGTGGCGGGTCTCCCGGCCGGGTTAGCGGATCAGGCTGCACCTGGTGACAAAACGAAGGTTCTTGCCCCTGTGCCGCCGGCATCACCGGATGAAACAAGCCGAGAACTGGCAACTCGAACAGACAAGCGCCGGCGTCATGGCCTGGACCACCCCCGCCGGACGCCGCTACACCACCATCCCCAACCAGCACCCCACCTNNCCGAGACCCGGCGCGCACGCCGGACGGCCAGCGAACCAGCACGGGCAAGATGCCGCCGGCTCACCCCTCGTCGCGTGCGTCACCCCGATCATCACCCGCCAGGCCGCCCGCCTGACCCCCAACCCCGCCGGCAAGACCGCCAGCACGATCCCGCGCGCGAAATGCAGCAAACAGCCTTACTCACGCCAGACACCTACTCCGCCACCACGCGATGACGTACCCGTTTCGTACAGTCGTCTCATGTGTCGGAGCATCAAGACCCTGCGCGAGCCGTATACCGAGCACGTAACCGATGTGGAAGTGCGCGCCGCCGCGCTGCAGTACGTCAGGAAAGTGAGCGGCTTCCGGGCTCCCGCAGCGCACAATGCGGAAGCATTCGATCAGGCGGTGGACACCGTGGCAGCCGCCACTCAACTGCTGCTCGACCAGCTTCAGGTGCGGAGCGGACGCGGATCACCGGCATAGCCCGCCGGGCGTATCCCGCCGGGCGTATCCCACCGGGGACGCCGATCCTCACGATGTCGAGCCCTTACTCCCGACTGCGCATGCGCATTCCGTCTTCCGCCAGCAGGCCCACCCCGTCAAGCACAGCCGTCTCTTCGTGACTATGCCGAGTGTGATCGAGTAGACACTCGCGCGGGGCATGCCCAGACCCACGCCCCGGTTACACGAAACGGCTTCCCTGAAAGACATGGGAGGCCCGACGAGCCGCCGAAGACGCCCAGGCAGGTGCCGGCCCCGACCCGCCGGAAGCAACAGCAAGAGCTGACGCTGCCGGGAACGGTTGCGTCAAGGAGGTGCTCGTCATGAAACTCAGCCCAAGGTTCGGCTGACCTGGCCGCACACGAGGCCACGACGGAGAGCGTCGTGCACCGACTGGTGGTTACCGAGGCTCCCTCGGCGACCAGCAATGCCACGGAGCGCGCCGCCGCCTGACGGTACCGCCGCCTGACGGCGCTGAACAGGATGGGCCGGACCAGCCAAGGTCCGGCCTATCCTTTGTGCTCACAGGCGCCCACCAACCAGCGGGCCAGGCGCCCCAGTCAGAAGCACATCTCACCCCGGACACACCGACCCGCCCAAACACTTGACATAGACACCCTTTTGACAGCTACTATCAAAAAGTTGTGACTGCCGAAAGGATGTGACCGTCATGGAGGCTTCGGACCGCCGCCGGTGGTGGGCGCTGATCGCCATCGCTGCCAGCGTGCTCGTGGTAGGCCTTGACCTGACAGTGCTGAACCTTGCGCTGCCAACTCTCTCCCGTGACCTGCACGCTCCCACCGGCGACTTGCAATGGTTCTCCGACGCATACAGCCTGGTTATCGCCGCGGCGGTGCTACCCGCCGGACTGCTCGGTGACCGGCTCGGCCGCAAGAAGGTGCTGCTGGTCGCGCTGGTGATGTTCGGCGCGAGCTCGGCCCTGTGTGCCTACGCGACCTCCACCGGCGAGCTGATCGCCGCCCGCGCGCTACTCGGGCTTGGCGCAGCCGCGATCATGCCGCTCTCGCTGTCGATACTGCCGGTGCTCTTCACTGCCGACGAGCGGCCGAAGGCGATCGCGATCATGGCGTCCGCCACGTTCGTCAGCTTCCCCGTCGGGCCCCTGCTGGGCGGCTGGCTGCTGGACAACTTCTGGTGGGGCTCGGTATTCCTGATCAACGTTCCGGTCGTCGTGCTGGCCTTGATCGCGGTGGCCATCCTGATGCCCGAGTCTCGCAGTGTGCATCGCCCGCGACTGGATTTTGGCGGCGTGGCGATCTCCGCCCTTGGCCTGACCGCGCTGACTTACGGCTTCATCACGGCCGGTGAGAAGGGCTGGACCGACACCGGCTCACTTGCCACGATCCTGGCCGGGGCCGTGCTGCTCGCCGCGTTCGTGGCCTGGGAGCGCCGGGTCAGCAGGCAGCCCGGCAGCCGCCCGCTGGTTGACCTCTCGCTGTTCTCCTCGGCCGGATTCACCTGGGGCACGATCCTGTCCACCCTGGTGTCCTTCTCGCTCTTCGGGATCCTGTTCGCCATGCCGCTGTACTTCCAGGACGTCCGCGGACTTGACGCCCTCGGCAGTGGCCTTCGCCTATTGCCGCTGATCGGCGGGATGATAGTGGGCATGATCGGCGGCAGCCGACTGCAGAACCCGCGCAAGGGCCCTGACGGCCAGCCGCTTCCGCCGGCGGTAAACACCAAGGTGCTCGTCGCGGTCGGGTACGTGGTGATGGCAGCGGGGCTGGCCGCCGGGACCTTCACCCACTCCAGCAGCGGCACAGGATTCACTGCCGCGTGGTTTGCCATAGCGGGGCTTGGCCTCGGAATAGCGATGCCTGCGGCCATGAACGTCGCAATCGGAGCTCTTTCCGCCGAACGGAGCGGGGCTGGCACGGCACTTATAACCGCAATGCGACAGGTGGGTGCCACCATCGGGGTGGCCGTGCTTGGCACCGTGATCAACGACGCATACCGCAGTCGGCTGCACCTGTCCGGGCTGCCGGCGGCAACAGCTAATGCCGTACGCGCCAGCGTCGGCGAGGGTGTGCAGGCGGCCCACGCCGCCGGTTCCTCGGCATTGCTCAGCTCGGTCCGGGATGCATACGTGCACGGCATGAGCATCATGCTCTGGGTGGGCACGGGCGTTGCCCTGGCAAGCGCGCTGCTCGCACTGTCCTTCCTGCCCCGCAGGGCTGGCGGAGTCGGCCAGCCACCGCTACCGGAAGCCGACGTCATCGGCCCGATCGGCGGCCCGCAAAAGGCAGAGTTGGGACGGTGAGCGACGTGCTTGACGCTGACCCGGCGAGATCCTGCGGGCTGCGTGAGCGGAAGAAGGCCAGGACGCGTGCTGCCATCAGGGAGCACGCGCTCCGGCTGTTCCGCGAGCAGGGCTACACGGAGACCACGGTCGAGCAGATCGCCGAGGCCGCCGAGGTCTCGGCGAGCACGTTCTTCCGGTACTTCCCCACCAAGGAAGACGTCGTACTACAGGACGACTTCGACCCCATTGCCATCGAGAAGTTCGAGGCTCAGCCCGCTGACCTGCACCCTATCGCCGCGCTCCGCGCCGCCATGAGGGAGACCTTCGCCGAGGCACCGGCCGGGGCCATCGAGCAGTGGCGCGAGCTGAGCAGGCTGACCATGGCGGTCCCCGAGCTGCGCGCCCGCGCCCTGGACGAGTACATGCGATCGGTCGAGATGGCCGCCGGGCTGATGGCAAAGCGGCTCGGGCGCAATCCGGATGACTTCGCCATCCGGATGCTGGCCGGCGCCCTGGTCGGCATCGGGATGTCCGTGATGATCATCGTCATGGAGGATCCGGCGGCCGACATCATGGCCCTGATGGATGCCGGGCTAGCTCGCCTGGAGGCAGGCCTGCCACTGTAGGCGGCCGCCTGTCTGATTGACGACGGGGCCTCGGCGTGGTTGGCGCCATGCGGTCAGCGGAAGTGCCGTCGCACCTCATGCGCGTAGGTGCGGCCGAGCGTGTCAGCGTTCTGCTCGATCCAGGCGGCCATTGACGTCGTACCCGTCGCCTCACCGTCCGTGTCCGCCAAGCCGGCTGCCATGGCGCGGTACTCGTCGCGGGTCAGCAGCGTGTCGCGCAAGGCAAATCCGAGCGCGCCCGAGAGGGTCAGCAGCGCAGCGCCCGGCACGTTTACGATCAATGCTCGGCTGCCGACCGCTACCTTGATGTGACGCACCAGGTGCGCGAATGTCGGACGATCCGGGCCGACGGCATCGACGGTCTGGTTCCCCGTCGTCCCGGCAAGCTTTGTGCACAGCTGCGCCAGATCGTCCACGTGGATGCCGCGGAGGCGGTACCCCCCGCCGTCGCCGACCGCGAACACCGGGGCCCGGCGCAGCAGCCAGGCGATGTTGTTGATCAGCACTCCGTCGCCGCCGAACAAGACCGAGGGCCGTACGATCGCATGCGACACTCCGCATTCAGCGAGCGCGGCCTCGACCCGGGCCTTGCCGCTGAAGTAGGGCAATGGCGAGCCGGGGTCGGGATGCGTGATCGATACGTGCACGATCCGCCGTACGCCGGCGTCGGCAGCGGCGCGGAACAGGGCCACGGAGTTCGCGACGGCGAGCTCGTGATTCACCGGGCCGCGGGCGAAGCGAACCCAGTAGGTGTTGTACAGGGTGTCTGCCCCCCGCAGTGAGGCGACGAGCCCGGTAGCACTGCGGAAGTCCAGCGGCGCGGCCTCTACCGGTGAACCGCTCGGCGCACGCTCGGGATGATTCGTTAAAGTCCGCACCGGGCGGCCGGCGCCCAGGAGCCGTACCGCGATCGCGGCTCCGGAATAGCCGAACGCCCCGGTCACCACGTCGAATCCAGCGCTCGGGACTCGTGGACCGATAACGTCTGCGGCGCCGACCATCGCGACTCCCGTCGACGAAGATTAACTGCGCTCTCCCACATCGCTATCTGATTCTATGGGCAGTGGTTTGCGAGCCCCGTTGGCAGCCGGCCCGCAGGCGGCAGCCAGAAACCCGCTCGCCCGTGACCCTTAAGACACGCTTTGTTGCCAACGGGAACGCGCCGGTCCATCATGTGATGCCGACCCGGCCCCCGGGCGGCGGACACGACGTCGGGAGCATGGTGAGCGAGGCGACTGAGCGAGCGACCTATCGCACAGTGTTCGCCGTCGCCGAGTTCCGAACCCTCTGGCTGGCGCAGCTGGCCTCCGTGATCGGAGACCAGCTGGCACGGGTCGCGCTGACCATTCTGGTTTATGACCGCACCCGCTCGCCGCTGCTTGCCGCAGTCACCTACGCGGCCAGCATCGTGCCCGGATTCATCGGCGGGATCACCCTGTCCGGGCTGGCCGATCGACTACCCCGCCGCCAGGTGATGATCGCCTCTGACGTGGCCCGGGCCGCGCTTGTCGTGGTGATGGTGCTTCCGGGGATGCCGCTCGCCGCGCTCGTGGCGCTGCTGTTCCTCGTCACCCTGATCGGCGCGCCGTTCACCTCAGCCCGCTCGGCCGTCTACCCGGACGTACTCTCCGGCGACGCGTACGTGCTCGGTACCGCGGTCACGCTCACCACTTACCAGCTCGCGCAGGTGATCGGCTTCGCTGCCGGCGGAGCGGTGGTAGGTGCCCTGGGCGCCCGCGATTGCCTGATCGCCGACATTGCCACGTTCGCCGCGTCGGCGCTGCTAGTCAGGCTGGGCGTGCGCGCCCGGCCGGCCGCCACTACCCGGGCGGGCCGCCTCGCGTCGCCGCTGACCGACGCGGCAACAGCCGTCCGCCTGGTGTTCGGCGATCCGGCCCTGCGAACCCCGATGCTGTTTGGCTGGCTAGCCGCCTTCTATGTCGTCCCCGACGGAGTGGCGGCCCCACTCGCCGCGTCATTGCACGGCGGTCCGACAGCCGTCGGCCTGATCCTGGCCGCGGTGGCGCTCGGCTGCTCGCTTGGCGCCCTCGCAGTTGGCCGCCTGATCGGGCCGGCCAACAGACAGCGGTGTATGGGCCCGCTGGCCGTGGCCTATGGCCTACTCCTAGTACTGTTCGCGTCCGGTCCCGGGCTACTCCTCTCGCTGCTGATCCTGGTCGTGTCCGGGCTGTGTGACGGCTACCAGACGGCAGCCAACGCCGCGTTCGTCACCGCCGCGCCACCCCACCGCCGTGGCCAGGCATTCGGTCTGGCCACCGCCGGGTTGAGTCTCGGTCAGGGCACAGGGGTAGTGCTGGCCGGCGCTGCCGCGCAACGGTTCGCCCCCAGCACCGTGATCGCAATAGCGGGTGCTCTCGGCGCCCTCGGCGCCCTCGGCCTCATGATCCGTCGACCCACCCGCGCGTAATCGTCAGCCCCACATCTTGTCGCGCATGGTTCCTCCTCCCACCTCGTGGCTTCTTCCCATCTTGCGGCCGACCAGGCACGACCGCCGACCCATGCCTACATCAGCACCATGCTCCCAATGTCTGAAATGTGGCAATATCCTGGATAACATAGTCGTCCCGAGCGGCCGAAGGAGCGGACAACCTTGTCCGATCCTTGACAGCAAGCTCTCTGCATCTGTGACAATGCGGCTTGAATGCCTTACATCCAGCTATCCATTGGTATAGGTATCCACCGGCAGGCAGGAAGCTGATCATGCAGACCGCGGTCCGGCAGCATGCGCGATCCTGGCGCGCAGCCATCCGCGGCTGGCCGGTGTGGGAGCTTCCTCGCTGGATTTCCGGGTTCGTCCTTGCGGTGATCGCGGCAGATGTCGCGGCGATCGGCGTCGCTGCCACCTTCATCACCTTCCGACCCGGCAACGTCGTCCTGTTCCTGTTCATGATCGCGTTCGGTGCGGTCTCGATCGAGTTGGCCCGACGCCAGGGCGAGCCCGCCGGGTACATCCAAATCACATACTCGGTTTGGAACCTGGCCATCGCCATCCTGTTGCCCCCGCTGTACGCGCTCCTCGCGCCGATCTTCAGCCAGGTCCTCATTCAGTGGCGGGTCCGGCGTGGGCTCGTCTACCGGCGGTCGTTCAGCGCCGCCGCGGTGGGCCTGTCCTATGGTGCCGCGTCCGTCGTCTTTCATGCGATTCTGCCCGGTATTGGCTGGCGAGTTCCAGGCCTCGGCACCCACGCTCTGGCATGGGTCCTGCTCGTCGTGGTCTGCGGAGTCGTTCAATGGGCGGTGAACAGCGCCCTAGTGGTGACGGCGGTCAGGGGCGCTGAGCCCACCGCAAGCGTGCGGCAGATGATATTCAACCGGGAAGGACTCTTTAACGATCTGGCCGAGTTGTGCACCGCCGTCGTGTTCGCGTTCATAGCGGCGAGCGATGCGATGCTTGTGACCGTCACTCTGCCATTCGTGATCTTGCTCCAGCGCTCGGGTCGTCACGCTGAGCTAACGCATGCCTCCCGTATCGACGCGAAGACTGGGTTGTTGAACGCGGTGACCTGGCAGCGTGAGGCAGCGGTGCAGGTGACCCGGGCGGTGCGTACACACACTCCGCTGGCGGTCGCCATGCTGGATCTCGACCACTTCAAGGTGGTCAATGACACGCACGGCCACCTCACCGGCGACCTGGCTCTCGCGGCCGTCGCCGACGCTTTGCGCTCTGGCCTTCGCGACTACGACGTGGCGGGCCGGTTTGGCGGGGAGGAATTCGCCATCCTGCTCCCGCAGACCGACCACGGTGAGGCGATCCATATTGCCGAACGCCTCCGCGAACAAGTCGCCGCACTGACCATCCCCGTCCGCGGCGACAGCGCCGAGGGGCACCCGCTGCGCCTCACCGTCTCGATCGGTATCGCCGCCCTCAACGGTTCCCGACGCGACCTCGACGACCTGCTCGCCGCCGCCGACCACGCCCTCTACCAGGCAAAGGAATCTGGACGCAACATGGTGTGTGTGGTCAGCGACACCTCGGCCGCTGGCCACCAAGCCCCACGGTCCGCAGGCGAGGGTGAGCTCTAGCCGGCGCGGCCCGGTCTCGGCCGCTGTGAACGGCGCGGGAGCGCCGTCACGCGCCGTCCTGCATTTTGCTCACGTCGGCTGGGCTCGGGCACGGCACCGGAGTGGGCTGGGCCTGGAGCTCTGGCGCTGACCCGGCCGGACGCCTTGCCTTGCGGGTGGCGAGTACCGAACCCGAAAGAATCAGCACGAACGACCCTACGATCGCCCCGGTCAGCGGCTCGCCGAGAACGCTGACGCCGAGAGCCACCGCGACGGCCGGATTGACGTAAGTGATCACCGTGGCCCGCGCCGGGCCCGCCTCGGCGATAAGCATGAAGAACAGCACGAACGCGCCGGCCGTGCACACTGCGGCGAGCACGGCCAGCGATGCGATCACGCGGGCGGGGGGAACGGCATGCGGCAGGGTGAATGCCGCCAGCGGGGCGTAGAGGATCGCCGAGAATCCCAGGCACACCGCGGTCATGCCGAGTCCGGGCAGGTCGCTGAGCTTGCGGCTGGCGATCAGCGGCCCGGCGGCGTAGCCGGTGGCGGTGAGCAGGACCTCGGTGACCGGCCACCCGCCGCCGCTGCCCACCTGCGGGCCGGCCAGCAGCGCCACCCCGGCCAGGCCGATGAGCAGGCCGGCCCACCGGATCACGGTGAGCCGTTCGGCATCCCCGGTCAGCCGGGCCAGTACCGCGCCGATGATCGGCACGGCGGCGACGAGGAGGCCGCTCATCGAACTGGACAGGCGGCGTTCCGCGTTGGATAGCAGCAGCCACGGGCCGACGATCTCGATCAGCGCGAACACCACCAGCCACCGCCAGCGCGGCAGCAGCACCCGGAGCTCCCGACGGCGCAGCGCGATCGGCAGCAGCAGCGCGGCACCGACCGAGGTGCGCGCGAACACAAGCACGGGCACGGAGACGCCCTCGTCGGCGACCTTGATGAGCAGGTAGGGAATCCCCCAGATCACGCTCATCGCCGCGAAGAGCATCCAGCCACGCCGGCTCACGACAAGGGTCCTCCATGATCCTGGGCCGCTGCTGCGCTAAACATCCGGAATCGTCTCGCATTCCCGTCGCGCTCGCGCGTGAATATCCGGCCCGCGGGACTGACCCTCCGCGGCACGCCGCGCGCCCAGGCGCAGCATTGGACCAGGATTCGCAAAGACTCTCGGCCGGACGACCCGTCAGGACTGGGTCGCGGCGGACGCGGGCACCCGATGAAGGCGGGGGTATGGGTGAGCGGGGGCCTACAGGTCCACGCAGATCCCGAGCAGGCCCAGGTTCACGCACACGCCTCCGCCACCATGCGAGCGCGAAGGCGAAGGGCTGGGCGTGGGGGAAAGGGAACTCGAGGGCGGGGGCTTTGGGTGACCGGGAGGTGATGAGCTACCGCTGGGGTCCGGGCTCGGCGTGGGCCCGACCGACGGACTCGGGCTGGAACCCGCGACCCGCCCGGGCGGCAGTGTGCCGCCAGCCGGTCCGCGTGAGCCGAACGCGCTGTCCCCGGTCAGATGGAACGCGCTTGCCGGATCGGCTCCCCGACCGCTCACCGTATCGGGTTGGGTACTCCCGGCCTTGGCCTGCGCCGTGCCCACTGGAAGCGGCGCCAAGGCCGAAACGGGCGCTGGGCCGATGCGAATGGAAACAGTCACCAACAGGCCATAGACAATCGCCCCGCTGACAAGAGCGATGACCGGAATGGCCACACCGGTTGGGTGCAGGCGCGCGGCGGCTACTGCGTTTCGAAGGGTCAGTCGGATGCGATCGGCCATTAGTGCCAAAGCGAGCGAGATGGCTGGCAGTTTAGGACCATGGCCAACTCTCGCTGACGCTCTCAGCCGGTCTATTGCGTTTCCCCTGTCCGCCGACGACAGGCCCGGCAGCAGGTAAATGATCGTGTGCCGACCCTCGGACTTGGCGCTGGCATGCAAGCCCGCCTGAAGGTCCGAATAGCGGATTTTGATCACTGCCTGCCCCTAACTAAGTTAGTACTGGAGACACCGTCCCCCTCTTACAAGCGGTGACGACGTTAGCACGGCGGATAACCACGATCGAGGCGAAGTGCAGGATTTATCGCTAATCGCGGAAGCGTTCGATTCTTCCGCCTATCACGCCAGATCGTGGCGTGACGCGCACCAGCGACGGGGAGCGCGGCTAATCTCGACTACGGGATGCGCAGCGAATCGGAGGCACAGCGGCTGGCCCGCGGCTCAGCGAGGCTGAGGCGTGCGGCCGCTGGCACGCGTGGGTCGGCAGACGGCACGGACACCAGGAACGATGCCGGGACGGCCGGCGGCACGGGGGCTCCTCGCGATGGGGCGGACGATGCCGGGACGGCCGGCGGCACGCATGCTGGTCACGATGGGCTGGAAACTGCGCGTGACGCGGGGAAGCCGGTCAGCGATGCCGAGCCTGGCGGGCTGCGGCTGCGCTGGGCGCTGCTGACCGTCCTGGTCGGCGGGTTGGCGCTGGCGGCTGCCTTCCCGCCTTACGGGATCTGGCCGCTCGCTGCCGTGGGGCCCGCGCTGCTGGTGGTGGCGCTGCGGCAGCAGAGCCTGCGCGGCTCGTTCGCGGTGGGGGCCGTCTTCGGCCTGGCATTCTTCGTACCGCTGCTGTCCTGGGTGCTGAACCTCGCCTGGTACGCCTGGGTGGCGCTCGCGGTCAGCGACACCCTCATCTTCGCGGTGCTCGCGATCGGTCAGCGGCTGCTGCTCAGGCTGCGCGCCTGGCCGGTCGCGGTGGCTGGCTGGTGGGTCGCGGAAGAGGCCCTCCGCGACCGGTGGCCGTGGGGTGGCTTCCCGTGGGGCAGGCTCGCGATGAGCCAGGCGGAAGCGCCCACCGTTCGCTGGGTGTCCGTCGGCGGGCCGCCGCTGCTCACCTTCCTGATCGCGCTGGCCGGCGCGTGCCTGGCCTGGGTGATCATCGAGCGCCGGGTGCTGCATGCTGCGTGCTTCGCCTGCGTGGCGGGACTGGCGCTGGCCGGCGCCGCACTGCCGGTCGCCGCGTCGGGAGCCGCGAGCGCGACCGTGGCCGCCGTGCAGGGCGACGTGCCGCACGCCAGGAACCTGCCGGGGCTGCTCAACGACTCCCAGATCACGCTGAACCATGCGGTGGCCACCGCGAAACTCGCCGCTCGGGTCAAGGCCGGCGACCTGGCCGCGCCCGACATCGTGATCTGGCCAGAGAACTCCACCGATCTGGACCCCTTCGAATACCCGGTCATCTACCAGGAGATCACGGCCGCCGTCCGGGCCGTCGGCAAGCCCGTCCTGGTCGGCGAGATCCTGGAGAACCCGCTGCGCAACGTCGGCCAGCTCTGGCTGCCAGGCCGGGGACCGACGACGAAGTACACCAAGCGCCAGCTCGTTCCGTTCGGCGAGGTCATCCCGTTGCGCGGGCTGCTCTCGCACATCACCTCGCTGACCGCGCTCCAGCCGGTCAACTTCACCCCGGGGCACCAGGCGGTCGTGTTTCGCACCGGCAAGATCCGGCTTGGCGACGTGATCTGCTACGAAGTCGGCTTCGACGGCCTGGTGCGGTCCGAGGTTACGGCGGGAGCGAACCTGCTGTCAGTACAGACCAACGACGCGACCTTCGAGGTGGACGGCCAGACCGGTGAGTCGCTACAGCAGCTCGCGATGGCACAGATCCGGGCGGTCGAGTTCGACCGGAGCGTCGTGGTCGCCTCCACCACCGGCGTCAGCGCGATCATCGCGCCCGACGGCAGCCTGATCGCCCGCAGCGGCATCTGGCGGCAGGCCGTGCTCGAGGCGCGCGTCCCGCTGCTGACTGGCCAGACCCTAGCCGAACGGGTCGGCGGATGGCCCGAGTATGTGATCACCGCGCTGACCATCCTCGCTCTCATCGGCGCCGCGGCAGGCGCTGTCGCCGAGCGGCGATCCGGCCATAGCGGCCCCCGGCGGCCCCGCGCCGCCGACGCAGCGGGCTGACGCTTACCGCTGGCTCGCCGCAGCGCGCATGGAGGCGGAGAATCTAGTCGTGGCGATCCTCCGGGGCCTGGCGAAGCCCGTTCGGTATATGACTCTTGCCTCGGGCGCGCTGCCAGTCCTTGCCTTCCCTGCGCCCAACCTGGAGTTCATGGCCTGGTTCGCCCTGGTTCCCGGGCTGCTGCTGATGCGGGCCGCGGCTGATGCCCGCGAGGCGGCGGTGCGGGGCTGGTGGTTTGGCGCCGGGTTCTTGCTGGCGTCGCTCTACTGGATGGCTCCGGAAATCGGGCCCGGGGTGCTGCTCGTCGCGGTGGCGTTCGGCGTGGGATGGACCGGGGTGGCGGTCGCGACCTGGGGGCTGCTGCGCCGCCCGGTCACCGCGCCGCACGCCCTGGCCGCGCTGGTCGTGGTGCCGAGCTGCTGGCTGGTGATCGAGTGGATCAGGTCCTGGCAGGCGCTCGGCGGGCCGTGGGCCGTGCTGGGCGCGAGCCAGTGGCAGCACCCGGCGATCCTGGCGCTCGCCGCTGTCGGCGGGGTATGGCTGGTCAGCTTCGCGATCGTGGCCGCGAACACCGGCATCGTCATCATGCTGGTGTCCGGCGGGGCGGGGCTGCGGGTTCTCGGCGGGGTCGCGACCGCGATCGTCATCGCGGCGGGCCCGGTCGCGTTCGCGCTCACTCCGGCTGCGCCGGTGGCCAGGCAGGTGACGATCGCCCTGGTGCAGCCTGGCGTGCAGCCCACCCCGCCGAGCAGGGTCGACGCCAGCCTGCGGCTCACCGCCGGGTTTGCCCGGCCGGGCAGCCTGAGCGCTGACCGCCCGGACCTGATCGTGTGGGGAGAGAGCAGCATCGGCTACAACCTGCGACAGGACAAGAGCCTGCTCGCCCGGGTCGAGGCGCTGTCAGCGGCGGACCGGGCCGAGATCCTCGTCAACCAGGACTGGGAGCAGGACGGAAAGAAGTCCAAGGTGGCGTTGCTCGTCGGTCCCGGCGGGATCACCGGCGAGTACACGAAGACCCGGCTGGTGCCGTTCGGCGAGTACATCCCGTTCCGCCAGCAGCTGTCCTGGCTGACCTCGATCAGCAAGGCAGCACCGGTGAACATGATCCCGGGGACGGGCGCGCACAACCTGCGGGCGAACGTGCCTGGCGGCAACCCGCTGACCATCGGAGTGCTGATCTGCTTCGAGTCCACGTTCCCCGACATGTCGCGGGTAGATACCGATCAGGGCGCCCAGGTGATCGTCTACCAGACGTCGGACTCCACCTTCCAGCACACCTGGGCGCTCGCGCAGCACGCCTCCCTTGACGCGCTGCGCGCAGCGGAGACCGGGCGCCCGGTCGTTCAGGCCGCGCTGACCGGTGATTCGGTGGCCTTCGACGCCCGCGGCAGGCTGCTGTCCTGGTTCGGCCAGGCACGCGTCGGGGTGGACGTGGTACACCTCGGCCTGCCCCCGGCCGCCGCGAGGACTCCCTACGATCGTCTCGGCGATTTCGTGCCGTGGACCGCGGTGGGCATCGCGGTAGTAGCTGCCGCCCTGGCCCTGCTCCGGTCCGGTCATCGGGGCAACCCGCTGCGCATACCCTGGGCAGGCAACCATCGGCGCACCCCATCCGCTGCCACATCGGCAGATCCGGCCAAGAGCGGCGCGATAGCCGGGCGTCATCAGGATGATCCTGTTTCGTAACCAGTGATCGGGAAATGGATCGGGTATCCGGGTCGATCTGAGGAGGTCTGGCTTGCGGAGCAGCGAGGGCCGGGCAGGCCAGCGGCACGGCCGGTTCACCAGGCACCGCGGGGGGCTGGCCATCACAGCCATGCCCGTTGCGTTGATCCTGCTCAGCGCGTGTTCTGGCGGCGGCCCGGCCGCTAGTACCCCGGCCAAGCAGCAGTCGGCCGCAGCCGCGGCCGCGGCCGGGCTCTCGATCAGCCCCGCCAACGACACCCGGAATGTCGCGCCGGACAAGGGCATCACGGTTACGGCTGCCCACGGCAAGATCGGGCATGTCACCGTCACAGCGGCCGGAGACCCGGTCACCGGTTTGCTGTCCGACGGCGGCACGGTGTGGCACAGCCAGTGGGCGCTGAGCGTTTCCCAGCACTACACGGTGACCGCCACCGCCACCAACGACGTGGGCAAGACGGTCACGGCCACCAGTTCGTTCGGCACCCTCACCCCCCGCCAGACGTTCCAGACCCAGATTTTCGAGGGCCTGAACAAGTCTTTCGGCGTGGGCATGCCGATCAAGCTCGTGTTCAGCAGGCCGATCACCAACAGGGCCGAGGTCGAACGGTCACTCCAGATCAAGACGTCCAAGCCGGTGGTGGGTGCCTGGGACTGGCAGGGCGACGAGCAGCTTGACTTCAGGCCGCAGACCTACTGGCCGGCCGGCACGCAGATCAGTTTCGACGGCCACCTGGACGGCGTGCAGGGAGCCCCCGGCGTCTACGGTGCCGCCGAGCTGACCCAGTCGTACCGCATCGGCGCGTCACTGATCGTGGTGGCGAGCACAGCTACCCACCACATGAGCCTGTACTACAACGGCCGCCGCATCCATTACTGGCCGATCAGCACGGGCAGGCCGGGCGACAACACTCCAAACGGGACATACCTCACCATCGAGAAGGGCAACCCGGTGGACATGAAGGGCCCCGGGTACAACATCGAGGTGCCGTGGTCGGTTCGGTTCACCTGGAGCGGGGACTTCCTGCACGACGCGTACTGGTCCGTTGGGGAGCAGGGCTTCACGAACGTGAGCCACGGCTGCGTCAACATGCCCCCGGCCGACGCCGAGATCTACTACAAGATGGCCGTCCCCGGTGATCCGGTGACGATCACCGGCAGCCCGGCGGGCGGGGTCTGGGGTAACGGCTGGACCGACTGGTTCCTGTCCTGGCAGCAGCTAGTGGCAGGCAGCGCCTTGCATGAAGCCGTGCAGGCCGGGCCGAACGGCAGCACGTTCGTCAACCCGGCGACCCTTCCGGCGGTGCACGCGTCCTGGCCGCTGCACATATCGAGCCCGCACAACGCGGCGGCAGCGTAAACCGCAACCCTTTGGCCGCAGTTCGGTCAAACTTGCCAAGGGAAGGCGCATGAGGTGCTGCGGACCCGCCAGAATAGGAGGCGGACGAGCACGGAGTAGCCCGAAGTGCCGGGAGAGGCCGCACAACCATCCGGGCCGGTCGCGCGTCTCATGAGAGTAGGACCACCAAAAGACGAATACGCCGAACGGCCGAGGCGTTCCACGATTCCGCGACACCGGAGTCGGCGCCGCACGACCCGGGCACAGCACGAGCAAGCAGCGTTATAGCAGTAAGGCGTCGCATGACTGCGGCACCCAGATGATCAGTTACCGCCGCAGCATGGCAGCTTGAGTAGAGGGAGCGGAATCTTGTTCGGTGCGCGAAAGAATCGCGAGCAGGCCGCGGGCGCCACCGGTGCCGCGGGCGCGGGCGCCGCGGGCGCCGCGGGCG
>PMSU01000211.1 GCA_003168255.1 Actinomycetota bacterium
TGGCTGACCATGACGCCCTTGGGCCGACCGGTGGAACCTGAGGTGTACATGATGTAAGCCAGGTCGTCCATGGCAGCGGCACAGGTCGGTTGCCCGCTGCCGGGGAGCTGCTGGACATCGTCGCCCGCGTCGCCGACCGTGAGGAGCCGACCGACAACGCCGGTGAGCATTTCAGCGCCGACGGCGTCGACCAGGGCCGTCTCGATCCCGGCGTCCCCGGCCATCGTGTGCAGCCGCTCCGCAGGCTGCTCCAGGTCCAGCGGCACGAACGTGCCGCCCGCCATGAGCACGGCGAGCATGCTGGCAGGTAGCCGCAGCGTCCGCCGCATGCACAAGCCCACCCGGGAACCCGGGCCCACGCCGACGGCGCTGAGCCGCTGGGCCAGCCCGCCCGCCACGCTCGCGAGCTGCCGGTATGTTAATGCCACGCCCCACTGCCTGACCGCGAGCGCGCTGGGGTCGCTGCGCGCCCGCTGCAGGAAAAGCTCATGGACGGGCAGGTCGGAAACGGGACACGCGTCACCGTCGATCCAGGCCCTGGGGATCACTACCTGAGTCATGAAGCTCCTTTCTCTTCATGCCCGGCGAGCACGACCTGCTCCTCGCGCACGTGCAACCGCAGCTCCCCTATGTAGCGCACGCCCTCAGTGCCGGGAATCCATGCCTCGTCCGGGCGCGGCAGCATCTCAGTCACCATCAGGGAGGCGCCATCTCCTGCGGCCCTGCGCGCGGCGCGCAAGGCCGCCGCCAGCATCGACGCATAGACGGGGCTGGTCATATCGATGAAGATCGGTTTCACTTCGGTGGACAGCTTGACGAAGACATGTTCGGGCAACCCCAGCGCCATCCGCCAGCGACGGACGGCGAGGAACTCATCCCGCTCTCCGCGGGCGGTTACCGCCGGGCAGTCACCGACCCCCATCCGCCAGGTCTCGCGGGCTAGGACGAGGCCGTCCACGGTGATCCTCGGCACGTGCGGCGCCGAGCCTGCCGACTTGAACGCCTCGACCGAGAGCTCGGACAGCAGCCGACCGAAGACCTCTAGCAGCGGCCAGCGCCGACCGCCCGGCACCACGGCGACCAGCCCGTCTGCGGTGTGCCTGACCACCACGGCGCTGACGGGAACCAGTCGCCCGGGGTCCGCGCCGGGAGCGACGGTGAACCCGAGCTGCGGATCTCTTGGGTCCTCGAGGGCGAAGGCTAGCCTGGGAGTGTGCCTTGCCCAGGTCAGCGGTAGGAGGGGGTAGATGGCCCGGCCACCCAGGTCGCAACGGAGCGCGCGCCGCAGCCGCACCGGGTCCGGATGCACGGCCACGAGGGCGCCGCAGCCCGCCGCAGCCCACGCGGCGTGCACCTCGCCGAGGACGGCGCCAAAGTCGCCGCGCCGGAACGACTCGGCACCGCGAGCACGGAACTGGATGTCGAGGCTGTGCAGGCGGGCGGCCGCCCACGCAGGGCCGTCCGCAGGAAACAGCTTAGCCAGCGGCCCGGCCAGGTCTCCACTGGAAAACGCCAGCGCCGAGCAGGCCGCAGGGGCCTGGTCCAAGCCGAGCAGGCGGCTCCACCGTCGGTCCAGCTCGGCCGCGATGTCATCGGCCGGGCGCCGCGCGGCGCCGTAGAACAGGCCCTGCGCCATGAACCACAGCAGCCCCAGGGGAACCTCGCCCTGCTGATCAGCCAGATCGGCGTGCAGCCGCTCAAGCTCGGCAAGGTACGTCCGCGACAGCGTGCAGCACAGCCAGCGCGCGATCGTCAGCGGAACGGCGAGCGGTGCTGCCACGGCTTCCAGCACGGCTTTGCCGAAGGTGACGTCCAGGTCCCGGGTCGTCTCCTCTACGCACAGCGTCCGGCCCGCGTACATCTGGCCGGAACTGCGCCGGGCAGCGTGTTCTGCTACCCCGGCGAACGCGTCCTCCAGCGCGCGCAACGCCTCGGCCAGGCGGGCGGAGTCCCCGGCAGCGGCGGCAACTTGATCGCGGTGATCGCTTAGCAGGCGCAGGGCGGCCTCGGCGGCGGCCCGTGCCCTGCCGTCCGCGATCCGCGCGATGCGCTCGCGCAGTACTCGCTCGGCATCCAGGCTCACCGGTAGGTCGAAGTCCCAGCACAGGATCCCGCGCTCGACCAGCTGCTCGAGCAGGACGAACACGTCCGCCGCGGTTCGCACTGCTGCTTGCGGAGCGGCGGCCACCTCGTCGGCGACTTGCCGGGCCGACTTGCACCCGTCGCATGCAGCGACCACCGCCGCCTGGGCCACGGTCAGCCTGACCGGTGGGCGAACCGTATCAATCACCTCTCGCCCACGTACGGTCAGATGCGGGGCCAGCGCCGGGGCGAGCCACTGCCGCACACACGGGTCCGAGGCGAGCCGCTCAGCGAAGGCAGCGAGCGCCCAGTGCTCCAGGTAAACGGCCCGATCCCGGATCAGCCCGGTGCCAGGCCTGGCCGACACCCCGGGCTCGGCAGGGTCGATCATCACCCAGCACAGCGGACCGAAGAAGCCGACCGTCTCGGCCTTGCCGCAATAACGCTGCCAGTACCGCGCCAGCATGCGCTCGCGAGAGCGGTGCCTGGCGGTTCGCCGCGGCTGGCGTCCAGCTTCGACGATCTTGTCTACCGAGACCAGCGCGGAAAGGTTCTGCCAGGTTATGGCCTCGCGCAGCAGAGGATCCGAGGCCAGGCGGTGGAGCGTGGCTGCGTTACCGGCCGCCGCATCGGAGAACGCACCGTCGTATTCGTCCCGTGTGGCTTTGCCGACCAGGTGGTCGTCCGCGACGCGCGCACAGGCCGCGGCGGAGAGCATGGTCAGGCCGCTGGACGGGAAGCCCGCCGCGCGCAGCACGGCCTCCCGCCATAGGCTCCACCGCCCGTCGCCTAGCGGGACGACGTGATTCTCAGTCCGGGGGGGCGTCATAGGGTTTCCGCTGGCTCCGGGGGGACGGGTGGCGCGGTCTCATCAAGCGCGCGGAGAAGATCTTGCGTGAGCAGCGCGGTGAGCCGCCGGGTGGCCGTCTGCAGGAAGAAATGCCCGGCGGGCACGGTCAGCAGTCGGAACCGCTCGCCGTGCCGTGCCCAGGCGCGCATCTTCGCGGGCGTCGCCTCGGTGTCCGCGGTACCGGCGACAGCGACAATGGCCGTCTGAAGAGGCAGCCCCGGGTGGTAGCGGTAGCGGTGGCACCAGGCCATGTCGTGCCGCAGCACCGGCAGCAGGA
>PMSU01000028.1 GCA_003168255.1 Actinomycetota bacterium
CCTGGAAAGCGTCGCCGGCCCGGTCGGTCCCGCCGCCGCCCCCACCGCACCCGCCGGCCTCGCCGCACCCGCCGACGCTTTCCAGGTCACCGAGGAAGGTGTGCAGCTCGCGCAGCACGACCGCCTCGATCAGGTTCTCCTTCTTGGGGAACCTGCGGTAGATCGTGATCCGGGACAGCCCGCAGCGCCGGGCGATGTCCTCCATAGTGGACCGGCGCAGCCCAAAGTCCTCGAACTGCCCGAGCGCAGCGTCCAGGATGCGCTCGGTCACCGAGTCGGTGTCCTCGCCCTGGTCGCGCGCCTGCACCATGCGCAGCAGATCGATGACCATCCTCAGCCTTCCACCCGGACCCGCCCGGAGCCGTTCGGACCCAAATTCTATGAATCCGACCCTACGCCTTGATACAAGTATGCAGGAAATGTATCTTCCGTACCAATGGTACTGGTACGGTAAAGGCGAAGACGCCAGAGGAGCACCGAAATGGGCCAGCCTACGGACACCCGCGGCCACGCCAGCAAGGAGCGGACCCACGCGGTCGTCATTGTGGGCACCGGCTTCTCCGGCATCGGCATGGCGATCGCGCTGAAGAAGGNNGTCGGCGGCACCTGGCGGGAGAACACCTATCCGGGCTGTGCCTGCGACATCAGGTCGCACCTGTACTCCTACTCCTTCGAGCCCAAGGCGGACTGGAGCCGCGAGTTCGCCCCGCAGCGGGAGATCCTCGGCTACATCGAGCACTGCGTGGACAAGTTCGGGCTGCGGCGCCACATCAGGTTCGGCACCGAGGTGACCGGCGCGGAGTACGACGACCGGAGCGCCGCCTGGCAGGTCACCACCGCCGGCGGCGGGCTGGTGCGCGGCAAGGCGCTCATCGCCGGCCTGGGCCCGCTGCACCTGCCGAGCATCCCCGAGATCGCCGGCCTCGAGCGGTTTGAGGGCAAGGCGTTCCACTCCGCGCAGTGGGATCACGACTACGACCTCACCGGCAAGCGCGTCGCGGTGATCGGCACTGGCGCGTCGGCCATTCAGTTCGTGCCGCAGATCGCGAAGCAGACCCGGCAGCTGACGGTGTTCCAGCGGACCCCGCCGTGGATCATGCCCAGGCCCGACCGCGAGTTCTCCGCCCGGGAGAAGCGCCTGTTCCAGTCGCTCCCGGTCACCAGGCGCGCGTACCGCAACATGATCTACTGGCTCCAGGAGAGCTTCGTGCTCGGCTTCGAGCACCCCAGGATCCTCAAGAGCGCCGAGCGGATCGGCCACTGGCACATCGCCAAGCAGATCCCTGACGACCCCGAGCTGCGCGCCAAGCTCACCCCCAGCTACACCCTCGGCTGCAAGCGCACCCTCGTCTCGAGCGACTATTACCCGGCGTTCACCCGGCCGAATGTAGACCTGGAGACGGCCGGCATCGCCGAGATCCGCGAGCACTCGGTCCTCACCGCCGACGGCCGCGAGGTCGAGGTGGACGCGATCATCTTCGGCACCGGCTTCCACGTGACTGACGCCCTGGACAACACGCACATCGTGGGCAGGGGCGGCGTGAAGATCCAGGACGCCTGGCGCGAGGGCATGAAGGCCCATCTGGGCACGACGGTGGCCGGCTTCCCGAACCTGTTCTTCCTCGTCGGCCCCAATACCGGCCTCGGCCACAACTCGATGATCTTCATGATCGAGGCGCAGATCCGCTACATCGTCGGCTGCCTGCGGCTCGTTGCCAAGACCGGGGCCGCCTCGATCGAGGTCAAGCCGCAGGCGCAGGACCGCTTCAACGAGTGGGTGCAGGACAAGTCCAGCGGCTCGGTGTGGCTGGAAGGCGGCTGCGTCAGCTGGTACCTGGACCGAAACGGGGTCAACCGCTCACTCTGGCCGGCCTCGACAGTGAACTACTGGATGCGGATGCGCCGCGTCAAGGCAGCGGATTTCCACCTGGAGGTGGCAGCGTCATGACCACGCTCATCGATGCGGGGACCGCCGTCATCAAATGCGAGGACGGAAACCACACGCTCGCGCTCACCGACCGCGAGCTGACCGCGGAACGGCTGATCAAGACGTCCCGCAAGCACTCGTTCGACCCCGACGTGGACGTGGACTGGGACGCGCCCCCGGTGCCCGGCCTGTACTACGGGCCGCCGGAAGCGAGCTCACTGTATGAGACGGAGCTGTGGGACGGGCTCACCGAGGATCAGCGGATCGAGCTGACCAGGCAAGAGGTCTCGAGCCTGGCCTCGTTCGGCATCTGGTCCGAGCTGGCCCTGATGCAGATCCTGGTGCAGCACGCCTACCGGGTCAGGTACGACAGCAACGACTTCGCCTACGCGCTGACCGAGACCGCGGACGAGTGCAGGCACTCGATGATGTTCGGCCGGATGGTGCGGACATTCGGCCTGACCACGCACCGGCCGCGGGCGCTCGAGTACAACGCGATCAAGGCGCTCGGATCGTTCCACGACCCGATGCTGATGTTCGCCGCCACCCTCGTCATCGAGGAATTCACCGATGCGATGCAGCGTGCCGCCTTCCCCGACGAGCGCGTCCAGCCGCTGGTCCGCCAGGTCAGCCGGATTCACGTCATCGAAGAGGCCAGGCATATCAAGTACGCGCGCGAGGAGCTCAAGCGCCAGGTGGCGAAGAGCTCGGCGACCAGGCGCAAGCTGACCGCGGCCAGGCTGGCCTGGGGAATGTCGGGGATCGTGACCAGGAACCTGGTCCACCCGTCCGCCTACGCCGCGGTCGGCCTCGATCCCGGGCTGGCCCGGCGCACAGCCGCCAGCAGCCCGCACCGCCAGGCGACCCTCCAGTGGGCGTCCCGCAAGTCCATGGCGGCCTTCGAGGAGGTCGGCTTCCTCGACGGGCGGGCCCGCAAGATCTGGCAGAAGTCGGGCTTCCTGGCGCAGGACGCGTCCCCTTCGCGCTGAGCCCCGAAGCCGTCCACCGTCCAGTCTTCCTCAGATTTTTCCGAACGGCGCGGCCCGGCCCTAACCGCCAAAGCCAGCCATCCGGCCGCCGCAGCCGGTCGCGGTCAGCGGACCCGGCCGGCCGGCCGCGAGTTGGCCGGATTTCCGCGTACCCTCGGTAGGCGATGACTCAGCTACGTGTGCTTGCCGCGATGTCGGGCGGCGTCGACTCGGCCGTAGCCGCGGCCAGGGCGGCGGACGCAGGCCACCAGGTGACCGGCGTTCACCTCGCGCTGTCCGCTAACCCGCGCTCCTACCGGACCGGCGCCCGCGGCTGCTGCACACTCGAAGACGCCCGCGACGCCCGCCGTGCCGCCGACGTCATCGGCATCCCGTTCTACGTCTGGGACATGGCCGAACGCTTCGATCGTGACGTGGTGGCCGACTTTGTCGCCGAATACGCGGCAGGCCGCACCCCCAACCCGTGCCTGCGCTGCAACGAGAAGATCAAGTTCGCCGCGGTACTCGACCGCGCCGTGGCGCTCGGTTTCGACGCGGTCTGCACCGGCCACCACGCCCAGCTCGACCAGCGGCTGCTGCGCCGCAGCGTCGATCCGGCCAAGGACCAGTCCTACGTGCTCGCCGTGCTCACCGGCGACCAGCTCGGCCGCGCCATGTTCCCGCTCGGCGACACGACCAAGGAGCAGGTCCGCCGCGAGGCGGCCGCCCGCGGCCTGGCCGTCGCCGACAAGCCGGACAGCAACGACGTGTGCTTCATCGCCGACGGGGACACCAGGAAGTTCCTCACCGACAGGCTCGGCGAGGCACCCGGCCAGATCGTGGACACCAGCGGCCACGTGATCGGCGGGCACGATGGCGCGTACGGCTTCACCATCGGCCAGCGCAAGGGGCTGCACATCGACAGCCCGGCGGCCGACGGCAGGCCGCGCTACGTGCTGGACATCGAACCGGTCTCCAGGACGGTGACCGTCGGCCCGCGAGAGCTGCTTGACGTGCACGAGATCACCGCGGCCAGCCCGGTGTGGACCGGCTGCCCGCCGCCGCTGGCACCGCGCGACTGCACGGTCCAGCTCCGCGCGCACGGCGAGGCGAACCGGGCCACCGTCTGGCTGGAAGAAGACGTGCTCCAGATCCGGCTGCACGAGCCCGCCCGCGGCGTGGCCAAGGGCCAGGCGGCGGTCCTCTACGACGGTGACCTCGTGCTCGGATCCGCCACGATCACGGCAACCGCCGCCGCCCGCGTTCCCTAGCGAACGCCATCCGGCGGCGAGGCCTCACCACGCTGCCGTCCGCCCCGGACGGTCAGTGCCACAGGTCGTAAGAGTTGCTGGCGTCGCAGCTCCACTGATAGACCACGCCGCCGTCATGGCCGCCGCCGTCCTTCGTGGCGAGGCAGCGCGCGGACCCCGAGTTTTGCAGCTCGGCGTCCGCGTGACCGTCGGTGTCCAGGTGGCCGCTGCCGTTGATCCACCATCTCTGGTGCGCATCCGAGCTATTGCATGCCCATAGCTGCACCCCGCCGCCGTCGTGGCCTTGGCCCGTCACGGTGTCGAGACACTTGCCGCCGCCGACGCTCTCCAGGATCGGATTGCCGGTGTCCTGCACGCGCACTCGCCATTGCTGGTGCTGATCCGAGCTATCGCATGTCCATAGCTGCACGACCCCGCCGTCGTGGCCGCCGCCGACCACCGTTTCCAGGCACTTGTCGGCCGCGTTGCCGGTCAGCGTGACCGTGATCCCGGACATGCCAGACTCCGCATCGCGGATGTACGACTCCCAGTCGCCGCTGGTGTAGGTGGACCAAGGGCCCCAGTCCTTGCCGTGATCGGAGGCATTCCAGGCCGCATCGGCGTTGCACTGCGCCTGGAACGCGCACGCGTCGCTCACGTTGGACCAGGCCTCATTGTTGATCTGCCACAGTCCCCGGTCGACGGACGTGGTTCCCGCCGGGCAGCCGACCGGCGGGTAGTAGCCGTCGGACTCTCCGTACGCTGAGTTGCATCCGTATATGTTCGAGACGCCGCCCGATTCGGCCAGGCAGACCGCGACCGCGACGGTGATGCTCCGGTAGCGGCCTGCTGCCGTGCTCAGGTACATCTCGTAGGAGAATCCCGCCTTGTAGGCGGTTTCGGCGCACGTATTCTCGCCGGTCGCGGCGACCTCGCCGGCCGCCGGCCCAAGGCCGCGACCAAGCGACACCGGCCTGACCGCCACGGGCGGCGACGCCGGACCGGCTGAGGACGCCGCGCCAGCTGAGGACGCCGGACTGGCTGAGGACGCCGAGCCGGCGGCGGACGCCGCGCCAGCGGAGGCGGAGGCTGCGGCCGTGCTGGCCAACGCCGCCAGAACGGCGAAGGCGGCCGCAGCCGCGGGCGCGACAGCGCCGCGGCGCCATCGCCGACCGGCCCGGCCGTCGGCTCCCCGTCCGGCCCGGCCGTCGGCTCCCCGTCCGGGCCGGCCGTCGGCTCCCCGCCCCGCTCGGCCGTCGGCTCCCCGCCCCCATTTGCTGGTGGCGGGGAGATCCCCCTGCGGCTGGCGTGAGTGCATTTTTAAAGCCCTTCTGTCACGTTATCCGCCGAATTCCGGCGATAGCTTGGCAGTTGGCACGGTATATGCACTTGTCGTCCGCTGACAGGCGATTGCCGTAGCCCGGCCTGCCACTCCGTTCTGTGATCGGGCCTGGTAGCGCGCGGAGACCCTCGGGCCCAGGGCCGACCTGGTACCGGTGACGGATGCCGTAGTTGGGGACTGCCGAAGGCGCCCGGCCTGCGCGTTCCGTGTCCGACCGGATGGCTAAGCTCGGCTCCGTGACCAGCGATACGCCAGAATTTCCCTGGACAACAGGCAGCGCGTCCGGAGCGGGCTCGATGCCAGGCACCGACATCGTCGAGGCGGTGCGCACCGTCTTCGACGAGCTGCCCGACTTGCCGCACCTGCCCGAACTGCCCGCCCGCGGCCCGGGCGCCGACCTGGTCGGCCGCACCGCGGCGCTGCTGACCGACATGCCGGTCGAGACCACCCCGGGCGGCTGGCGGCTGGCGGCCAGGCCAGGTAGCGACCTGCGCCGGGCGCGGGGGATGCTCGACCAGGATCTGGACGCGCTCGAGGAAGCCGCCGACGGCTACGAGGGCCCGCTGAAGGTGCAGGTCTGCGGGCCCTGGACGCTCGCCGCCTCGCTGGACCTGCCGGCCAGCCAGAATGCCGCCCTCGCCGACCCCGGCGCGGTTGCCGACCTCACCCAGTCGCTCGCCGAGGGCGTCAGGGCGCACGTCGCCGACGTCCGCAAGCGGGTGCCGGGCGCCCGGCTGCTGCTCCAGCTCGACGAGCCGCGACTGCCAGCGGTGCTGGCCGGAGCGGTGCCCTCGGCCAGCGGGCTGAACCGGCTGCGCGCCATCGAGCCCGGCCCTGCCGCCGACGGGCTGCACGCGATCGGGCAGGCAGCGAACGCCGATGTCATCGTGCACTGCTGCGCAGCCCGCCTGCCGTTCGGCATAATCGCTCAATCCGGCGCGCGCGCCGTCTGGCTCGATCTCAGCCTGCTACGACGGGAAGACGAAGATCTGCTGGCCGAGGTCGCGGACTCCGGTACCGGCATTTTCGCCGGGGCAATTCAACCCACCGATTCCGAACGGCCCGATGCCAGAGCCACAGCCAGCCGGATCATCGACCTGTGGCACCATCTCGGCCTGCCGTTCGCGCGCTGCGCCGAGCAGGTGGTGATCGCGCCTGCCTGCGGGCTGGCCGGCGCGTCGCCCGAGCGTGCCGTCGCGGTGCTTGCCGCCTGCCGGGAGGCGGGCCGGATGCTACCGGAGATGATCGAGGACCGGAGATGACCGAGAGGGGGACCGGGTGACCGAGCTGGACGGGGCCGCTGGGCCTGGTGAGGTGCCGGCGCAGGCCAGGCACCGGCATGCCGATCTCAGCGTGCAGCTCACCGAGCACCAGCACAGGTATCACGTGCTTGACTCGCCGCTGATTTCGGACGCCGAGTACGACACGCTGATCCGCGAGCTGCGCGAGCTCGAGGAGAAGTACTCCGAGCTGCGCACGCCCGACTCGCCGACGCAGAAGGTCGGCGGCGCCATCTCCACGCTGTTCACCGCGGTGACGCACCTGGACCGGCTGCTCAGCCTGGACAACGCGTTCTCCGCCGAGGAGCTTGACGCCTGGGCGGCGCGGGTAGCCAGGCTCGGCGAGTCCGGTCCGGTAGGGCCTTACCTGTGCGAGCTCAAGATCGACGGCCTGGCTATCGCGCTGCTGTACCGGGGCGGCGCGCTGGTCCGCGGCGCGACCCGAGGCGACGGCAGGACGGGGGAGGACGTCACGCCCAATATCCGCACGATCGCCAGCGTGCCCGCCAGGCTGACCGGCAGCGGCTTCCCCGACACGCTGGAAGTGCGCGGCGAGGTGTTCTTTCCGGTGGCTGGGTTTGGCGAGCTGAACGTGCGCCTGACCGAGGCCGGCCGGCCTCCCTTCGCCAACCCGCGCAGCGCCGCGGCGGGCTCGCTCAGGCAAAAGGATCCCCGGGTCACCGCCAGCAGGTCGCTCGACGTGATCGTGCACGGCGTCGGCTCGGCCGACGGCGGGCCTGACACCCAGTCGGGATGGTACGAGCGGATGCGCGAGTGGGGGCTGCCGGTCAGCGACCTGTTCCGGGTCACCGACGACCTGGACGGGGTGCGCGAGTACATCAGCTACTACGCGGAGCACCGGCACGACCCGCCGTACGAGATCGACGGGGTCGTGATCAAGCTGGACCGGGTGTCGGTGCAGCGTGATCTCGGCAGTACCAGCAGGGCGCCGCGCTGGGCGATCGCCTACAAGTACCCGCCGGAAGAGGTGACCACCCGGCTGCTCGACATCCGGGTGAACGTCGGCCGCACCGGACGGGTCACGCCGTTCGCCGTGATGGAGCCGGCCCACGTCGCCGGGTCGACGGTGGACCGCGCGACCCTGCACAACGCCGACGAGCTGACCCGCAAGGGCGTGCTGATCGGGGACATGGTCGTGCTGCGCAAGGCGGGCGACGTGATCCCCGAGGTGGTCGGGCCGGTGGCCGACCTGCGCGACGGCACCGAGCGCGCGTTCGAGTTCCCGTCCCGCTGCCCGGTGTGCGACACCCCGCTGGCCCGCGAGGAGGGCGAGGTGGACTGGCGCTGCCCCAACGCGCGCTCCTGCCCCGCCCAGCTGCGCGAGCGGCTGTTCCACCTGGCCGGGCGCGGCGCGCTCGACATCGAGGTGCTCGGTTACGAGGCGGTGGTCGCCCTGCTGGACGGCGGCCTGGTGGCCGACGAGGGCGACCTGTTCGGGCTGACCGACGAAAGGCTGGCGACCTCGGCGTTCTTCGTGAACAAGGCGGGCACGCTGACGGTCAACGCCGGCAAGCTGGTGACGAACCTGGACGAGGCGCGGTCCCGGCCGCTGTGGCGGATCCTGGTCGCGCTGTCGATCAGGCACGTCGGGCCGACCGCCGCCCGCGCGCTGGCCGGTCACTTCGGCTCGCTGGACGCGATCGCCGAGGCGTCGGTGGACGACCTGGCCGCCGTCGACGGCGTCGGGCCGACGATCGCGGCCGCGGCGATCGACTGGTTCACCGTGGACTGGCACCGGGCGATCGTGGCCAAGTGGCGGGCCGCCGGGGTGCGGCTGGAGCAGGAGGCGCCGGCCGACGGCGTCGGCGGGCCAGGCGCCGGCGGGCGGACGCTGGCCGGGATGTCCGTCGTGATCACCGGATCGCTCTCGGAGTTCAGCCGGGACTCGGCGACCGAGGCGGTGCGGGCGCGCGGCGGCAAGGTCAGCGGTGCGGTCTCGAAGAAGACGCAGTTCGTGGTGGCCGGCGAGAACCCGGGCACGAAATACGACAAAGCAGTGGAGCTCGGCGTGCCCGTGCTGGACGAGGCGGCGTTCGGATTGCTGCTCGAGGAGGGGCCCGAGGCGGCGCGGGAGGCCGCGGCGGCGGCATCCGACGGCTGACCGGCGGCGCTTTCCGGGTCAAAGGCGCCTTACCCGTGCTAAAAGATCACGCCAGAGCACTCACAAAGTCCCAGGTCAGGCACGTCGGGATCAATCGGTGGTAACGGATGGTATGCAATCGGTTTCGCGAAGTGGTGTTTTCGCCGTACTCTTCTTGCATGTGCATCTGCACGAGCTAGTTCGAGGCACGAGGGCGTCGATGAAGGATCCGAACGACACGAGGGACATCACCCCGCGGCCAGGCTCGCCGCTATGGATCTACCTGTCCGTCGTCTCGGTGGCAGGTCTCGCCATCCTGTGCGCGGCCATGCTCAGCCTCAGCCTGGCCGGCGTTCATCAGCTGATCAGGAGCCCGCTGGTGTGGACGATCGCCGTCCTCATCATGGTCGGCGAGCTGCGGCCGATCATCACGCCGGGCAAGTCGGGACCCGACTCGGGCGTGCCGTCGGTGACGTTCAGCTTTGCCGCGTTGCTCTACTGGGGGCTGCCCGTCGCGGCCGTGCTGAAGGCGGCGTCCGCCCTGATCGCCGGGCGGGCTGACCGCAAGGCGGTATTCCGCAGCGCGTTCAACGCGGCGCAGGACGTGCTGGCGCTGGCCGCCGCGTGGGCCGCCCTCGGGCTGGCCGGCATCCATCCCGAGCCCGCCCAGCCGTGGGTGCCGTCCGGCGGCCAGCTAGCCGGCGTGGCGCTCGCCGCCGCCGCGTACTTCGCCGTCAACTTCACGCTCGTCACGATCGCCATCAGCCTGCACTCGCGAGCCCCGCTGCTGGAGATTGCCCGCCAGGAGTTTCCCTACCAGGCGTTCGTCAACCTGGCGCTGCTGTCGGCCGCACCGCTGGTAGTCGTGGTGATGGGCCGCTCCCCGCTGCTCGTCCTGCTGTTCCTGCTGCCGCTGATCGCGGTCTACCTCAACGCCGCGGTGTCGGTGCAGCGCGAGCACCAGGCCATGCACGACGAGCTGACCGGCCTGCCCAACCGCAAGCTGCTGCTCCGCCGCGCCGAGGAGGCCCTGGCCGACGCGGCTAGGTCACGGCGCGTGGCCGGCTTCTTGCTGCTCGACCTGGACAGGTTCAAGGAGGTCAACGACACGCTCGGGCACCCGGCGGGCGACAAGCTGCTACAGGCCGTCGCGCACCGGCTCACCCACAGCGTGCGCCCCGGTGACCTGGTGGCACGGCTCGGCGGTGACGAGTTCGCCGTGCTGCTGCCCGTCATCAAGTCCGCGAGCACCGCCCGCGAGGTCGCGGCGCGGCTGCGGGCGGCACTGGCTGAGCCGTTCAGGCTGGACGGCATGGCGCTGGACATCGAGGCGAGCGTCGGCATCGCCACCTATCCCGGCGATGCTCCGGACGTGCAGTTGCTGCTACAGCGCGCCGACGTGGCGATGTACCTGGCCAAGGAGAACCGCACCGGGGTGGAGGCGTACGACCCGGCCAGGGACCGCAACTCCCCGGCCAGGCTCACCCTGATGGGCGATCTGCGCCGGGCGGTCGACAGCGGCGAGGTCGAGCTCCAGTTCCAGCCCAAGGTCTTGCTCGCCGACGGTCGGCCGGCCGGCCTGGAGGCGCTGGTCCGGTGGCGGCATCCAGAGCGCGGGATGATCACGCCGGAGGAGTTCACCGAGACCGCCGGGCAGTCGAACCTGATGCGCGACCTGACCCGCCATGTGGTGGACTCGGCGCTTGACCAGGCGTCTACGTGGTGGCGGGCCGGGCTTGCGGTGCCGGTGTCGCTGAACGTGTCCGCCCGCGACCTGCTGGACGCCGGGCTGACGGCAACGATCTCACGCGGGCTGGACAGCCGCGGGCTGCCGCCAGAGGCGCTGATGCTCCAGATCAACGAGCGGGTGCTGACCGCCGAGCCCGCGCACGCGGCGGCCGTGGTGGACGCGCTGGCCGGCCTCGGGCTGTCGGTGAGCCTGGACGACTTCGGCACCGGATACTCCTCGCTGCTCCGCCTCAAGCAGCTCCCCGTGTGTGAGATGAAGATCGATTCCTCGTTCATCGGGCGGCTGCACGGCGGCGCCGACGACGAGGTGATCGTCCGCTCGCTGGTGGACCTTGTCCGTGCGCTCGGCATCCGTTCGGTGGCCAAGGGCGTCGAGTCCGCGGCCGCGGCGGCCGCGCTGCGGGCGATGGGCTGCGACGCGGCGCAGGGCAGGTACGTCAGCCGGCCGCTCAGGGCGGCCGCCGCGACGGCCTGGCTGCGCAAGCACATGGTGACCCCGGCGCCGCCGGTTGACCCCAGCGGCGGCCGGCACGGCCGCCGCCGCAAGACCACCGCCCGCGCCGCCGGCCCAGCCTGACCCGCCGCCCGCCGCCGCCTGA
>PMSU01000058.1 GCA_003168255.1 Actinomycetota bacterium
TCTGATATCCAGAACGCTGGGCCCGAAAACCGCCACCCCACACCCCACCACGACCTCGGCAAAACAACGAAGAGGGAACTCGCCCTCAGGCACGACTCCAATGCAGAGGTCAAACGGCGTAACCAGTCAGGTCACGGATATCCGCTACTTCGGCGATCTGGAACTGACCGGACTAGACATCCCGGACCCGCGCCTGGAAGACCGAACTGGCCGCGCTCGCCCTGGAAACCGGGCTGGAAATCACCGCATGCCACTTCCCGCCCGGCACTCCAAGTGGAACAAAATCGAGCACCGGCTATTCACCTGCATCACCATGAACTGGCGGGGCAGGCCCCTGACCAGCCACGAGGTCATCGTGAAGGCCATCGCTGCCACCACCACCCGCACCGGATTACGCGTCCGGGCTGAACTGGACACCGGGACGCACCCGCCCGGAGTAAAGATCAGCGACGAGCAGATGGCAGCGCTCCCCCTGCACCGCCACGACTGGCACGGCGACTGGAACTACACCCTGCATCCCGCGCCGCCCGCCCCGGCACCAGCCCGCTCGCCGCGGCCAGGCCGCGGCGAGCGCCCTGGCTGGGCTCACCAGATACGCGGCATCGCATGGCATAACGCTCACACCCAAGATCAAACCAGCGCGTTAATAACCGATGTGCCCTAAGTGGCATTGGGTCATGGGTGGCGCGCCATGACGGGCAGCCTGGACAGCGCGCACGGTGGGCGACATCCACGTCCTGGTGCTTGGGGAACCCGACCGGGATCGTCTCTATGAAGCACTAGGCACGGCCGAGGTGCGACTAGGAAGGCCAGTTCAGGCGACAGTCCGGGACACCGACTGGCTCAACTCCGGATCGGATCTTCCACGACAACCTAATAGGGGGTACCGGGTCGGCCGGCGGCCGCGGAACCTCCCTGTCACCTCTCCCGAAGAAGCGTTAAACAATTCCAGCCCCGGCGCCTGTCTCCGGTGAAAGGGATCTGCCGCGAAACTGCGGCAGACGAGCGCTGAGGGGTGTATCAGGGATGAGTGAACCGGTGCTGCTGGTCTTGATGGCCGGCGCGGTCAGGCTGGTGTCCGGCGTGACCTGGTCGTGGCTGGAACTGCTGAAGGAGCGCGCTCGCCGCCGCGGCCTGGCCGCGCTTACCCGCGCGGCCGGCCCTGGGGCCACGGTGATCGACTGCCAGGCGGACGGCGGCGTCGTGACGGTCTGGACACAGGGTGCCGCGAAGGGTGACCATCGAGAGGGGGCCTCCCGGTGAAGGGAGAGGGGATGCCGGCCGACTTCGAGCTGTTCTTCGCGGGCACCTGCCCGGGCATGCTGGCCAAGGCGATCGTGCTGAGCGGGCACCGCCAGGACGCCGAGGACGCCGTCCAGGAGGCCTACGCCGAGGCATTCCGCAGCTGGCCCAGGATCGCCGCCTACGAGTCGCCCGAGGCGTGGGTGTACAAGGTCATGAGCCAGCGGCTGTGGGCGGCCTCGCGCCGCACGTCGCGGCAGCTGCCGTCCGGCCTGGACCTGGAGCTTTCCCTGCCCGGCTCGGCCGATCCCGCACGGACCGCCGAGGCCCGCGCCGTGATCGGCGCGCTGGCCGCCCTGCCAGGGAAGATGCGGTTCGTGATGGTCATGCACTGCCTGAACGGCATGCCGCAGGAGGAGGTCGCTCGTGAGCTCGGCCTGGCCCGCAGCACGGTCGCCGTCTACGTGCACACTGCGCGGCGCGTGCTGGAGAAGACCCTCGGCCTGGCCGCGGTAATGCGGCGCTCCGATCAGCCGCTCGTCGGCGTCGCCGTCCCGCCGGGCGCGTTCCCCGAGCTGGGCCTCCAGGCCGGTGACCCGGTCGCGCTCAGCCTGCGCGCGACCGAGAGCTGGCTGCGCGAAGGACTGGACGGCGACGGCGACGGCACTGTGCGGAGGGCCCGCGAGGCGGTCGCCGCTGGTGCGGCGCAGCAGCCGGGCCAGTGGGCGCGGTGGCGGCAGCGGCGGCAGGCCCGCGCCGCGGGCCGCCTCGGCCCGGCCGGCCCGCACTGGGACACCAGCCGATGACCGCGGCACCACCACCGGCGCCGGGCACGGTCAGCCCGAGATCCACGCTGCCGCTGGCGGTCGCCCTGCTGGCCGGTATCTACCTCATGGTCCTGGGCCTCGGGCTGCTCGGCGTCTGCCTGTTCGTGCCGGTCATCCTGGCGCTCGGCCGGCACATCGACTTCTTCTTAGCATCGGTCTGCCAATTCGTGGCGGTGGGCAGCGTCCCGGGCGTCATGCTGATCTACTACGGCGTGTTCGCTCCCCGGCGGCCTGCCGTCGAGCAGGTCGCGGTCGTGGTGTCACCCGGCGAAGCGCTGGGACTGTGGGACCTGGTGACCGAGGTCGCCGCCACAGTCGGCACCCGCCCGCCGACCCTGCTGCGGGTGACCGGGGTGGCCAACGCGTCGGTCACCGAGGAGATCCTGCTGCTCGGGTTCGGCGCCGGGGAGCGCTGCCTGAACGTCGGGATGCCGCTCCTGCTCGGCGTGTCCACCGACGAGCTGAGGGCAATCATCGCGCACGAGATGGGGCACTACGCGCGGGGGCACACGCTGCTGGGTGCCCAGGTCTACCGCGGTTCTATCGCCCTGCGGAACACCTGCTACGGCCTCAGCGTCGTCACCAGCGAGTCCGGCAGCTTCCAGCGGCGCAGCGTCCGGCTGGCGATGCGGTTCCGTTCCCTGTACCCGTACATCGCCTACCGGGCGTTCTCCGCGTACTCGGCGTTCTACGACCGGGTCTCGTTCGCGGCCAGGCGCCGGCAGGAGCTGCAGGCCGACGCCTGCGCGGCGGAGAATTACGGCCGGGACGTCATGGCGAGCGCGCTGCGAGCTGCGCATGCGCTGCCGGTGGCCTGGAAGCGGTTCCGGGATCGGTACCTGGAGCCGATGCGGAAGGCAGGGGATGTGCCCGATAAGCCATTCAGCGCGTTCGAGGCCATGCTCAGCGATCCCGGCTACCGCGACGAGTTCGACGGTCTGCGGCAGTCCCCGCCCGAGCGCCCGGCGGCCTCGTCTGACTCGCACCCGACGCTGGCCCAGCGGCTGGCCGCCCTCGGTGCGGGGCCGCACGACGCCGCGCCCGAGGGGGCCGCCTCAGCTCCGGCCATAACGCTGCTCACCGAAGCCCAGCGCCAGTCCATCTCTGGCTCGCTTCGCCGCCGGATGTTCCCGGTCGCCGCGTGGCCAGGCACCCCGTGGCAGGAGTGGGCCGGCCGGGCGGCGGCGGGGGCCGAGCCGCTCGGTCAGACCCCCGCTCACGCCAGCGCACAGCCGGCCCCGGCCCCGGCGGCCAGCGTGAGCATCCGGTCCCCGGCCGACCCGGTGGCACTCCGGCGCCATAAGAAGATCCGCGGCATCACCTGGGTCGTGGTGGTGGTCACCAGCGTCATCGTGCTCGCCGACTTCCACCTGGACAAGTTCGGCCAGGACACCTACCCGAACCCGCCGTTCGGCGTCCGCCCGTACACCCCGCCGGCCAGCTTCCCGACCGGCCTCCCTTCCGGCCTCCTGACCAGTCTCCCTTCCGGCTTCCCCACTGCCGTAGCGTCCAACGTCCCGGGGATGATCTCGATCGTCGTGCGGCCGGGCGACAGCCTGAGCCTGCTCGCCTGCCGCTATGAGACCACCGTCTCACTGCTCCAGGCGGTCAACAGCCTGGGCACCTCCACCCACATCGTGGTCGGCCAGCACTTGTTCGTCCTGGCTCCACTGGGCCTCACCCGGGCATGCTGACCCGCCGGCCCGGCCGACGGGTCAGCGTGCGGCAAGGTGCAGGCCGTGGGCTTGGGGAAGCAGTGCGCCCAGGCCACACAGCGAGCCACCTCGCGACGTTGCCGCCCGTCCACTCCGGCGGTCGCGAGCGCGACCCCGTCGAATATGGCGTGGACCCGCGGGAAAGTCCCGTACCAGGCAAGCCCGATCAGCCGCCGGTCCTGCGCGAAGCCTTGCCACAGAGAGGCCCATCTGTACCGCATTGCGCTGCGGTACAGAGGATCGTAATCCGGCACGTGGTGAGCACGTGCCCACCATGTGCCCACCGGAACTCGCCAAGGGCCCCGCAGCGGAATCATACCGATGCGAAACCCCTGGTCAGGAGCGGAGGCTCGGGGATTTGAACCCCGGATGGGCGTGAACCCAAACCGCATTAGCAGTCCCCTGCCACCCCCTGCCGGACAAGGCCAAAGACTGTCGGACAGTACCGTTCTGGCTGCTCAGAGCCGGTCTGAGCTGTCGGACTCTACCGATCAGGACCGCACCAGACCGGCATGTGCGTGCCCACCATGTGCCCACCACGCGTTGCCCCGGCCCCGACGGCGCCATGGCCCAGCGGTCAGTCCTCGGCGACTGCAGTATTTCCACGAAATGAAAAGCATCCTTCATAATGTGGATAGAAGGTCAACCCGTACTGGTCAGCGGTCTGTGTCCTTGGGATGGCGTGGTGAGGCGTAGATCAGCCATACCGTGCGGTCCTGTTCGTCGATGACGTAGCGGACACGGCCGCCGCTGGTCACCTCGTACTCCCATTGCTCAAGATCCTTACCGTTGTGCCGGTGCGTCGCCAGATCGCCGCGCAGCCGGTGCTGCCGGTCGTGGCCTGCTCCCGAACGCGGTTCTGAACGCAATATCTCGAGGCAGCGCCGGGTATTCGCCAGCGCATGCCGGCACAGTTCCTCCCAGCCTCCGGCCGCATCACTGGTGCCGAACCGGACATTCCACTGGCCCGCTGGCGGCGGG
>PMSU01000009.1:0-2440 GCA_003168255.1 Actinomycetota bacterium
GTCAGCTTCGGGATCTTCTGGTTCTGCCTGTTCTTGCAGCCGCTCGTCATGATCACATCGTCCGCGTCGCTGCTCACGCTATATTTCGGCAACTTCCCGCGCGCCTGGCTGGCCTTTCACATCCTGTGGATCATCAACGCGGCCACGTACATCTTCATCACCGGCTTCGCGCTGCTGATCGACCCGCAGACCGCCCGGCATACCTGGCGCCAGGGCATCATGTTCCCCGGCGCGGTGAACCTGACCATCGTCCTCTACACCTGCGCCCCTCAGCTGTTTCAGGATCTCTCCCACGAGGTCCTGGCCGCGAGCCATTACTCTCCTGCCCGCGGTGTCCAGATCGGGGCCATTCTGTTCATCTACTCCTGGCCCGCCGCGTCGATGGCCGTGGCTTATCTCGCCAAGGCCGCCGAGCCACGCCCGTGCGGCCGGTTCATCTGCCCGCTTATCGTCTACGTTGTGGGATACGGTTCGCTGCTATGCGCCTGCACGTTCACGTCCTACATAAAGGAACTGCGGGGAGCGGAAATGAAATGGGACAAGACGGAGAAGACGGGCAAGGTGACGATCCCGGTGTGACGATCGAAGCGGCTAAGCTGCCGCCGCGGGTCTTCCGGCGCGAGATCCGCGACGCGCTTCGCTACGAAAAGGGACTGGTCACGAAGGCTCTGCTGGTCCTCGCCGTGGTGGCCGTCATCGTCATCTTGCGCACGGTGCACGTCGCATGACGGGCCTTTTCGCGACCGGCACCTTGGCTTTATCACCATGACAGCTTTATCGGCATTGCGGATGGTACGGGGGTACCCATCATGGCGTTGAGAACTGATATCCGGTTGCGGGTGGCCGCCGGCTCCGCGGTCGCTCTGGCGCTGGGCGCGGTCGCGCTGTCGGTCGCGCTGGTCGCGGCGGCCGGCACGCAAGCCGATGGTAACGAGCTGGTGCAACGGCTAGTACCGGCGGCCTCGGCTACCGAAAATCTACTCGATTTCTACCAGGCCCGGGAGACGACGGTCCGCGACTACGTCACGACCGGGCACTCCGGCATGCTGACCCAGCTCAACAGCGAAGCCGCTCAGATCCGGACGACTCAGGACCAGATTGCGCGATTGACTCAGGGTCATGGGCAGATTACGAAGCAGCTCGACGCGACGGTCGCGGCCGAGGACGCCTGGGTGGCCAGCGTCGCCGACCCCGAGCTGACGGCCATGAAGCAGGGCCATGTCGCCGCGGCGCGGGCGCTGCAGGCGAATACGGCGCATACCCGGCCGTACGTGCTGGCCGTTCATTCGGCAGGAACGGCCCTGCAGGCGCAGATCAACGACGTGCAGCAGACGATCACCAACAGGCTCGGCGATAGACAGCGCAGGCTCCTGGCCGCGCTCATCGTCGTATGCGTGCTGCTCGCGATCATCTCCGCTGACCGCGTGCAAGCGGTCTGGTTCGGCCTGCTCAGGCCGCTGCGGGCGCTGCGCCGGGCCGCGGACGCCGTCGCCGCCGGGGACTATGACACCCGCATGCCGACGACAGGCCCCTCGGAGCTGACTGACCTGGGCGACGGTATAGAACTCATGCGGGTCAGGCTCGTGACGGCCCTGGCCGAACAGCGGATGGCGGACCAGCGCGTCCGGCGCCTGTTCGAGGCGGCTCCGGACGCGATGATTGCCATCGCACCGGATGGGTTGCTCGCGATGGCGAACGCCCAAGCCGAGCAGCTGTTCGGCTATGCGGCTGGCGAGCTGGTCGGGTGCCCATCAGAGGTGCTGGTGCCGCAGGAGGCGCGGGCCGCCATGGCCGCGGCACGCGAGGCCCTGGCCGACGGGCGGCCCGGCTACTTCAGCGACCCCTACGCCCGGCGGCAGGTCACCGAGTTCGAGCTGCTGCGCCAGGATGGCCGCAGGTTCCCGGCCGAGATAACCCTGAGCAGCCTGCCCACGGAGGGCGGGACGCTGGTCACGGCCGCGATCCGCGACTGCACGGAGCGGCTTGCCATGGAAGCCGAACGGGAGCGGCTGCGGGCCGTCGCGGAGCAGGAGCGCACCCAGCGGCGGGAGCAGCAGTCGCAGCGGCTGGAGAGCCTCGGGCAGCTCGTGGGCGGGGTCGCGCACGACTTCAACAACCTGCTCAACGTGATCCAGGGTTATGCCGACTTCACCGCCGAGCAGGTCCAGTCGCTGGCGACGGCGGACCCGCGGCTGGAACCGGTGCTCGACGACATCGAGCAGGTCCGGGTGGCCGCGCAGCAGGCGACCCGGCTGACCCGCCAGCTCCTCACCTTTGCTCGCCACGAGGTCGTCAGGCCGGAGGTCCTGGACCTCAACGAGGCGGTGCAGGAGGCCGGGCAGTTGCTCCGGCGCACCCTGGGGGAGCACATCGACCTCGCCATCGCCGCGGAACCAGCCCTGTGGCGGATCAAGGCCGACCGCGGGCAGCTCGAGCAGGT
>PMSU01000009.1:2543-3623 GCA_003168255.1 Actinomycetota bacterium
ACCGTCTACGGCATCGTGACCCAGGCCGGCGGCAGCATAGAGATCTACTCGGAAAAAGGACTGGGCACGACCGTCAGCGTGCTGCTGCCTGCGACCGGGGAAGACGTCTCACCCCAGATCCCGCACGCTCGCACCGGTGACGATCAGCGCGGGTGCGGTGAGGCGATTCTCCTAGTCGAGGACGAGGAGCGCCTGCGCGAGCTGACGAGCCGCATCCTGATGCGTAACGGCTACCAGGTGTGCGCGGTCAGCAGCGGCGCCGAAGCCGTGCGGCTGGCCGGCGATCCCGGCCAGCAGATCGACATGCTGCTCACCGACGTGGTAATGCCCGAGATGCTGGGCAACGAAGTTGCCGAGCGGATCGGCGCTATCCGACCGGGTGTGCCCGCTCTTTTCATGTCCGGATACGCGCAGCCGATTCTGGATTCTCACGGCGTTCCCGCGCCGAGTTACGACATCTTGGAGAAGCCCTGGACCGAAGCGGCCTTGCTCACCCGCGTTCGCCGAGCCCTCAGCCGGGATCGGTCGCCGCATTGATCCAGCCGGCTTCCCGGCATTAATCCGGCTAAACGCTGCGGAGTATTATCGACACGCCGCGTGAACTGGACATATATGACACCGAGGCCTTTAGGGTGGAACATTGGCATTGGGTTGACATTCCTGACAGGAAGGCACTGCCAATGCTCCCGGAGCCGACCCCACCCAAGCGGGCCGCCCGGCCGGCCCGGCCGCAGCCTTGGGGCATGACCCCGCTGTTTTCGGTGCCCGGCAGCGGGGAGCCCGAGGAAATCCCGTCACCTAGGCGCAGGCCCCGTGGCCCCCGCGCGACCGGCGGGTCCCGCGGGGCCGCCACGGCCCGGCGGGCCAGTTCCCGGCCGCCCGCGAATCCGCCTGTCCCGGCGAGCCGACCCGGCCGTAATGGCGTGACAGCAAAAGCTGCTCCCCATAAGGACGCCGCGGAGTTGCTCGCGGTCACCGCCGAGCGGCTCCGGCGCTCGCTGTCCCGCAGTTTCCTGCGCTATGGCATCCCCGGCGATCTCGAGGCCGCGGTTCATGCCGCCATGAACGTCGTCGAGCCGG
>PMSU01000188.1 GCA_003168255.1 Actinomycetota bacterium
GGAAAGCTCGGGGCAGATCACCGGCCCCCGGCCACCGCCGTGGCCCGGCACCTCCCTGATCACTTCCTGCGTCATCCCCAGCGCCGCCTGCAAGCCCCAGCCGACGGGCCCCGGCCCGAGCAGCGCCTGGGCTGCTGCCGCCGTTGCCGGCAGGCACAGCAGCGCAGGCACCTCCCCCATGGATGTCAGCCGCAGCAGCCAGTCACGCTCTGAGTCCACCGCCGCCCCTCCAATACACCAGCGCTCGATGCCACGGCCCCGCGAATCGCGGGCCCCGCTTCCTGTAGTGATCATTGCAGTAAGCTCACGATGACGTTATCGTCTAGCCGTGACTGAAGCACGGCGCAAGCGAGCCAACGGCGAAGCCTCGCGCGAACGGATCCTCGACGCGGCCGCGCAGATCGCCGGCGAACGCGGCTACGAAGGCACCTCGATCAGCCTGGTCAGCCAGCGATCCGGCCTGCCCGCCAGCTCGATCTACTGGCACTTCGACGACAAGGACGACCTCATCGCCGCTGTTATCGATCGCAGCTTCACCCGCTGGGCCGCCGAACTCGACAGGCCCGTCGCCGTGCCGGAAGGCGCCCGGCCCGAAGAGTTCTTCCGCCTCGTCCTGCAGCGGACCGGCAGCGCCATCAGCCGCTTTCCCGATTTCCTTCGTCTTGGCCTGCTGCTCATCCTCGAGCGCCGTCCTGACGAGCTCTCAGCCAGAGCGAAGTTCCTTGAGGTCCGCCGTGACACCGCCGAACGCATCAGCAGCTTCTACGTGGCGTGCTTCCCCGCCCTCGACGCTGTTGCTGCCGGCTCCCTGGTCACGCTCACCATGGCTCTTGCCGACGGCCTGTTCATCGCAGCCCAAGTCGAGGGCCTGGACCTGGGCAGCGCGTTCGACCTGATGGCCACCGCCATCCTCAGTGCCGCCCGGCAACTCGGCCACGAGTAGCGCACCATCAAGACACTGAAGGTCCGCACGGTGCCCGAGCCGGCGCCAGCAGCTCCCATCGCCCGGATCCGCGCAGGTGCTGGATCGGCCAGGCCTACCCAAGTGCCGGGCCGGAGGATCTGTTCGTCATCGCACACTCCGACCGGATGTGCCGCATCCCAGCCTGCACCTGGCCACCGCGCACACCGTGGGCGGAGGCCGCGGTGGCGGCAACAACAAGCTGGACGCATTCGGGCGCTAGCCCGCAGTCAGCCCCTGACCAGGAAAGATCGCGATTCCGGAGGAAGTCATGGTCCGTAAAACCGTTGCTGTGCTGGCACTAGCTGCCTTGCTCGGGACTTTAAGCGTATCGCCAGGCGTGGCAGTGAGCAGCGCCGGCACGGGAGACTGGTCCAACACGAATTCGAACGCCGCACAGAGCCGGGCCAATCTCGCAGAGAAGGTACTCACTCCCTCGGCGGTGAAAAAAGTGCAGTACCTGCGGAGCATTGTCTCCCCGCAGATATCGCCTAGGGCAGCGTGCCCGGGAAGCGTCGTGGCGCCGCTGCTGGCCGGGGGTTACCTGTACGCCATGACCAACGACCTGCTGAACAAGTACGACCCGGCCACTGGCCAGCTCATCTGGCGGGTCACGCCAGACTCGTCGTTCACCACGACATACGTGTCACTGGCGATATCAGCCAACCTAGTTGTCGTGGGCGGCTATTTCTGTCAATCCTTCAGCTCGCCGGAAGGCTACATTTACGCCTTCAACGCTACGACGGGCGCGCAGGTGTGGACATTCAACTCCATTAATGGCGCAGACCAGGCGGTGACCGTAAGCTCGTCTTACGTGGTCGCTGCAGGGCAGACCGCGGCAGGATACGAAGTCGACGTCCTCAACCTTAGCAATGGCCAGCAGGTCTGGTCCGGCGGCGGATGCCTTGCCGCCAGTTCAACACAACCGGTAGTCGTCGGCTTGGTGGTTATGGCGTACAGCTGCGACAACCAGGACAACACGACCGTGCAGGCCTATAATTTGGCCGCCGGCGCGCCGCTATGGAACCTGCCCGCGGGATGGGTCATCCAGAGTGGTGACCTCGCTGGCTCTGCCGGCACGAACTTTTATGCTACAGACCCATCGGGCACCGTCGAAGACTTGAATCCTCAGACCGGGCAGGTAAAGTACGCGCTGAGCCAGGCCGCCGACGTGCTGGCGGTGGATACGTCGCGGGTCTACGCCACATGCGGCAGCAACGGCGACTACGTTTGCGCCTACAACCTCGGCACAGGGTCATTGGAGTGGCAGAACACGCAGTTCTACAGGAAGTATCTCCAAACGCCAGCTCTCGCCGCTGAGGCGGACGGCGTCCTTTACCTGGACCTCGGCTTCGCGCTAAACGCGGCAACCGGCAAAGTCATTACTAAGATCTGGGAATCGCTGGACGGCGGTCCAGGATCCGCGACCGCAATTGCGGTGGGTGATGGGCGCATCGCAGTCGTCTCGGACCCCCGGGTCCTTGATCTATACGGGCTAGCAGGCTACTGAATGCGACCGCTACTCGAGGGCGAGGGGGCAGGCGCGCTCAGCCGAGAGTGTTGATGCCGAGCCAGAAGTTGTCGTCCTTGACGGCCTTGCCGACAAGTAGGGCGACCATCAGCAGGCCCGCTCCCTCGAGCCAGTGCGCCATCTTCAGGTCGCCGACGTCCAGCGGGCGCAGGGCGAGGCTCTCGATGAACGATGACACGCGCGCTTTGGCCCCGGCGTCGTCGCCGGCGATGAACACGTCCAGCGGGCGGCCCCCGGCCTGATCCGCGGCCAGGACGTGGCCCAAGAGGGTGTTGAACGCCTTGACGACGTGTGCGCCCGCGGGGGCGGCCTTCGCGATCTCCTGTGCGGCGGAGCTGCCGTCAGGGGTGGCGAGCCCGGTGTGGGCCGGATCGAAGGGGTTGGAGATGTCGACGATGACCTTGCCGACCAGCGCGTCCCCGTACTGGGCGACAACCTGCGCGGCGCTGGCATACGGCACCGCGAGGATGACGATGTCGCCGGCCGGGGCACTGCCGGTTGCTCCCGCTGTGGTACTGCCGCCGAGCACACCGACCAGGGCGGCGGCCTTGGCCGGGTCACGGCCGATGACCTCGACAGTGTTGCCGCCGCCGAGCGCGCGGGCGCCCAGGATACGGGCCATGGTTCCCACGCCGATGATGCTGACGCTGCTCATGATGCGTGCCTGCTTTCCGGAGTCGGGACTGAAACGAGCTTCGAGAGCGGGGCGAGCAGGGGTGGGTGCCCGCCTCCGACTAGAGGTTGACTACTCAACCTTAGTTCTACATGGTTGAGTAGTCAACCAAGAGGAGGAGGGCGATCAACGCGAACACGAGCATGGCGTCGCGCGTCGCCACAGAGGTGGTCAGCCGTCGGGCGTGGATTGCCCGGGGAAGGGCTCCTCGGCGAGGTGGCGCAGGACTCGCTCGTGGAGCGCGGTGAGCATGTCGAGTTCGGCGGGGCTGAACAGGTCGATGAAATGCCGGCGGACGTTGTGCACGTGCTGGGGCGCTGCGTCCTCGATGGCGCGGCGTCCGTTGGGCAGGAGGCCGATGATGACGCTGCGCGCGTCGGCGGGGTTGGGTTCGCGGTCGATCAGCCCGAGGTGCTCTACGCGCCGGATCTGGTGGGAGAGCCGGCTCTTCTCCCACTCCAGCGAGGCGCACAGTTCCTGCGCGGGCATGCGGCCCGTGGGGTGCTCCGAGAGCACTGCGAGGATCAGGTAGTCGGCCTCGGTCAGTCCGGAGTCCTGGAGCAGGTGCCGGTGCAGGCGTAGGGAGATCTGGCGGTGCGCGTGCCTGAAGGCCCGCCAGGCACGGTCTTCGCGGGGGTCGAGCCAGTTCGGTTCCGTCGGCATGCGCCCATAGTACCTTTTAGTTGAAAGCTCAACCATCAGGAGTATTGTGGCTGTGGTGTCAACCTCTCTCACCCGTACAGGAGTAGCCGTGACCGTCCAGTTCGCCGCCATTGTCGGTTCTCTCATTGATGACCACATCAGAGGCGCCGGCAAGCTCGTAACCGGCAACGGAGGGAACTGATGGCTCGGGCCTTCGTCACGGGCGGCTCGGGGTTCATCGGGCGTGCCCTACTCCGTCGGCTGATCGCCGACGGTCATTCGGTGTCCGCGCTGGTGCGAAGCGACGAGGCCGCTGCGGTGGTCGCCGCACTTGGCGCTGATCCCGCCATGGGCGTGCTGGCCGATGCCTCCACCTATGCAACTGCAGCGTCGGGATGTGACGTGTTTTTTCATCTGGCGGCGCAGACGGACTTGGCCGCCGATCGGGCCGCTCACGTCGCCGTGACCGTGAATGGGACGAAAGCCGCCCTGAGTGCGGCGCGCTCGGCGTCAGTGCCGATATTCGTCCACTGTGGGACCGAGGCAGCCCTGCTGGCAGGAGATCCCTTGGTCGAGGTCGACGAGACAGCACCGCTCCGGCCCGACTCACCAGCCCACTACAGCGCCACCAAGGCTGTGGCAGAACAGATGGTGCTGGACGCCGACAGCCCCAGCCTCCGGACAACGGTGGTGCGGCCTCGATTTGTGTGGGGACCAGAAAGCAATCTCATTGGCGCATTGGTCGAACTTGCCCGGGCCGGAAAGTTCGCCTGGGTGGAAAGCAGCCACGTCACGACGGATGTGACGCACGTCGACAACGCCGTGGAAGGCCATCTGCTTGCCTGGTACCACGGGATCGGGGGGCAGGCCTATTTCATCACCGATGACGAGCGGGCCGACTTGCGTGTCTTCCTGACCGAGCAGTTCGAAGCCTATGGAGTCGAGGTGCCAGCAGCTGACCTCACTCGAGAGGAAGCCGCCTCGCTTATCGACGTGCCTTTCCGATGGTTCTTCAGTCAGGAGTGCACGCTGGTGATCGATAAAGCGAAGGCGCAGCTCGGGTATGTCCCGGTGCGGCACCGTAACGAGGCATTGGCGGAGCTTCGACGAATCCACGGCATAGAAGAGGCGGGCGCCACGTCTGGTGCTTAGACGGGGTCTGCCTCCGGGGCGGGGAAAGCAGCGGGCCGAGCGTATGGCGAAGGGAGCAGATGGCCCTGCCGGTGGCGCAGACAACTGCGGGGGCGCCGCTCGTCGAGGGAACAGCTGCGAGGTCTTAGACGTCGGGCGGCCGCACGTAGCCAGCTGGGCCGAAACCGAGCTCGTGCTGGCCGCTGACCTCGGGTCGCACAGCGTCGGAACCCGGTGATCTTCTAAACCACGAAACCACCTGCTCAGGCAGGTGGTTTCGCTGGTAGTTTCGTTACGCCCTCAGTAGGATTCGAACCTACGCTCACGGCTCCGGAGGGGGCTGCTGTCATCGAACCGATCATGGTGCTGACCTGGCCGGATCCCTTTGCATCGGAGAGTGATGCTGCGATCGTTCCGCGTATATTCCGGATCATGGTCCTGGGCGCTTATGAGCGCCCGGAGATGCGACACTAGAAGGGACGGCCTGGGGGTGACGGTGACCACGAACAGAGTGGACTACGAGGCACAGCCTCCTGACCGCGGCTCTGTCTCGGTCGAGGAGCTGGCGCGGCGCCAGGGCGTGCGTCCGATCGAGTCGGTCGAGTCCATGGCCCGGGATGGCATCTTCGACTCGGACGAGGAGCTGGATGAGTTCATCGCGCATGTCTACGCCTCACGCCGCGCTGACCTGGCCTAGCTGAGCCCGTGCGCTACGTCGTGCTCGATACAGACGTGGCGTCTCGCATCATCAAGCGCCAGCTCGATGGGCTGCTGGCCGCGAAGCTGACTGGCATCGGATGGTGCTTGACGTTCGTAACTGTCGGTGAGCTGTGGCAGTGGGCCACGATGCGGAGCTGGGGTCGCCGCACCCGTGAGGAGCTGGAGCACTGGCTTGCCGGTGTCGTCGTCTTGGACTCCGACAAGGTGATCTCGCAGGAGTGGGGCCGGATATCCGCTGATGCTCGGCGTCGGGGCCGTCCTCGGCCAGCCAACGACACCTGGATCGCTGCGTGCTGCCTGGTCCATGGCTTGCCGCTCGCGACCTTCAACCTGAAGGACTTCGAAGACTTCACCGAGCACGAGGGCCTAACTTTTGTCGTTCGGTAGCCGCCCGTTTGCAACGATTGCAATACCAGCTTGGGAAGCGGAGCCGTCACGGCCGATAGCGTCGCTGACCTGGCAACTTCGATGATCCCTAGTAGCTGTGATTACCCCCTCGTCACCCTGGCTAATGGCACGGCGAGCTTGCTCTGGCCTGAACCTGGCGACCGCTCACACGGGATCTGCACTCAGAACCGCTCGACGGAAGGTCACACTTGCGATCTTGCTAGTACCGGTGCCGCCACCTTGCCAGGACCCTTGATTCAACTCGCAGATCCCTCCGTGCGGCTGCAACGAAGGCCTCGGCATGACCCCAATCAAGGAAGGGGGTGACCTCTCGGAGCGCTTGCGCCCGGTTGACGGTGACATCCTTCGCGTCACGCTCGAAGTTAAAGAGTGCCTGTCCCGTCCTGTTAGCCTGCTCCGCAAGGCCCGTGGGAGCCACTAAGCGGACCTGACCCCAAGCTGCATCGAACCTAACCCTGGCCCGATGAAATTGCTCCCACCGGCCAAGATCGCACAGGCGCGCGTCGGAAGCCTCGGCGAGCAGCAGGTCGAGAGACTCCTCACGATGTGCCGGGGGGTGCAGGCACGGGGGTCATGCTGCACGCGGTAGCCATCGCGTTTATGTCTTGGCGCACTTGGTGATAGCCGGTCTCCCACCCAGGCGCGAGGTATGGGGAATTATCCGAGAGGTAGGCGCTGGCGTCGGTGTTGAACGTCTGAGCGGCGCTGTCCAGCGGGTCAGAGCCGCTAGCTCCGCCCGCGTCATTGATGAGCGCCTGAAGGTCGGCGCTGTCGCCTCCGCTAACCCAAGCCTCTTGCTCTTTCGCGTCCTCCGTCTTCAGGTCGATGAGCACGTTCTGAAGGTCGCCGCTGATCCGCGCGCAAGTGATGCCGGACGCCGCCGCGCTTGTCGGCGGGGAGGAGGCTGCGGAACTGGACGACGGTGCCGCCGCTGGCTTCGAACTGCTGCCGCCGCACGCGGCTAGCAGGGCACGAGCCCTATTAGGTCGTAACCGCGGCCGGTCAGATGAACGGTCCCTTCATCTGACGGGGGTTGCCCGTTCCGAGATTTGCTCGGTCGCGGAGCACGGACTCGAACGCATCGGGCTTTTCGGGGGTGACGATGGGACTGACTTTGCTTCCGAGGTCGACGACAAAGCCGGCCTTCTTCTTCGGTCGCTTCGTGTCGAGGTTGGCCCAGTATCGTGGGTTGCCCGTTCCCCAGATGCGCCACTTGCCGGACCAGACGCCCTTGATCTCGATGCGCTGGAGGCCCTTGATCTGCGTGTACGGGACGCTCTTGGTACCGAATGGGAAGTAGTAGGAGTGAATCTCCAGCCGGTCAGGGCCGCACACGATCGTGCCGTCGTCATAGGTGTCGGTCACGTTCGAATCTCCTCCATAGGGCCCTCCTCTATGGTGATCACAATGATGTACCCCTGCGGATTAAGAGGCGGGCTCGGCCACGGCCGACCCGGTCCGGATTCAGGTGCGTCGGCTGGGACGGCCGGTGTGGGTCTAACGCGTTGTCGCCCGCCAGGTGAGATAAGCCCAGACGGCGTTCGCCACCGCGCCCGCGATCGTCAGCAGCGCCCAGCCCCAGTAGCCGTCGGCCAGCAGGACGCCGGTCAGGGCGAGCAGCCAGGCCGTGACCAGCACACGGATGACTATCACGCTACGCGGATGCCTGCCGCCGAAGCGTGCAGGAGTGGCATGCTCAGTCGCGGTATTCATCACGCAGCCTCCTGTAATGCCCGGTCACGCCGCCAATAAGCGGCATGCGGCTACCGGGGTCCAGAGCAGCTATCTGTAACGTTACGCGCCCGATGCGCGGCCGGGAAGTTTGGCGGGAACACGTGAACCTCGGCGACCGCGACCAGGACACTAGAAGGTCGAGGAAGACGGCCCGATGCCGCACCAGGCGAGAGGTTTCAGCGTTTGCGCTGCTCAGACGGCATATCGCCTGGTCATGAAGAGCGCCCCCAGTAGGATTCGAACCTACGCCCACGGCTCCGGAGGCCGTTGCTCTATCCCCTGAGCTATGGGGGCCCAATTTCCAGCACGATCGAACCGAGCGCCGCGACAGAACGTGGAAAGGCTATCAGCCGATCGCTTTCCTAAGGACACGGAGCCGATGCGTGCACACAACGGCGGCGGACCCGCTACTCTCGCCCGAGTGGCACAGGCACTGGGGCGCGTGCTCGTGGTGGACGACGATGAGGTGATTAGGCAGCTCATCGCCGTCAACCTCACGCTTGAGGGATTCGACGTGGCGACCGCCGTCGACGGGCAAGACTGCCTGGACAAGGTTACCGCAATCGGCCCGGATGTGATCACTCTGGACATCATGATGCCGCGGCTCGACGGCTGGGTCACCGCCATGGAGCTGCGGAAGAATCCGGAGACCAGCCACGTCAAGGTCGTGCTGATCACCGCGCGCGCCCAGGAGGACGACCGGATGCGGGGGCATCAGATCGGCGTGGACGCGTACCTGACCAAGCCGTTCGATCCGGCCGAGATGATCCGGATCGTGCGCGAGCTGGCCGGCGCGCCGCCGAGCGCCTTCGGCTGACCCGACGCCAAGCCCAGCGCGGGCCCGCCACCCGCCAGATCCCGTAGCCTGCACAGCGTGATCACGGCCGACATCAGGCGCGCGACCTGGGACGCTGCCCAGGCAGCGGCGGCCGCCGGCGAGCTGCCCCCCGTGATCACGAGCCCAGCCCGAAACCAGCCCGTCGACGCCAGCACGCTGCGCCCCGTGCCGCGCGCCCCCGGCCAGTACACATCGACGCTCCCGTACCGCCTCGCGGCCCCGGGCGCCGCGCCAGCCCGGATCGCCGCCATCCTGGCCAGCCGCCTGACCAGCCTCCCCTGGATCGCCCGAGCCACGGCCACGACCGGTCACCTGACCATCACCGTCACCGACGCGGCCCTCGCCGCCCTCGCCGTCCGCGTCGCCCAGGCCGACGACTGCGCCCGCAGCGACATCCTCCGCGGCATGACGGTCCCCGCGCCAGCCACCGCCGCCGACCTGGCAGCTTCGCCCAGCTGGCAAGACGCACGCGCCCGGCTCACCGCCGAGATCACCGGCAGACTCGCCAGCAAGGCAGGAGCCAAAATTTTTTCCGAACGGCTGGCGCCAGCCGACTCGCGTCGCCCCCAGCGCTCCGCCCCGGTGGCGGCCGCTCTCGCCTACGCCGGTCACGATGCCGTCAGGTATGCGCTGATCAGCAGGGCAGACGGCTGGCCTGACGGCACGAGTGTCGAACTGCTCGTTCGGTATCATCTAAGCAATCCCGTTTATGCTGTTCGTTACGCGCACGCGCACGCCGCTTCCACCCTTCGCCAGGCCGCTGACCTCGGGCTCGGCGCGGGAGATGCGGATCAGTTCGCAGCGCGCCTGCTCAGCCAACAGCACGAGCGGGCGTTGCTCGGCGCCATGTCCTGGCTCCCCGAACGGGTGGCATGGGCAGCGCGCCGCGGGCGGCCGGGCGAGTTCGCCCGGTACCTGGCGGAGCTGGCAGGGGCGTATCACGACTGCCGGGAGAACTGCCCGGCGCTTCCGTTCGGCGGCCACAGCGCGCCGCGGGATCCAGGCACGATCCGGGCCAGGCTGTGGCTGGTGACGGCGGCGAGGACGGCCATCGCGGCCGGCCTGGGACTGATCGGGGTCAGCGCCCCCGATCGGCTCTGATGCCATCATCCCCGCCGAACACGAGGGAGTCCGATGACAAGCGTGGCCCGCCCCGCTGGCCCCCCGCCCGACGACGCGTTTCGCGCCGGTCAACGCCCGGACGACGCGATCGCCAGCGGCCAGCGGCCCGACGACGCGTTTCGCGCTGGCGATCACCCGCCTGCCCCGCCGTCCGACCTGAACGCACTCGACCAGCCGATCTGGCCGCGCACCGCCCGCAGGCGGGACGGGGTGCTGACCATCGGCGGGATCGACGTGCGGGATCTCGCCGGTGAGTTCGGCACCCCGCTGTTCGCCTGCGACGAGGCGGACTTCCGCGGCCGGTGCAGGGACTTCCGCAACGCGTTCGGCGACGATGACATGGTCTGCTACGCGGCGAAGGCGTTCTGCTGCCGCGAGGTGCTGCGCTGGGCGGCCCAGGAGGGCCTCGGCGTGGACGTGTGCACCGACGGCGAGCTCGAGACCGCGCTGTCGGCCGGCCTGCCCGCGCAGATCATCACCCTGCACGGCAACAACAAGACCGTCGGCGAGCTGGCCCGCGCGCTGGACGCAGGCGTGCGGCACATCGTGCTCGATTCCTTCGAGGAGATCGCCCGGCTCGCCTACCTGGCCGAGCGCGGCGGCGCGCGGCCCAAGGTGCTGGTCCGGGTCACCACCGGCGTGGATGCCGGCGCCCACGAGTACATCGCGACCGCGCACGACGACCAGAAGTTCGGCTTCTCACTCGCCTCCGGCGCGGCGGCCGAGGCCGTCCGCCGGGTACTCGGCTCCCCGGACCTGGAGCTTGCCGGGCTGCATTCGCATATCGGGTCGCAGATCACCGATGCCGCGCGGTTCGAGTCGGCGGCGCGGCGGATGGTTGGGCTCGCCGCCGCGATCCGTGACGAGCACGGGGTGCAGATCGCCGAGCTCGACCTTGGCGGCGGATTCGGTATCGCCTATACGCCGCAGGACCACCCGGTCGAACCCGCGGCGATGGCGCGAATCCTGACCGAGACCGTCGACGCCGGCTGCCGCGCGGCTGGCCTGCGGCGACCGCGGCTGACCGTGGAGCCGGGCCGGGCGATCGCAGGCCCGGGAACGGTGACCCTGTACGAAGTCGGCACGATCAAGGACGTGCCGTTTGACGGCGGGCTGCGAACGTATGTCAGCGTGGACGGCGGGATGAGCGACAATATCCGAACGGCGCTGTACGACGCCAGGTATACCTGCGTGCTCGCATCTCGGGAGTCCGCCGCCCAGCCGGCGCTTTCCCGCGTCGTTGGCATGCACTGCGAGAGCGGGGACATCGTCGTCCGGCATGCCTACCTGCCCGCCGACCTCGCCCCGGGCGACCTGCTCGCGGTAGCGGCCACCGGGGCGTATTGCAGGTCGGCGGCGAGCAACTACAACCACGTGCCGCGGCCGGCGGTGGCGGCAGTACGAGACGGGGCGGCTCGGGTGCTGGTCAGGCGCGAGACGATCGAGGATTTGCTCCGGCTGGACGCCGGGTGAGGGGAGCAGCAAGCGTGGCCAAAGCGGCCGGATCCAGACCGCTGAGCGTAGTCCTGCTGGGCTGCGGCGTGGTCGGCTCGCAGGTGGTCAGGCTGCTGCGCGAGCAGTCCGCCGACCTGGCCGCCAGGATCGGCGCCCCGGTGCGGGTGAGCGGGATCGCGGTGCGGCGGCTGTCGCGGCCGCGCGCCGCCGGGATCGATCGCGCCCTGCTCACCACCGACGCCGTCGAGTTGGTGTCCAGGCCGGACACCGACATCGTGATCGAGGTGATCGGCGGCATCGAGCCGGCCCGGTCGCTGCTGCTGGCGGCCATGAAGGCCGGCAAGTCGGTGATAACCGCGAACAAGGCGCTGCTCGCCGAGGACGGCGCCGCCATCCACGGCGCGGCCCGCGAATACGGCGCGGACCTTTACTACGAGGCCGCGGTGGCCGGGGCGATCCCGCTGCTACGGCCGCTGCGCGAATCGCTGGCCGGCGATGAGGTGCACCGCGTGCTCGGCATCGTCAACGGCACGACCAACTACATCCTGGACCGGATGGACACCTCGGGCGCCGGGTTCGCCGACGCCCTCGAGGAGGCGCAGGGGCTGGGCTACGCCGAGGCCGACCCGACCGCCGACGTGGAGGGGTTCGACGCCGCGGCGAAGGCGGCCATCTTGGCCGGGCTCGCCTTCCACACCCCGGTGACCGCCGCTGACGTGCACCGCGAGGGAATCACCGGCGTGCGGCCGACCGACATCGAGAGCGCCAGGACGCTCGGCTGCGTCGTGAAGCTGCTGGCGATCTGCGAGCGCACCGCTGGCGGCGTCAGCGTCCGCGTGCACCCGGCGATGATCCCGCGCGGGCATCCGCTGGCCGGCGTCCGCGAGGCCTACAACGCGGTGTTCGTCGAGGCGGAGTCGGCGGGCAGGCTGATGTTCTACGGCGCGGGCGCGGGCGGCGCGCCCACGGCGAGCGCGGTGCTCGGCGACCTGGTCGCCGTGGCCCGCAACCGGCTGGCCGGCACCAGGGGCCCGGACGCCTCCACCTACGCCGACCTGCCGGTACTGCCGATGGGCGAGGCGCTCACCGCGTATCACGTAGACCTGGACGTCGCCGACCGCCCTGGCGTGCTCGCCACGGTGGCCGAGGTCTTCGCGCGGTACGACGTGTCGATCAAGGCTGTCAGGCAGGAGGGCAGGGGGGAAGGCGCCCAGCTGGTGATCGTCACCCACCAGGCACGGGACGCTGCCCTCGCGGCCACCGTGTCCGACCTACAGGCGCTGCCCGCCGTGCGATCGGTCGCCAGCGTGATGCGAGTCGAAGGCGAGGACAACCAATGACACCGGTGGTCATCTCACGGCTATGGCGCGGCGTGATCGCCGAGTATCGCGATCGGCTCCCCATCACGGCCGATACGCCCGTCGTCACGCTGCACGAGGGCGGGACGCCGCTGCTGCCCGCGCCGGTGCTCTCCGCCCGCACCGGCTGCGAGGTATACCTCAAGGTCGAGGGCGGGAACCCGACCGGCTCGTTCAAGGACCGCGGCATGACGGTCGCGATCAGCATGGCGGTCGGCCGCGGCGCCCGCGCGGTGATCTGCGCTTCCACCGGCAACACCAGCGCGAGCGCCGCCGCCTACGCGGCCAGGGCCGGCCTGGCCTGCGCCGTGCTCGTGCCGCGAGGAAAGATCGCGATAGGCAAGATGGCCCAGGCGCTCGTGCACGGCGCGCGCCTGCTCCAGGTGGAGGGCAGCTTTGACGACTGCCTGGAGCTTGCTTCCAAGCTCGCCGCACAGTACCCGGTGGCGTTGGTCAACTCGGTCAACCCGGACCGGCTGCAAGGCCAGAAGACGGCCGCGTTCGAGATTGTGGACCAACTCGGCGACGCGCCCGACGTGCACTGCCTGCCGGTCGGGAACGCCGGCAACATCACCGCCTACTGGCTGGGCTACCGCGAGTACGCCCAGGCCGGCCTGGCGACCCGCACGCCCCGGATGTTCGGCTTCCAGGCGAGCGGGGCGGCGCCCATCGTCCTCGGCGAGCCGGTGCTGCGCCCGCAGACGATCGCGACCGCGATCAGGATCGGGAATCCGGCGTCGTGGCAGGCCGCGGAGACCGCCAGGGACGAGTCGGACGGGCTGATCTGCTCGGTCACCGATAGGCAGATTCTCGCGGCTTACCGGCTGCTGGCCGTCCGGGAGGCGGTGTTCGGCGAGCTGGCGTCCGCGGCCAGCGTGGCGGGCCTGCTCCAGGCCAGCGCGGAGGGCAAGCTGGCGGCGGGTTCCCGCGTCGTCTGCACCATCACCGGCAACGGGCTGAAAGATCCGGACTGGGCGGTGTCCGCAGCGCCAATCCCCGCGATCATTCCGGCCGACGTGGCGGCCGCGGCGGCTGCACTTGAACTTTCCTGAAGTCGGCGGCGGCGCCGCTATGAGCTGGCCGCGGCGGGCGGTCCGGGTCCGGGTCCCGGCGACCAGCGCGAACCTCGGGCCCGGCTTCGACGCCCTCGGCCTGGCGCTGTCTTGGTACGACGAGGTGACGGCCGAGATCACGGACTCCGGCCTGACGATCGAGGTGTCCGGCGAGGGCGCGGCGTCGGCGGATGCGGGCGAGGGCCATCTGGTGGTGCGGGCCATGCGCGCGGCGTTCGCAGTGGCGGGCGGCCGGCCGCCAGGGATCGCGCTGCGCTGCGTCAACGCGATCCCGCAGGGACGGGGGCTGGGATCTTCGGCGGGCGCGGTGGTAGCCGGCCTGCTGGCCGGCCGCGCGCTGGCCGGCCAGGCGATCGACGCCGAGCCGAAGCCGCTCGCCGATGCAGGCCTGCTCGCCCTGGCGACACAGCTCGAAGGGCACCCGGATAACGCGGCCGCCTGCCTGGCGGGCGGCCTGACCATCGCCTGGACGCCCGGTCCCGGTCCCGGAACCGGTGCTGATCCCGGTCCCGGAACCGGTGTCGATCGCGGAACCGGTGTCGATCGCGGAGCCGGTCCTGGAGCCGAGCCCCGGGCAATCCGGCTTGAGCCACTTTCCGTCATCGTTCCCGTCGTCTGCGTGCCCACGGCCTCGCTGGCGACCACAGCGGCCCGCCGGGCGCTGCCCGAGACGATCCCGCACTCGCACGCGGCAACGAACGCGGGCCGCAGCGCGCTGCTCATAACGGCCCTCACCCAGGACCCTGACCTGCTGTTTGATGCCACACAGGATCTCCTGCACCAGCCCTATCGTGCACCGCTGATGCCTGCCTCGGCCGACCTGATCAGCCGCCTCCGCCACGCCGGAATCGCCGCTGTCCTGTCCGGCGCCGGGCCCACGGTCCTCGCCTTCACCGTCGGCGGACGGACTCCTGGGCCCCATGAGGTGGATTCAATCGCCTTTCAAACGGGTAATGAGTGGCACGTAAGCCCCCTGGACGTAGACAGACAAGGTGCCACCATCCAGTCCGTCCCGCCGGGCGCACGCATCCGAATCGGCGCACGGCATGGGCGGCACGGATCGGACCTGCGCGGGGCATGTGCAGGTCATGCTGGTCGGTCCTGGCCGGACCGTTGGTCTTTTTCCGTGAAACACGGACAGCTCTGAGGAATGCCGTGGCCTCTCTTGGTGTTAGGCTGGGTACCGCACCAGATGCCCCGTCACGGGAACAGGTGCTCGTTAGTTCGTTGTTGCCCGGTCCACGAAGCATTTTCTGGGCCGTAGCACTCCGTTACCGCTTCAGTCGGTTGATTCTCCTCCACGCCCGTATGGACTGGAGGCGGCCTAGCGGATCGAGCGGGAGCGGGGGACTCGGGGGGGCCAGAGGGTTGCCCGGGTTAACGCAATCGAGCACTGACGCCACCCACGTCATCTGGATGCACCTAAAGCGCCTTCTGCTCTGGCGACGGAGCCTCGGTTACATGGATGTGCCCTGGCCCCGCACCTGGACAGCATGCAGATGGCAGAGAACGTAGAACCTTGGCCTGGCGAAGCCGTCAGGCCGCGACACCGGGTCGACCGGCCGCCGGGGCAGCCGGCGCCCGCCCCTGGGAAGGATCCCTTGTGAGCGATACCACCGAATTCCTCACCAGCCCGCACGACACCCCTGAGCCTGCCGATTCCGCGTCCGGCTCGAGCCGTGGCGCGGGCGGCGACCTGGCCCCAGGTGTCTCGAAGACCGCCTCGTCAGGCGGCTCGAAAGCAACGACGCGAGCGCGTCGCGAGGTGGGCGCGGGCTTGGCCTCGATGCGGCTGCCGGAGTTGCAGCAGCTCGCCCAGACGATGGGCATCAAGGGGACGGGTCGGATGAGGAAGGGGGAGATCATCACGTCGATCCAGGACAAGCAGGGCGGTGGGGGAGCCGCGCATGCGCCGCAGGCCCAGGCCGTCGCGCAACAGGACAACTCGACGCAGCGCAGTGCGCCTGCGCGAGCCGGTGCCACTCGCCGCGTTGAGCGCGACGCGATGGCAACCGATACATCAGCATCAGCGGGACTGGCCGCGGGCCAGGGCGCAGGCGTCAGCGACGCGGCGGCGGTAGCAGGCAACGGGGCGCAGGCCCGCGCTAGCGGTGACGAGCAACTGCCCTTCGACCGGACGGAGACCGGCGCGGGTACGCCGGACACGGGGCGCCAGTCGGCTGCCAACCGCGCCGATGACGGAAGGCCAGCGGGAGACGGACAGCGCGGAGACCGGCGTCGGCGTAACGGCAGGCAGGACCAGTCCCGCCCCCGCAGCGAGTCCGGCGGCGATCAGCGCCGGGAGCAGTCCGGCGGCGATCAGCGCCGCGAGCAGTCCGGCGGCGATCAGCGCCGGGAGCAGTCCGGTGGTGACCAGCGCCGCGAGCAGCCCACCGACCAGAACGTGAGTGGCGGCCGTGCCCCGCAGAGTGACCTCCAGGGCAGTGGCAGGGGCGATGACGACGATCCCATGGGCCGTCGTCGCAACAGGGACCGGTTCCGCAACCGCAA
>PMSU01000115.1 GCA_003168255.1 Actinomycetota bacterium
CAGCGGCTGATCCGGGCCCGGAGCAGCACCTGCTCCTATCCTGGCTGCGGCATCGCCGCCTGCCGCTGCGACCTGGACCACACCGTGCCCTACGGCAAGGGAATCACCTGCGAATGCAACCTCGCCCCCCTGTGCCGCCAGGCATCACCGGATGAAACAAGCCGAGAACTGGCAACTCGAACAGACAAGCGCCGGCGTCATGGCCTGGACCACCCCCGCCGGACGCCGATATACCACCATCCCCAACCAGCACCCCACCTAATACTGGGACCCGGCGCGCAGACCATCCAGCAACCCCTACGGCAGCTAGCCCATACATAGCCGACCGCTATAACCCCGTATTCGGGTTGGGCACGCATGCTGCGCCCGTGCTCTTCACCGAAGCCTGCGAATCCGTGATGGCGCACAGCCAGCGCAGTATCACCGTCGGCACTGCGCTACGACTCGCGCTACTCAGCACTTCGAATGGGCTATGAACCTGCAAGTCCGCGACGGCCCAGCGGCCCGAGGGGACCGGCTCGACGCTGCTCTTGATGACATACGCCCACTGAGCACCGCGAGCTGACAGGTCGGACCGGTGAGCCGTCTGGCTGCAACGAGTCAGCGGGGGGTGCCTGAGTTCGTTGTCACTCCGCTTGTCACGTTTAGGCTGGTTCTCGTGACAGCGCAGCCTGAGATCACCCAGCGCGATCGTCGCCCGCCCGCACGCACCCCAAACAAAGATGACGCCCTGCGAAGAAGGAGGACCCGTGCCACTCGTGCGTATTGACCTCGTCCACGGTAAGACCGCGGATTACCGAGCCGAGATCGGTGACGTCATCTACGAAGCCATGATCCAGACACTCGGTGTCCCTGCGGACGACCGGTTCCAGGTGATCAGCGAGCATCCACGTGATGACTTCGTGTTCGATCCCGGGTACCTCGGGATCACGCGTACCGAAGAGTGCGTGTTCATCCAGGTGACGCTCAACGCCGGCCGCACGGTGGACGTCAAGCGGGCTTTCTACCGGGCAATCGCAGATGGTCTGCACCAGCGACTGGGGCTACGCCGAGAGGACGTGTTCATCAGCCTCGTCGAAGTACTCAAGGAGAACTGGTCATTCGGCAACGGTGAAGCGCAGTACGCCCAATAGCTCCATGATGGCGTTCCGTCCTCATCGACGGCGACACAGAAGGTGGTGCTCACGCAGGAGATCGCGTGAAGTCCGTTGATTCCTCCCGGGTCGATGGGCAGCGGGTCACTCCTGGCCTCCCCTTATAAAGGCGTCGTTCCCGTCATTCTGAATAGCGAGGCAGAACGTCGCGGTCGCGCAGGACAGGGAATTGGAGACGCCCGGGTACACCTGTAGCGGCTTACTCCACGTGAGTTTTGGCGGGACCTGGGCTTGGTGGCTTGCGACGGCCACCGGGCGCGGCGACGCGCTCGCATTTGCCGCGCTAGCCACCGGCGCAGCGATGGCCAGGCCAAACATTGCCGCGATCGACACGCAACGGCCTGGCACTGGTCATCTGCCGTCCGGAGTTTCCGGCCGAATCAAAGCACCGCGGCAGGCATCGTAGCTGGTCAGCGCCGCGTCGTGTAGCTTGGCAATGCCCTTCCTGAGGCGCAACACGTCTCGGCAGGGGGCGCGATGGTACTGGAATCAGCGGCGGTGACTCCCGTAGCCTGACGAGGCTCGAGAGGGCTCGTGAACATCTCGCCAGAAAAAGCCGATTTCATGTGAACCGGCCAGCTTCGCCAGACGTCCTCAACATGTGAGGCCCGGCGAGAGCGGGGCGCCGGGCCTCATCACAACTTTCCGAACGTGTGGGACCCGGCGAGAGCGGGGCGCCGGGCCTCACACTACTTCCCGAACGTGTGGGGCCCGGCGAGAGCGGGGCGCCGGGCCTCACACTACATCCCGAACGTGTGGGGCCCGGCGAGAGCGGGGCGCCGGGCCCCACACGTTCGGGATGCCAGCGGATTCCAGTCAGGTGAATCCGTGCTGAGCAAGATCACAGCGGATCCGAGTCGAGCATACGATGCGCACGCTGGATCAGCATGGGGACAGCCTTGCCTTCCCGGTCAAACCCTTCACCCACGGTCTTGTGCTGCAGGAATCTGGCATTGATCCCCTCCAGCACGACCGCCAGCTTGAAGCAGCCGAACGCCATGTAGTACCCGATCCCGGACAGGTCGCGGCCACTGCGCGCCGCGTAACTGGCCGCGAACTCCGCCCTGGTCAGGAAGCCAGGACCGGCCGTGACTGTCGCGCCGACCTCAACGTCGACCCACTCCTCGTCCTGCGGATCCGCCCAGTAGACAAGCGCTAGGCCCAGGTCGGCGAGCGGGTCGCCGAGCGTCGACATCTCCCAGTCGACCACGGCAGCGATCCGCGGCTCCTGGCCAGCGGCGATGAGCACGTTGTCCACCCGGAAGTCACCGTGCACCAGCGTCCCATCGCCGCCGTCGGGCAGCCCGGCCTCCAGCCTGGCCACCAGCTGGTCATAACCCGGCACCGCACGGGAGACGGACAGATCCCACTGCCGCTGCCAGCGGCTGAGCTGCCGCTGCATGTACCCGACGGGACGGCCGAAATCGCCCAGCCCGACAGCTGCCACGTCCAGCTGGTGGATCGCGGCGAGCATCTCGGCCAGCCGCTCGGAAACAAGGCGGGCCTGAGCCGGGGTGACCAGCGAAGCCTGCTCCTTGGTCCGCAGCACCAGGCCGTCCACGTACTCCATCACGTAGAACGGCGCGCCGATGACGTCGGCGTCGGCGCAGAAGGCAACCGGCCTGGCCACCGGGATGTTCGTGCCGTGCAGGGCCGAGAGCACCCGGTACTCCCTGGTCATGTCGTGCGCGGTGGGCAACACATGACCGAGCGGTGGACGGCGCAGCACAAGCTGGGAGGGATGCGAGGGTGCGGGGAACTCGAGTCGGTAGGTCAGGTTCGACCGGCCGCCCGCGATCAGGTCTACTGATGGCAGCCGGTCGGCCGCGGGCACGCCGTTCCCGCTCAGCCACCGGGCCAGCCGGGAAACACTCTCGATTCCTGCAACCGTGCTGTCGGCCGTCATGGCTCTCCTCGCCTGTGTCACGGGTGACCTGGACTTCGCCGTCCCCTGATCTGAGGGCCAGTCTGCGTCACCCAACCACCCACGAATACCAGGTTCCCGGTAATAACACGTACCGCACCTATGGACTAATGCTCCGCCCTGACGTAGGCAGGTGGGAGGGATGGGTGACCGAAGGTCTAGACCGCTGCGAGGGAGTGCCTATGGGTGATGCGTGGATGCCAACTGCCGGATACGTACGGGCATCGGCCGATGGCGGTCAGATGAAGGGCGGTGCACCCCGAGCGGTCTGGCTCACCTTAGGCGCGGACCCGCAGCTGATTTCCGCGCTCTCGGCGGCACAGCGCCTCAAACAGCTCGGTCGGCCATGCCACCTCGTGTGGAATCCGATCACCGGCGAGACCGTTCAGCTCATCCCCATCGTCAGGGCAGGCTGCTCTCTGAACGTTGGCACCGACATCGATCAGGAAGGACCGACGGCCGATTTGTATGCGACCGGCCCGCTGGCCGCGGAGCCTAATGACGGGGTCGCTGACGTTCACACCGAGGGCAGGCTGTGCGTCCAGGTAGGCGTGGTCGGCTTTGGCTGGGAACCGTTCACCTCAGGGCAGGTTACCGGGCTGGACCCGATCATGGACTGGCTCGACTCGTGGGGAATCCCCCGGCGCTGGCCCGCCGGAAGCCCGGCGCCCTTCGCCCATGCGCACACCACCCCCCGTAGCCGCAGGCTGTGGGCATGCGGGGGACATTACGGTGCCTCCCAGGTGCCATATTGCACGGCCGCGGGTCCCGGTGCCATCGATGTGGAGAGGCTGACAGGGGTACCCAAGCGCGCGGCCGACGTCCCGCTGCCGCGCGGGAACGGCGCATCACAGCGGGCGAGGGCCGCCGCAGTGAGCAGGATGGGCGGCGTGGTGGTCGAGGGCGAGCCAGCCGACGCCCCCCTGGCCCGCGCGGGCTAACCGCCGCGGACTGACCAGCCCAGGCCGCGCCCGCTCACCGCCGCGGACTGACCAGCCCAGGCCGCGCCCGCTCACCGCCGCGGACTGACCAGCCCAGGCCGCGCCCGCTCACCGCCGACCCTGCGAATCAGCGCGCGGGAAGTGCCACCAGGATGTCGCGCAGCACGGCGGCAGCGGCTGCGACCTGGTCGAGTGACAGGCTGCCGTAGCCGAGCACCAGGCCCTGTGTTGTCGACGGACCGGCGAAATAGCGCTGCATCGTATGCAGAGCCACCCCGCGCTCGCGGGCTGCCGCCGCCACCTCGTCCTCGCTGGCGTTGCGCAGTTCTAGAACCACGTGCAGGCCCGCCGTGTCGCCGAGCAGCCTGGCGGGCACCGCGGAATCACCCAGGATCGACACGATCACGTCCCTGCGCCGCGCGTACTCGCGGCGCATCCGTCTGATGTGCCGGTCCAGATCCCCGGTCTCGATCATGGCGAGCATGGCGTGCTGGGCCGCCTCACTGGTCCGGTCACCCAGGCTCTCCCGCGTGTCGGCCAGCTCGGTGACCAGGTCAGGGCGGGCCACCAGCCATCCCACCCCGAACGCGGGCGTGAGCGTCTTCGACGTCGTACCCAGGTACGCCACCACATCCGGGTCCATGCCATACAGGGCGGGCAGCGGGGCCACGTCATAGCAGAACTCGCTGTCGTAATCGTCCTCGACGACGATCGCACCGACGGCGCGAGCCCAGGCCACCAGCGCGCGGCGGCGCGGCACCGGCAGCCGTCCGCCGAGCGGGTACTGATGGGCCGGTGTCGCATAGACCAGGCGCAGGTCATCGGGGAGGCCACTGGCGACCAGCCCATGCGCGTCCACCGGACAGGGCAGCACCGCCGCGCCCCGCGCCGCCAGGATGGCCCGCCCCACCGGATACCCCGGCTCCTCGATCCCAGCCCGCTCCCCCGGCCGCAGCAGCGCGGCGGCGAGCAGCGACAGCCCGTTGCCCACGCCGCGGGTGATGAGGACGTGGTCAGGCGTGCAGCCGAGCCCGCGGCTTCGGCGCAGGTAGCCGCAGAGCGCGACGCGCAGGGACAGCAGGCCGCGCGGGTCCGGCCAGCGAGACACCGTCGCGGCGCCGGCCCGCCGCCAGGCCCGCCGCCACGCTGCCTGATCGATGCCGGCCACCCAGGGGACGCCGGGCCGCATCTCGGTCAGCGCCCGCCCGTCGTCTCCGTCGCCCGGCAACGCATCCGCCGGATGCGGCGACAGGGCCCGCCGGGCGGTCAGCGCCCGCCCGTCGTCTCCGTCGCCCGGCAACGCATCCGCCGGATGCGGCGACGGGGTCTGCCGGGGCATCGTCCCTGGACCGCCAGCGGCGCCCTGCGCCACGTAGGTGCCGGAGCCGTGCCGGCCCTCCAGCCAGCCCTCCGCGAAGAGCTGTAGGTAGGCATTGGTCACGACGGTCCTGCTGACGCCGAGTGAGGCGGCCAGCACCCGGGAGGACGGCAGCCGTTCGCCGGCCCGCAGCCGGTTGCCTGACACGGCCGCGCGAAGCTGCCCGGAGATCTGGACGGCCAGCGGCACCCGGCCGCCGCGCTCGAGGACGAGCGGCGGCTGCACTGCCATCTTGTGCAAAGTGGTCACCCTGTTTCGCGGCGAAGTGGCTCTTGCCACCAGTCCACTCTCACCATACCGTCGAGAATCATGAGCACCGAAACACCGCTATCCCCCACCGCGCGCACGAGGGTCCGCCGCCTCGCCGAGCGCGGCATGACCGACCGCGCGGATCTGTACGCCGTGCTCGACGCCGGGCTCCTCTGCCACCTCGGCGTCCTCTCCGACGGCGAGCCGCGGGTGCTGCCCACCGCATACGGCCGAATCGGCGACACCCTCTACCTGCACGGCTCGACCGCAAACCGGACCATGCTCGCCGCCGACGGGCAGCCGGTCTGCGTGACCGTCACGCACCTGGACGGCATGGTCTGCGCCCGGTCGGTCTTCCACCACTCCATGAATTACCGCAGTGCCATGGTCTACGGCACCGCCCGGATAATTTCCGATGATTCCGAACGGCTGGCGGCCCTGCGGGTCATCGTGGAAAACCTGATCCCCGGCCGGTGGGACGCCGCGCGCGCCCCGAACCGCAAGGAACTCGCTGCCACGGCGGTGCTGGCGCTGCCGCTGGCCGAGGCCTCGGTCAAGATCCGCACCGGCCCGGCGTCGGACGAACCAGAGGACTACGACCTAGATGTTTGGGCTGGCGTGGTGCCTGCCCGCCTGGAGTTCGGCGCGGCCGAGCCCGATGCCGAGCTGCCAGCGGGAATCGCGGTCCCGGAGCACATACTCCAGCTCAACGGGGGAACGTCGGGGCGGTAGCCGTTCGGCATCCCTCTTATCTCTTGGGGTAAACGCGGGTCCGCCGAGGCTCTAGGCTGGGGAGATGACTGACCGGCTCGTCTGGATCGACTGTGAGATGACCGGCCTCGACTTGGAGCACGACGCCCTGATCGAGATCGCCTGCCTGGTGACCGACGGCGAGCTCAACCTGCTCGACGACGGCGTCGATGAGATCATCAAGCCGCCGGCTGAGGCCCTGGACCATATGCCCGACGTCGTCCGTGACATGCACACCACCTCCGGGTTGCTGGATGTGCTGGCGGAAGGCATCACGCTCGCCGAGGCCCAGCAGCGGGTGCTCGACTACGTGCGCAGCCACGTCAAGGAGCCGGGCAAAGTGCCGCTTTGCGGCAACTCCATCGCCACCGACCGGGCCTTCCTGGCTCGCGACATGCCCGAGCTCGACGCCTTCCTGCACTACCGGATGGTGGACGTGTCGAGCATCAAGGAGCTTGCCCGGCGCTGGTATCCGCGGGCGTACTTCGCCAGCCCGGCCAAGCACGGCGGGCACCGGGCGCTGGCCGACATCAACGATTCCGTACGCGAGCTGCGGTACTACCGGGAGGCGGTCTTCGTGCCCAAGCCCGGGCCCGATTCGCCGACGGCGCGGGCGATCGGGGCGCGACATTCGGCGCCACGGGTGGTCGGGGACGCGGCGGCTCCGGCAGGCACGGCTGCGGATGCGGCGGCGCCGGCAGCCACGGTCAGGGATGCGGCAGTTCCGGCAGCCACGGATGCCGTCGGCGGACCTGGTGAATCTGGTTCGGACCGGTGAGCCGGTCCCGCTATGCTTCATGGGCCGGGCGCGTTAGCTGAGGCGGGGCGCGCGGCATTGCTGTCACCTTCGCCAGAGGGTGGCCTTGGTGGGTGTAGCTCAGTTGGTTAGAGCGCCAGGTTGTGGTCCTGGATGTCGGGGGTTCGAATCCCCTCACTCACCCCACTAAAGTCGCAGGTCAGGAGGCTGGCCGCCGTGGCGGCCGGGTGCGGGAAGCGCGCTCAGCGCAGCAGATCGGCGATGGCGCGGATGCCTGACTCGATGGCACGTTCGCCGACGCAGCCGAATCCGATGACCAGCTGCGGCGGAGTTACCGCGCCGTCGGCGCGGTAGAGGCTCATTCCGTAGAGACCGACAGAACGCTGGCGTGCGGCGGCTACGACCGCCCGCTCATCGGCCGCATCCGGCAGGTGCGCTACTGCGTGGAAGCCCGCGGCCAGCCCGGTCAGCCGGACATCCGGCGCATGTCGCGCGAGCGCGTCGATGAGCACGCCGCGACGCCCGGCGTACATCGCGCGCATCCGGCGCAGGTGCCGGTCATACCGGCCGGACTCGAGCAGGGCAGCGACCGCGAGCTGATCCACGCCGGAGGAGCCGCGATCGCTCATGTGCTTCTCCTCCGCGACGGCGCCGACATGCGCTGGCGGCACGAGCACCCAGCCGAGCCGTATCGCCGGGGCCAGCGACTTGCTCACGGTTCCGATGGCGAAGACGCGATCAGGGGCGAGGCCCTGGAGCAGGCCGACCGGCTCGCGGTCGTAGCGAAATTCGGAGTCGTAATCGTCCTCGATGATGAAGGCGTCGTTGCGGTTCGCCCATTCCACCAGCGCGTGGCGGCGCTCGGCCGCGAGCACGACTCCGGTGGGCGACTGGTGCGCGGGGGTGACGACGACGGCGCGTGCCCCGCTGGCGTCGAGTGCGGCAACGTCAAGACCGAGTTCGTCAACGGGCACGTGGGCAAGCTGCACACCGGCCGCCCGCGTCACCTTCATGGACTCGCTTGTGTCGGCCTCTCCGTATCCCGGGTCCTCGAAAGCCACCCGCCGGACACCGAGCTGGGCTAGCGCTCGCACCACGACGCCGAGACCCTGGGCGTACCCGGTGCAGATGACGATGCGCTCGGCAGCCGCGGCGGCCGCGCGCACCCGGCGCAGATATGCGGAGAGCACCTCGCGGAATGCCGGGTTGCCGCGCGGGTCGCTGTAGCCGAGCTCAGCTGAGGCCACGTGAGCGCAGGCCTCACGTGTTGCCCACACCCAGTCGCTGCGCGGGAAGCTCGCCAGGTCAGGTACGCCCCAAAGGAAGTCCGCGATCAGGCGTGGCCTGCCTGGCCTGGCCACCGGCACCGATGGCATCTGGTAGGCGCCCGTGGCGACCCGGGTAGCCGAGCCAACCTGGCTGGTCAGGTAGCCCTCGGCCAGCAACTGGGTGTAGCACTCCTGCACGAGGCCACGGGAGATGCCGAGCTCACGCGCGAGTTCTCGCGATGACGGGAGCCGCTCGCCGACATGAAGCCGACCGTCCCTGATCGCTTCGCGGAGCCCAGCCTCGAGCTGCGACCGGAGCGACTGATCGCCGCCACGATCGAGCCGCAGCAGAAGTCCTGGCCCCAAACCGGACCACTGAATCGCCATGACATTGGAACTTATCAGGACCCACTTCGGGCCCTAGCGTCCTACACATGAGCACATTGACGCAGCCAGAAGTCGCCGGGCATACCGACCATGACACATCGCCGGCCGGGATCATCTCCGCCCGGCTGGTGCTGGTGCTGGCCTGTTCCCTGGGCGCATTGACCAGCTTCTACCTCATGATGTCGGTGACACCGATGTACGCCGCGTCGGCCGGAGCAGGCGGCGCGGGCGCCGGGCTCGCGACGGGCGTGCTCATGTTCGCCAGCGTGGCCGCCGAGGTCGCCGCGCCCAGCCTGATGAACAGGTACGGCGGCGCCTCGGTGCTTGCCCTCGGGGCGGTGCTGCTCGGCGCGCCGACGCTGCTGTTGCTGACCTGCGATCGGCTGGTCACGATCGTGGCCGTCAGTCTCGTCCGGGGCCTGGGCTTCGGCCTCACCGTCGTCGTCGTGGGCGCGCTCGTGGTCTCGCTGGTGCCGCGTGAACGGCGCGGCGAGGCGGTCGGCCTGTCCGGAGTGGTGGCCTGCGCACCGGCCGTGGTGGCGCTGCCATCCGGGGTCTGGCTCGCCGGGCATTACGGCTTCGCGCTGGTCATGGGAATCGCGGCGACCGCGGCGCTCGCCCCGCTGGCGGCGGTGCCTTGGCTGGCCGGCGTAGCCGGTCACCGCAGGGCAGCCGCAGACCCAGCTCAGGGGCAGCCGATCGGGCTGCTGGCCGGCCTGCGCCGTAAAGAGCAACTGCGCCCGGCTCTTGCTTTCGCGGCTACCACCGTGTCCGCCGGGATCGTGGTCGCGTTCGTTCCGCTGGCGGTCGGGGCATCAGGCAACATCGCCTCGCTTGGCTTGTTCGTGCAGGCGATAACCGCGACGATCAGCCGCTGGTGGGCCGGCCGGCGCGGCGACCGGCACGGCCATGGCGGCCTGCTGATTCCTGGACTGGTGACCGCGGCGGCCGGAATGGCCGGCCTGATCTGGGTGTCCAACCTGGCGATGCTGATGGTGGCCATGGCCGCATTCGGCACGGGCTTCGGGATCTGCCAGACTGCCACCCTCGCCCAGATGATGGACCGGGTGCCAGCAACTGGATACGGCATGGTCAGCGCCCTGTGGAATATGGCCTATGACGTTGGCTACGGGGCCGGCCCCGCAGCGTTCGGCATCCTCGTTATTCACACTGGCTACTCGGCTGGCTTCGCCATGACGGCAGTGGTGATCCTGATCGCCCTGGCGCCGGCCTGGCGGGACCGGGCGGTCGGGCGTACTGCGGCCTGACCGCAACCGGGTCACTGAACCGCGGCGGAAATGGACCTTAACCGGAGTCCGATGATCCACCTAATGTAAGGCACTCGCCAAGCATCGTAAAAGAACTAGACAGGAGATCACGATGGGCAAGCTGGTAGTCACCGAATTCATCTCGCTGGACGGTGTCATCGAGGACCCGGGTGGCGCCGAGGGCACCGCCAACGGTGGCTGGTCCTTCCGCTCCCCCGCTCCCGAGGGCCAGCAGTTCAAGTTCGAGGAGCTCAAGAGCACCGACGTCCAGCTTCTTGGCCGCGTTACCTACGAGGGATTCGCGGCCGCATGGCCAGCGATGGAGGAGTCCGTCGGGGAGTTCGCCGTGCTGATGAACAGCATGCCGAAGGTGGTGGTCTCCACCACCCTCACCGAGGCCACCTGGAAGAACACGACGATCGTCGCGGACAACGTCGCGGCCGAGGTGGCCAAGCTGAAGGACCAATACGACGGAGACATCCTGGTCGCGGGCAGCGCGACGCTGGTCGACACGCTGCGCGAGCACGACCTGATCGACGAATACCGCCTCATGGTGCATCCGGTGCTGCTCGGTACCGGCAAGCGGCTGTTCAGGGACGGCGCGGCCGCGGCCAACCTGGAGCTGGTCGATTCGCGCAAGGTCGGCCCCGATGTGCTGCTGCTGATCTACCGTCCGGCGGGCAGGAACGGCGACGACTCGGCCTCGAGCTGACCGCGGACGCTGCCAGGCTTGTCGGCGCAGGTTGCCAGGTTTCTGGATCTCGGCGCGGCATGGCCGGGCCAGTCTGGTTCTGGTTGCAGAATGGGAGCCGCGGGGGGCTGGCAGGAGCGATGATCGCGGGGGCGGGGTCGCACCGCACGCCCTCGCCGCGTGCACGATCACCTGGCGGGAGGATCCGCATGACCGAGTGGCCGGAGGGCTGGTTCCGCAACGAGCCGCCGCATGCATCGCCGGGGGACGGCAGCCCGGCCGCGGCGGGGCCAGCGGATCCCACCGTGCGCCTTCCGGCGGGCGGCTGGCCGCAGCAGCCCCCGGCCCGGACGGACCGGCCAGCCGGCGGCTACGGCAGGAGCGGGTGGCGCAGGCCGGGCAGATGGATCAAGATCATCGCTACTGTCATCGTGCTGATCTTGATCGCGGTGGTCGGCCTGTACTTCTACCTCGACTCCAAGCTGAACCGGGTCAACGTGCTCGTCGACTACTCGGGCCGGCCGGCCGCCTCGGCCGGGCAGAACTGGCTGGTCGCTGGCTCGGACAGCCGGCAAGGGCTGTCCAGCGCGGACGAGCGGAAGTACTCCACCGGCTACGACGTCAGCGGCGAGCGGTCTGACACGATCATGCTGCTGCACATCCCCTCCAACGGAACCCCCGCCGTGCTCGTCAGTCTGCCGCGCGATTCGTATGTGCCGATCCCGGGTCACGGTTATAACAAGATCAACGCCGCGTTCTCGTTCGGCGGACCCAAGCTGCTTGCCGAGACCGTGCAGAACCTCACTGGCCTGCGTATCGACCATTTCATGGAGATCGGCTTCGGCGGCTTCGTCAACGTGGTCAACGCGATCGGCGGCGTGAACATGTGCCTGCCGGGGCCGCTCAAGGACACGGCCTCGGGGCTGAACCTGAAGGCCGGCTGCCAGACGCTCAGCGGCGGCGAGGCGCTCGGCTACGTGCGGGACCGACACGACTTCGCCGACCAGGATCTTCAGCGGATCCAGGACCAGCGGCTGTTCCTCAGGTCGCTGCTCGCCAAACTCACCAGCACTGGCACCATCCTGAACCCGTTCGCCTCCGTCCCGGCCGCGTTCGGGACCGCCCAGTCGCTCACCGTCGACCAGGGCACCCACCTGTACCAGCTCGTGCAGGTTGCGTTCGCGTTGCGCAATCCGGAGACCACGACCGTGCCGGTAGCCAACCCCAACTACCTCACGCCTGCCGGGGACGCCGTGGAATTGAATTCGGTCGAGGCACGGGAACTGTTCGGCGACCTAGGCGCCGACCGCGCGGTTCCCAAGAGCCTGCTCTCCGGGTCCGCTCTCTCCCGCGAGGCCGCCTAGACCTGCGCTGTCGCACCGAATAGGTCGATAGCGGCAATTGCGCCAAGCCGCTCACTTTGCTCATTTCGTACTCATAGGTTCTTCCGGACTTATTGGGTATCATGCGTGTCATCACAATCCGTTACGGGGGAGACCCGGAGGTCGCATGAGCACCGACAGCATCTCCCGAACCCCGACAGCTCTCAGCCTCTCCTCCCGCGAGGCGCAAATTATGACGCTCATCGCCGAGGGGCACTCCAACGGCCAGATCGCGACCGCGCTGACCGTCGCGGAAAAGACAGTGAAGAACCACGTCAACCGGATCTACGCGAAGCTCGGTGTCGGCTCCCGGCGCGCCGCGATCGCCTACTGGTTGGACTCCGGCGCGCCGCCAGGCTGACTGGGCACACCGACACCGGCAAGCGCGACCAGCCTCGACCTGCACTGGCCGCGCAGCATCCGGGGACCCCCGCACGAGAATTCCTCAGCGCGCTTCCAGGAAACCCTCAGGGTCACGGGTCACAATGTTGACCATGACTGCAGCTGACATCGAGGGGCAGCGTCAGCCGGATGCCCGGCTGCTGGTCGTCGAGGACGAACCGAACATCCTTGAACTGCTCTCCGCCAGCTTGCGCTACGCGGGCTTCGAGGTATTCACCGCTGCCGCAGGCAACGAGGCGGTACAGGCAGCCCAGCGGCACAGGCCCGACCTCATCGTGCTGGACGTGATGCTCCCTGACATGGACGGCTTCGATGTCGTCAGGCGGCTGCGCGGCGGCGGCGCGCGCATCCCAGTGGTCTTCCTGACCGCGAGGGACGCGACCGAGGACAAGGTTCGCGGCCTTACCCTCGGCGGCGACGACTACGTGACCAAGCCGTTCAGCCTGGAAGAGGTCATCGCGAGGATCCGGGCGGTGCTGCGGCGCACTAGCGGCGACGGCAGCGAGCCCACGCCACGGCTGAAGTTCGCCGACCTCGAGCTCGACGAGGACAGCCACGAGGTGTGGCGCAACAGCACGCAGATCCAGCTCTCCCCCACCGAGTTCAAGCTGCTCAGGTACTTCATGGGCAATGCCAACCGGGTGCTGTCCAAGATGCAGATTCTCGATCATGTCTGGGACTATGACTTCCGCGGGGACACCGGGATCGTGGAGTCGTACGTCTCGGTGCTCCGGCGCAAGGTTGACACCGTCGAGCCGCGCCTGATCCACACGCTCCGCGGGGTCGGGTACGTGCTCAGGCTTCCCGCCTCCTAGGGTTCCGATGGCCGACTCCTCCACGACCGCGACGGCCCGTCTCCGGCAGGCCGCAGGCCGACCGTGGCGGTCCGCGGCCCGGATTTCCGCCCGAACGCCGCTGCGGGTCAAGTTGATCGCCGCGCTGCTCACTCTGGTGATTGCCGGGCTGGCCGCCACTAGCATCACCGGCGCCTTCGTGCTGCGCGACTATCTGGAAGGTCGCGCTGACACCGAAGTAACCTCCGCGTACAACCACATCTTGCACGAGTCGGGCGGGCAATCCATCCCCGGCACCCAGGCAGGTGGTCTCTTTTCTGGCTCCGTGAGCTTCCCGTACGTGACCCAGCTGCGAAACTCACGCGGGCAACTGGTGCTGGGAAACGAATCTGTTGAGCAACCGCCAGCGGGGATGCCCAAAATCCCGACAAGCCAGGCCTGGCTCAGAGCAAATGAAGGGAGTCTCGCTACGGTCGGGGCTGTCTCCGCTACGAACAAATGGCGGGTCATCACACGGCAGGTCACCGTGCAGCAGTTCAACGCCATCACCGGCCAGCCGATCAACCTGACTTACACCCTGGTGGTCGGCGTGGATCTAGGTGACGTCGATCAGACTATCGGGCGGCTGGTCAGCATCGACCTGATCGTTGGCGTGATCGTGGTGCTCGCGCTGGCTATCGTCGGCGTCGCGCTGGTGCGGGCGAGCCTGCAGTCGCTCGCCGAAATCGAGCAGACGGCTGGCGAGATCGCCGCAGGAGATCTAAGCCGACGTGTCCCCGACCACGATCCGCGCACCGAGGTCGGCAGCCTCGGCCAATCGCTCAACGCCATGCTCGCCCAGATCGAGGGGGCCTTCCGCGCGCAGGCTCAGTCCGAGGCGACCGCCCGCTGGTCCGAGGGCAGGATGCGGCAGTTCGTCGCGGACGCCAGCCACGAGCTTCGCACGCCGCTGACCACGATCAGGGGATTCGCCGAGTACTACCGGCAGCGTAACGGCCCGGCGGCGAATGGCAACAGCGAGCTGAGCCGCGAGGATCTCGACCGGATCATGCACCGGGTCGAGGGTGAGGCAGCCCGGATGGGCGTGCTCGTCGAGGACCTGCTGCTGCTCGCCAGGATCGACCAGCAGCGCCCGCTTGAGTGGCGCCCGGTCGACCTGCTGGTCCTGGCCGCTGACGCCGTGCAGGATGCCCGCATGATCGCGCCGAACCGTGAGGTGCGGCTCACGGTCGGGCGCGACACCGCCTTCCTGGTGCATGGCGACGAGGCGCGGCTCCGCCAGGTCGTCGGCAACCTCATGAATAACGCGCTGACTCATACCCCCGATGGGACCCTGGTAGAGGTGCATGTCCACTCCGGGCTGCTCGGCGGCGCGAACCAGGCGATTCCCGCTGTCGTCCTCGATGTCATCGATCATGGGCCGGGGCTGTCAAGCGAGCAGGCCCAGCGCGTCTTCGAACGGTTCTACCGCGCGGACCAGGCAAGGACGCGGAAGACCGGCGGAACGGGACTCGGGCTCGCCATCGTGTCCGCGCTCGTCGCGGCACACGGCGGGGCGGTGTCGGTGGACAGCGAACCCGGCCGGGGCGCCACGTTCCGGGTCGCCCTACCGCTGGCAGCCGACGCCCAGGACGACGACGAGGAGGGCCCGGGCGGGCAGGGCGCACCGGGCGGGCAGGCGGACTGGCTCAGGCCGGCTGGGCAGGGGGCGCCGACTCCGGGTGAGGCGGCGCGTGCCTCAGGTGAGACCGCCGACATCGCGGAGCAGCGCCCGTGGCGGCCGTTCTCTTTATGGGGAAGGATCGTGGTCGCAGGAACGACCAGGATCCTTCCCCATAACTGACGGCAGGGGCTCAGGGGCTCAGGGCGGACTTGGCGGCGTCGCGCACCGCGCTGGCGTATCCCGCGCCGAACAGGCACACGTGCACGAGCAGCGGATGTAGCTGATGCAGCGCGATCCTGGACCGCCAACCGTCCGCGAGGGGTGACGCCTCGGTGTATGCCGCGAGAATGCGATCGGCGTGCGGTGCGCCGAACAACGCGAGCATGGCGAGGTCGCTTTCCCTGTGCCCGCCATGCGCCGCCGGGTCGATCAGCCAGCCGCGGCCTGCTGACCAGAGCACATTTCCCGACCAGCAGTCCCCGTGGATGCGGCTGGGCGGCTCGGCAGGCCCGGCCAGCTCGCCGATCCGCGCGATCACCGACTCAACCAGCTTGATGTCGGCGCGCGTCAGCGTGCCGGCGTCGGCGGCGCGGCGCAGGAACGGAAGCAGGCGGCGGCTCGCGTACCATTCCGGCCAGTCGCCGCGGTCCGCCGCGGGCTCGTTGTCGAGCGGCAGGCTGGCGATGAATCCTGGCCATGGCGCGCCAAAGTCATCCGCCCCCGCCGCGTGCAGGCGGGCGAGATCACTGCCGAACCGCTCCGCCGCGGCCGCGCTTGGCGAGCTGGCTGGCACCCAGTCCAGAACAAGCGCGGTCTCGTCGCAGCCGAGCACCTCAGGCAACGGAACCGCGCCCGCCTCGGCCAGCCACCGCAGCCCGCTGGCCTCCGAGTGCAGGAGGGGACCTGTGGACCGTTCGGAAAATTTTACGAAAATCTCACGCCCATCGGCCAGCATGGCGCGATAATGCCGCCACAGAAACTGCTCGCCGATCATCTGTACCTCGACCGCGCGGATGCCGGTGAGCTGCGCGATCCGGTCCTCGACGGCCATCAGGAATGGTCAGCGGCCGCTGCGCTGAAGACCTTGGCAAGCCCGCGGGCGGCGGCCTCAACCAGATCAAGCACCATTCCGAACGACGCGCCCTCACCGTAGTAGGGATCCGGGACCTCCGCGTCCTTGCCTGACGCCGGGTCAAACGAGCGCAGCAGCCTGATCCGGTCGCATTCGGCCGGCCGGTCGGCCGCCATCCGACGGAGATCCGTGAGGTTATGCTCGTCCATCGCGAGCACGAGATCGCGTTCGGCCAGCCAGGATGGCCGGAACTGCCTGGCCAGGTGCGGCGCGCCGTCGTAACCGCGGGTGGCGAGCTCGGCCCTGGCGCGGGAATCCATCCGGTGGCCGACGTGCCAGTCCCCCGTTCCCGCGCTGTCTACCTCGACGGCGTCGCCGAGGCCGATCCGGTCGAGCTCGGCCCGCAGCACCGCCTCGGCCATCGGCGAGCGGCAGATGTTGCCCAGGCAGACCAGGCAGACCCGGTACGGGGCGGCCGGATCCCGTGGCGGCGGCAGCGCGGCCGGCCAAGCCGGTGGCGGCAATGTCATGTCGTCATCCCGTTGGTTGGCGTCGCCCAGGTCAGGAAGCAGGAACCCCGGTAGTCGCGAGGCGGTCAGGCCCGAAGCGCGCGTCCAGCCGCGCGGCGACCCGATGGCCGAGCCGCTGCATCGGCGCCTCCACGAGATAGTAGGTCACCGCGCACACCGCCAGCAGTGCGGCCAGGAATCCGGCGGCCAGCACCACCTGTACCCCGAACGGATGGGAGCCGTGCGTCCACGGGACTTCGGTGTAGACGTCGATGAGCAGCGGGTGCAGCAGGTAGATCGAGTAGCTCACCAGGCCCAGCCAGGCCAGGACAGACGGCACCGGCAGCTTTCGCAGCGCCATGCCGATCGCGAACGTCAGGCCCGCCAGCGCGACCGAGAGGATCCACTGGCGCTGCCGGAGTCCCGGGTCGTGTGGGTAGATCGACGCGATATGCCAGGCACCGGCCGCGATGGCGGCGGCGAAGACGACGATGGCGAGGGTCGCTGCCTTGCGGCGGGCGATCTGCCCGTGCTCGGCCCGGTAAAGCATGGTGCCGGTGAACATCAGGGCGAGAATGGTCAGCCCCTCGTACGCGTACACCCGCTCGTTGAACGCGACCAGCGTCAGGCCGGTGGCCGCGGCGAGCCATGCGCCCAGTGTGCGCGGCAGCCTGTGCCCGACCACCGCGAGGGCGAGGCCGCCGATGATCAGGAGGTCGGCGGCCACCGCGACGCTGGTGACGCCAAGAGAGCTGTGCGACAGCCAGACTGTGGGCAGCAGGCCGCCTAGCAGCAACGCCGCCGCCGCGAAGCCGACCGCGAAGCGCTCGCTCCGCTGGTGCACGCCGACCGCGAACAGCGCGGTGAGCAGCAGGTAGAACACCATCTCGTAGGAGAGTGTCCAGAGCACGTTGATGACGTTGGACACGCCGAGCACGTCGCTCAGCATGAACAGGTGCGCGAATACCGCCGCGGTGGGGTGCGTATTCGCGTCCCTGAGGCTGGCGTAGCCAAACCCGTGCATCACGAAGACGGCCACGATGGCAAATCCGAAGAGCGGGAAGAGGCGGAACAGCCGGCTCAGCCAGAAGCTCCGGATGCTGCCCTTGCGCTCCAGCGACGCGGGAATGATGTACCCGCTGACCATGAAGAAGACGAACACCCCGTACAGTCCGGGGTCGAACACGTGGTAAACCGCGCCACGGACCGACTGGAGCACGTGGTAGGAGAGATGATCGAACACCACGAACAGTGCGGCGATCCCCCTGAGTGCGTCGAGCCAGGCCAGCCTGCGGCCACGCGTCGGCGCGACGCTGGCAGCCTGCGGGGACGTCTGGCTGCGGGCCGGCGGCAACGGCGCGGGCGCGCTTCGGAGAGTCCGTGCGGGCGTACCGTCAGGCGCCGGCGAGGGGAAGGTAGCGGACACGCGTCAGGACGTTACCGCAACTACCTCTCCCAGGCAGGCCAGCGAGGCAGCGCGCACGTTCAGGGACGCGCCAACCGGCCGTGATCATAAGGCCGGCGCCTGGGAGCTGGCCACGTGGTCGGATCCGAAGCGGTTATCCAGGCGGTCGGGCCCGAAGCGCTTATCCAGCCACTGGGCGATGCGGCGGCCGAGCCGCTGCATCGGCGCCTCCACGAGATAGTAGGTCGCCGCGCAGCAGGGCAGCAGCACGGCCAGGAACGCGGCGAACATCAAGAACTGAATCCCAAGCGGGTGGTAGCCACGCGTCCAGGCGATTCTTTCGTAGCAGTCGATAAGCAGGGGGTGCAGCAGGTAGATCGAATAGCTCACCAGGCCCAGCCAGGCCAGGACCGACGGCACCGGCAACTTCCGCAGGGCCATGGCGATCATGAACGTGCCGCCCGCCAGCGCGAGTGTAGCTACCCAGTGACGTTCCGTGATCGCAACCGTATGTACTGTATTGGTCGCCGAGATGTGCCATAGACCCGCCACCATGGCGAACGCGAAGACACCGATGACGGTAACCGTGGCCTTCAGACGGGTGATCTGCCCCTGGTCGGCACGGTACAGCACGGTGCCGGTAAACATCAGGGCGAGAATGCTCAGTCCCTGGTACGCGCCTATCCGCTCGTTGAGCATGATCAGCGTCATGGCGGTAGCCCCGGCGAGCAGCGCGCCCAGGGTACGCGACAGCCTTCGGGTGCCCACCGCAACGGCGAGACTGCCGATGATCAGGATGTCGGCGGCCAGCGCGACTCGCCCGCGGCCATACGAGTGCGACAACCAGATCGAAGGCAGCACACCGCCAAGCAGCATCGCACCCGCTGCGAAAGTGAGCGCGATGGTGCTGCTCCGCTTGTGCACGCCGATCGCGAACAGCGCGGTGAGCAGAAGGTAGAACGACATCTCGTAGGAGAGCGTCCAGAGCACGCTGATTAGATTGGTCGAGCCGAGCACGTCGCTCATCATGAACAAGTGAGCGAGCGCCGCGGCCTTCGGGTACGTTTCCACGCCCCGCAGGCTGGCCAGGCCAAACTGGTGCAGCACGAATACGCCCGCGATAGCCAGGATGAAGAGCGGGAAAAGGCGGCACAGCCGACTCACCCAGAAAGTCCTGATGCTGCCCTTGCGCTCGAGCGACGCCGGCACAATGTAGCCGCTGACCATGAAGAAGAGGAACACCCCGTACTGTCCGGGGTCGAATACGCGGATGACCACGGCACCGACCGGCTGGAGCAGGTGGTACATCAAGTGATCGAACACCACGATCAGAGCGGCGATGCCTCTGAGCGCGTCGAGCCAGGCCAGCCTTCGGCCGCCGCGGGCCGGCGTGCCGCTCGGCGCCTGCGCGGGCGTTGCCCCGCTATGAGCTTGCTGGGATGTCTCGGTGGGTGCTTGGGATGTCTCGGTGGGGGCTTGAGATGTCTCGGTGCG
>PMSU01000113.1 GCA_003168255.1 Actinomycetota bacterium
CAACTTAAGCTACGTGGCATTGAGCTGAGGCATGTGCTTGGCATAACCCGCGCCCTGTTCCCCGTACCTGAACCAGAGCTTCCCGCGCTGCCGGTTAATGCTGATTATATGAGCGAGCAAGCTGAAAAGCGCAGGCGCCGCCGTGGCAGCCACCGGGGCGGCCGGCCGCAGCCACGACCTCCGCCCTCGCGATCGACACCTCGTTCGAGGCCATCAACGCCTACGCGCAGTCGGTCTTCTGGTCGCAGGTGCTGGACTTCGTCGAGGATCCCGACGATCCGAACGAGCCGGGCCACGAGGAGTGCCTGACTACTTCGTGCGACCTGAGCCAGCTCCTGCTGTTCATCACCGTCCCAGAGGGCAAATATGAAGTTCAACTATCGAGCTGGAACGATGCGGGCGGTGCTCACAGCGTGTCTCCGTAGCCTCTCAGCGGCCGCGCAGGGCGGGTTCGCGCCGGCGCGTCGCTGACGATCTAGAGGTACGGCGGGACGGGCTCGGTCCGAGCTACTCGACACCACCAGTTGACAGTAGTCGTCGCACATAGGAGTATGAGCATGAGGCAGATAACGTTTACTCACCAGGGAGGGGCTGTTCATTGAAACGAGGTAGTTTCCGCCGTTACTGGATGGTATGCGTAGCGGGATTCACCGCACTTGCACTCGCCATAACGGCGATGCCCGCGTCGGCAACAACGGTGCAATCTGCGACGACGGTTCATCAATCGCACTGGTTCAAGATCCGCGCGGACGATCCTGAGTACGCGATCTGTCTCGCCAATTCCGACAATACCTGTGCCGGGGTGCAAGAGATCGTGGCCGGAACGAATCATGCGCGGAATGATGGGGTGCCGGTTCAAGACATCATTACCGATGTCATCGGGGCAGCTGGTATTCTCGTCTCCATATGGATATGGCTCGCAACCCGCAAGGGATCGGGTAAGCACGAGAAAGTGACCGACTACCTCTCCAGCAATCCGCAAGACAACGGATTGTGCATGGGCACAACTGGCCGCGGTCAAGATGTCGGCTTTATGTCGTGTAATTCGGCCCACGGAATTTACTGGCAGGAACAGTCCGTGAACGGCGGATACCGAATGTGGAATACTCTCGGCGGTTTCCTGGAAGCTTCGACCAACAAGTCCGGATCGCCACTGTTCATCTGGAAGACTCCACGCGATTGGGTCACGTGGAACGAGTACTGCTATAACTGCCTTGTGCGCAAGCCGCTCCGAAAAATGACTATCTGATAATGCGCATGCCGAAAGGTCCGCAAAATCGAAATCGAAGATTCCAGCTTTACGGGATATTCGAGGTCCTGATCGGTATCGGTCTGACAATCGCTGACGTGATTGAGCATAACTGGTACTGGATCGTAGTAAGCGTGCTCATTCTTGGTGCGGGAACCTACTTTCTAATCTTCGCAGCGAAAGCGTCTCGCAGGGAGAGGGCCGATGCTTAACGCTTCAGCAAACATGCCGAGCCCCGGGGCTGGCCGAGTCGGCGACGCCACGGTAGCTTCCCTGACATGACAGTCAAACTCGTGGTCCTGTATACCCGGCCCGAAGATCCTGAGGCCTTCGACCAGCAGTACCTCGGTACCCACATGCCGCTCGTGAGCAAGATCCCTGGCCTACAGCGCGCGGAGGCCGGCCGGTTCGTGGGCGCTGCTGACGGCGGCGAGAAGACCTACTACCGGATGGCCGAGCTGTATTTCGCCGATCAAGACGCACTCAACGCCGGCCTCGGCTCAGCGGAGGGGGAGGCTGCCGCCGCCGACTATCAGAAGATCGCTCCGCCCGGGTCGAGGCTGTTCGTCGCCAACCTGGACGCGTGACGGCGCGCTGGCCGGCCGAGCACCAGAGAGGCGGGCCTTCGTCTGCGGCCGCCTTGCCCCCCAGCCGTCCTGACGCGGATGTCTCGCGTTTCCGCCGGGGTAGCCCCGGGACGTTCGGATAAAGGATGTGACCATCGCATGCGCTTTCACCGACCTGGCCGGACTGGCGTCGTCTTGGGATTGCTGGCCCTCTCGGCGATGGCATGTACCGGAGCCGGGGCGTCGGCCGCCACATCCGCTGCCCGCCACGGCGCCAGCTTGACCCGTGCCTACCAGATGATGGACCGGTACGCGGTGCCGTCCGCGGCCGGGGACATCTCGACCGTCGCGGCGGGCGTCGGCGGCCCGGGCTGGGCCAGGACGGTATCGGTCGCCAACGTCGGCGACAACGGCAAGGGACCCTGCGGGGTGTCCTACGGCTCCGGCCGCCTGTACATCGCCGACTCGGGCTCGGTGCGGAGCGTGAACCAGCGGACCGGCTGGCTGACCACGCCGGCCGGTACCGGCTCCAGCGGGCCGCTTGGCGATGGCGGCCCGGCGGCCAGCGCCAACCTGTTCAACGCGTGCGGAGTCGTGGTGGACCACCAGGGCAACCTCGTGATCGGCGACGGGGGCGACAACCGGGTCCGGGTAGTGGCGGCGAGGACCGGCACCTTCTACGGGCAGGCGATGACGGCCGGGCACATCTACCCGGTGGCAGGCAATGGGACCATCGGGCCGGCCGGGAATGGCGGCCTGGCCACCAAAGCCGACGTCACCGCGCCCGACAGCGTGGCGGTGGACGGGGCGGGCAACCTGGTCATCGGCGACGGCCACGATTCGATCCCGGACCAGGGCGGTGACACGGTCCGGGTGGTGGCGCACCGGGCCGGCACCTTCTACGGGCAGGCGATGAAAGCCGGGCACATCTACGCCGTGGCCGGGGATGGCACCGCGGGGTACTCCGGGGACGGCGGCCTGGCCACCGCAACCGAGCTCTGGTCCCCGCAAGGCGTGGCGGTGGACGGTGCGGGCAACCTGCTGATCGCCGACACCGGCAACCGCCGGATCCGGGTGGTGGCGGCGCGCACCGGCATGTTCTACGGCCGGGCGATGACCGCCGGTCACATCTATACCGTCGCGGGCGATGGCACGCCCGGGTTCTCCGGGGACGGCGGCCCGGCCACCGCGGCCGAGCTCTGGGGCCCCCGCGGCGTGGCGGTGGACGGTGCGGGCAACCTGCTGATCGCCGACGCCAGAAACCATCGGATCCGGGTGGTGGCGGCCAGCACCGGCATGTTCTACGGGCAGGCAATGACCGCCGGCGACATCTACACCGTGGCCGGCGATGGCACTCATGGGTCCCTGGGGGACGGTGGGCCGGCTACCGCTGCTGAGCTCAAGGGCCCCGCCGGGGTGGCGGTGGACGGCGCGGGCAACCTGGTGATCGCCGACCGGTCGAGCGGCCGCGTCCGGGTGGTGGCCGCGACCAGCGGCATGTTCTACGGGGAGGCGATGACCGCGGGCGACATCTACGCCGTGGCCGGCAACGGCACCGCCGGGTTCTCTGGCGGCGGCGCTCCGGCCCGTTCCGCCGAGTTCTTCTATCCGGGCGATATGGCGGTGGACGGCGCGGGAAATCTGCTGATCGCCGACACCGGCGACAACCGGATCTGGGTGGTGGCGCACGCCGCCGGCACCTTCTACGGGCGGGCGATGACCGCGGGCGACGTCTACGCCGTGGCCGGCGACGGCGTCGCCGGGTTCTCCGGTGACGGCGGCCGGGCCACTGCGGCCGAGCTCAACGACCCACGCGGTGTGGCAACCGGCAGCGCGGGCAACCTGCTGATCGCTGACTCGGGCAACCAGCGGGTACGGGTGGTGGCGGCGGCCACCGGAATGTTCTACGGGCGCGCGATGACCGCGGGGCACATCTACACCGTGGCCGGCGATGGCGTGGAGGGGTTCTCCGGTGACGGCGGCCCGGCCACCGCGGCCAAGCTCCTCGGCCCGCAGGGCGTGCTGACGGACAGCGCGGGCAACCTGCTGATCGCCGACACCAGCAACGGCCGGGTGCGGGTGGTGGCGGCGGCCACCGGTACCTTCTACCGGCAGGCGATGACCGCGGGGGACATCTACACCATCGCGGGCGATGGCAACACGTTGTTCTCCGGTGATGGCGGCCCGGCCACCAGCGCCGGGGTCGACCCGCAGTGCGTGGCCGTGGACGGCGCGGGCAACCTGGTGATCGCCGACCAGAACAATGACCGGGTGCGGGTGGTGGCGGACACCACCGGTACCTTCTACGGGCGGGCGATGACCGCGGGGGACATCTATACCGTCGCGGGCGATGGCACGTCCGGGTTCTCCGGTGACGGCGGCCCGGCCACCGCGGCCGAGCTCAGCTACCCGGACGGGCTGGCGGTAGACGGCGCGGGCAACCTGGTGATCGCCGACCAGTTCAATGACCGGGTGCGGGTGGTGGCGGACGCCGCGGGCACTTTCTACGGGCGGGCGATGACCGCGGGGGACATCTATACCGTCGCGGGCGATGGCACGTCCGGGTTTTCCGGTGATGGCGGCCCGGCCGCCGCGGCCGAGCTCGCCAAGCCCGAGGGACTGGCGGTGGACGGCTCAGGCAACCTGCTGATCGCTGACACGGTGAACGACAGGATCCGGCAGATCGCCGGCTGACGCGAGGTGCGGAGCCATCAGCCGCCAGCCAGCTCAGGCAGGGCGGCGAAGCCGGCGATGAGGATGTCCAGCACCAGCCCGAACCTGGTCTCGAAGTCCAGGCCCGCCCCGGTCGCCAGCGCCTCGGCGAAGTTGGGGTAGTCGGCGGGATCGACCGTCAGGTTGGCGGTGTCTGGTTCGGTGCCCTCGTGCCCGGGGGTCTGGCCCGCCTCGGCGAGGGTGTGGCCGATGACGAACATGACGACGGCGTTCAGGAGGTCCATCGCCTGGCCCAGCGGGACGTCCTGGCCGCGCAGGATCGCCAGGCCCGATTCCAGCAGCCGGAAGGCGCCGGGCGTGTTCACCGGCCGGGTCGCCACGACCGTCAGCATCCCCGGATGGGCCAGCAACGTGGCGCGGAGCGCCTGCGCGATCTGCCGCACCGCCTCGGTTCAGGGCGTGCCAGGCCCGGGCAGCATCTCGCCGACCGACCGTTCGTGATGATGCTCGTCGCCTGCCTGACCCGCCGCCTCAACGACGGGGTCGACTACGCGACCTTCAGGAACGCCTGGATTCCGGACGAAGTGATTCCCGGCGACCCGCGCACCCGGGTGCTCAGCGCCGTCAACCTCGCGGACCCCCAGGAGCTGTGCACGCTGGCCATCATCGAAGATGCCGACCCCGCCGAAATCCCGGCCTGGATGGCGCGGATCGCCCCTGTCGAGGCCCGCCGTCATGACCGCATCAAGCACCTGACCGGCGATCCCACGGTCAACGCCGTCTACCGCGTCGTCGCCGAGGACGACCTGTCCCAGCCGATCACCGCGTAGTGAAGGGGCTAGCGCGGCCCGGATGAACCGCGATTAAAGTGGGGCTGGTGACTGATCGCGCGATCTTGGTGACCGGGGCCTCCCGGGGCATCGGGGCGGCCATCGCCCAGGCGTTCGCCGGCCAGGGCGACCGGGTCGCCATCCACTACCGGGCGGCGTCAGCGGCCGCCGCGTCCGTGCTCGCCCAGCTGCCGGGCGGCGGCCACGTCGTCGTCCAGGCGGATCTGACCGACGCCGGAGCGGTCCGCCGCATGGTGAACGAGGCCGCCGACCGGCTCGGCGGCCTCGACGTCCTGGTGAACAACGCAGGCATTTACGAATCGCACCCGATCACCGACGTCTCGTACGAGGAGTGGCAGGCGGCCTGGCGTGACACGCTCGGCGTCAACCTCGTCGGGGCGGTGAATGCTACCTGGTGCGCGGTCCAGCACATGATCCCGCGGGGCGGCGGGCGCATCGTCAACGTGACTTCGAGGGGCGCCTACCGCGGCGAGCCCCGGCATCCGGCCTACGGGGCGAGCAAGGCCGGCCTGAACTCGTTCGGCCAGTCGATGGCCCGCCATCTGGCCCCGCACGGCATCGCGGTGGCCTCGGTGGCGCCCGGCTACGTGGCGACGGACATGACCACCGAGGAACTGGCCTCCCCGCGCGGTGACGTCATCAGGGGGCAGAGCCCGTTCGACCGGGTCGCCAGGCCCGAAGAGATAGCCTCGGCGGTGCTCTACCTGGCGTCACCGCAAGCCGAATGGGCCAGCGGCACCGTCCTCGACCTCAACGGCGCCTCTTACCTCCGCTAATACTCCAGCTGCGGGTGAGCGGGATCTGGCCGGCGTGCGGCGGTCGAAGTCCTCCGCGGGATCGGTCGTCACTGCGATCCGGCCGCGCGAGTCGCCAGCCGAGTTCGATTCCGGAGCGCATCAACCGAGCTACAGGCCGAAGGCTGCCATCACCGCGTGGACCGCCTCGATCACTGGGATCCCCACCTGGCCGACCATCGTCGCGACCCCGGAGATGTTGGCCAGCGCCCGGCGCAGGGTCCCCTTTTCCACGTTGCGGTCCGGGCCGATGGCGTCCATGGACTCGTCGATTACCTGGCGGTCGGCGGCTGAGACCTGGCCGCGCAGAACCTGGACCGCGTTGATCATTTCCCGGAGCGCCGCCTGCGGATCCGCCGGCCCCTGATTTTGAATCATGCTAATGTTGCCGCTTTTTGCCCTACCGCTTTGGTTTACTTGGTTGCCGCCGAAATTGTAGTTAGCGCTCATTTTGGGCCCATCCTAATGTCTCCGCTTTTTGCCTTGCCGCTTTGGTTTATTTGGTTGCCGCCGAAATTGTAGTTGTTATGGGTTTCTATTGTAGTATTCAACTCGAACCCTGGATCGTCGATCGCATCCATGATCAGGCCGACGAGTTGGCTCACCTGAGTCTCGTAGGCGCTGACCAGCGCGGTTTGCGGAGTCCCCGATGTCTCGATGACCAGCGCGTAGTATGTCCGCGCCAACAACACCGTGATCAGCCTGATGGTGCTGATGACAACCAGCACAAGAGCCAGCACAAGCACGCCGGCGGCAGCGTGGGACAGGGCATTCGAGCCCTGCACGGAGCTGAGTCGCGGGGCGAAATTCATAGCGACGGTCGCCGCGGCACCCAGGAATAGGCAGAGCACGACAGCCTTCAGGTACCGCCGCAACGCCGCCCCACGGTCGCGTTGTAGGTGGATCGTCTGCGCCCGGGCGATATTCTGCAGCGGATAAGCCGCGGCGCCGACCCAGAGGATCCGTCGGCTGATTCGGATATCGATGAACTCGCGTTTGCGGGACGCTCGAGATGACCTCGACGCCTGTCCAGGTCTCGGCTCGCGGTCATGCGAGGATCGTGAATCCGAGCCAGCCTGCCGCAGGGTCAGCTCGACCCCGCCTACTTCGATGCGGTCGCCCGGCCGCAGCGTCCTCTCGCGAACCTTCGCGCCATTGACCGACGTCCCGTTGCTGGAACCAGCGTCAATGATCGACCAATCGCGCCCGCGACGGACAAGGTCGGCGTGGTGCCTGGAGACCTCTGGGTCATCAACGAAGACGTCCGACGATGAAGCCCGGCCGATTGTCAGATGATCGTTGTTCAGCACCCACGTGCTGGGCGAAGGCGGACGGGCCTGCTCTAAATAGAAGCCTTCTTGATGGTGGGTGACAAGCGTCTCGGCCGGTGTTCGTGGTGATACGCCTGACGACGGTCCGCATTCTTTCCAGGAAGCATGCTGCTTACGTTGCTGCTGATACTGGACCTGCTGCTGCGCCAGCAGCGCCTGCTGAACCTGTTGGGGCTGCTGGTCGGGATTAAATGGCGGCTGCATTGAGATTACTCCCCTCAAAGTGCAGTCTCTTCCTGGGTGAGCCCTGTCCGGGTAGCCGCGCCGATGCCTATGGGAAGCGCAGCAGCGCGGCCGGAGCGATGTCATTACGCTCCATCCGCTGCGCGTCCCTTCCCTGGAGTAAGAGGAGGCACGCTCGCCGCAGATACATCCTCGCCCCTACTTCGGGCCGACTGCCGTGATTAGCGCTTGCCCCACCATGGGTGCATTCGGTCTTGGCCAGGGCCGGGGCTACCGCGAAAGCGTCCGCGCAGCGACGTGACATATGAGCATGACCGTTATTCCGGCAGGGTGGACGTTGCCTGATCGAGTTCTTCCATGGCCAGGCCGGCGAGTTCCGCTTCGCTCCAGGTTAGAGTGCCGCTCCGCAGGTCATCGAGCACGCCGTCGATCCAGCCCAGCTCGGCGGCGGTGACCGCGCGCAGGTATTCGTCATCCAGCAGGGTCACCCGGGGCAGGACCCCGGAATAGCTGTCCAGGTCCCGTTCGAGCGTGGTCAGGGTCTCGCGCAGACCGGCAGCCCGGTGTTCGAGCACGGCCAGGGCCTTCTCGGGGACCAGCAGCATGGCGAAGGAGAGGGCCGCGGGGAACTGCGGGAACTCGTTGCGTGGGGTCGCCAGCATGTCGGCCAGCCATTCCTGGGCCTCCCGCCGCCCGGCTTCGGTCAGCTCGTAGACGGTGCGCTCGGGGTACTGCTGGTCGCGCTCGGTCTGGCGAACCGCGATCAGTCCGGCCTCATGCAGCCGCTTGATCGTCTTGTACAGGTTCGCCCGCTGCCCCACGTTGACGACCTGGTCCTTGCCCCACCGCTTGATCAGGCGCTGCATGCCGTAGGGGTGCAGCGGCCCGATGACCAGCAGGCTCAGCACGGCGAGTGCGAGCGGCGACGGGCGGATCTTCGGATCCATAGACGACAGTCTACTAGTTGCTCTTCGACTAGTGACCGGAGAAGTAAAAATCATGCTCATCCCGAACGGTGGCCAGGGGTTGGTCGGTCTAGCAAGTATCAGAGAAACTAGTTGCCAAGATACTAGAAGCTATGCAACTATGAATGAGTCAGCCGATCCACCCAGGAAGGACCACCGAAGTGACCACCGAAACGAACGTCACCACCACCCCGCAGGCCCCGGCGCACGAGCCCGTGCGGATCCGGGCTCACCACGCCGTGACCAGGAAGCTCGGCCACTGGACCACGGCACGCAGCCTCGACGTGCGGGCATCACGGGCGAACGTCGTACTCGACCTGCGATCGTCGCGGATCGAGCCTGGCGACATCGAGATCCAGCTCGACATCGACCACGCGACGGTCAAGCTGCTGGTAACCGAAGGCACGGTCATCGACCACGACGAGGTCCGCCGGGTCGGCCGCTACCGGGTCAGCGACCGCGCCGGCACGGACGTCCCGGACCGCCGGATCGTCCTCCTCGGCGAGATGCGCAACGCCGAGGTCCGGGTGCGCCGCGGCGGGATGGCGATCCTGTCGGCCATGTGCACCAGGGAGTACCTCGCCGACGCGCTACAGGCTCGCCGCGAGGGCCGTTACCCCGTGATCGACGACCCGGCCCGGTGAACCGGCCACGTCACGGCCGGTCCGGCCCGTAATGACCCGGATGCGAGCCCGGGCCCGCGCCGTGGCTGCAGCAGACCGGCGGACCCGCGGCTCGCTGCACGAGAAACACCCGCCAGCCGAGATGGATGTGGCAGAGCCCCCCACGGGTGGTAGGCAACGCCGCATTCATCCCGGGCCCTGGCCTCTGCGCGTCCCGTCATCTGCCCCAGCAGTCACCACCTGCCCCAACTACCCCGGGGCCCTGGCCTCTGCGCGTCCCGTCATCTGCCCCAGCAGTCACCACCTGCCCCAACTACCCCGGGCCAACGCCCCTCCCCGCCTCACTCCACCAGAGACATCGACGCCGATCTCCGGTGCACCCGGTGCACCCGGTGCACCCGTAAACAGCCAGGCTCCACCCGATCAGCAGCGACCGATTACGACGGTGTTCACCTCACCGGGCTGGGACCCAGGCAGCCGCGCGCTACTCCATCTACGCGCCGGCGGGCGTCTGCGATGTCACCAGTTAAGCGCTACCTGTCTGACCGCGACCGGAACAACGTCACGGTCTCGAACAGCGTGTAGTCGGGGTTCGGGGCGCCGGGCGCGCCGGTGGTCGGGTTGGTCGGGTCCGCGCCCAGCGCCTGGTAGTAGCTGACCTTGATGCTGGTCCGGTCGCCGGGGAAGCGGCCGGGATCGACGTCGAACACGCCGATGCCGTAGCCGGTAGCGGTGTTCTGCCTGGCCGACCAGGTCGCGTCCTCGAGCGCGTCCGCGGCCGGCCGGTAGTACTCGCCAGGCGTCGACGACGGCACGGGCGTGTTGCGCCGGGTGAAGACCTTGGCTTCCGGCAGCCCGTTCTTCGGGTCGACCCCGTAGCCGTCGGTGTCGTCGTCGGTGCCGCCGCCGCCCAGCACGAGATGGACGGTCCCCTTGCTCGTGTCGAACGAGCCCGAATCCACCGTCGTCACCGGATGCGGCCGCAGCGTCTGCACCGGCGCCCCGGTGGCCGCCTCCCAGCCCACATTGCTGTCGTAGCCGCGGGTCGGGAACGACCGCTCGTAGTCGTGATCGTGGCCGCAGACCACCAGGTCGACCTGGTACTGGTCGAACAGCGGCATCCATTCCGCCCGGATCCCGAGATCCGAGCCGTTGCCGTAGGACGACGACGTCACGCACTGGTGCATCTGCACGATGATCCAGTCGATGAACGGGTCCCTCCTGGCCTGCGCCAGCGTCCACTCCAGCCAGCGGGTCTGCGCGCCGCCCGAATAGCCGTGCACGTAGAACGATGTGCCCGGCGCGATCGGCGGGTTCCCGGTGCCCGACGCCGGGACGAGCGGATCGGGGCCGGATACGAGCGGGCCCGCGTCCTGGTAGACGATGTCGTTGGCGTCGAGCGAGATGAACAAAGCGCTGCCCACGCGGAAGGAGTACCAGCGCCCGGCGAAGCCCCGTACCCCGTTGTCCGGCAGCTGGTAGCGGGTCAGGTAGGAGTTGTAGCCCTGCGGCCCGTTGTCGAACTCGATCTCGTGGTTGCCCAGGCACGGCATCCAGGGCCGGTTCGCCGCCGACGTCTGGTTGTTGTTGCCGAAGTCGGTCCACACCTCTGGCTGCGTCGCCGGGTTGAGGTCGGCATAGCACAGGTCGCCGTTGAGCAGGTGGAACAGCGGCTGGAACGACTCGACCGCGGCGACCGCATACGCGGCCTGGCCGTAGGACAGGACCCATTGAGTATTCGGGGTCGCCAGATCGCCAAAGCTGGTAAACCTAAAAGGCATTCTTCCGAACGGTGCCGTGCTGAAGCTCGCGCGAACCGGATCCCGCCGACGGGAGTCGTTATCCGCGGTGACCGCGTACGAATAGCTGGCGCCAGGCCGCAGGCCGCCGATCGTGGCGTGATAGGTCCAGACCGTCTCGCCGTTGAGCCCGTCGGTGTAGGTCCGCTGCTGCGCGGGCACGGTGCGCGGCCGCCCGCCGCCCAGGTCGAGCAGCACCCGGGCGCCGTGGGCCTGGCCGGCCGACGCCCACGAGATCGTCACGCTGGTCGCCGGGTCCGGGCCCCAGGTCAGGTGCAGCTGCTCGGGCGTCCCGTCGCCCGACGTCCGCCGCGCGGCACCCAGCGGCGCCACCCGGCCGCCCCGCAGCACCGGGCGGGCCGCGGCGAGCAGGCCGATCCCGCCGGCGCCGGCCAGCACCTCACGGCGCGACAGCGACCCGCCCGCCGCGTCCGGAGTGGAGCCTTCCGTGGTCTTCTTAGCTTCCGTGTTCTCTGCTTCTGGCATGGCTGAACCGTCCCGTCATGCAATGAACCTCGGGTAATCAGGGGGCGAGCCTAAGCGTGCGCAACGGTGAACATCGCGCACCGCTGCACCCGTTAATTTTCGACGGATGCAGCCTCAGAGGCAAGACCGGAAGAAGCCTCGGGAGCAAGCCACAGAACGGCGAGCGGCGGCACGGTGAGGGTGGCCGAGGCCGGCCGGCCATGGCAGGGCTTGGCGACGGCCTCGACAACGCCGAGGTTGCCCACCCCGCTGCCGCCGTACAGGCCGGCGTCGGTATTGAGCACCTCGCGCCACTGACCGGTGGCAGGCAGCCCTATCTGGTAGTCGTGATGCGGCTCGCCGGAGAAGTTCGCGACGCACGCGAGCACGTCCCCAGAACCCGACAGCCGCAGGAACGACAGCACGTTCCCGTCCGCGTCGTTGGCGTCGATCCAGCCAAACCCCGCAGGCGAGCTGTCCAGCGCCCACAACGCCGGCGACCGGCGGTAAACCGCATTCATCTCCCGCACCAGCCGCTGCACCCCGGCGTGCGCCTCGTCGTCGAGTACCCACCAGTCCAGGCCGCGGTCGGCCGACCACTCGCTGCCCTGGCCAAACTCCGACCCCATGAACAGCACTTGCTTACCCGGATGCGCCCACATGTAGGCCAGCAGCGTCCGCAGCCCGGCGAACCGCCGCCAGTCGTCGCCGGGCATCTTGGCGAGCAGCGAGCCCTTGCCGTGCACCACCTCGTCGTGCGAGAGCGGCAGCACGAAGTTCTCGCTGAACGCGTAGACCAGCGAGAACGTCAGCTCGTTGTGGTGATAGTGCCGGTACACCGGATCCCGGGCCAGATAGGTCAGCGTGTCGTGCATCCAGCCCATGTTCCACTTCATGCCGAAGCCGAGCCCGCCCAGGTGCACCGGCCGGGTCACCCCCGGCCACGCGGTGGACTCCTCGGCGATCATGGTGATGCCGGGCGCCCGCCGGTAGCAGGTGGCGTTGACCTCCTGGAGGAACGAGACGGCCTCCAGGTTCTCGTTGCCGCCGCGCTCGTTCGGCGCCCACTCGCCCGGCTGGCGCGAGTAGTCCAGGTAGAGCATGGAGGCGACGGCATCCACCCGCAGCCCGTCTATGTGGAACTCCTCCAGCCAGTAGACGGCGTTGGCGACCAGGAAGTTGCGCACCTCGTTCCGGCCGTAGTCGAAGATCAGCGTGCCCCAGTCCGGGTGCGCGCCGCGCCGCGGGTCCGGATGCTCGTACAGCGGCGTGCCGTCGAACCTGGCCAGCGCCCAGTCGTCGCGCGGGAAGTGCGCGGGCACCCAGTCCACGAGCACGCCGATCCCGGCCTGGTGCAGCCGGTCCACCAGGTAACGGAAGTCGTCCGGCGAGCCAAACCGGGACGACGGCGCGTAGTACGAGGTCACCTGGTAACCCCAGGAGCCGCCGAACGGATGCTCGGCCACCGGCAGGAATTCCACGTGGCTGAACCCGAGGTCGGTCACGTACTCGGTGAGCTGGTCGGCCAGCTGCCGGTAGGACAGCCCAGGCCGCCAGGACGCGATGTGTACCTCGTAGGCGCTCATCGGCGCGGCCTGCGGATCGCTGCGCTGCCGTGCCGCCATCCACTTGCCGTCACCCCACTCGTGCCGCGAGGCGGTGACCACCGAAGCGGTCGCCGGTGGCGGCTCGGCCAGCCCGGCCATCGGGTCCGCCTTGGCCCGCCACACCCCGTCCGGCCCGCAGATCTCATACTTGTACCGCGACCCCTCGCCGACGTCCGGGACGAACAGCTCCCAGATCCCGGCACCGCCGAGCGAGCGCATCGGGTGGCTGCGCCCGTCCCAGTGGTTGAAATCGCCGATCACCCGTACCCCGCGGGCGTTTGGCGCCCAGACTGAGAACGAGGTGCCCGTCGTTTTCTCAAAAATTTTGCCGAACGGCTGCCGCTCCGACTCCCCGCCGCCGCCGAACTCCCTCAGGTGCGCGCCGAGTGCCCGCCACAGCTCCTCGTGCCTGCCCTCGCCGATCAGGTACAGATCGATCTCGCCGACCGTGGGCTGGTGCCGGTACGGATCGTCGGAGATCGTCTCCGGCCCGGCACCGTTGCTGCCCCCCCCGCCCGCCACCCCGATGCCGTCTGCGGTCCCGGTGCCGTCTGCGGTCCCGGCCTCCTCTGCGGTCCCGGTCCCGGTCCCGGTGCCGGTGCCGGTGCCGGTGCCGCCATCGCCGCCTGGCACCCCGGTCCCGGGGTAGGCGACGGCCAGCCGGTAGTCGGGCACCTGACCGGGGCCGCTCGCCGCGTCCGCGGGCAGCACGGTGACGAACACCCCGCCGTGCTCGTGCTCCATCGTGAACCTGCGCCCGTCCTGGAGCAGCACGCTGACTGTGGCGGCCATCGGCTTGAGTGCGCGCACGGTGATCGCGCCGTCCGGACCCGGATGCGCGCCGAGCACTGAGTGCGGGTCGTGATGCAAGCCTGCGAGCACCCGGTCGAGCTCGCCGGAAGTCACCTGGACGGGCGAACCTGCACGGCTGGTCATGGGGTGTCCCCTGCCCTAGAGCCCGGCGCGCTAACTGGCACGGCGGCAAGCGAGTCAAGCGGGATGGGTAGCCAGGACGGCCGGTTCCTGGCCTCGTACATGACCTCATACACGGCCTTGTCGAGCTCGAAGGCGCGCAGCAGGATCGCGGACTGCCGGGGGTCAGCGCCGCCTGCCTCGGCGTAACCGGCGCAGAATGCGTCGGTGTTGCGCCGCACCCAGTCGCGGGCCGAAAGCTCGAGCGCCGCCCGGTCGGGGTGGCCGAGCAGCTGGCTGCGGGCCGCGTAGTCGAACGAGCGGAGCATCCCGGCGACGTCGCGAAGCGGCGAGGAGCGGGCCCGCCGGGTAGCCAGCGGCACGGCCGGCTCGCCCTCGAAGTCGAGCATTACCCAGCCGGTCTGCGTCCGCATCACCTGGGCCAGGTGGTAATCGCCGTGGATCCGCTGCACCCGCAGCGGCTCGTCGAGACTGGCCAGCTCGGTGTAGGCGTCTTCCACCAGGCCGGCCTGGTCGCGCAGCGCCGGGACGGCGGTGAGCGCCTGTTCCAGCCGGTGCCGCATCGGGCCGGCCAGAGCGGCTGTCGCGCCGGGCGGAAGCTGCTCGCCGCCGAACGCCGTCATCAGATCCCGGTGCACCTCGGCGGTGGCGGCGCCGAGGCGGCGAGCCTCGCCGGCGAAGTCCCCGCCGGCGTCGGCCGCGCTGGTAACTGGCATGGCGTAGAGGTCGCGCACGCTGGTCGCGGCCAGCAGCCAGCCGTCGCTGGCTGCCCGCAGGTACCTGGACAGGATGGCGAGGATGGTGACCTCGTGCTCGTCGCCCATCTCGATCCAGCCGAGCGGCTGTGCGATGTGTGGCGAGCCGAGCCTGCCGAGCGCGGCGGGCACCTCGAGGTCGGGATTGGGGCCCGGGGCAACCCGGCGGAACACCTTGAGGATGGCCTCCTCGCCGTAGACCAGGCTGGTGTTGCTCTGCTCGCCGGTCAGCACCAGGCTGTCGGCGTCCGCCCGGCTCAGCGGGCCGCTCTCGAATGGCTCGCCGGTCACCCGGGCGAACCGCAGCGTGCCGCGGGTCTGCTGTCCCGCGATGCCGCGCAGCAGCACCCGAGCCAGCTCGTAGTCATGCAGCGCGTCATAGGCGATGCGCCCGTCCGGCAGCGCACCGATCCTGGCATGCTCCAGCCTGCCGGGCAGGCTCGCCCGCAGCCCGACGAGAACCTGGTAGGAATCGGTAACACTGCCCTGGGTGACAGCAACGATCAGGTGCCGCAGCCCGGCACCGCCACCCCCGCCCGCCGCCAGCTCGGTGCCCGCGGTTATCGCGAGCCCGGTGATCTGGCTGCCCTTGCCCGCGAACCAGCGCTGCGCTGGCAGCCACCCTGCCAGTGCCTGCTCAAGCGTCATGGTTCCCCGGCCGTCCCCGCTCCGCACGTCAGCGCTCTTGCTCTTCCCTGGGCGGGGGGAGCTGGAACCAGTAGAACCCGTGCCCGGGGAGAGTGAGGAGGTAGTTGAGCTCGCCGATGGGCGGGAACGAGACACCGCCCATGCATTCGACCGGCGTGACCCCCCTGAACCTGCGTAGGTCGAGCTCGACCGGCTGCGGGAACCTGGAGAGGTTGTTGACGCACAGGATCCGGTCAGTGCCGTCCGGTTCGTCCGCGGCCGCCGCCCCAGTGTGCTCGCGGACGAAGGCGAGCACGCTCGGGTTAGAGGAGGACAGTTCCTCATATTCGCCGAGGCCGAATACCAGGTGCCGCTTGCGGATTTCGATCATGCGCCTCGTCCAGTGCAGGAACGACGCCGAGTCATGCTGCTGCTGCTCGACGTTGAGCGCCTGGTACCCATAGATCGGATCCATGATCAGCGGCAGGTGTAGCCGGGCCGGGTCGCAGCTGGAGAAACCCCCGTTACGGTCCGGCGTCCACTGCATCGGGGTGCGCACCCCGTCCCGGTCGCCCAGCCAGATGTTGTCGCCCATGCCGATCTCGTCGCCGTAGTAGATGACGGGCGAGCCGGGCAGCGATAGCAGCAGGGCGGTAAACAGCTCCAGCTGATTGCGGTCGTTTTCGAGCAGCGGAGCGAGCCTGCGGCGGATGCCGATGTTGGCCTTCATCCGCGGGTCCTTGGCGTATTCGGTCCACATGTAGTCGCGCTCGTCGTCGGTGACCATCTCTAGCGTCAGCTCGTCGTGATTGCGCAGGAAGATGCCCCACTGGCAGCCGGCCGGGATGGCCGGCGTCTGGGCCATGATCTCAGAGATGGGATAGCGCTGCTCGCGCCGGACCGCCATGAAGATGCGGGGCATCAGCGGGAAGTGGAATGCCATGTGGCACTCGTCGCCGCCGCTCTCCGCGTCGCCGAAGTACTCGACCACGTCGGCCGGCCACTGATTGGCCTCGGCGAGCAGCACCCGGTCCGGGTAGAGCCTGTCCACCTCGGCCCTGACCCGCTTGAGGTACTCGTGGGTCTCCTTCAGGTTTTCGCAGTTGGTTCCCTCCCGCTCGTACAGGTAGGGCACCGCGTCCAGCCGGAACCCGTCGATGCCGAGGTCAAGCCAGAACCTCAGCACCTCGAGCATCGTGTCCTGGACTTTGGGGTTCTCGTAGTTCAGGTCGGGCTGGTGGGAGAAGAACCTGTGCCAGTAGTACTGGCCGCGGACCTGGTCATAGGTCCAGTTCGACTGCTCGGTGTCCACGAAGATGACCCGGGCCTCCGGGTAGGCCTCGTCGGTATCCGCCCACACGTAGAAATCGCCGTACGGGCCGTCCGGGTCGCTGCGCGATGCCTGAAACCATGGGTGCGCGTCGCTGGTGTGGTTCATCACCAGGTCCGCGATCACCCTGATGCCTCGCTTGTGCGCCTCCTCCACCAGTTCGACGAAGTCCCCGATGTGCCCGAAATCCGCCAGCACCTTCATGAAGTCGGAGATGTCATAGCCGCCGTCGCGCAGCGGTGACTCGTAGATGGGCAGCAGCCAGATGCAGTCGATGCCGAGCCATTGCAGGTAGTCCAGCCGCGACATCAGGCCGCGCAGGTCGCCGGCTCCGTCGCCGGTGGCGTCCTGGAAGCTGCGCACCGCGACCTCGTAGAAGACCGCATGCTTGTACCAGCGGGGGTCCCGTGGCGTCTCGAACGAGAAGGAATCGGGAACCGGCTCGCCTTGCATGGACGCGAAGCCCTGCATCCGCGCAGGGCCGGACCCGGCCGGCTCAGGCTTTGTGACCATGACGACTCCTGCGTTCTGCTATGTGCCTAATCCGGTTGCCATCACTCATCCCCGCGCGGGAGGAGTGACAGTGAAAATGTGCGCCGACGCATAGGCCGGGTCGAGCCGGACGTAGTTAACCTGCCCCCACTGGTAGGACTCGCCGGTCAGCTCGTCCGCCACAGTGAACTCGCTGCCGGGCTCTAGGCCGAGGGCGTCAGTGTCCACCCAGACCATGGCCTCATGTGGCTGATGTGGATCAAGGCTAGCGACTACGAGCACGGTGTCGGCGCCGGCACGCTTGGAGAAGCAGATCAGTTCTGGCCGGTCGACGTGATGAAAGCGTAGGTTACGCAGCCAGTGCAGCGCCGGGTGGGCCCTTCTGATGCTGTTTAGCTTCCTGATCAGCGGCGCGATGCCATCCGGCTCCCGCTCCGCCGCTGCCCAGTCCCTGGGCCGGTACTGGTATTTCTCCGAGTCCATGTATTCCTCGCTGCCGGGCCGGAGCGGGACGTTCTCGCACAGCTCGTACCCCGAGTAGATACCCCAGGAAGGTGACAGCATGGCCGCGAGGATGGCCCGGATCCTGAACGCCGCCGGCCCGCCGTGCTGTAGGTATTCATTCAGGATGTCCGGCGTGTTGGTGAAGAAGTTGGGCCGCATGAACGCTGCCGTCGGCCCGGCTAGCTCGGCCATGTACTCGGTGAGCTCGGCGGCGGTGTTGCGCCAGGTGAAGTAGGTATACGACTGGTGGAAGCCGATCATCGCGAGGGCATGCATCATGGCCGGCCTGGTGAATGCCTCGGCCAGGAAGAGCACATCGGGGTCGGTCCCGTGCACCTCGCCGAGCAGCCGCTCCCAGAACGGCAGCGCCTTGGTGTGCGGGTTATCGACGCGGAAGATCCTGACGCCGTGTCCCATCCAGTGCCGGACGATCCGCAGTGTCTCGGCGTAGAGGCCGTCCGGGTCGTTATCGAAATTGATCGGGTAGATGTCCTGGTACTTCTTCGGCGGGTTCTCCGCGTAGGCGATGGAGCCGTCCGATCGCGTGGTGAACCATTCCGGGTGCTTGCTGACCCATGGGTGGTCGGGCGAGGCCTGCAGGGCCAGGTCAATAGCCACCTCCAGGCCGAGTTCGCCGGCCCGGCCGGTGAAGGCGTCGAAGTCGGCGAAGTCTCCCAGGTCCGGGTGGATCGCATCATGCCCGCCGGCCGGCGATCCGATGGCCCACGGCGAGCCCGGATCGGAAGGCTCGGCGTGCAGCGTGTTGTTCCGCCCCTTGCGGTGGGCGCTGCCGATGGGATGGACGGGCGGCAGGTACACGACGTCGAAGCCCATGTCCGCGATGGCGTCCAGCCGCCGTGCGGCCGTGCGCAGTGTGCCCGACACCGGCTCCCGCTGCCCCGAGGGGTCTATCTGCGCGCCTTCGGACCGGGGGAAGAACTCATACCAGGACCCGTACAGTGCCCGCTTACGGTCAACGATGACAGAGAACCGCCGGGATCTGGTGCGACGATCGCGCAGCGGGTAGGCAGCCAGGATCCGGGTGATCGCCGGATCCGTGGCGGCGGCCAGCCGATCCCAGGCCGGTATCCCCTGGTCGGTCAGCCGCTGCGAGAGCGCGCTGAGAGCGGCGCGAGCCGCCCGGCGCTGGCTGATGCCGTCGTCTGCTTGGCCCGTGCCGCCCGCGGCGCCGCCGTTACGTCCCGCCGCCTGGCCGGTGCCGCCCGCGGCGCTGCCGTTACGTCCCGCTGCCTGGCCGGTGCCTCGTGCGGCGCTGCCGTTACGTCCCGCTGCCTGGCCGGTGCGCCCTGCCGCGCGGCGGGTGCCGCCTGCCGCCTGGCGGGTTCCTGCTGCGGTCCGGCTCGTGCCTGCCGCCGCCCGGCTCGTGCCTGCTGCGGTCCGGCGGGTGCCTGCCGCCGCCCGGCCCGTGCGTCCTGCCGTTCGCCGCGTACCTGCTGCTGCCGGGGCCGCGCGTTCCTCTCCCCAGCCAGGGCCGCGGACTCCGCGCGCTGCCCTGGCGAACAGGACCGCGCCGTCGGCGAGCACCAGTTCCACGTCCTGGCCCATGGGAATCTTGATCTCGGCGTCATGCCGCCACTGCACGATCGGATCCCGCCAGGCCTCCACGTGAAAGTGCCACAGTCCCTCGGCGGTCACGGTGACCTCTGCGCCGAGCCGGTCAGTGCCAGGCGCCAGTTCGCGCATCATGGCCGGAGCGCAGCGGCTGCCGTCAGGGCGCTGTAGCACCACGGCGGCACCGAGCATGTCATGACCCTCGCCGAAAACGGTGGCGCTGATCTCGAAGGTCTCGCCGGCGACGGCCTTGGCGGGTCGTCGGCCACCGTCCAGGGCGGGCTGGACATTGAGGATGGGAACGCGTCCGATCACTCCCGTGAGGCTACCCAGCAAGGGCCTTGCCATGCGACCCGGGCTCAACCGGGACAAAGCACTTGATCCCCGGGCGGGAAGCGCAGATCCGGATCGCCTCGGTGCCAGTTACCGAATAGGGTCCTCCCGTGAGAGCGATCCGACGTTTCACCGTCCGTACCGCGTTGCCCGAGCCGCTTGCTCCGCTGCGCGAGCTGATCCTGAATCTCCGGTGGTCCTGGCACCCAGGCAGCCGGCAGCTTCTGGCCGAGATCGACGCCAGCCGGTGGCAGCGAAGCGGACACGATCCGGTCGCCATGCTTGGCGAGGTACCACCCGAGCGACTCGAAGAGCTTGCCGCTGACGAGGGGTTTCTGGGCAGGCTGGGCGAGGCCGTGGATGACCTGCACGAGTACCTTTCCGGCCCGCGGTGGTACCAGTCGGCGGACGAGCCCGGCGGATCGGCGCTGGCCGGGGCCCCTGCGGCCATCGCGTACTTCTCTCCCGAGTACGGCATCACCGCGGCGCTGCCGCAGTACTCGGGCGGTCTCGGCATCCTGGCCGGGGATCACCTCAAGGCAGCCAGCGACCTTGGTGTCCCGCTGATCGGCGTGGGCCTGCTCTATCGGCACGGCTACTTCACCCAGTCGTTCTCCAGGGAGGGCTGGCAGACCGAGCGTTACCCCTCGATCGATCCGAACGGGCTGCCGCTGACCCTGCTGCGCACCGACGACGGGATGCCGGTCCGGGTCACGGTGGCACTCGCCGACGGCCTCATGCTGGCCGCGCAGGTCTGGCAGGCCCGGGTAGGGCGGGTCACGCTGCTGCTGCTCGACTCGTATGTGCAGGACAACGAGCCCGAGCTGCACGAGGTCACCGACAGGCTGTACGGCGGCGGCAGCGAGCACAGGCTCCGCCAAGAGCTGCTGCTCGGCATCGGCGGCGTCCGCGCGGTACGGGCCTTCTGCGCGATCGGCGGGCATCCAGAGCCCGAGGTGTTCCATACCAACGAGGGCCACGCCGGTTTCCTCGGCCTTGAGCGCATCCGCGAGTACGCGCAGCTGGGGCTCAGCTTCGACGAGGCCATCGAGGCCTGCCGTGCTGGCACCGTATTCACCACCCACACCCCGGTTCCCGCGGGCATCGACAGGTTCGATCGCGATCTTGTGACGCGCCATTTCTCCGGTGACGCGGCGGATCCGGCGCTGCCCATCGACCGGGTGCTCGCGCTCGGTGCCGAGAATTACCCGGGCGGCGATCACGCCGTGTTCAACATGGCCGTGATGGGCATGCGCCTATCCCAGCGGGTGAACGGGGTGAGTCGGCTGCACGGAGCGGTCAGCAGGCAGATGTTCGCCGGCCTGTGGCCAGGCTTCGACACGGCCGAGGTGCCGATCGGGTCGGTCACTAACGGCGTGCACGCTCCCACCTGGATGGCCGGCGAGGTCATCGCGCTGGCCGCCGCCGAGACGGACCCGGAGCAGCCCGGCGGCGCGTCGGCGAATCTGGCCGAGGACTGGCCGGCCTGGGAGCGCATCGCGGCTGCGGGACCAGCCCGGATATGGCAGGTTCGCGCCCAGCTGCGGGCACGGCTTGTCGCCGAGACCAGGCGACGGCTGCGCGCCTCCTGGCGGCAGCGCGGCTTCTCCGAGGCGGAGCTGACCTGGATCGATGACGCGCTCGACGAGGACGTGCTCACCGTCGGCTTCGCCCGGCGGGTGCCCTCCTACAAGCGGCTGACCCTCATGCTGCGCGATACCGGGCGGCTGAAGGCACTGCTGCTCGATCCGAAGCATCCGGTGCAGATCGTCATCGCAGGCAAGGCGCATCCCGCCGACGACGGCGGCAAGCGACTGATCCAGCAGATGATCGAATTCACCGACGATCCCGCGGTCCGGCACCGCATCGTGTTCCTGCCCGACTACGACATGGCACTCGGCCGCGCCATGGTGCAGGGCTGTGACGTTTGGCTGAACAACCCGCTGCGGCCGCTGGAGGCATGCGGTACCTCTGGCATGAAGTCGGCACTGAACGGTGGGCTCAACCTCTCGATAAGGGACGGCTGGTGGGACGAGTGGGCTGACGGCGGCAACGGCTGGATCATCCCCTCTGCCGACGGGCTAGCCGATGAAGACCGCCGCGATGAGCTGGAGTCGGCAGCGCTCTACGACTTGCTCGGTCAGTCAGTGGCCCGGCTCTTCTACGACCGGGACGCCGATGGGCTGCCCAGACGATGGCTCGAGATGGTCCGGCACACGTTGCGCGTGCTCGCCCCGCGGTTGCAGGCCTCGCGCATGGTGCGGGAGTACGTCACCGAGCTGTACGTCCCCGCCGCACGCAGCACCAGGGCGCTGACCTCAGGCGGGCCCTCGTCCTTCGCAAGCGCCAGCGAGCTTGCCGCGTGGCGGCACCGGGTGATGAAGGCCTGGCCAGGCGTGCGGATCGAGCATGTCGAGGCGGAGGCGGCGGAGCCCAGGCTGGGGTCCAGGCTGGCCGTGCGGGCGAGCATCGCGCTCGGGGAGCTCACCCCCCGCGACGTCGCGGTCGAACTGGTCTGCGGCCGGGCCGGGGACGATGACGAGATCACCGATCCCTCGTACACCACGCTGGCGGCTGACCCGCAGCAGAACGGGTGCCAGGGCGGTGCGGTCAGGTACTCGGGGGAGGCCGTGCTTGGCTGGGCCGGCCCGTTCGGCTACACCGTGCGAGTGCTGCCCAGTCATCCACTGCTGGCCAGCCGGGCCGAGCTCGGGCTCGTCACCCTCCCCGAGGCGCCGGTCGGCATGACAAACGGCGACCTGCGTTGACCAACCCGCCGCGGTCCGGCGCCACATCCCGCGCCCGGGCCGCCACATCCCGCGCCCGGGCCGCCACATCCCGCGCCCGGGCCGCCACATCCCGCGCCCGGGCCGCGCGTCACTGGCCACACAGCCTTTCGCTGTGACAGCCTTACATTCTTCCGCTGGCATCGCTGGAGGTCTGTCGTGAACGAATTCGTCCGGGTGGAAACCAGGGACGCGGTGGGGACCATCCGCCTAGACCGTCCCCCGATGAACGCGCTCAATGCCCAGGTGCAGGACGAGTTGGCCGCGGCGGCGGCGACGGTGGCGGCAGATGACGAGATCAGGGCGGTGGTCCTGTACGGCGGCGCCAAAGTGTTCGCCGCCGGCGCCGACGTCAAGGAGATGGCGGAAGCAAGTTACGTCAGGATGGCCAGGGACGCCAGGCGGCTACAGGCTTCCTTCACGGCGATCGCGAAGATTCCCAAGCCGGTCGTGGCGGCGATCACCGGTTACGCCCTCGGCGGCGGTCTTGAGCTGGCGCTCTGCGCAGATTTCCGCGTCGTCGGCGAGGGCGCGAGGGTAGGTCAGCCGGAGATCCTGCTGGGCGTAATCCCGGGCGCAGGCGGCACCCAGCGACTGCCCCGCCTGGTCGGCCCTGCCAGGGCCAAGGACATCATCTACACGGGGCGGTTCGTGGCCGCGCAGGAGGCGCTGGCGATCGGCCTCGCGGACCGGGTGGTACCGGACGAGGACGTGTACCAGGCCGCGTGCGAGCTAGCCGGCCGCTTCGCGGCCGGGCCCGCTGTAGCCCTGCGTGCCGCCAAGCAGGCCATCGATGAAGGGCTTGAGGTCAGCCTCGACGCTGGCCTGGAGATCGAGCTGCTGCACTTCTCCGGGCTCTTCGCCACCGAGGACCAGCGCACCGGAATGCGTAGTTTCATCGAGAATGGTCCGGGGAAAGCCACGTTCTCCGGGCGGTAACGTGCCTGGAGAATCAGACGAACGGAGCCATCATGACCGAGCCGGGCGATGCTCTCTCGTTCGATCTGGTTGCCGCCGCGCTGCGGGCCGACAGCGCCGACGTGGCCGTATACGCGCGCGTACTCACCGACTCGCTGGGTGACACCCTCCCAGCCGGGGTCGTCACCGTGGATAGAGAGCGGACCATGTCGGACCGGATGCGCGGCCGCCCCGGCGAGGTGTCCAAGATCACGGTCAGGCTGGGCGACCAGCTCCTGACGCTGGGCGTCGAGCGCGGCAGGCCGGTCGCGGAGATCTGCCGAGAGGTGCGCGGCGTCGTGCTATCCCGGCAGCCGGTGCAGGTAGCCGAATGGGCAGCCGAGCTGGCCAGGGCGCTGGTCGCCTATGCCGACCAGAACGCGCAGGCTGCGCAGGTGCTGCGCCGCCTTGTGGCAGGAAGCTGAGGCCGGCGGCCTCGATGTCAGCAATCCTGCCCGTGTCGTAACTTGCCAACGCCCATGTTCGTCACATTAGATGGGCAGCCTTCCCATAAGGCAGTCTTCGGAGAGAGCATTTCTCTAGGCAGCCTTCCCGTAGGGTGGCGAAGCGATGGCCGCGCAGAACACGATGCCGGAACGGCTTGGCCCGTACCGCCTGCTCGAGAGAATCGGCGAAGGCGGCATGGGTGTCGTCCACCTTGCCCATGACGAGGAAGGCCGGGCTGTCGCGGTAAAGGTGCTGCGGCCTGGGGTGGCAATCGACCCGGATGCCCGCCGTCGGCTGGGCCGGGAGTTCGAGACGATGCGCCGGGTGCGCAGCCCGTTCGTGGCCGAGGTCATCGACGCCGACGTGACCGGCGACATGCCCTACGTGGTCACGCGTTACGTGGCCGGCCGCTCCCTCGATCAGATGATCAGGGACGACGGGCCGATGTACGGACGGGCTCTCGAGCGGCTCGCCTGGGGGTTGTCGGAAGGCCTGGCGGCCGTGCACGCCGCGGGCGTGGTGCACCGGGACCTCAAACCGGCGAATGTGGTGATGGCGGGCGGCGTGCCCGTGTTGATCGATTTCGGCATCGCACATGCACCGGACGCGACCAGGATCACCCAGGCAGGCATGTTCATGGGCACGCCCGGGTACCTGGCGCCCGAGGTGGTCGAGGGCCAGCCCAGCGGCCCAGCGGCCGACGTGCATTCCTGGGGCAGCACGGTGGCGTTCGCGGCCACCGGCCGCCCGCCCTACGGCACGGGTTCCTACGAGACGATCTTCTACCGGATCGTCGGCGGGAAGGCGGACCTGGACGGGATCCCCGCGAAGCTGATGCCGCTGGTGACCGCCGCGCTCGGCCGCGATCCAGCCCGCCGGCCCTCGGCGATGCAGCTCACCGTGGACTGCGCCGCCATCGACCTGTCCGGGCCGGACACAGCAGCCAATGGGCGCGTGGCACCGACCAGATCGGCCAACGGCGCGATCGGGGCGAGCGCGGCCGCCGCCCTGGCCGGATCCGCGAGGGCCGCGACGCCTGCCGCACCCGGGACAATCATGGAGGGGTCGGCCGCGCTCATCGCGGCGCCGGACGCCGGACGTCCTCACTGGACGCGAGAATTTCCGGCCATGCGGAGGAACGACGACTTTGCCGACCTGCTGCCCCCGGTGTCGTACCGCGCCGCGCCCGCGGTCCCGGCTGTGGCGCCGCAGGGCAACGGGACTGACCCCGCCGCGAAGGCGCCGGCCAAGCAGTCATCGGGCGCCACGTCTCATGCTGGGTTCCGGCGGCTGCTGAGCCTGGTCACGATGGGAATCGCCGTCGCGGCGAGTGTCCTGCTGCCCGTCGCGGGCACGATCGCCTCGCTGGCGGCGATCGTGTTGCTGCGCGCGGCTGACCGTACCCACAGCGGGCTTGCCACCCGGCGCTCTGAGCGGGGAGCCCGGCTCAGCGATGTGCCGGTCATGATCGTCAAGACCCCATGGGCGGTGGTACGCGCGCTGTTCAGCTGCCTGGTCCTCGCGCCGCTAGCGCTGACCTGCGGGGCGGCTGCGGCTGTCGCGACGGTATTTGCCGTCCACTCGAATCCGCTCCAGGCCGCGGGCGCCTACGCGGCCGGGGGGTTCGTGGCGTGCTACGGGTTCGGCCCGGGCTCCGGAACGCCGCGCAGGCAGCTTGGCCGGCTCTTCGGCGTGCTCGCGCGCAGGCAGATGCCGGCCGCGCTCACCGCGGTCGTGGTCGCCGTGATCGCGGTCGGGACGGTGGGTGCGGCGATCACGCAGCCACACCACCTCTGGCCGTTGACAACCAGCCTGGCCTCGCACCTACAGGGTCTGCATAACCTGGCCGACAGGCTGCAAATCCGGCTACAGAGGCTCTAGACCGGCGTCGAGTGTGCCCTTCTCAAGCTGTTGGGGATGTGTTGCGGGTTCATCCGGCATGCCGACGGCAAGGCCCCTCGTAGTCGCAGTCGCGGTCACGGGGATGAGTCGCGGAGCAGTCGAACCAGCTGGTGGTCGTCGAGCGTTGTCCATGAGCCCGGTTCGGACGCGGAATCGGATCCGACCAGGCCGCGTCCTGACACGGGGGGCGCCTCGGATTGGTCCTGGTGGCGACGGTGCTCGGCCAACCGTCGCCACCAAGATGCGAGCCAGGTGACGCCGAGCGTTGACAGGCCGACCATCGTGCCGGTGACGATCAGGCCAATCATCGTTGGTCACCCGTGGGGCTTGGTGAGCTGGTGAGATCCACAACCTCATGCTCGCCACGACCTGAGCCCATCGCGTCCGTGGCTCCCTATAACGCGCGGTCGGCACGGGAAGTTGTTATTGCCGGCACCACATCAGGGGTGTTGTCGTCGGCGCCGATCTCGGTGAACGGCGCGTCCCCGAACTCGACCCGTAGCGCGTCTGCGAGCTCGTCCAGCTCGAACGGGGATCTGCCGGCCCTTCACGTCGGCCACCTACGCAGGAAGGACCGGAACGGGGAGCTGCGCCAGTCCGCTCTTGTCGGCGGAGCGCAGCATCCGACGGCCAGGTGTCTGCCTTGCGCTCGAGTTCTTCGACGCTGAGGTCACGGTCGACCCCGTGCGCGATGACGGTCTGGCCGGGTTCGAGCTGGACTTGCTTACCGTCAAGGTAAACGTCGACCTTGTCCGCCTCGAACGACACGAACCCGGAGATTCGGCTGACTTCGGTCGACGCGGCCGGGTACGACCACGCTGCTCCCCGTTTGCCGTCGATCTCGAAGTAGCTAGCCAAACCCTTGTAAGGGCAGAACGTCTGTCCTTCCACTGGAACGAGCGCGGCGTCGTCGACGTCCGCCCTGGGGACGTACCAGCGTGGCGCGAAGCCGGACTCGAACAGCACCAACGGAGCCTTACTGTCGGCGACGACTCGGTCCTCGCTCCGAACCACGAGATGACGACTCGTCTGCCGGATGTCGATGCGGTGGTAGCTGTCCGCGGCGTGCCCGACGATCCGCTCGTCTTCCTCGTGGAAGCTGTCCATGAGCCGCCAGGCGAAGGCGACGCGGCCTTTCAATGGTTCGGCGTGTGACGGCAAGTCGGTGTACTGCCAGGCGGCGCGTTCTGCGTTGTGGTCACCGACCGCGACGGTGTACCAGGAGGTCGCGCCGAGGTCGCGATGGCGGGTGGAATGGGAGCTCTGTTGAAGCGCCCCGGAGGCGACGTCGTCCAGCGGGAAGTAGGCGACTGGGTACCGCCCCGGTTCGTGCAACAGCACCACGTTCTCGCTGTCGGCGATCCAGCTACCACTGAATTTCACCCGCATACGCCGGTGTAGCGGCTCGGCGAACAGCATCCGCTCGGGCAGTGGGTTGGGCACGAGGAACCGGCCGATCGCTGCGGGAGCAAGCGGCCCTTGTTGCCAGGACAGACCCATGAGGGTTCGCTTCCTTTCGTGGATCTCAGCTGTTGTCGAGTTGGATTGCGGGCGCTGATGTCGGCGAAGTAGTCGGCTTTGCGCTGGTCGCCGAGGGCGTCCCAGGCTCCGGTGTCGATGACGCCAGGCGAGACGGCGTTGACGCCCGGGGTGAGCTCGCAGGTTGCGTTGGCCACGGCTGTCCTGGTCAACGCGACCTGCATCGCTTGTCAGCGTGTCTCCGGGCCCGATTGGTTGTCTGGCTAGCTCGTCAGGTGGCGAAGGCGTCGCGGAGGAGGCTGTCGGTCAGTTCGGCGATCGTGTCCGCCTCTTCCTCCAGGGCGAAGTGGCCGGTGTCGAGCAGCACGACGGTGGCGTCGGGTATGTCCTTGCGGTATGCCTCGGCGCCGGGGGCGATGAAGAACGGATCGTTTTTGCCCCACGCGGCGAGCAGCTTGGGCTGTCGACGGCGCAGCCATGCCTGCCAGTCGGGGTAGCGCGGCGGGTTGGTCTGGTAGTCCCAGAGCAGCGCTTTCATGTAGTCCGCGCGGCCTGGCAGGTCGAGCACGAGCTGGTCGGCGAGCGGCTGCTCTGGGTCGATGTGCTCGACGTCCCTTGCGCCGGCCTGCCACTGCATCCGGGTACCGGCCAGACTGACGAACCCGTCAACCGTGGCCTGACCAGCGGCGCGGTCCTGCCACCAGTCACTCAGCGCTGAGACGCCCGGTCCGAGCCCGTCGACGTAGGCGTTGCCGTTCTGGGTGACGATCCCCCGGACCCGCTGGTCGTGCTCCAAAGCGATGCGGAACCCGACGGGCGAGCCGAAGTCGAACATGTAGATCGCGTAGTCACCAATCCCGAGTTTGTTGATCGCCTTGCCGGTGATCTCGGCTAGGCGGTCGAAGGTCGGCGACTCGGGCAGCGGGTCGGAGCTACCGAAGCCGGGATAGTCGATCGCGACGATGTGCCAGTTGGGTGACAGCCGGTCGATCAGCCGGATGTAGGAGCGGATGCTGGACGGGTAACCGGGCAGCAGCACGAGTGTCGGGCGGGCTGTATCTCCCGCTTCGCGCACGAAGACCTTGAGGCCGTCGATCTCGACATGGTGGTGGCGGATAGCTGGCATGGGTGCTCCTTTCGGTGTTGTTGGCTGGGGGTGGCCGGGGCGGGGTCAGAAGCGGCTGCCGGCATCGGCGGCGCGTTGCAAGCCCGCCGCCTTGTCGGCGTCGCGGGTCGCGGTCAGCACGGTCGGCTGCCAGTGGGTCTCGGTCACGTCGGTGAAGCCCGCGAACCGGAGCCAGTCGTTGAAGAACGCTGCGTGGAAGTCGGCACCGAAGGCCAGGGGCGCTCCGGGCGAGTAGACGCCGCTGGTGTAGATCACGGCCGCCTTCTTGCCGAGGATCAGGCCGCTGTAGCCGGCCTCGGGCGTGAAGCTGAACAGCCAGCCGGGCTGACTGATGATGTCGATCCACTGTTTCAAGACGTACGGCACGCCCGCGTTCCACATCGGCACCGAGAACAGGTAGGCGTCCGCTTCGGCGAACCGGTTGAACACGGCACGAGCGGCATCCCACTCGCCCCGCTGCTCTGCGCTCGGCTCACCGCCACCGAAGGCGGCCATCTTCGCCTCCGCCGCCAGCCCCCCGAAGGTCGGCAGCGTCCCGTCGAACAGGTCCAGATGCTCTACAGCGACGTCAGGGTGGGCTTGGCGGTACGTGTCGAGGAACGCGTCTGCGAGGGCACGGCTGTCGCTCAATGCGCCCCTTGGACTAGCGGAGACGTGCAGCAGTTTGGTCATTGGCAAGTCCTTCTTCTAGGTCGAGTAACCTATATAATGCTATAATAAAGGTTACGGTACAGGGCGTGTTGTAACCTGTCAAGGGACAGATCAACAGTTAGCGGGGCGGAGGTCCGCATGGAGCCGACGGACCTGATCGGGCTGGGAGACCACCCGGCTTTGGACTTCGTAAACAGCACCGCAGCGTTGGGCTCGGTCCGGATTGAGCTGCTCGGGGACGGTTCGTCCTACCTGGCGTGGCTGGAGCTGGCCGGGTTGATCGGCCCAGCGGATACGGCCATCATCAGGGAGCGCTTCAGCACGGCAGAGCTGGACGACATAGCCGCCCAGGTTGTCGAGATTCGCGAGTGGCTACGACCGGTCATCGCCGCTTGGAGCACGCACGAGACCGGCGGCATATCCGCGGAGGTTGTGTTGCGCCTGAACGCGATCCTGGAGGCAGACCGGCGCTATCTACAGCTCCACGAGGGCAACGGGATACCCGGCCTGCATGAACATCGCCACTGGGCGGAGGCCAGCCAGCTTCTGGTCCCGCCAGTGGCTGCCACAGCAGAGCTGCTTGCCGGCGGCGACCGCCAGCTCGTTCGCCGGTGCGAGGGCGTTGACTGCACCATGTGGTTCTATGACCGAACCAAGGCACACCGGCGGCGCTGGTGCTCGATGGCACAGTGCGGAAACCGCGCTAAGGCACGCAACCACCGCCAGCGTCAGGCCCGCTGATGCACACATCCAACCGCAGGCTCTGGCCCGATTCGCGCCGACCCAGCCGGGCCCGGCGCCGCCACGGTCCGGGTCCTGGCCCGAGTCGCAACCCCGGCACGTGCGTCGGCCTCGACTGACCAATCCCCCACGACCGCACAGTAGGCACGGACCGGCCCCCAGACACCAGCCACCTAGACCGGCTAGGGTCGGCGGAAACGTGCCTCACCCGCGCGGCTCGTCGCCTTGACGGTTACGACCAGGCCCTTCGCGGATACCCGATCACCCGCGGGTGGCGTGAGATGGCTCACTCCAGTGGAACCGCACCTCAGCGGAGCGGGTGGACGCGAACATATCCGGCGCCATTGCCGAGTAGCTCGAGCGACTACTGCGCAGCCGCTCCCCGATCCGGCACCGGTACCCGTCCCGGTGGCGGACTTTCCGGGCCTTGCGGCGGAATCGCCGGGCCTTGGGACGGAACGCCGCGGCCTGGCGGCGGCGTTCCCCGTCCCGGTGGCGGACCGCCGTGGCCTGGCGGCGGACCGCCGTGGCCTGGTGGCGGACCGCCGTGGCCTGGTGGCGGACCGCCGTGGCTCGGTGGCGGACCGCCGCGGCCCGGCGGCGGGGCTCTGCGGCCTGCTGGCGGTGCTCCGCGGCCTGGCGGCTGGCTCGCTGGCGGCTCTCCCCGCCCAGGGGGTGCGCTACGTGGCCGCCGCGGGCTTCTTAGCGTCGGTGTGCTTGCCGGCGGCCTATTCGCCGGCAGTGTTCCTGGTGGCGGTGTGCTCGCCGGTGGTGTGCTTGCCGGTGGTGTGCTGGCTGGCGGCGTATTTGTGAACGGCGGCGTTCTTCCCGGGGGCGCCGCGGTTCCGCTCCCGGGCAGCGGGCCTCCCAACGGCGGTTGAGCACCCAGCGGCGGCGAAGCACCCAGCGGCGCCGAACCTCCCAGCGGTGGCGTGGCGCCAGCAAGTGGCGAGCCGCCAATCGGCGGTGTGCTGGCCGGCGGCTCTGCGCGGCCAGGCGGCGGCAGCGGCCTGACGAGTCCCAGCGCGACCACCTCGTTGGCCAGCCTGGTCCGCCTGTTCGTACCCTCCTGGATACGGAATTTCTGATAGAGCCGCAGCAGGTGCTGCTTGACCGCCGCTTCCGTCACCACCAGGTCGGATGCGATCTCGCGGGCCGTGGCGGGCGCGACGAATGCCTCGTCAGACAAGGCAGGCCTGCACAGGGAGTTGAGGACGTCGAGTTCGCGGCGGGTAAGCTCGGGAGCTGCTTGCCTGCGCAGCTCGACCTCCGCTGCGATCTCCTCGTGAACGAGCCCGCCCACCCGGCATCGCGCCGAGCCGAAGCTCAGTACATCACCGTCCTCGAGCACGCGGCGGGCGGCAGGACGGCCGTTTACCCTCGTCCCGTTGCGTGATAATCCGAGATCGGCCACGTAGGCGTAGTCGCCCCTGCAGATGATCTCGGCATGCAGTTTGGAGACGCTCTGGTCCCGCAAGCGGATGTCCACGGAGCTTCCGCGGCCCACGGTGGTCACATCGGCATGCAGCGGAATGACCTCCCCAGTGTCCTCGATGCGAATGTAGGGCCTCTCCACGTCGCTCCTCCCGCCTAGCGGATCAGTCACGGATTCCTCACGTTCGGGTTACCCTCCGTGCGCCCTTTCGTACCCCGTTCCGAAGCACTGATTGGGCGGCGACCTGTGCAAGCCGCCACCGGATCATGCTCTGCCGGGCGGCCCGCTGAGCATCCCCGCGGTACGTCCCCGCCACCCTCAACGCGGCGATAAGATCATCACGTGGAGGAGTCCGTGCTGACGCAACGGGGCGATAGCCCGGATACGGACTCGCGTTCAGATTCGGCTGCTCAGGACACCGGCATCGGGACCGTGCCGGACACCGGGGGAGTACCCGCGACTGACGTGCGCGGGGAGGCCGGCCAATCACGATGGGCGCAACTGCCCTACGCGGTAGTACTCGCCGGGATGGTCGGCGGCCTGGCCTTGATGTGGCTGGGCTCCAGGCAAGTCAAGGCGGGCACGGTGACGGTGGCGAGTGCATTGCTCGTCGCAGCCGCGGCGAGGCTCGTACTGCCAGAGCGCAGGGCCGGCCTGCTCGTCTCGCGGCGCCGCCTGGCTGATGTCATGGTTTTGGTGAGCCTCGGCACGTGCCTTATGTTGACGGCGCTCTTGCTGCCATCGCCGTCATGAGCTCCTGAGCTGGGCCCGCATTGAGGCGGCCGCACCAGCCGCCAGATGACTCATCCCGCACCGGTAGCCTGGCAGGCGGCGCGCCCGATACTGGTGCGGGCCGACCAGCGTGGGAAGGGAAATCGGCGGCATGCCCAAGATCAAGGTAGCCGATCCCGTTGTCGAGCTAGACGGCGACGAGATGACACGGATCATCTGGCATTACATCAAGGACCAGCTGATCCTGCCTTACCTGGATATCGAGCTTGAGTATTACGACCTGTCTATCCAGAACCGGGATGCTACCGATGACCAGGTGACGATAGACGCCGCAAACGCCATCAAAGCCAGGGGAGTGGGCGTCAAGTGCGCCACTATCACGCCGGACGAGGCACGCGTTGACGAGTTCGGGCTGAAGAAGATGTGGCGCTCGCCGAACGGCACCATCCGCAACATCCTCGGCGGAGTCTTGTTCCGCGAGCCGATCGTTGTGTCCAACGTCCCGCGGCTCGTGCCAACCTGGACCAAGCCCATCGTCATCGGTCGTCACGCGCACGCTGATCAGTACGCGGCCAGCGATTTCGTGGTCCCTGGCCCTGGCACGGTGACGATCTCATATGTGCCTGACGCCGGCGGCGGCCGCCCCATCGAGATTGAGGTGGCCAAGTTCACCGGCGGCGGCGTCGCGATGGGCATGTACAACTTTGACGATTCGATCTGCGACTTCGCCCGCGCGACGATGCGATACGCGCTCGTTCGCCGCTACCCGCTCTACCTGTCCACGAAGAACACGATCCTCAAGGCCTATGACGGCCGGTTCAAGGATCTGTTCGCCGAGGTCTTCGAGACCGAGTTCAAGGCCGAGTTCGAGGCGGCCGGAATCACCTATGAGCACAGGCTGATCGACGACATGGTGGCGCAGGTGCTCAAGTGGGAGGGCGGCATCGTCTGGGCCTGCAAGAACTATGACGGTGACGTGCAATCCGACATTGTCGCCCAGGGGTTCGGCTCGCTCGGGCTGATGACCAGCGTCCTGATGACCCCGGACGGTCGCATCGTCGCGGCGGAGGCCGCACACGGCACGGTGACCAGGCATTACCGCCAGTACCAGCAGGGCAAGCCGACATCGACCAACCCGATCGCCTCGATCTTCGCCTGGACCCGCGGTCTGGCGCACCGCGGCAAGCTGGACGGGACCCCCAAGGTCACCGCCTTCGCCGAGGCGCTCGAGCAGGTGTGTGTGGAGACCGTGGAGAGCGGCAAGATGACCAAGGATCTCGCCCTGTTGGTCCGTGGCGACGCCCCGTACCTGACCACGCAAGAATTCCTCCACGCGCTGGACGAGAACCTCCAGGTCAAGATGGAGTCACTGGGCGCCTCCGGCTAGCCGTGACTCTGCCCACATTCGGTAACCACATATCAGGCGAATCGGGCGCGATTATGGTCGGAGCGCGTGCAAAGCCGGCCGAAGTCGCACGACCCGGTGCCCGGAGCAAAGGAGAACACGGACATGGCCCGCACAGGCAAGGTAACCGTCGTCGGGGCCGGCTTCTATGGGTCGACCACCGCCCTGCGGCTCGCTGAGTACGACATCTTCGACGAGGTTGTGCTCACCGACATCGTCGAGGGCAAGCCAGAAGGGCTTGCCCTCGACATGAACCAGTCGCGGCCGGTGGAGGGATTCGAGACCAAGGTCACCGGCCAGACCACCGGGCTTGCGGGCGAAGGCTACGAGGCGATCGCCGGCTCGCACATCGTCATCGTCACCGCCGGGCTGCCCCGCAAGCCCGGGATGAGCCGGATGGACCTGATCGGGGTAAACGCGAAGATCGTGCGCAGCGTTGCGGAAAATGTCGTCAAGCACGCGCCGGACGCGGTTCTCATCATGGTCTCCAACCCGCTCGATGAGATGACGGCGCTGGCGGCCAACGTCACCGGCTTCCCTTCGCATCAGGTGATGGGCCAGGCGGGCATGCTGGACACGGCCAGGTTCAGCAATTTTGTTGCCGAACGGCTCAGCGTGCCAGTCGGCTCGGTCCGGACGCTGACACTCGGATCGCACGGCGACACGATGGTCCCCGTGCCGTCGGCCTGCACGGTGGACGGCAAGCCGCTGACCGACCTGCTGCCCGCCGTGGACATCGAGGCTCTGGTGCAGCGGACCAGGGACGGCGGCGCTGAGATCGTCAAGCTGCTGAAGACCGGCTCCGCGTACTACGCCCCGTCCGCCGCGGCAGCCAGGATGGCCCGCGCGGTGGCCGAGGATTCCCACGCGGTGCTGCCGGTGTGCACCTGGATGGACGGCCAGTACGGCATCTCCGGCGTCTACCTGGGCGTCGAGGCAGAGATCGGCTCAGCTGGCATCGTCCGGGTAGTGGAGCGCGATCTGTCCGAGTCCGAGCTCGCCTCGCTGCGCGCGGCCGCGGACGCGGTCCGGACCAAGCAGGCAGACGTCGCCAGCCTCTGACGCAAGACCAGCCGGGTGGCAGCGGTGGCTCGTTACTCCATGGCCGGCGTTCCCGCGGGAACGTCCATTCTGAGACGGCAACCCCAGCACGGCAGGTCGAGCGTCATCCCGGCAGATACGGATGTTGCTGGACAGCCGACCTCAGGCCCCAGGTGGATCCGCAGGGCAGCGTCCCTGCTCGCCACCGATAGATTCAGCAGATGAAGAAACTTCTCGAGCTCCTCGTCTGCCTGCTCCATCCGCTCGCTGTCGTGCTGATGTGGATCGACCTGGCTACCCGCAGTGATATGGGACGAGGCCCGAAGCTGGTCTGGGCCATCTTCGGCCTTATCCCGCTTGTGCCGTTCCTCTACGTGCTCACCGGCGGCGACCTGTGGTGACGGCCGGCGCCGTCCTGTCCGGTTGGCCGCGCAGATCGAAGCCTTGGTGGTTGTCAGCTCTGTTGTGATTCATATGCCGGGGCAAAGATCACCAGTAGGGTGAGATCTTCGGTGATCTTCGTGAAGGTATGGCTCTCACCGGCTGGCACGTAGATGACCGAACCGGTGGTTACTTCCGCCTGGCCGCTGCCGGTTTCCAGGACCGCCCGCCCTGCGATGGCCACGTAGATCTCGTCCTGGTGATGCGGACTCTGATCGTCGGTGCCGCCGGCCGGTATGCAATAGGTGCCGACGCTGAGCTGCGTGACCCGCAACTGCTCCACCCAGTGGTTAGGGCCGTTCCCGGGCGGGATGAATTCGCCGGCACCTTCGATGATCCGCATCCTCTGCTCCCTTCTGTGCGCCCCCCGGCCGTAAGCATGATCAGGTAGGAATCGTCTATTCCGAACGGCGCTGCCAGCACTCTGCCGCGAACGACAACGATCGCGGCCCAGGCTAAAAAACCACCTTCAGCCGGTCAACGATGCTAGCCCGCCCGCCGTCGGCGGCGAATCACGCGTCACGCCCGGTCAACGAGGTCAGCCGGCCCGCCGCGGCGGCCGATCATGCGTCGCGCAGCCGCAGCAGCAGCCCGCCGGCCATGAAGGCGGCGACAATCGGGAAGACATAGAGCAGGCCGAGGACGGTCCCGATGGCCACGGCGGAGTGCGGCATGACAGCGCGTTTGCCAGCGTGCTGCCCTCGCGGCTCGCCGGGTACCGGAGGCCAGCTCAGTGGTGGCAAGCATGGCCTGGGACGACTCGCGGTCGCACCGATGAGTTTCATCGCGGCGAGCGGTCTGACAGTGTGTGAGCAACTCCCCGCCCAAGAGGCAGCGCGGCTGGCCGGAGGTGCTTTCAATCGCAGGATCCTCGACGACTGTGAAGGAGCGAAAGTTGACCAGCATGCCGGAGATCGTTTCAGCGGAGAAGTGGCAGCAGGATCGCGACGAGCTGCTCAAGGCCGAGAAGGAAGCCACGCGCGCGCTTGACGCGCTCGCGGCGCGCCGCCGGCGGCTCCCGATGGTCAAGTTCGACAGCAGCAGGTACGTGTTCGGCACGCCCGCAGGCCCGGCAACCCTGCTCGACCTGTTCGCCGGACAGCGGCAGCTCGCCGTCTACCAGTTCATGGACAACGGGCCCGACGACTACTGCCCGGGCTGCACCCACTTCACCAGCAACGTCGCCGGCCTGGCCGCGCTGGCCGACACCGGCATCAGCTGGGCGACAGTGTCCAACATGCCGCTCGCCCAGATCGAGGCCTACAAGGCGAGGATGGGCTGGACGATGCCGTTCGTGTCGTCGCACGGCACGACGTTCGCCGCCGACTGCGGCGCAGACAGCGGCTTCATGCTCACCGTGTTCCTGCGCGACGCCGAGGACGTCTACCGGACCTACTGCACCACCGCCCGCGGCGTGGACCGGCTCCTATTCGTCAACAACATCCTCGACCTCGCCCCGTACGGGCGCCAGGAAGACTGGGAAGATTCCCCGGCTGGCTGGCCACAGCATCCTACGTATGGGTAGGTCAGGCGGCATGCGGTCATCGGGACCGATCCAAACTAGGGCGGGCGTCGGCGACAACCGGCCCCGCTGACTGGCGCGCGATGTTGCCGGGGGACACGATGAGCGTATGCGTCACGAAAGTTGCGTTTGCTCACTGTCCTGGATCCCATCCGAAGCGGTGACCGGCGGGTCCCGGGCGGTCTTCGATAGCGGCATCACCCACTACGACGACCCTCCTCCTGGCCAGCTCGGTGACATGGAGGAACTGCGCGCCGCGGACAGATTCCGGTTCGCCAATGTCCTGCGGGCCTGGATCGAGGTCGATGGTTCGGGCCGGATTACCGGCTCCGGCTACAGCGGGGGCGGCCTGATGGGTGCCACCACCGTCAGGCTAGGCGCGCTCCGCTACCGGTTCCAGGCGGTCCAGCTCCCGGATCTACAGCGTGACCCCGAGCGGGGCGAGGGGTGGGTGCGGTTTTCGCAGACGACGGGGGGCCGGACCGGGCTGCCGGCACCCAGGCGGGTGCGGCGGCGGCCTTATGTGCAGTGGCAGGCGCCGCTGGTGTGGACAACCCTCTCGCTCACACTGCACTGCGATGGCAGGGCCGAGTTCGCGATGACGGGGGCGAGCCGTTTCCCCCGGCACTGGCTATATGACACCGGCGGCGGGCTGTCGCACAAATCTGGGCTGACCGATTTCAGCGACTGGTACCGCAGGTCGTTCGGTCGGCACAGCCCGTGGGGCGATGCGGACTCGCCCGCGCTGGTGATGGCCGTGGAGACAGCGCTGGAGCGGTCCCTGTCCGTCCAGCTGATGCGTGGCGAAGCCAAGCCTAAAATCCGGCGGCTGAGAGCCGGCGACGTTCTGGTGCACCAAGGGCACCCGGGAACGGAGGTCTTTCTTGTCCTGGACGGGGTGCTCCGGGTCGACAGGGATGGCGAGCGGCTGGCCGAGTACGGGCCGGGGGCGCTGCTCGGTGGGCGGGCGCATCTGGAGGAAGGTGTCCGCACTTCGACGCTGACCGCGGTCACGCCCTGCCGGGTGGCGTCCGCTGACCCTGGCCAGTTCGATCGGTCCGCCCTCATCGAGCTATCAGGTGATCACCGGCGCGAAGATCTTGTCGACAGGGACTGAGGATGCGGCTGTCCGTCTGCGGCACCAAGGGCCAGTGGCCGCGCCGCGCCGGGACCGGACCGGCCAGCCCTAGCGGACACCACGGCGTCCATCTCGCCCGGCGAGCGTCGGCAGGCGGGCTGCCCGGGCCAGCCTGTTCGGCTGGAAAATGGACGCGGGCACCGTCGTGGCTGGCCCCCGGGGTCCGCGCGCCGTCACGGAGCGCGGGCCGGCTCGGTGCTGAAAGCCTCAGCGCGCTGGAGCAGCGGCGGGCACCCCAAGCCGATGCCGATGGCCCGGGCTTCGTCGGCGGCCGCCGCGGCGCCGGACGTGTCGCGAGCCCGAATGAGGTGGGCGTAATCGATCAGGCCGTGCGCGAGGTGGTAGGGGCTGGCCGCCCGGCGCAGAGCGCTGACGGCATCGGCGAGGGCGGCACCGGGGTCGGGGCCGCCGCGTTCAGCCAGGTCGCAGGCCCTGGCGAGCTCGCGCTCGGCACGGAGAATGGCGGGGACGTGGCCGATGGGGTAGGAGTCGAGCAGGACGATCAGCTCGGCAGTGGTGGCGGCGTCGCCAAGGGTCCGAGCGGTGCGGGCGGCCAGCGACCAGGCCCACCGGATGACGGCGTTGCGGACCCCGAGGCCGACGGCGTAGCCGAGGACGGTGCGGGCGTGGGTCAGGGCGTCACCGGCTCGCCCGAGCGCGGCCGCTTGGAGCGCGTCGAGCAGGATCAACGTGGCGCGGTACTCGACATCCTCGGTACCGCGCAGATAGGCCAGCGACTCAAGCGCGGCGCCGACCGTGTCCCCGTCACCGCGCAGGCCGGCCAGCCATGCGCGGAGCATCTGGAGGGCCTCGTGGTCGCCGAGGTTGTCGCGGTCGACCGCATCGGTCAGCACACAATCGGCCTCGTCCCACTCTCCGAGGGTTAGCAGGGCGAGGGTGAGGTTGGCGGTGGCGACGCCTAGGTAGTCACGCCGTCCCGTCCGGCGGGCGTGCCCGGACGCGGCCCGAGCCGCGTCTGCCGCGCCCGCCGGATCGCTGGCGGCAAGCGCGTCAGACAGGTCGAGCAGCGCCAGGCCGAGCATGGCGGGGTCGCTGGCTCGCTCGGCCAGATGTACGGCCTCCCGCAAGTCGGACGCGGCCTCGGCGGCCCGGTTGGCGCGGTAGTTCGCGATCCCTCTGCTGATGAACAGCCCGGCGAGCTGAGCGTCGTCTACTCCAACGGCCTGGCCTACGACCAGCGCCTCGGCGACGAGCCCGTCCGCATCGGGGCTGCCGTCGAAGGTCTCGACGCCGCCGAGCTGGCGAAGGGCCTCGACGGTGTCGGCGTCAGGCTCGGCGCGCAGCCCGGCCAGCGCCTCGGTGAGCTGGATGCGGGCGTCAGTGTGCCGTCCGGCCTGTCGCAGGGCGCGCCCCGCGATCGCCTGGGACCGGGCCGCGGCCCGGTCCTCGCCGGCGGCGAGGAAGAGGCACCGGGCCGACTCGGCATGAGCGAGGCAGGCACCCGCGTCACCTTCCTCCCAGGCGGCGAGGGCCGCCCGCTCCCACAGGCCAGCGGTCCGCACATCGCGGGCGCGGTCTTCGGCCCGCGATGCCTCCGCGGCGGTCAGTTCGGCAGCCGCCACGTAACGCGTCACGGCCTGCCCGGGAGCACCCGCCCGCTCCGCTCGCTCCCCAGCGCGCACCAGTCCGCCCAGCGCCTCGGCCCGGATGGCCTGCACATCGGGGTCATCGGGACCTGCGGCAACGGCGTCGATGTAGTGCCGGGCGATCACATCGGCGACCTCGGCACCGTCATGGGCGAACACGGCCCGCAGGTTGGCGGCGACGGCGAGATGACGGGCTTTGCGGTCCCGGCGGGACAGCGTCTCGTAGGCGACCATGCGGAGCATCTCCTGGCTGAACCGGTAGGTGCCACGCTGCGGGGAGAGGCGATCGGCTGACACCTCGAGCACGCCCCGGCGCACCAGCTCACGCAGACCCACCCGGACCTCGCTGTCGGTCCGGCCGGTGGCGGCGACGAGCGCCTCGGCCGGAAACGTCGACCCCACCACCGACGCGTCCGCCACCAGGCTCCTGATGGCTGGGTCGAGAGCATCCAGCCGGGCGGCCAGCAACGCGTGCAGGCTGTCCGGCACAGCCAGGTCTGCGACCTCGCCGACCAGCCGGTAGGTGCCGTCGCGGGGGACCACGATGTCACGGTCGATCAACGAGCGGACGGTCTCCACCGCGAACAACGGAATTCCCTGCGCCTGGGCGGTGATCACCTTGCGCGCGGCCGGCGGCATGCCGGGAACCAGCGCCTCCACCAGGTCATCCATCGAAGACGCATCCAGAGGGTCCAGCGACAGCGCTGACCGGAGCCGCCCGGTGCCAAACCCGGGCCTGATCTCGTCGAGCTCGGGACGGCCCAAGACCAGCACGAAGATCGGCAGGTCCCGGATCCAGTCGATGAGATGGTCAAGAAAGTCCAGCAAGGCCGTGTCAGCATGCTGCGCGTCCTCCACCACCAGCACCACCGGCGTCACAGCCGCCAGCCGCTCGAAGAACAACCGCCACGCCGCGAACAGTTCCTCCTGGGACAGCGGGCCGCCCGGATCCGCTCGCACCTCGACACCGAGCAGCCTGCCAAGCCGCACCGACACGTATTCCCGTTCGCCGGGGTCGGGCAGCAACCGCATCAAGCCGTCGGCCAGCTTGCCGCTGGCGATCTCGGCGGGATCCTCCTCGGCGATCCCGAGGCGCTGACGGACGATCTCCGCCAGCGCCCAGAACGCCACTCCCTCGCCATATGACAGGCACTGGCCCCGGTGCCACAACGCAGTCTCGGACAGCCCGTCGATGTACTTCTCGAACTCCCATCCCAAGCGCGACTTCCCCACCCCCGCCGGGCCGCAGACCAGCACCATCCGCGGCGACCTGCGCTCCGCCGACGCATGAAACAAATCCTTCACCGTGCGCAACTCCGTGTCGCGGCCCACCAGCGGAGCTTCCAGCCCGTCCGAACGTCGCGACCCTCCCCTCCCGGGCAGCACTCGCACCGCTCGCCACAGCACCTGCGGCCGCGCCTTGCCCTTCAGCTCATGCGCACCGGCATCCCCGAACGCGATCGCGCCCGATGCCAGCCGACGGCTGGTCGCGTCCACCAGAACCGTCCCGGGGCTAGCCGCCGACTGGATCCGCGCCGCCGTGTTCACCGTGTCCCCCGCGACCATCCCCTCCGCCGTCGCGCCGATCGTCACCGCCACCTCGCCGGTCGCCACTCCGGCCCGGGCCGCCAGGCCCTCCACGCCGACCTCCTCGCCGAGCGCCAGGACCGCGGCTACCAGGTCCAGTGCGGCACGGACCGCCCGCTCCGCGTCACCCTCGGTGGCCACCGGCGTGCCCCACACCGCCATCACCGCGTCACCGATGAACTTCTCCACCACCCCGCCGTACCGCCCGATCACCGTGCGCGCGGTCTCGAAATAGCGGGACAGCAACTCCCGCACGTCCTCGGGATCCCGGGACTCTGACAGCGGAGTGAACCCGACCAGGTCAGCGAACAGCACGGAGCACACCCGGCGCTCGGCCACCGGGCCCCGTGAGCTGGCCGGACTCAGAACGTCAGCGGGCTCGGGCTCCGCTGCGGCCAGCGGGGCACCGCAATCACCGCAGAACCGCTTGCCAGGCTCAGCCGGCTCGCCGCACACCGGACAAGCCAGGTCCAGCGGCGAGCCGCAATCACCGCAGAACCGCTTCCCCGCCAGGTTCTCCGCCCCGCACCCCCCGCATACCGCCATGCACAAAGCGTCCTACCAGCCACAGCCACCTGCAACCCCCGCGCCAGTACCGGCAAACCAGCATGACTGGGGCCTGTCCGTTCGGCTAAAGAACTGAATACGGAGCTATGCCTGGTCCCGGGGGCAGGGCGGAGAGACAAGATCATGAGCGGATGGGACGTGCTAGCGATGTAAGTAAGTTTTCGTACATCACTGTACAACGCAGTACAGTATTGCTCATGACCTCTGTGACCGCCTCCGAGGCACGTGCCGCACTACCCGAACTGCTCACCCGTGTCGAGGATGGCGAGGAAGTCACGATCACCCGGCACGGCCGCCCCGTGGCTGTCCTCGTCCACCCCGACGCCCTGCGTAGCCGCCGCGCCGGTGCAGTGCTGGACAGCGCCGAGCGGATCCATGACCTGCTCACCGAAGCGGCGGCTACCGTTCCACCCGAAAGCACCGGCCTGACCGCCCAGCGCGCCGACGACCTGATCCGCGAGATCAGGACCGGCCGGGACGCACGGTGATGGATGCCTTCGACGCCGACGCGCTCATCTATGCCACCGTTCCCGGCCATCCGCTCGGCCGCCGCGTAACTGCCCTGTTCCACGCGGCCGGGACCAGCGCCCAGGCGGGCGCCGGCTCGGTTCTGCTGCTGCCCGAGGTCCTGGGCAAACCGCTCCGCGATGGCACCACTGACGAGGTCCGCGCCCTGGCCGGACTGCTGGCCAGACTTGACCTGCGCCCCGTTGACCGGGCCACCGCTGAGCTCGCGACAGCCCTGTCTAGCAGATACCGCCTCCGGGCCGCCGACGCCGTTCATCTGGCCACCGCCGTCGCGATAGGCGCCGACCGGTTCATTACCAACAACCAGCGGGACTTCCCGGCAGCCATCACCGAGATCCACATCACCTACCCCGCCGACCTCCCCGACCTAGTTACCTGAATGCTCCTGCCCTGCCAGAGGCAGCGGCGACGTCGTGCGATGTTAATCTCCCGATCAAGAGGTCGTTACCGGTTCACCCGGCCTGGAGGTAGCGCGTGCGAGGGATCGCTGTTGCGGTAGTTGCCGCCGGAACCGCAGTTACGATGCTGACCAGCAGCCCGGCGCTGGCGGGACCGCTGGGTGTCAAGGGCATCACGACGCAGGTTGTCACCGCGACGGCGACGGCGGCACCAGGGTCAGACACTGCCACGGCCGAGGCGTTCTGCGCCCAGGGTGAGCTGCTCGTCGGCGGCGGCTACGTCGTCAACAGCACCTCTACCGACTGGCGGATCTGGGTCGACGCACCGCTGGACGACGCGGCGTGGGTCGTCGAGCCGGCCAACTTCAGCACCCAGCCGCTCAGCTTCACGGCATACGCGATCTGCGCGTTGTCGGTGCCGGGAAAGAACGGCATCAGCGCATACACCACGCAGACAGTTCAGACGGCCGTCAACGTGCCGGCGAATCAGACCGGAGAGGCTGACGCCACGTGCCCGGCCGGTGAGCTGCGTACTGGCGGCGGCTACGAGGTGTTCAACGTCAGCGCCAACTGGAGCATCTACCTCAACGCGCCGCTCAGCAACGACACCTGGACCGTCGAGATCGACAACGAGGTGAGCAACGCGACCACGACCACCTCGTACGCGCAGTGCCTGGCAAAGACAAATTCCCACCCGATCACGGCGCTCACGGTCAGCACCGTCGAGAAGGCCGCGACCGTCCCGGCGAACTCGGTCAAGACCGCTGATGAGCATTGCGGCCCGCAACAGGTGATGACCGGCGGCGGCCACGTGATCCAGAGCATCGGCCAGGACTGGAGCATCCAGGCCAGCGCACCGGTCTCCACGAACAACTGGCAGGTCCACGTCGCCGACCTCGACAATTACTCACGCGTTTTCGACACAGTCGCGGTATGCCTGGCCAAGGCATAGCAGCACGGCAGCCGCCCATCGCCAGCCGGCCACGGCACAGCAGCACGCCAGGCATCTCCCCCCTCCCCGTGCGGCGCTGCGCCGGGCGACCATCAGCGCCCGGACCGCCTCGACGGCACCGTCCCGGCCTTTGGGGGCGCCACGGGCCCGGCCGGACTGGGCGGCCCGGGCCGCGCTGACGGCATCCAGCGGATCCGACTTCCCCTGCCGGCGCCGGTCCTGACGGTCCGAGCGGTCCACCTCCACCACCCGGATGCCGGCGGCGGCCATGTGGCGGGTCAGGCCGGCGCCGTAGCTGCCGGTGCCCTCGATCCCGACCAGACACACCGTCCCGAACCCGCCCAGCCAGCCCAGCAGCCGGGCATAGCCCGCGGGGGTCACCGGGAATTCCTGGACGCCGAGTAATCCGCCGATGGGATCGAGCGCGGCGGCGACGTGCACGTCCGCATGGGTATCCACGCCGCCGGTGATGGCGCATGCCTTTACGATGGTCAATGCCATCTCTTTTCTCTGGATGAAGGGATGGCACGCACCCGCTGGCCGCCCGGACCTGTGACCCCGGGCCCTTCCCAGGCCAGGCAGATCAGACCGGCAGCGCCGGTGGGTGCCACAAACCTGGGACCCGGCCGACAGATCGTTTCGCAGGACAGCCCGAGCGGCGTCAGCCGATTCGGAGGTCAGGCCGGGACCCAGGCTCCCGACGCTACGCCCCCACCAGGTAAAAGCCGGGGAGGCAGGGCCGGAAGCACTACCCACACTCTCCCTGCCGATTCGGGCGCATGACGACCAGCATGATCGTGAACGTGCGCGGCGCACAGATCCTCCGGTTCTGGTTTCTCAATCGCGAAGGACCGTCGGTCCGCCTGCCTTAGCGGTTTCAAGATCCGTAAGGTGACTCCGCTGACCTGCGCGAATACCGGAACTAGTATGCCGCGCCTGAGAT
>PMSU01000075.1 GCA_003168255.1 Actinomycetota bacterium
CCGCGTCCCCGGCCGCGCCCGCGCTGTCCGCGTCCCCGGCCGCGCCCACGCCGCCCGCGTCCCCGGCCGCGCCCGCCCCCGCCGCGGCTCCCAGCGCCTCCGCCAACCCCGCGAGCCACTCCTGCCACGCGGAGTCGAGCAGCTCGAGCAGTACGGCCTCGCGGGATTCGAAGTAGCGCAGCACGTTGGATTTCGCCAGGCCGACGCGTCGGCTGAGTTCGTTGAGGCTGACCTGCGCCACTGGCATTTCGGCGAGCATCGCGGCCGCGGCGTCGAGGATTGCCCGCCGTCGTACCTCGCGCTGCTCCTCGCTGCGCGCGCGCTGAAACGTTGCCATAGCGCCTACATTACAGACCGGCGGTCCCTTGTGTATAGACCGTCGGTCTGATAACTTGTGGAAATAACAGACCGACGGTCTGTCGGAGGTCCGGAAGGAGACACCATGTACTCGGTCCCCGATCAAACAGGGAAGCTCGTCGTCGTCACCGGTGCCAACAGCGGCACGGGCAAGGAGGCCACCCGGCGCCTCGCCGCCGCGGGGGCACGCGTCGTCATGGCGGTTCGCACGATCGCCAAGGGCGAGCAGGCCCGCGCTGAGATGCTGGCGCGACACCCCGGTGCCCAGCTCGAAGTTCGTCGCGTCGATCTGGCCGACCTGGCGTCCGTCAAGGAGTTCGCCGACGGCATCGCCACCGGCGACACGCCCATCGATCTGCTGATCAACAATGCTGGCGTGATGGCCCCGCCGACCCGCATGACCACGGCCGATGGCTTCGAGCTCCAGTTCGGCAGTAACTTTCTCGGACCGTTCGCGCTGACCGTCCGGCTCTTGCCGCTGGTGCTCGCCGCGCCGTCGCCGCGGGTGGTCACGATGACCAGTGGCACGGCGAGCTACGGCCGGATCCACTTCGATGACCTGCAATGGGAACGCCGCTACAGCGCAAACTTTTCCTACGCCCAGTCCAAGCTCGCCGATCTGATGCTGACCAAGCACCTGGCCGACATCGCTGCCCAGCGCGGCTGGAGCCTGCTGAGCACCGCTGCGCACCCCGGGTTCACCCGCACGAACCTGCAGACGGCGGGTGCGAGCCTCGGGCGCGACAAGCCGAAGCGCTCGCTGCTAAACAGCCTCAATATCCTGCCCTCGCAAGGGGTCGAGCAGGGCACCGAGCCGCTGCTGTACGCCGCGACCAGCCCCGACGCTGTCAACGGCGGCTATTACGGCCCAGGCGGACGTTTCGGGCTGGTCGGACCTACAACCACCGTCCGGTCACCTCGCAGCGCCCGCGACGCCATCGCTGCCGCCCGGCTCTGGACCGAAGCCGAGCGTCTCACCGGCGTCGCCCTCCCCACCCAGGTCGCCCTACCGTAAACGCCAAGGACAGGCCGGTGCGACGGCTTGGCGACCAGCCCGGCGCTCCAGGCTCAGCGCCTGCGGTAACCGGCAGGTACCCTGTTGCAGGCCGGCGGGCAGGGATCCGCTCGATCACGACCGCCCGGAAGGTGACCTGGATGCGATCTCATGAGCGCCACGCTTGTCGCTAAAGGCCTTGCGGCAGGCCGCGGTGACCGGCTCCTGTTTTCCGATCTCGACCTGGTGGTCGGTCCCGGTGATGTGATCGGCCTGGTCGGCGTGAACGGCGCCGGCAAGTCCACGCTGCTGCGCGTGCTGGCCGGGGTGACCGCGGCGGACGGCGGCACCGTGACGATCAGCCCGCCGGGCGCAACGACCGGCTATCTGCCGCAGGAGCCGGACCGTCGCCAGGGGGAGACAGTGCGGCAGTTCCTTGCCAGGCGCACTGGCGTCGCCGCGGCGGACGATGCGATGCAGGCCGCCGCGGACGCGCTGGCGGCCGGGACGACAGGCGCGGATGAGGACTACTCCCGCGAGCTGGAGCGGTGGCTCGCACTCGGCGGTGCTGACCTGGACGAGCGTGCCGATGCGGTCGTTGCCGGGCTCGGCCTGACCGTGGACCTCGATCACGTGATGACGGCGCTGTCCGGTGGCCAGGCCGCGCGGGCTGGCCTTGCATCGCTGCTGCTCAGCCGTTACGACGTGTTCCTGCTCGACGAGCCGACCAACGACCTCGACCTCGACGGGCTGATCCGGCTGGAGGCGTTTGTCGGCGGCCTGCGCGCCGGAACGGTCCTGGTCAGCCACGACCGGGAGTTCCTCACCAGGACCGTGACCGGCGTCGTCGAGCTCGACCTGGCCCAGCAGCAGGTCACGGCATATGGCGGCGGCTACGCCGCCTACCTGGCCGAACGTGATGTGGCGAGGCGGCACGCGCGGGCGGACTATGACGAGTACGCCGGCACGCGCGCCAGCCTGCAAGAGCGGGCCAGGTCACAGCGCGCCTGGATGGAGAAAGGCGTCAGGAATGCCCGGCGCAAGGCGCCGGATAACGACAAGATCGGACGCAAGTTCCGTACGGAGACGACCGAGAAGCAGGCGGCGAAGGCAAGCCAGACCGAGCGCCTGATCGAACGGCTGGATGTCGTTGAGGAGCCGCGCAAGGAGTGGGACCTGCGGATGGAGATCGCGGCCGCACCGAGGGCGGGTGCGATCGTCGCCTCGATGCGCGGCGCCGTCGTCCGGCGGGACGCGTTCACACTCGGGCCGGTCGACCTACAGATCGACTGGGCGGACCGGGTCGCGATCACCGGCGTGAACGGCTCAGGCAAGACAACTCTGCTGGCGGCGCTGCTCGGCCGGATACCGCTCGATGAGGGGCATGCCGCGCTGGGCGCGGGCGTCATTGTCGGCGAGGTCGCCCAGGCACGCGATCTGTTCCTGGGCAGCGAGCCGCTGATGGACGCATTCAGGGCCGCGGCGCCCGATATGGTGCCGGCTGATGTCAGGACGCTGCTGGCGAAATTCGGTCTTCGTGCTGCGCACGTGCTGCGCCCTGCCGATACGCTCTCGCCTGGCGAACGCACCCGGGCGACGCTGGCGCTGCTACAGGCGCGGGGCGTCAACTTGCTGGTGCTTGACGAGCCGACCAACCACCTGGATCTGCCGGCGATCGAGCAGCTGGAGTCGGCGCTCGCAACCTATCCGGGCACGCTGTTGCTGGTTACCCACGACCGCCGGATGCTCGAAGCGGTGACGACCAACCGGCGGATCGACATGATAGACGGCCGCGTCACGAGCCGCTGAGGTGTAGCCGTCGGCCTAGCGGTGGTCCGGGCACCGTGCGGGCGCCGGGCCGCGCCGGTCAGCCGTCGGCAGAGGGCGCCACCTCGGATGGGACGGTGCCGGCGACGGCCTTGCCATCGGGCGCCGGCGACGATGCCGGCGACGACCTTCCGGACCGGGCAGGGATGACGAAGGCGGCAGCGAAGGCGGCGATCCCGAGCGCGCTCGCGATGAGGAAGGCCCGGGCATACCCTTCGGCAAGGGCGTTCCCCGGGGCCAGCCCGGTTCGCTCCAGGGCGTGGGTATGCGTGCTGGCCACTGTGGCCAGGACTGCGAGGCCGAGCGAGCCACCGACCTGGCGCGCGGTATTGAGGACGCCGGAGGCAAGGCCCGCCTCTGAGCGCCCGACACCCATCGTGGCCGCCGCCGCCAGCGGGGGGAAGAGGACTCCGAGGGCCAGCGCGATGATGATCCCCGGCCCGAAGACGTCGCTCCAGTAGTGGCTGTCGGCCCCGATCCGCGATAGCCAGAAGAAGCCCCCGGTGACCAGCGCCGTGCCGGTGAACAGCAGGGGGCGGATGCCCGTGCGGGGCATGGCCCGGGAGGTCGCCTGGGCCCCGATGATGATGGCGATCCCCATCGGGAGGAAGGCCAGTCCTGCTCGCAGGGCTCCGTAGTGGAGCACGTCCTGAAGGTAGAGCGACAGGAAGTACCACATGGAGAAGAACACGGCGCCGACGAGGAGCATGACAATGTTTGCCCCCGAGACCCCCCGGATCCGGAAAAGGCCCAGCGGCATCAGGGGGGCTTTCCCCCGCTGTTGGAGCACGAAAAAGGCGATGAGCAGCACCATGGCTGCCGCCAGCCAGCCGAGGGTGTGGGCTGACCCCCAGGGGTACTGGTCGGTGCCGACAATGGCGTAGGCGAGCGCCGCCAGCCCGGCGGTGACGGTGACGGCGCCGGGGATGTCGAGTCGTTGCCGTGGTCCGGTGCCCCGCGCCTCACCAAGGAAGATGATGGCGGCCACGGCGGTCGCGAGGCCGATGGGCACGTTGATGAACAGGACCCATCGCCAGGAGAGTTCCGCGGTCAGCACTCCACCGAGGAGCACGCCGATAGCGCCTCCCGCGCCGCCCATGGCGCTCCACAGCCCGAGAGCGCGGGCCAGCTTACGACCGGAGAAGGTGGTGATGATGATGGTCAAGGTGGCGGGGGAGAGCGCGGCCCCGCCGATGCCTTGCAGTGCCCGGGCCGCCGTGAGCCATCCCGAGGACTGGGCGAAGCCTCCGACGAGGCTGGTCCCGACGAACAGCCACAGCCCCAGGAGGAAGATCCGGCGGCGTCCCAGCGAGTCTGCGGCTCTCCCGCCCAGCAGCAGGAAGCCGGCGAACGTGAGCACGTAGGCGTTCACCACCCACTGCAGGCCGGTGGGGGAGTAGTGCAGGTCGCGCCCGATCGACGGCAGAGCGACGTTCACGACCGAGACATCGAGGATCACCATGAACTGGGCGACACAGGCGAGAGCCAGGATTAGCCAATCGGGGGCCTGGCGACGCCGTAGTAGGCCCGGAGTGGGGGTGTCGAGCTGTTCCGTCATCGACAGGAGACCTCCGCGCATGAGTCGATGAGCCCGGCAACCGCCGGTTGCAGCCGGTTATTCCGGTTGTCCGGCGACCGCGCGTGCAGTGTTCGAGCGCGGGGCCACCGCGTGATCTTGCCGGCCGGGTCTCAATTCGTCGACCACGTCGTGCCGTCCCAGTGCGGGGTCAGCGACTGCGTGTACGGGGCCGTGGTGATGGTGCGATACCCCACCGCCCATATGTCGCTGGGCGAGAGCGCGCTCACTGCATGGATGACGCCCACGGTGGAACCGAGACCGTGGATCTTGGCCGTCGACCAGCGGTGCCGTTCCAGTGCACGACAAGCGGCCGCGCACCCTGTGGCTCGCCTCCGCAGCTGCCCGGGCAGTGGATCCCGGCCGCCCAGACGTTGGTGGGGGAGAGGGCCGCCACGCCGGACAGCTGGTTCTGGTACCCGGGAGTTGCGCTCACGGACGCAGCAGTGCCGTGCGCAGCCCCACCGGTGGCGGCCAGGCAGAGCGCGAGAGCGGACAGCCCGGCGATACCGGCGAGAGGCTTAAGGAAACGGCTCATGCGCAGATCTCCTTGCGGCTCGCAACACTTCAGAAGGCGGCCTCGCCAGGCCCGCACAATCACACCGCCGACAAATGCACCTGACCAGTTACGTAAAAGCTAGGCCTGCCTGGACGCAGTTAAAGGACTCTGCCTCAGCCGAGGATCCAGAGCGATCAGAGTCGACCACTGGACGTTCATATTCCGGCAGGAAAGCTGAAGCCCACGCTTCGAGCATCTGCTAGGTCTGGTACGATGCGCTGAATTCAGGGTAGGCCTGCGGGTGAAGCAGCCCTGGAGCGACTAAGGGGATAAATTCAGATGAACAGGACAATTGGTGCGTTAAGCAGCTTAGCGATCCTAATCCTCGCGCTCGGCGCGCTCGTTGTCCAAAGCGGGCCAGCCAGGGCTGCTTCCTTACCCCACCGCAGACCTGCCCCTGCGCAGGCACGGGACTGGCGCCGCACGCCCCGGCCCGCGAATGGCGCTGGTCAGGCATCGACGCCAGACGAACAACAGCCCATCACAGTCCAGCAGCTCAATCCCACAAGTGATCCCACGGGCGGAGATTGTCCGGATGGGTATTCTTCCGGCACCGGGTTTCAGGGCACGCCGCAAGTCGTTCACGATACCGTTGGCTTGAGTCAGTTTGATAATCAGGCGGTACAGCTGCGGTTTTCTTTTGCGACCGGAGACGATCTTTACAACGATTTCGAGGGCTGGTACCTGAAAAATGTTAAGGTGACCGGAACTGAATCAGGCTCCCCCGTTACCGTATTCTCAGACCCGGTAACGGATGGCGATACGATGTTTGCGGCGAGCAGTGATTTTGGGGCGAGCCCTGGCTGGCACGTATCGGATCGCCGTGATTCCACGTTCGGCGGACCTGCGTGGTGGTACGGCAACGAGGCCACTGGGACCTATCAGTCTCCCAATCCTACCGACAATTGCACAGACAGCTCCGCGAATACTGGCACTATCACGTCGGCAGTATTCACACTGCCCAGCAACTCGCAACTCTCTTTCGACACGCTCTGGCAAATTGAGAGCGTGAATCCCTCCAGCTACGACCTTATGCAGGTGCAGGTGATCCCGGCATACCCGCCACCTGGCTTGACCGAGCAGGGCGTGGCGGGCAACGAGAGCGAGTACAGCACTACCTGCTATGCGAAGGACCCGGTGAATTGCGCGACCGGCGATTTCGTCCATCAGGTCACTGACGTCAGCGTGCCGGGGCGCGGGGTTCCGCTGTCGTTGCAGCGTACCTACAGTTCGGCCTCGGCGGCCACCGACAGTCCGTTTGGTTTCGGCTGGACTGACAGCTATAACATGGCGCTGAGCTTGGACACCTCGGGGAATGCCACCATCACCCAGGAGGACGGCTCTACGGTCACCTTCCAGCCAGATGGGTCTGGTGGCTTCACCGCGCCTCCTCGTGTGTTCGCGACACTGGTCCAGAATTCCGATGGCAGCTACACTTTCACCCGCCAGCAGACCCAGGTGCAGTACGTCTTCTCGCCGGCCGGCCAGCTGATGAGCGAGGTAGACGCGAATGGCTATGCCACCACCTTGGCCTACGACAGCAGCGGCCGGCTGGCCAGCGTCACCGACCCGGCCGGCCGCAGCCTCACGTTCGGTTACTCCGGATCTTCTAGTCACGTGGCCACGGTGACCGACCCGATGGGGCGGACCTTCACCTACAGCTATGACAGCAACGGCAACCTGATGCAGGTGAGCGATCCGCTCGACCGGACGTGGAAATTCACTTACGACCCCAGCCACCTGCTGCTGACCATGACCGACCCGCGCGGCGGCACCACCACCAACGTCTATGACACCAGCGACCGGGTGGTCTCACAGACCGACGCCGCCAGCCTGAAGACGACCTGGGCATACACCGGTGACCCCACGTCTGTAGCAGGCGGGACGACCACAATGACTGACTCTCATGGGAATCAGACGGTCTATTCCTACGTGGATCTGGAGCTGATGTCGGTCACCCACGGCGCGGGGACATCCGAGGCGGCCACCACCTCTTACACCTACGACCCGGCGACACTCGGCCAGGCGACCATCACCGACCCGAACGGCAACGTCACCACCAACACCTACGACGACAGCGGGAACCTGCTCAGCAGCACCGACCCGCTGGACAACACCACCTACTACACCTATGACTCACTGGACGACCTCACCTCCCAGCAAACCCCTGAGGGAGAGCTGACCAGCTACACCTACGACGGCAACGGAAACCTGCTGACGGTCACTGACCCGGATGACAATGTCACCACCTACGCCTACGCCGATTCCAGCCATCCGGGTGACGTCACCTCGATCACCGACCCGGACGGCAGGGTCACCAGCTACACCTACGACGCCGACGGCGACCGGACATCACAGACCGTGCACCCTGCCACCGGCCAGTCCGACACCACCGCGTGGACCTACGACACCGACGGGGAAGCGGTGTGCCAGGCTTCGGCGGACGCTACCGCCAGCGGGGTCACCTGCCCGGCCGCGGGCGGAGCCCGGATCGCGGACACCACGACCACCAGCTACAACGCTGACGGCGAGGCGACCTCGTTCACCGACCCGGACGGCCACGCCACCAGCTATGGCTATGACAGCGACGGCAACGGCACCTCGGTGACAGACCCCGACGGCAACATAGTGAACACCGGCTATGACCCTGACAACCGCCCCGATTCGGTAACCACGGGCGCGAACGGCTCCGACCCGTCAACCACGACTACCACCTATGACCGGGCACCGGGCACCGGCACGTGCCTGGCGTCGGTGACCGAAGCCATCTACTGCACGGCCACCACCGACCCGGCCGGGAATGTGACCGTGGACTATTACGACGCCCGTGATGAGCTGATCGAGGAAGCGCGGCCCGGCGGCCAGACCATCCAGTACGGGTATGACCTGGCCGGCAACCAGACCAGCAAGACCGACGCCGAGGGCGAGGTCACCAGCTACGGCTATGACCTGGACAATCAGCTGACCTCGGTCAGCTACTCCGACGGCAGCACGCCTGATGTCAGCTACACCTACGACGCTGACGGCCGGCGGTCCCAGATGACCGACGGCACTGGCACAACCTATTACTCCTACGACGCCGACAGCCGGCTCACCCAGGGCACCAACGGCGCGGGAAGCACCGTCAGTTACAGCTACGACGGCCGCGGCGACATCACATCGCTGATCTATCCCAACGGGCAGACGGTGACCCGGACCTTCGACGGCGCCGGACGGCTGTCGTCGGTCCAGGACTGGCTGGGCAATACCACCAGCTTCAGCTATGACCCGGACGGGAACCTGACCTCCACCACCTACCCTGACGGCGACACCGTCAGCTCCAGCTATGATCCTGCCGACCAGCTCACCGCCACCCAGGTCGGCCCGACCGGCTCCGGGACCCCGCTGGCCGCCATCGCCTACACCCGTAACAGCGACGGGCTGGTCACCCAGGAAACCGACTCCGGCGCGCTGACCGGCACCACCAGCTACTCCTACGACGCCAAGAACGAGCTCACCGCGGCCGGATCGGCGCCGTACGGCTATGACACCGACGGCAACCCGACCAGCTTCGGCGGGACAACCCAGACCTTCAACACCGCAGGGGAACTCACCAGCGCGACCTCCGGAACCGGCACGGCCAGCTACGGCTACAACCCCGACGGCGAGCTCACCACCGCGGCGCTGCCCTCCGGTGCCACCACCAGCTACACCTACGACCAGGCCGGCAATCTGACCTCTGCGATCATCCCCGGACCGCAGGTCAGCGGGATCAGCCCCTCCGCCGGGGCGGCCGGAACCACGGTCACCATCAGCGGCTCGGGATTCACCGGCGCTACCGCGGTCAAGTTCGGCAGCGCTTCGGTGACCTTCACGGTGGCGTCCGACAGCAAGATCACCGCGACCGCTCCCGCCGGAACCGGCACTGTAGACGTGACCGTCACCGGACCGGGCGGAACCAGCTTGACGGTGTCCGCTGACCGTTTCACCTACACCAGCACGCCCGCGGTGACCGGGATCAGCCCGCCGGCCGGCCCGGTAACCGGAGGGACAGCCGTAGCGATCACCGGCACCGGCCTCAGCGGAGCCACCGCCGTGCACTTCGGCACCAAAACGGCGGCCTTCACGGTGGGATCTGCCACCTCGATCTCGGCCACAGCACCGGCCGGCACCGGCACCGTGGACGTCACTGTCACCACGCCCGCCGGCACCAGCGCGACAACCTCAGCGGACCGTTACACCTACACCAGCGCCCCGGTCATCACCAAGGTGTCTCCAGGCGCCGGCCCGAAGGCGGGCGGGACCAAGGTCACGGTCACCGGCACCGGCTTCACCGATGCCAGCGCGGTTATGTTCGGCAGCAAGCAGGCCACCACCTTCACGGTGGCATCCGCCACCTCGATCTCGGCCACCTCCCCCGGCGGCAGCGGCACCGTCAACATCACCGTCACCACCCCCGGCGGCACCAGCAGC
>PMSU01000004.1 GCA_003168255.1 Actinomycetota bacterium
TGGTGGCCTGGCCGCTCGTCTCCCGCTTGGTGGTGTCGGTCAAGTCGATCAGCGAAATGATCGCGCTCGGCCGTCAGCTGACCTACGACGCTGTGGCGGCAGGACCCTCCATGGCCGGAACGGAGCGGACGAGCCCGCCGCCCCGGGAGGGATCCATGGCGCCGGGCAGCGAGCGGGAGCGCGCCGTCGCTGAGATCTTCGGCGACCTGCTCGGGAACACCTCTATTAGGGCAGATGACGACTTCTTCGAGGCGGGCGGGAACTCGCTTGTCGCCGTGCAGCTCATCGTATTTCTGCGAAAGCGGTTTGGGGTCCGGCTTCCCATGCGCCGTTTCTTTGCAGACCCTACGGTCGCCGGGATCGCCAGGCTCATTGAGGAGCTCTCCGGGCCCGAGGGTGGTCGCGATGACGAAAGGAGATGACCGTGATGAGGATCGCGCTGGCCCTCCGGGCGCTTAACTTGGCAAACCCGGCGCCTGCCAGCTACATCGAGCTGGCGCAGGCGGCGGAACGCTGGGGCTACGACTCGGTCTGGGCACCTGAGCTACGCGGCACTGATCCGTTCGGTCTGCTCGGCTGGGTCGGCGGACACACCAACCGCATCGGCCTGGGGTGCGCCGTCGCCCAGGTCACGGCGCGCGGCCCGGTGGCCATGGCCGCCCGTGCCCTTACCCTCGACGGGCTGTCGGAGGGCCGCTTCCGCCTTGGGCTCGGCGTCTCCGGCCCGCAGGTGGTCGAGGGCTGGCACGGTCGGCCCTTCGGAATGGCGCTGTCCTACATGCGTGAGTACCTCGCGGTGGTGCGGATGGCGCTGGACGGAAAACCGATCAGCTACGCCGGGCGCCAGGTCGCTCTACCTTTGCCGTCCGCCTCGGAGGACGTGGTGCCGATGTCGCTCCCGGCGCCCACGACCACGCCCTGGCTGTACCTGGCGGGAATAGGCCGCAATGCCGTGACGCTAGCCGGCGAGTTGGCCGACGGTTGGATCGCCATTCACTGCCCGCCGCGGTATATGACGCAGGCCCGGTCATGGCTCGCCGAAGGCGCGGCCAAAAGCGGCCACGAGCTCGAAGGCTTCACCACCAGCGTGATGGTCCTATGCTGCGTCGACGAGGACGAGGATCTTGCCCGCGACCTCGTCCGGCCCGCGCTCGTCCTGTTCATCGCGGCCATGGGGACATCTCGCGTCAATTTCTACAACCAGCTCGCCGCCAGGCTGGGCTTCGAGGCCGCCGCGGTGGCCATGCGGAACGCCCACGCCGCAGGGGACATGGACGCGGCGATGGCGGCTGCCGGCGACGACCTCGTCGACGCGATGACGTTGTGCGGCACGCCAGAGCAGGTCCGCCGCAAGCTCGCCGCGTACCGCGACGCCGGTGTCAACACGCTTATCCTCGCGCCAGTGGCTCTATCGAAGCGGTCTCAGCTCGAACAGATCGAAGTTCTGGGCGCGCTCGCCGAATGCACCCGGGTGTCGTGACATGCGATGACAGGAAGCCCCGGCGACCGAACTAACCGAGGCCGGGGCTCTTCTGGCCAGGCCGCGGATCGTGTCCCAACACCTGCCCGCAGGTGCGCGGGTCAAGTCCCGCGGTCGGCTGTCCAGGAAGATCAGCGGCGGGCCGGATGATCAGGCTCGCCTCGAGATCCAGGCGGCGGATCCCGCCGGAGAACTGCGCGATCGGCTTGTCCGCCGCTTCCTCCAGGTCGAACTGCGCCCGCAGCCGCTTAGCGGCGGCACGCGTCGGCCGACCGCAAGCCCTGCAGTCGGCTGAACATCCACAGGTCTTCGGTGGCCGTCAGATCCTCGTCAACCGACGAACTCCTGCGTATCGAGCCGGTGGGCCGCGGTGCTGAGCAAGCGACACGGCCTGGCTGACGCCTCCGCCATCCCGCTCGCCAGCCTCCAGCACGAGACTATTCTTCCGTCAATCCGCCGCTCGAGCGTGTTCTCGATATCACCCGACGCTGCACGACCGAGAACGACTGGGCGACCAACGCGGAACCCAACGGCCACGAGCGAAGCAGACTCTCCGAGCGTCTCGCGAGACGAAGCCCTGGTCCGGTTGACCGGGCCGCAGTCGACCGGAACGTGATGTCCGAGCCCGGCACCCGTACCCCGCGGCCAGTAGATGACCAATGAGCTACGGCTCATCGGCTCGTACTTCATGTCTCCGGGTCGTCGCTAGGAGAGCCACGGCGGCGTGTACGCACCCACCCCGTGGAGGATTGCCGTCAGGTCGTCGGCTGCCCACTCCTCCGTGATCTTTCCGTCCTTGAGCCGGTAGATGTCGACTGCATCCCAGCGCACCTTGCGGCCCGTCGGCGCGATACCGAGCAACTCCCCTTTGTGCGTCGCCTCGACCACGAATCGCAGTACGACAGTGTCTCCATTGGAGACAATATCCTGCTCCTCTGCGTGGAGGTCAGGCAGAGCGCCGATGAATCCCCGCAGTAGAGCAACGAGATTCGCGACTCCTTCAACGGTGCCGAGCGTCCCACCATGCCAGCGGACATCAGGCGTGACGAACTCTGACGCTAGATCAGGGTTATGCGCGTTGAAGACCCTGCGCGTGTA
>PMSU01000006.1 GCA_003168255.1 Actinomycetota bacterium
CGGTGCCCGCAGACAACTACGTTCAGCACGTCACGGTCGGCGAGAGTTCGCTGGCCCAGCTGGCGGCGCAGAACCACTGCGAAGTGTCGGCGATCCTCAGGCTGACCCTGCAGCACTCCCCGAACGGACTTTTTGAGCCGGACGTGGCCACGCTGATCGACGGCCTCTGCGGCGGCGCCATCGCTCCGGCCGCGCTTATGCCCGCGGGTCTGGTGCTGTACCTGCCTGCCTAACCGCCAGCTTCGCCTCGCGGCGGTCCCTGCGGTTGGCTCGGCGCTTGACCCGCTTACAGGCACCGGCTCGCTGCGTGTACTTGTACAGCTTGCGCCAGCCCGTGAACACGTCCTGCTCGTCGCCGGTCCTGACCGCTCGCGCCATCCCCCGATTATGCCCTGGAGGCATCCTTGACCACTCCTGTCCGCGCCGCCGGACTGCTCGGCCGCCTTCCCGGCCAGATCCCCGTCGGCCTGCGCGACTTGACCTACTACGCCGCCGGGCCGCTCCCGAAGGCACCCGCCAGCGTCCCCGCGCCGACCGTGGGGGCCTGGCTGATGCTCGGGAACGACCAGTACGGAGACTGCGGCGTGGCCGCGCTCGAGCACGGGTTCATGGCGGCCGCGGCGGACGCCGGCGAATACGAGTCGTTCCCCGCCGATCAGCAGGCCGTCAGCTACTACCTTGCCTATACCGGCGGCCAGGACGACGGGGTGGTGCTCTCGCAGTACCTCGCCTACGTCCGCCAGAAGGGCTACTTCGGCCACGCGGTCAGCGCTTACGCCCCGGTCGCCGTCCATGATGTCCCGACGCTGAGCTTCTGCGTCTGGGCATACGACTTCTGTTACACCGGCATCACCGTCACCCAGGCGATGATGGACGCCTTCAACGCTGGCCAGCCGTGGACGACGGCAACGACGCAGGGGGAACCTCTCGGGGGCCACTGCGTGCCCGCGGTCGGCTACTCCGACGAGTACCTGACCGTGGTGACCTGGGGCCAGACCCAGCAGATCGCGTGGCCCGCGTGGCATGCCATGTCAGATGAGGCGTGGGTTGTGATCGTCGGGGAGGACGCCAAGGGCGACGGCCACGGGATCAACCTCGCCGCGCTGCAGGCCGACCTGCCCCGCCTTGGCGCCTAGGACATCCGCAACCAACGAAGGGGAACGCCGTGCTTGCTGCACTGCAGACGATCGAAGCCGCTCTCAAGGCGGACTGGGAGAAGCTCGACGGGGAAGCCCGCAGGGACGCCGAGCAGGCCCTGGCCGACCTGAAGGCGAAGCTGGCCAGCGTCGGCCCGGCCGCGGAGGAACTGAAGGCCGACGTGGAGCAGGCCGTGGCGACCGCCGCACCCGCTGTCCTGTCCGCTGTCCAGGCTGCCGTGCTGAAGTTCCTCGAGGCCGTCGCGCCGGAACTGACCGGGAGCGGAGACGGCACGGGGATGTAGCGGTCTAGACCACCAGCAGCGCCCCGGTCGTGTCCTCGGTTTTCGGGCCAGGATGCGGCCGGGGCGTTTTCGCTATGCCTTGAGGCGGGTATCTACCTAGCAGCACTTGCCCTACCGCTCAGCCGGTTGCAGCCGGAACGGAGAGCACCGCACTCGCATCGCCTACCAGGACCCAGAGCCGCGCGCCTTCCCCCCCAGCGCGCGGCTCTGGGTCAATCCTCGGTGCGCTGCTGCGGAATACCCGCGAGCAGCGCGCGCACCTCGGTCTCCCGGTAACGCCGGTGGCCGCCGAGCGTGCGGATCGAGGTGAGCTTGCCGGCCTTCGCCCAGCGGGTCACGGTCTTCGGATCCACGCGGAACATCGTCGCAACCTCGGCAGGCGTGAGAAGCGGTTCGGCTTCCTGTATACGCACAGACATTCCTGTTACCCTCCCTATTAGGCCGCTAGCCTCCTGACCAGCGGCAATGTCCTGTTATCCTGGTTTGAAAGGGGCATTGGCCTGCCCCTGCAGCACTTTCCCCTCGTCTGGCTCCGGCCAGACGAGGGGCTCTTTTTTATGCCCTCAGCCGTCCGATCAGCAGCCACGCCACCACGGCGGCGAGAGCAGCCCCGGCGAACAGGTACACGGCCTTGTCCGCGCCGCTGATCGCGTTGCACCCCGCACCGAAGGCCCCGCATGCCGCCAGCCACGCACAGGCCGGACGCACACGGAGGATGCTCCACGACCACGCAGCAGCAGCGACATGCCACGCGGCAAGCAGGAAGGCGAGGAACGCCAGCACGGCCAGGATGAGCGCGAGGACCGCCACGCCCCCCCTCCTCTTGTCGCTGCTGCTCTTAGGGCCCCCCGCCGCCGCCCGTGGGTCAGGCGAGCGGCAGCGGAGGTAATCGCGGGCCGGGCAGGTCAGCCTTCAGGCAATGACTAGGCCCTGCTCAGGCGACTATTGGAGCCGGCGGCCGGTGCGCGGCCGGGAGGTCTTCCGGCGCACGGCCCGCGACTTCGCTACGGCAGGACGCCGGTGTCGATGCCCCACTCCTGCGTGTCGATAACCCCGGTCTCGTTCAGGATCGAGCCCTGCGAGAACCCGGTCAGGTTGTCGACGTACAGCTGCGGCCGGGGCGTGTCAGTCGGGAACCCGTTATGCGGGTAGTCCAGCACGAACGGCTGCGAGAAGTTGGTGTCCGACCCGATGATGACCGGCACGTAATCGTCCGACCAGCCGGCCGCGTTCTCCGTGTCGGTGATCAGCACCGTGGAGGCGCTCTCCCCGCACGGCTGCAGCGTGACCTTCTCCCCGGACGACGGCAGGCCGCCCGCGATGCCCGCGCACAGGCCGCTGTCGACGCCGTAAGGCGAGTACTGGAGCTCCCAGGCGTACAGATCGGGGAAGCCGTCGCCTCCGGGCTCCGTGACGGTGATGCCGCCGCCGTAATGCAGCTCCACCGCCGCCGACACGAGGCCGGCGGCGTAGAAGTCCGACACCTGGCCCTGGTAGGACGCGGTCCAGTCCTCGGCCGGATCAGCGTTGGACGAGCGGAACAGGATGACCGGCTGGNNGCTGGCCGACCTTCTCGCCCTGCTTGAACACGTCCAGGACGTAGTTCGGGGTGTGGTGGGTGCCGAACTGGAAGCTGAACGGGTCAATGCAGCCACTGCCGCACGACGGGGTGGCCGCGCTGGCCGTGGTCGCGGTGAGCGCCCCTACGGCACTGGCACCGCCGATGAGGGTCAGCGTCGCCGCAGCGGCGAAGACCTTGCTCTTGATGGACATGCAGATGGATTCCTTTACTCTCTGACTCCGGTGCCACCCTGCGCGGCACCGGCCCTGCGTACCCGCAGCTCTACGGCTGGCGGGAATCTGCGGTCACGAGCGCCCGTTCCGCTGCGACCTGCCGTATCGCGTCCACGTACGGGTCGTCGTACGCCTTGACCTGCTCGGTCAGCTCGTCGAACGGGGCCAGCGACGGGTGGTCCGGGCGCGTGACGGTCCTCCAGGCGCTCCACGCGTCGTGGACGTGCTCGCGGGGCGTGTTCTCGCCCGTGGTCACCACCAGCAGCGCGTAGTAGCGCAGGAGTGCCGGGTCGTTGCCCGGGATCAGCTCGCCGAGATGCGCGGCGGTCTCGTCGAAGTAGTTGCTCATGGGGATTCCTCGTTGTCGGGGCTTAACCTCGGATATCGCCGCAGTTCAGAACTTGTGCACTTTGTAACTGTTTCTGGACAGGAACCGTCCCAAAGTGCAACGGCTCGCTGATGCACACCGGTTAAGAAGCTACCAAGACTGCGGCGTTCCCTCAGCCAGGAACATCCCAGATCGGTGTCACTTCCACCCGGACCGCCTGCGGGAGCCAGTGCCCCTCAGCGTCCCGCGCAGGCTCAGCCGTCCGCCACACCGTCACCTGCCGGATGATGAGCCGCAGGAGCTGGTTCACCCGCGCCGGGGGAAGCGTGTCCCATCCCTCCAGCACGCCGGTCACGACAGGCAGCGGGTCGGCCGCCGCAGTCGCGGCCTCCCGCGTGACCGCGGCGAGCTGCTGCTCGATCCGGGACCGGTCCGCCCTGGCCTGCGCCGCCGCGTCGAGCCACGCCGAGTCGGGCAGGTCGCTGTCCTCGTCGGCGGCGCGGAGAATGGCGAGCCGGGCAAGCTTGCGGTCCGCGGCGGCGAGTTCCCGGCCGAGCCGTTCCGCCGCGCCGCGGGCATCCATTGCCTTCACCGCCCGCGTCCTGGTGACCACCGCCGCGGCGTCAAGATCCCCGGCGAGCTCGGCGAGCTGCGCGCGGATCGCCTCGAGCAGGACGCTAAGGTAGACGACAGGATGGCCCGGGCAGTCCTTGTAATGCCGGTGCCGCCCGCACCGGAACTGGACCGCGGACGGCCGGCTCCGGGTAGGGTTGCTCAGCCGGACCCCGACCATCGCCGCCTCGCAGTGCCCGCACCGCACCAGCCCCGACAGCGGGTAGACCGGGCTGCGGTGACGCGGCGGGATAATCAGCGTGTCCTGCCGTCGCTGCCGGTACGCCTGCCACTCACCCACGGTGATCACCGGCTCCTGGCCTCCGGGCATCCAGACGCGCCGCGGGCATCTCACCGGGCGGGTGCACCGGCAGGAAGGGTCATGCAGCCGCAGGTAACCCGCGCCGAACCCCGAGTCGAGAGTGTCCAGGACCGTGCGCGCGCTCCACAGCCGCCCGCGGACAGTCGGGATCGCCTGGCCGTTGAGCCACCGCGCTATCGCCCCGCCGGCGTCACCGCGGATGTAGTCGGTGTACATGGTCCTCAGGACCGGGCCGAGGATCTCATCAGGGACGTAGCGTTCGGTCGCGCCCTTTACCTTCCGGGTGCGCTGCGGGTCGTCCTCGTCGGGGATCCTCCCGAGCCGGGCGTACCCGAACCGCTTGCGCCCGTACGGGTGGAGCTGCTCCCGGATCCGGTGCTCGCGGACACCGCGCCAGTTCTCCCCGATGATGTCGGACTGCATCTC
>PMSU01000102.1 GCA_003168255.1 Actinomycetota bacterium
TCCCGCGCCGGCCGTTCCCGCGTATGCCTACCCGGAGGGCGCGGCCCGCGCGCTCGGGCACGCCGCCAGGTACCACGCCTGGCGCGGCAGTCAGCAGGGGCACGTTCCCGAGCTTGGCGGGGTGCGCGCACCGGACGCCCGAGCGCTGGTCGCCGCGTTCCTCGCGGCTAGCCCGGAGGGTGGCTGGCTGCCCGCGACGGCAGTCAGCGACCTGCTGACCTGCTACGGGATCCCGCTGGTGCCTACCCGGTCGGCCGCGGACGAGCAGCAGGCCGTCGTGGCCGCCGCTGCCCTCGGTGGCCCGGTTGTGCTCAAGGCGGTGGTAGCGGGCCTAGTGCACAAGAGCGACGCCGGTGCGGTCAAGCTCGACCTGCACGGCGCGGCCGAAGTCGGCGCCGCGTTCGGCGAACTGGCGGCCACGTTCGGCCCGGGGCTGGGCGAAGTGCTCGTTCAGCCGATGCTCGCCGACGGCGTCGAGGTGCTTGTCTGCGTCGTGCAGGAACCGGTATTCGGCCCGCTGGTGGTTTTCGGTCTCGGCGGCGTCGCCACGGAGGTACTCGGCGATCATGCCGCCAGGCTCACCCCGCTCACTGACACCGATGCGGACAGCCTGATCCATGAAGTGCACGCCGCCCCGCTCCTGCTCGGGTACCGCGGCAGGCCCGCCGTCGACACCCAGGCGCTGGCCGGAATCTTGCTGCGCGTCTCCCGGCTCGCTGACGATCTTCCCGAGCTTGCCGAGCTTGACCTCAATCCGGTTATCGCCCGGCCGGACGGCGCGCACGTCGTGGACGCCCGGGTACGGATCAGCCCGTCGCAGCCGCAGGACCCATTCCTGCGCCGGCTGCGCTAGACGAAAACAACAAGGAGGAGACCGACAGAGATGTCAGCGAGCACTAAGAACGACGCGCCCCGCATCGTGGTCGGGGTGGATGGTTCTCCGTCGTCACAAGCAGCCCTCCGCTGGGCCGTCCGGCAGGCCGAGCTCACCGGCGGCAGCGTGGATGCCGTCCTCGCCTGGCAGATCCCGGCGGTGGCCGGCGGATATGGCTGAGGGCCCATGGCCATGGTGGCGGGCGCTGGCTTCGAGGACGGTGCATTGCGTTCATCACGCGCACTGGCCAGCGCTGATCATGCGCGGCGAGCCCGCTCCGAAGGCGGCCTGACGAACTCAGGGACGGTCAGCCCGGTCAGCCCGGTCAGCCCGGTCAGCCCGGTCAGCCCGGTCAGCCCGAATGATTGCCCCTGACCACGGTGACCGGGCAGAAGGCACCCGTCACGCAGTGAATGCTCACCGATCCGACCAGCATCCCGGTGAAGGCGCCGTGCCCGCTGCTGCCCACGACAAGCAGGTCAGCCTCTTTCGACTCGTCGATCAGTATCTGGGCTGGATGCCCGTAGCTGATCCGGGTATCGACATCGGCGCCCGGCCCGTCGGGGTAGACGTGCGCGATCGCCCCGTCCAGGGAGTCCTGCATCAGCTGCTCGGTCTCGGTCCTGATAGCTCTGGGCGCCACGCCCACCGGCGGCTGGCCGGCCGCGGTCGGGTAATGCCAGGCCAGGACGGCCCGCACTGCCGCACCCGTCGCCGCGGCGTAGCGTGCCGCCCAGCCGAGCGCTGCTATTGACTGCGTGGAGCCGTCGACACCTACTACCACGAGCAGCCGCCCGTTTCCTTCGCTGGTCATCGTCATCCGCCTCACTGTTTCTGCGGCATCCCGGGCCGCCGCGCCACTGCGCGCCGCGCCACTGCGCGCCGCGCCACTGCGCGCCGCGCCGTCAGCCGCGAACCGGGGTTTCCCCGGACAGACTCAATGGTCTCGCGCTTGGCTGGGCGCGTGCCGTTCGGACTCCTGATCTGGGACTTAAGCCCCTGCCCGCGCTCACCGTCACCGGCGCACTCTGCTGGGGGACGAATCAACCGGTAGCAAGATCGAGGAGCAGCAGATGTCAGCACAGCAGCACGCCAAGGATCCCCGCATCGTGGCGGGCGTCGACGGCTCGGATTCATCCATCGGCGCTCTGCGCTGGGCCATCCGGCAAGCCGGACTTACCGGCGCGGCGGTGGATGCCGTGGCCGCGTGGCACTATCCGGTCGCTACCGGCGGCTACGGATGGGCGCCGATGAGCATCGAACAGGGCTACGACTTCAAGGAGATCGCCGAGAAGACCCTCGCCGACGCGATCAGCAACACCCTCGACCCGGGCAGCGACGTCCGCGTCCGGACCCAGGTCGTCGAGGGCAATCCCGCCCAGGTGCTCCTTGAGGCCTCGGCCGGCGCCGACCTGCTGGTGGTGGGCAGCCGCGGACATGGCGGATTCGCCGAAGCGCTGCTCGGCTCGGTGAGCCAGCACTGTGTTCATCACGCGACCTGCCCCGTGGTCGTGATCCGCGGACAGGACTTGTGACCACGCATTCCAGGACCTATGGTCCTGCCCGTTCCCGGACCGGAGCGGCAAGGTAATGGGAGAAGGCCGTTGCACTGCGACAGCCGAATAGGGAAAAGGGATGACGTGGAAATGGAATCGTCTCGCGGCACAGTGACAGCGAGCGGCACGCTTGAGGCAGCCAGCGGAAATGTCCGGCTTGCTGACTGGTTTTACCGCTCGAAGGTCGCCAGCCTGCTGTGGCTCGTGGCCCGGCTGTGGCTGGGTTACGGATGGCTCAACGCCGGTTACCAGAAGCTATGGGGCAGCGAGAGCGCCGCATTCTGGAATGGCGGCGGTGCCGCAGTGAAAGGGTTCGCCGCTGCCGGGGTTGCCGGATCGAAGGCAGGCACGGGCGGTGCGTCCTACGGATGGTTTGCGGCCTTCCTGCACGGCTTCGTCATCCCGAATGCATCATGGATAGCCAAGCTGGTAGCGCTGAGCGAGCTGGCCATCGGAGCACTGCTGATCTTGGGCCTGTTCACCGGAGCCGCTGCCTTCGCCGGCCTGGCGCTGAACCTCGTCTACATGTTCACCGGATCTGCGGGCGTGAACCCCGCCTACGCCATCGTCGCGGTGTTCTTGATCCTGGCCTGGCGCAATGCCGGCTACCTCGGCCTGGACCGGTTCGCGCTGCCCAAGGCGCGTGATCTGTTCCACCGCAGGTCCCCCATGGTCAAGCCAGTGGTCCCCGCACGGCCAGCGGTGGCGCCGGTCCACTAACGTGCCGCTGTCGTATGCCCGCTGGGAGAACGGTGACCCAGCGGGCATACCGGCATTCTTACCTGGTTCCTGGCACGGTAACCACGGGGCAGGCCGCGTGATGCACCACCTTGCTGCTGATAGAACCCATCATCAGCCGGGCGAACCCGCCAGCGCCACGCGAGCCCACCACGAGCAGATCGGCGTCGTTGGATGCGTCGATGAGTTCCTGGGCCGCGAAGCCGCTCACCGCGCGCACGGTGACCGATTCGGGCTGAGACTCACCGAGCTGGCTGGTGACCTTGGCCACTGCCTCCTCCGCGGCCTGACGCGCCTTCTCCTGCATAGGCTGGTCCGCCGGGTAGAGGATTGGATTGTTCCAGTAGCTGGCCGCGACCTCGTGCACAGTGAGGACGGTGAGCGCGGCATGCCGCACTGCCGCCTCCTTCATCGCCCATTGCAGAGCGCGCTCAGAGTTGTCCGACCCGTCAACGCCTACCGTGATTCCAGGCATTGCCTGCTCCTTCTGACTGAGGTCACAGCTGCTCCGGTCAACCGGAATGCTGAGTGCAGCCTTGCACCGATGCAGAGATTACCGCCAGTACCAAGCGGCACATAAGTGACGCCCTCGGTACCGGGTGTCCCGGGACGGGTAGGTTGTGCTGCGGGTCGCTGCGGGCACCGCCGACACCGGGGCCATCGCTCACCCAGGGCACCGCACGCCCAACGGCCCGCGCTGACGACGAAACCGGAGACTGCAATGAGCTTCAACGTCCAGTCAGAAGTGGGCCGGCTTCGCCAGGTCATCGTGCACCGGCCCGGCCTGGAGCTGTCCCGGCTGAGTCCGCAAAACGTCGGGGAGCTGCTGTTCGACGAGGTGATGTGGGCCAGGAGGGCGAAGGAGGAGCACGACATCTTCGCCGAGGCGCTCCGCGACAAGGGCGTGCAGGTCCACTACTTCGGGCAGCTGCTGGGCGAGACGCTCGACCTGCCCAACGGCCGGGCCTTCGTCCTGGACCGGGTCTGCACCCCGGAGATACTCGGCCCCAATCTTGTCGAGCCAGTGCGGAAAGTGTTCGATGACCTCGACGGCCCGGCGCTGGCGGAATTCCTCGTCGGCGGCGTGCTCAAGGCGGACCTGCATCCGGTCCGGACGCACAGCCTGACCTGGGACATGCTGCGAAAGGACGACTTCATCCTGCCCCCGCTGCCCAATCACCTTTTCCAGCGGGACAACTCCTGCTGGATCTACCAGGGCGTCTCGGTCAACACGATGGCCAAGCCCGCCCGCCAGCGCGAGACGCTGCACAGCCGGGCCATCTACCGGTACCACCCGATGTTCGCGGCCGGCGACTTCACCAGGTACGACGGAGACGACGACGTCCATCACCTGCCGGCCACTGTCGAGGGCGGTGACGTTCACGTTCTGGGCAACGGTGCCGTGATGATCGGCATGGGCGAGCGGACCGCCCCGATGGCCGTGGAGATGCTCGCCCAGGCCCTGTTCCGCAGCGGCCAGATCCACACGGTGATAGCCATCGAGCTGCCAGTCACCCGGGCGATGATGCACCTCGACACGGTGATGACCATGGTCGACCGCGGCACGTTCGTGCTGTACCCCTACCTCGACCGGCAGCTCCGCTCGTGGACCGTGACCGACGGTGCTGGCGACGGGGATCTCACGGTGTCCCGCAACCACAGCCTGTGGGACAAGCTCGCGGAGGTGCTGGACATCGACAAGGTGACCGTGCTGACCACCGACGAGGACATCAGGGCCGCGGAGCGCGAGCAATGGGACGACGGGAACAACTATTTTGCCGTCGCCCCTGGGGTCATCTTCGGTTACGAGCGCAACGAGGCCACCAACACCATGCTCCGCGAGCACGGCATCGAGGTGGTGACAGTGGCCGGCAGTGAGCTGGGCCGGGGCCGCGGCGGACCACGCTGCATGACCTGCCCGATCGAGCGCGATCCCGCCTGAGAACCCGCCCCCGTGTCCGGGCTGCCCCCCATTTTTTCCGAACGGCGCTGCCCGACTCCATCAGTCATGAGCTCCCCTCTCGGGGCCGGCTGTCACAACCGGCGGCGCTATCTCGTCTCAGAGCGCGGACCGGTCCGCGCCCGGCGGACCGGTGAAAGGAGCCTGACATGAGAGTCTTCGTCGCCGGAGCGGCCGGGGTGATCGGCCAGCAACTCCTGCCGCGACTAGCCGCCCGCGGGCATCAGGTGACCGCGTCGACCAGGAGCCCGGCCAAGGCGCAGCGGCTGCGCGCCCTCGGCGCCGAGCCGGTGGTGCTCGACGGCCTGGACGCCATGGCCGTCGGCGAGGCGGTAGCCAGGGCCGAGCCGGAAATCGTGATACACCAGATGACCTCGCTCCGCGGAGCCTTCGACCTGCGCCGATTTGACGCGACGTTCGCCGTCACCAACCAGCTCCGGACCCGCGGTACCGATCACCTGCTCGCCGCGGCCGCGGCGGCCGGCGCCCGCCGGTTCATCGCGCAGAGCTACACCGGCTGGCCCAACATCCGCGAGGGCGGCCAGGTGAAGACCGAGGACGACCCGCTCGACCCCAGCCCGCCGTCTGCCCAGCGGGGCAGCCTGGCCGCGATCAGCTACCTGGAACGGGTGGTCACCGGGGCGGCACAGCTGGACGGGATCGTGCTGAGGTACGGCGGCTTCTACGGGCCTGGCGCCTCGGACGAGATGGTCGAGATGGTCCGCAAGCGGAAGTTCCCTGTCGTCGGGAACGGGGCAGGCATCTGGTCGTTCCTGCACATCAGCGACGCCGCGGCGGCGACCGTATGCGCGCTGGAGCGCGGCGCGCCAGGCGTCTATAACGTGGTCGACGACGAGCCAGCTAGCGTTGCGGAGTGGCTGCCGTTCCTGGCGCAGGCGATAGGCGCGAAGGCGCCCTACCGGGTGCCGCGGTGGATCGGGCGGCTGGCGGCCGGCCAGCCGGGGGTGTCCATGATGACGCAGATCCGGGGCTCGTCGAACGCCAAGGCGAAGCGGGAACTCGGCTGGCTGCCCGCTTGGCCGAGCTGGCGGCAAGGCTTCGGTGACGGGCTCGACGCCGCGCTGCCGCTGCCGGTGACCGGCTAGCGGCGAAGGACTCAACGTGCAGACAGCCGAGATCTACGAGCCGCTCCGGCCGCTGCTGTTCTCGATCGCCTACCGGATGCTCGGCACGGTCAGCGATGCGCAGGACATCGTGCAGGAGGCCTTCCTGCGCTTTCACCGCGCGGCGGCCGGGCCGGACGGGATCGACTCGCCGAAGGCATTCCTGTCCGCGGTGACCACCCGGCTGTGCATCGACCACCTCAGGTCGGCGCGGGTAAGGCGGGAGTCGTACGTGGGGGAGTGGCTGCCGGAGCCGTTGCTGACCGATATCACGGTGCCGGACCCTGCCGCTGCGGCCGAGCAGGCCGACTCGCTGTCCATGGCGTTCCTGCTGCTGCTTGAGCGGCTGACCCCGGTCGAGCGCGCGGTGTTCCTGCTGCACGACGTCTTTGGCTATGACTACGGCGAGATCGCCGGCATCGTCGCCAAGAGCCAGGACAACTGCCGTCAGCTGGCACTGCGCGCCCGCCGCCATGTCGGCGAGCACCGGCCCCGCTTCGAGGCCTCCCGCAGCAAGCGCGAGGAGCTGGCCAGCCAGTTCTTCCGCGCCGTCGGCAACGGTGACATGGCCGGGCTGGTCGCGATGCTCGCCGAGGATGTCATCGTCTACGGCGACGGCGGCGGGACCAGCCCGTCGTGGCCACGGCCCATCACCGGGCGCGACAACGTAAGCCGCCTGCTGCTCAGCCTCGGCGAGCTGATGCGGCAGGTCGCGGCGGCGATCCGGCAGACCGAGATCAACGGGCAGCCCGGGGCCATGATCCTCGACCCGGGCGGCAACCTGATCAACGTCTTCGTTCTCGACATCGCCGACGGTCAGGTGCGCACCGTCCGGTCGGTGATCAACCCGGAGAAGCTGCGTCACATCGGCCCGCTGGCCGATATACCGGGCCTGCGTCGCCAGCTCCGCCCGAGGTAGTCAGCGTTCCCGCGTCCGCGGCGACGATGTGGCTCGCGTCGCTCGTGCAGCTGGCGAGGCACCGAGCTCGACCCGGCCCTCGAGGATCTCGGCGGCGCCGCGGACAACGCAGCGCAGCGGGTCGTCCACCACGAGGGTGCAGGCGCCTGCGACCGCCTCGATTCTGCTTGCCAGGCCCGGCAGCAGCGCCCCGCCGCCGGCGAGGCAGATCTTCCCCCGAACGACGTCTTCGGCAAGGCCGGGCGGCAGGTCAAGCAGTATCTCCCGCACCGCATCAGCGATCGCGGCGACGGAGCGCTCGAGCGCGGCGGCCACCAGCCTCGCCGGGATGCGTTCCACCCGCGGCGTCCTTTTCTGGAGGTCGACGCCGATCGTTTCCACCGACTCGGCGGTTCCGCCGGTGAGCCCCAGCTCGATTTTCAGCCGGCTGGCCGCCTTCTGGCCGATGAGCAGGCCAAGCTCGGCCTTTACCGCGTGCGCGATGGCCTCGTCCATGGCGTTGCCGCCCAGCCGCAGCGATTCGGCCCGGACCAGGCGACCGCCCGTCACCACCGCGATCTCGGTGGTTCCGCCCCCCACGTCGACGATGAAGGCCCCGGCCCCGCTGGATAGGTCGAAGCCGGCGCCGGTGGCAGCGGCGATCGGCTCCTCGATGACCCTTACCCGGCAGCGAGGGCGGCGGGTCGCGACGGCCCTTGCCAGGGCCTGGCGCTCCACCGAGGTAGCGCCGGTCGGCACGCAGACGACGGCCGATGGGCGCAGCAAGACACGGCGCAGTCGGGCCCGGCCCAAGAAGGCTTGCAGCATGGCCGCTGCCGCGTCCAGGTCGGCGATGACTCCGTCGCGCAGGGGGTGGATGACCTCGACGTCCTGAGGTTCCTTCCCGGCCAGCGCCTCCGCCGCTTCGCCCGAGGCGATCACCTTGCCCAGGACCGTATCCACCGCGATGGCAGAGGGTTCCTCCACGACAAGGCCCCGGCCGCTCACCCAGACGAGCGTGTTGACCGTGCCAAGATCGATTGCCACGCCTGCCCGCAGCCGCATCACGTCCGCCTATTGCTCGATATGCCGCCTGCTACCCGAACTGCCGTCGACCTTCCCAGTATGTCGGGAGTGCCGCTGCCAGTCCGGAGGTCCGGCCCGATCGGCCTAGCCCAGGAAGCTGAGCGCCTGCCCGGTGTTCCACTCGATGATCTTCATGACTGGCTCGCGGTCAGGGAAGTCGCCGTCCAGCAGCCGCAGCGGTCCCGCGATGAGCGACAGGTGCAGCGCCAGCAGGTAGAACCGCAGCCGCTGGTCATCAAGGCCGCTGGCCCGCAGCCACCGGTAATGGTCATGGAAGCGCAAGCCCAGGAATGCGTGCTCCCACTCGACGTCGAAGAACATGACGCCCTCAATGTCGATCAGGACCGGCTGCCCGTCGTCGTCGATCAGCACATGGTCGGGCCCGAGCTCGCCGTGAATGAGCCCGTGCTGCACCCGGGGGCGCACGGCGGCCGCGAGCGTGCGAGTGACATCCGCCAGCTGGCTACGGGCGGCCGCCACGCGGTCGATCCGGGCGGCTGCCTGATCCAGATGTTCCAGCGCCCGGTCGAGCACGATCTGCTCACACGACCGGTCTTGGCGGGCAGCGCCGCTGCTTACCGCGGTGAGCTTCCCGATGCCCTGGCTGTGGTCCCGGTGCATCGTCGCCAAGGCGGCACTCAGCCGCTTCAGGACAGGTTCGGCCTGCTGCGGATCGCGGCGGAGCAAATCCTCCAGCGTCCCGCCGCGGACGTCCTCGACCAGCGCGATTTCGGCAGGGTAGTGAGCCTTGCTCCGGTCCATCAGGTGGATCCGCGGCACCGCGACGCCGAGCGAGCCCAGCCGGGCGTGGCTGGCCTCGAACAGGTCGAAGCCAGACGCCTCGCAGAACGGATCCGCGAGGTCAGTGCTGGCCTCGTCGCCGACGGTCGGCCAGTAGTTTTCCGCCGGGTTCCAGACATAGAGGATGGCGGTCGTCTCGTCGTCGAAGGCGAGCCGGTACACGCCTTTCTTGCTGCCTCCCCGCAGCCGCTCCAGGCTGGCGATGCCGCGCTTTGAGCCGTAGGCGGCTCGCACCACACCCGTCAGACGATCACGTTCGGCGAAACCTCGTCCCATGGCCGCAGTCTCCCGCATCGGCACGTGTCGCTCGGGCCCTCGGGTCAGTTCCCAGGCACTCCGGTAAAGTCCGGCATGGTTACTGATCACTCTCGGCTCCATCTGCCGACTGGTTGCCGAGACCTTTGTGGGGGCCGTCAGCGTGGATGTTGGAGGGTTCGGAGAGCGACTGCGTGCCTGCCGCCTCTCAGCCGAGCTATCGCAACAAGAGCTGGCCGAGCGGTCTGGGCTCGGCCTCCGCACGATCAGCGACCTGGAGCGCGGCCGGACCCGGTGGCCCTACCGGGACTCACTGCACCGGCTGGCTGATGCCCTGGGGCTGCGCGACGGCGCCAGAGCCGAGTTCATCGCCGCCGCTGGCCGGCGGACGGCCCGTACGCCGGCCGATGCCAGCGCGCGACCGGCGCACGGGGCGGCCCGCCGAGCCGACAGCGGGCGGAGCGTGCCGCGGCACCTGCCCGCCGCCGTACCCGCCTTCGTCGGGCGGCGTGACCACCTGGCCGCCTTGTCCCGGGTGCTGCACCAGCCCGGCGGAACCGCGGTCATCACGGCCATCGGCGGCACCGCGGGGGTCGGGAAAACCGCGCTGGCGGTGCAGTGGGCGCATCAGGTCGCCGGGGAGTTCCCGGACGGGCAGCTGTTTGTGAACCTGCGCGGCTTCGACCCGTCGGGGATACCGGTGACGTCCGCCGAGGCCGTCCGCATGTTCCTCGATGCCCTCCAGATCCCGGCCGACCGGCTCCCTGCGACAGTTGAGGGGCAGCTAGGCCTGTACCGCAGCATGCTGGCCGGGAAGCGCATGCTCGTGGTGCTGGACAACGCGCGTGACGCGGGACAGGTGCGGCCGCTGCTGCCCGGTTCCCCTACCTGCCGTGTCGTCGTCACCAGTCGCAACCAGCTCACCGGCCTGGCCGCGATCGAGGCCGCCCGCCCGCTGACCCTGGATGTCCTGACCGACGCCGAAGCCCGCCAGTTGCTCCAGCAGCGACTGGGCGCCGAACGGCTCGCCGCCGACCTCGGCGCGGCAGGGCAGATCATCGAGTCGTGCGCACACCTGCCGTTGGCGCTGTGCGTGATCGCGGCCCGCGCTGCGATGCGGCCGGACCTGTCCCTCGCGGAAGTCGCCGCCGAGCTTGTGGCGCACCCGAACCTGGACGCGTTCACCGACGGCGGTGACTCAGCCGCGGATGTCCGCGCCGCGTTCTCCTGGTCCTACCGGCAGCTAGACTCCGGTGCCGCCCGCGTGTTCCGGCTGGCGGGCCTGCACCCCCGTCCCGGCCTTGACCGCTACGCGGTCGCCGCCCTCTGCGCCGCGACTGCTGAACAGGCCGACCACGCGCTTGACGTGCTGGCCCGCGCTTGCCTGATCCAGCCCACAGGGCCGGGCCGGTATGGCATGCATGACCTGCTGCGAAGCTACGCCGGCGAACTGTCCGGCAGTCAGCACAGCGAGCCGGAGCGACGGGCTGCGCTGACCGGCCTGTTCGATTACTACCTGCACACCGCCGCGACCGCGATGGACACCGCGTTCCCCGCCGAGCGCCATCGGCGGCCCCGCATCCCCGCTCCGCCCACCCCCGCCCCGGTATTCTCCGGTGAGACTGAGGCGCTGGCGTGGCTAGACGCCGAACGGGTGGTCCTGGTCGCGGTCACCGTACACACCGCCAGCCACGGCTGGCCCGGTCACGCCATCGCGCTAGACGCCACGCTGTTCCGCTACCTCCACAACGGTGCCCAGTTCCCCGAGGCAATCACCATCCACAGCAGCGCCCGCCTGGCCGCCCGCAGCATCGGCGACCGGGCGGCCGAGGCGAACGCACTGCACGGCCTCGGCGCCGTCGACCTGCGGCAGAGCCGCTACCGGCCAGCCGCCGACCACCTCCAGCAGGCACTGGCCCTGTACCGCGAGACCGGCGACCGGACGGGTCAAGCCCGCGCGCTCGCCAACCTCGGCCTCGCCGACCTCCTCCAGGGCCGCAGCCAGCAAGCCGTCGGCCATTTCCGGCAGTCCCTGGCCCTGCACCGTGACCTAGGCGACCGGGCCGGTGAAGCCCGCGCGCTGGGCAATCTTGGCTTCGCCGACCTGCGCCAGGGCCGTTACCAGCAGGCCACCGGTCATCTCCGGCAGTCGCTGGCCCTGAGCCGGGACATCCACGACCGAGGCGGTGAGGCTCGCGCGCTCGCCAACCTCGGTGAGGTCGAGTTGCGGCTGGGCCGCTCCCAGCAGGCCGCCGATCACCTCCAGCAAGCCCTCATCCTCTGCCGCCAGCTGGGTGACCGGACCAGCGAGGCAGACACCCTGGCCAGCCTCGGCGTCACGGACCTACGGCAGGGCCGCGCCCAGCAGGCCGCCGATCACCTCCAGCAGGCCCTCGTCCTCTGCCGCGCGACCGGCGACCTGTCCAGGCAGGCCCTCGCGCTCAACGGCCTGGGTGAAGTGTCCCTCGCCACGGGACGCTCCGCCGACGCACGCGCCCACCATGCAGCCGCGCTCGATGTGGCCGCCGAGGCGGGCGAGAAATACGAGCAGGCCCGCGCCCATGACGGCCTGGCCAGCGCCTACCAGGCCAGCGGCGCTCCCACCCAGGCCCGCCGCCACTGGCAGGAAGCCCTCACCCTCTACACCGAGATCGGCGCCCCCGAGGCCGACCGGATCCGCGCCCAGTTCACCGCGGGCCACGACAGCCACGCCAGCCGTTAAGACATCCCGGTCTTCACAGCCATGATCAACAAGAACATCCTGCTGCCGGGCTGGCTTTCGTCGATGCGGTGACCGCCCATTGCTTCGGTGCGGCCGCGGGAGCCGAGCATCCGGATCCGGATACCAGATACGCACGATCGTTCAACGGAAAAGGACCGGACGGCTGGCGGAACGGGATCCGGGCCGCGCGGGAGAGTGGCTGGTGGTCAGCCCGCGTACTTCAGCACCAGCTCCCCGACGTGCGGGAGCGCGGCCTCGACGTGCTTGACCGCGCTGCCGCGGGCGGTACGGTATGCCTTGATGATCGTGGGCCGGCTGGAGGCCGCCGCGCGTGCGTCGGTCACCGAGAGCAGGGCCTCCGACACCTCCTCGCCGCGCTTGGCCAGGTAGTCGCCGAACTCGGAGCCGCCGGAGGCGTTGAAGTCCGCCCAGTACGGCTGAAGCTTGTCCACGATATCGGGGAGCAGGGACTTCACCATGTGGTTGATGTGGCCCGGGGCGAAGGTGCTCACCGTCTTGTAGGCGAGCTTGACCGTGACCCCTGAGATCCCTGACTTGTCGGAGATCTCCTGCTCGATCAGCGTGTGGCAGTCGGCGATCACTTTTGGCTTGGTGTCCGGCGTGAGCAGGATCTCCTGAAGCGTGGCTGGCATGGGTATGTTCTTCTCCTAGTCGCTGGGGCGTTGCCCGATGGATCCCGCGCGCATACCCCAGTGAGTCCCCGCCCAAGGCCGTGCGGCCCGGCTCCGCTCAAGTCAGGGCCCGTTTAGGTTACCGTGCCCGAGTATGGTCCGTTATCGGAACCTCGCGACGGGGACGGTGACGGTGTCCCAGGGACACCACGAGCACGATCATCACCGCCGATCCGCCTGCGGCTGGAACCGCCCATCCTGACGCCGGCCCGGCTCAGGTTCCTGCGGGGCGCCGTCGTGGCGGTGATGGTGCCGCAGATCCTGAGCGTCATGCAGTCCGTGCTTGGCATGGTGGCGGCGGTGGTGCTGGCCCGCGTCGCGGCGCGCGCTTGGGTAGGCGGAGCAGCGGAACCGGCATAGTGTCGCAGGATGAGCCAGCTGATGCCGCTGTTCCCCCTCGGCACCGTGCTCTACCCGGGACTGCCGCTGCCGCTGCACATCTTCGAGGAGCGGTACCGGCAGCTTGTCCGGGATCTGCTGGACGGGCCCGAGCCGCGGGAGTTCGGCGTCGTCGCGATCCGCAAGGGCAGCGAGACGGGAGTGGACGGGATCTCCGCGCTCTACGAGATCGGCTGTACCGCGACGCTGCGCCAGGTCGTAGAGCACGAGGATGGCCGGTTCGACATGGTGACCGCGGGGACGCAGCGGTTCCGGCTGGCGAGCCTGGATCACTCGCGTCCGTACCTACAGGGCGAGGTAGACCTGCTCGCCGAGGACACCGGCGACGACGCGGCCGCCGCGCTGGCCGCCCGCGCAGTGCAGCGGGCGTTCCGTGACTATTGCGTCGTGCTTGCCACCAAGGGAGGAGGAACCGAGGTCACCATTCCTGAGCTGCCGGATGACCCCGTTCCGCTTTCCTACCTGGTGGCCGCGTCGATAGTGGTGGATCTGCCGGACCGGCAGGCGCTGCTGGCCGCGCCCGATGCCCTGCGGCGGTTGGCGGCCGAACGCGTCCTGCTATCGCGAGAGACCGCGATGCTACGCACGTTCACCTCGGCGCCTGCACCCGGCCTGAGGTACACGCCGTGGAATCCCAACTGACCTAGAGCTTCTTCACCATGATCTTTTCCCTGCGCACCCCGTCGGGCATCAGGTCGCCGAGTTCTCCAGTGTCCCGAAAGCCGCTGCGCCGGTACAGCGCGATGGCGTTCTCGTTGCCGTCAGTCACGGCGAGTTTTACCGCCTCGGCGCCTTCCTCCCTGGCCCACTGCTCCACCGCACCCATCAGCTGATCTCCGGTCCCGCGGCCGCGGGCCGCCGGGCTCACCCACATCGAGATCAGCTCGGGGACGCCATCCTCGTCGTCCGGTACGCCGCTGGCCATGCCGGCAGGCTGGCCGTCGAGCATCGCAACGATGTTGCAGGAGCCCGGAATCTCCAGCCGAGCACGCCACCGTTCCTCGCGGTCCCCGTCGCCCTGCCAGTCAGAAAGCCGGGAGCCGAACGCATACGCCGCCTCGCCAAGCGCGGCGAGCCTCAGTTCCCGCCAGAGGCGCCAGTCATCCGGCGTGAGCACCCGCAACTCGATCACACGGGAGAGACTGCCGCAGGACGCGACCAGCCGCAAACCAACTCCCCCGCCCGGCGGATTCCCCGGCGGGCTCTCCGGGCGGACTCCCCGGCGGGCTCTCCGGGCGGGCTCCCCGGCGGGCTCTCCGGGCGGGCTCCCCGGCGGGCTCTCCGGGCGGGCTCCCCGGCCGATCAAGGCTGGGTGTCAGCCTCTGCAGCTTTCGGCCCGGCTTTCGGTCCCGCTTTTAGTCCGGGCGTCATCCGGTGAAGAGGCGTGACCTGGCTTCTGACGAACATCCCGAGCAGGGCGGAGACGATCCCGATGACCGCCCCGGTCTGCGCGGGACTCCAATGCCACCAGCCGAAGGCGATACCAAGCGCGATGAAGGACTCGACCAGGGCTGTCGCCGCGGCGGATTCCTGCCGGACCCATGCGACGATCTTGTTCCACACTGCCAGCGACATGTGCTTCCACTCCATACGGTCTGTAATCTTTTGCGGTTACAGCGCATGATCTCAGCTCGCTAATTGGCCGAGGTCTTCTTCAGGGTCTTACCCGCGTTATGGCGTTGCGGCCGGCGGGCGCGAGCAGGCGCTGGGCCGGCAGAACGACGCGGGCGTCGATGACGTTCTTGACGGGGCGTCCGGTCGCCGCCAGGCGGGCCCGGGTGAGGGTTTCACCGCGTAACCGAGGCGGGCGGCGTAATTCTCTGCGCGGCGGGTGGTGGCGTAGGACCGTTCCAGCTCGGCGTGGAAGCGTGCGTAGACCTCCCCGCCCTCGTGCCGCGGGCCGCCCCCCTTAGTAGGGGAGCCTGCCGATGTGCAGCATCAGCGTTGCTCGGCCAGGAGGACGGGGGTTCCCGAGTGCTTCTTTTGGTAGTAGCCGACGCTGGTGCAGACGCTCTTGGTTGCGCACGACACGCCGGCGAAAGCGCTGTTCGGCGAGCCGGGCGGCCGCACTGTGGTCTGCTCCGTCCAGCTCGTGCCGTTCCAGTGCTCCGCCAGCGCCTTCTCCTGGCCGGTCTTCGAGAAATCTCCATCTCCCCCGGCTACGCATGCGCCGGAGTGAGTGCAGGACACGCTGTAGAAGTCATTCACCGAGCTGCTGCCCAGCGGAGCGGTGGTCTGCGGCGTCCAGCTCGTGCCGTTCCAGATTTCCGCGAGGGCCACACGCGTGGAGCTGGTGAGGTAGTCGCCGACGGCGATGCAGGTGCTCACCGAGCTGCACGACACACCGGAGAAGGTGCCATTTTCTGCGCCGCTCGGGTAGGGCGGCGCGGTCTGCAACGTCCAGCGGTGGCCGTTCCAGGACTCGGCCAGCAGGGGAAAGGTACCGCTTGATGATTCATAGCCCCCCACGGCTATGCATGCGCTGCCCGACGTGCACGACACGCTGTCGAACCCGGCGTGGGTGCCGGGCGGGACGTCGACATTGCGCACCGTCCACGTGGTGCCGTTCCAGGAAATCGAGAACGGAACACCTGACGTCCCCGCGGTCCCCACGGCGATGCACTTCGTCGCGGACGTGCAGGACACGCCGTCCAGCACGCCTGCGCTGGGCGGCAGGGTCTGGATCGTCCAGCTCGCACCGTCCCACCGTTCCGCCACGTCCCCCAGGCCACCATTTGCCTTGATGCCGCCGACGGCCGTGCAGGCGGTCGGGGACGTGCACGACACGGCATTCAGGACGTAGCTTGATGGGTCAGGGGTGCTTTCGACGGTCCAGCTCGTGCCGTCCCAGCCCTCGGCGAATCCCTTAGTGGAGGGAGGGCTCGAGTTCCCGACGGCCTGGCAGGCGGTCGTGGTCGGGCACGAGACGCCCGTGAAATGGGGCCCGGCGAAGCCGGGGGGTGCGGGCGTGTCCTGAAGCACGTAGCTTGCCTCGGCCGCCTGCGCCCCGATCAGCACGATCGGCGCGGCGACCGCGGCGATCAGGGCCACTCGCGCAACCCCCGAGCGCCTGCTCGCCGTCTTGATCATGTGCATCATCCCTGGCACAGGTGCTCCATCCGCAACAGTGTCTGTAAAAACGTGATTATGGCAGTATGCGAGATAATTAGCCATATGCATGGCAAACGTTTACGTCGCATCTGGCCGCTCTCGATCGACGGAACGTAGCTGTCGGGATGCCAGGGCCAGGGCGTCGATGTGGCAGCGCCCACCACCGGTGGTAGGCGCTGCCACATCCACGACGTAGGTCGGCGCCTCTTACCCACGCCAGCGGCCCGCCGGGCGCCGACGGGCCGACGTGCCGGCGCGTCGCGCCGTCAGCGACCGAAGTGCCAGCGCGTTGCGCCGTTGGGTGCGGCGGTGGCTACCCCCACTGCCGTTCGGAAGGTAAATCGGTACAGGTGCCAGGGCGGCGGCCCGGCGCTCGGGGCACTGAACGGAGGTTGCGGGCCTTGCGGGCGGCCGCCGGCCCGGACGTGCCGAGAAAGGCCGGGATCCCGGGCTGCGGCAGGGCAGTAACACTGCTCGTACCCTGCGTGACCTCGCAGTTCTTGCTCTTGTCACTAGGGTGAAGCGGTGCTAGGCATGAGGTGCCGCCTCACTTCTGGGGAGCCTGCACCGGTAGCCGGCGCACGACGGAGGGCCTGGGCCAATGCCATCAATCACCGGAGTTGACGAATGCCGTCCGTTGCGGCGCTTGCCGCGGTCGCGCATCATGCGGGCGGCCGTGCTGGCTGCCGCCGGAGGGCTGGTCCTGGGATTTCTGCCAAGCGCGGCATCTGCCGCTCCGCTGTCGGCAAGGCCGACCATTGTCGCTGGGCCCGCTGTCACCGCTTATGCGTATGCGAACAAGCCGACATCCCATTCGTACACCCCGGAGAAGGACTACTCATATAACAGCACCGGGGAGACAATCCGGATCACTAAGTCGGGGCCCGGGGAGTACACCGTCGACTTCGACGGCCTCGGCGCGTACGCCGACCAGGGAACGGTTGACGTGAGTCCTGAGGGCTTTGGCGCGGCCGTGTGCTCGGTCACCTCCTGGGGGCCGGACTCGACGGGTACGATCCTGCAGGTCGGCGTGGACTGCTACGCGCTGTCCGGTACCCGGATGAACGATTATTTCGAGGTGGCCTTTACCTCGGGCGGCAGTACGAGCGGGACGACCGACTACGTCTGGGCGAATGACTCTACCGCCAAGTCCTATACACCTAATAGGGACCACCAGTTCAATTCGTCTGGCGGGACCAACACAATCGAGAAACTAGGCAAAGGCCAGTACGAGGTGACCATGCCGGGACCAGTCGCGACTGACGGAACCGTCAAGGTCACTGCCTACGGGACAACTTCCGATGCGTGCGAGACCGATGGCTGGAGCGCCGAGTCTCCCGGCCAGGAGGTCGATGTCGACTGCTTCAACAAAGCGGGACAAGCGGCCAATGACAGGTTCACCATGACCTTCACGGCCGCCAATGACCTGCTCGGTGACGGCGGCGCCAGCGGGTACGTCTGGGCCAATGAGCCCAGCTCTTCCAGCTATGTGCCGGACACCCTCTACCAGTACGACACGGTCGGCACCCAGGCATCGGTGATCATGTTCACGACGGGCCAGTGGGAGGTCGCCTTCCCGAGTGCGGGCCAGGGCGATACCGGAGACGAGCAGGTGACCGCATACGGGTCTGACGACACGCACTGCGTGGAGGATGGTCCGGCCGGAGCGGTGGGCGGGACGGAGTCCGGAGACGTCTACTGCTTCGACAACAGCGGGAATCCGGTCAATGACTACTACACGATGCAGTGGCTGGTGAACTAACCGAAGCCAAGCCGACAGGCTCCGAATGCTGGAGCTTGGTCCCCTGTGCAGCAGCCGCCTAGCGGGTAGCGGCGCTGTCCGCCGCGCCGCCGTAGAGTTCGGCGGCGCGCCAGCAGTACCAGGCCACGACCGAACGGTACGGCCGGTACGGGTCGCCGAGCGGCTCGAGTTCTTTCGCGGTCGGCGTCGCGATCCCCCACGCCAGCCCGAACCCTTTCCTGACCCCGAGATCGCCTGTCGGCCACACGTCGAGGCGCCGCAGCTGGAACATGAGGAACATCTCCGCCGTCCATTTCCCGATGCCCCGGACCGTCGAGAGCCGGGCGACCAGCTCGGCGTCGCTCTCGGCGCGCAGCCCGGGCGGGTCGAGCACGACTGTCCCGTCCAGCACCTTGGTCGCCAGATCCTGGAGGGAGGCTGTCTTGTTGCCGGACAGGCCGACGGCACGGAGCGTGTCGGTAGGCAGCGACAGCAGCCGCTCCGGCGTGACCTCACCGCCCAGAGCGGCGATCAGGCGCCCATGGATGGCGGCTGCCGCGGCACCGGCCAGCTGCTGGTAGAGGACCGAACGGACCAGTGCCGCGAAATGGGTATCCGACGGCGGGTTCACGCGGGGCGGACCGGCCTGCGCTATCAGGCGGCGCAAGACAGGATCCCGATCGGAGAGGATCGCCGCAGCTGCCGGGTAACTGCGGGCCTGGCGGGCGGATGCTGACCGGTCGGACATGGGTCAAGTCTCCCACTGCCTGCGGAAACGGCCGACAGCTGGGGGAGCCGGGCGGCTCGGCGGCCCGGGTCCTGGCCGCCTTCCCCGCCGGGCCGGCGATTCTCTCGCGGGGGCCGCCTTCCCCGCCGGGGCGGCCTTCCCCGCCTGGGCGGCGATTCTCTCGCGGGACAGCGGTAGGTAGCTTGGTGGGGATGAACATCCGGTTTGTCGGCTACCCGGGCAACCGCCAGCGGGGGCCGTCGGCTCACCAGGGGTACTGAAATGACGGCAGAATCGTATGCGGCCGCTGTCGATCTGGTCGCCCGCTCAGCGGCAGCCTACGTATCGGGTGTGCCGCAGAGCCCGGCTGACGAGGGCTTCTTCGGACCGGGCAGCGTCACCTGGACAGTGAGTACCGATCCGGGTTCGCCGATCGCGGGGCTGCGGGCCCTGATGATGCAGGCGCTGCATCCGCTCGCCATGGCCGGAGTGGACCAGCACAGCGATTGGCGCCGCGATCCCGTCGGCCGGCTGGCGGCTACCTCGGCGTACCTGGCGACGATCACTTTCGGCGAGCGCGCGACAGCCGAACGGTCCGCGGGGCAGGTGCGTCGCATCCATGAGCACGTGCGCGGCGTCGACACGATTACCAGCCGCCCGTACGAGGCCAGCGATCCCGCGCTGCTGCTGTGGGTGCACGTGGCCCTGGTCGAATCCGGTATGGTCGCCGGCCGGCTGTTCGGCACGCCGCTCTCGGCGGCCGACAGCGACCGATACGTCGCCGAGATGGTGGTGGCGGCCGAACTGGTCGGCATTCCCACCGCCATGATCCCGTCCAGTCAGGAAGAACTCGACCGGTACATCATGCGGGTTCGGCCCGACCTGCGCTGCACGCCGGCCGCCAGTGAGTCGATGGCCTACCTGCTCGATCCGCCTGGCCTGGACGAGGACGTCGCGGAGATCTGGCAGGACATCCGGGTCGGCACGATCGCCGCGCTGCCCGACTGGGCGCGGGAGATGTACGGCTACGACGCGCCGGAGCCTCTCACCCCGAACCGTCAGCTGGAGATCCGGCAGGCACTCGGTGTCCTTGATGCCGTGTACCTCGGCGAGCCCGGCGTCCTTGAGGCACGGCAGCGGATCACCCTGCGGGTGCGCGCGGCTCAGCGCCGATGAAGAAGGCAGTCGCCGGCGCGGCGATCGGTGCTGCGATCGCGGCCGGGATACTAGCGCGCCGCCGGCTGGGAGACCTGCGCATCAAGCGAGGGCTGGCTGCTGTCCAGCTCGTCGTGCGTGGCGGGATGCGCTACGCCGGCAGTGCGCCGCGGCTGTTCGCGGCCGCCGGCGAGAACCGGCAGCAGCTGCGCAACGATCTGGCCCTACAGACCGCCGAGGACGTCGCGGCCACCCTGGGCGCGATGAAAGGCGTCCTGATGAAGATCGGCCAGATGGCGAGTTACGTGGACGACGGCCTCTCGCCGGGTGTCCGCCGAACGCTCAGCCGGCTCCAGGACAGCGTCCCGCCGATGAGCTCAGAGCTGGCCGCTGCCGTGGTGGAGGAGGAACTCGGCATGCCGCCTGAGCGGGCCTTCGCCCGCTGGGATCCGGATCCCATCGCCGCCGCTTCGATCGGGCAGGTGCATCGGGCGATCACCCGCGACGGGCAGGCCGTCGCGGTGAAGGTGCAGTATCCGGGCATCGCGGAGACCATCGCCGCAGACCTCGACAATGTCGCCCTGCTGCGCCGGATGCTGCGGATGACCGCGCCCAACCAGGATGTCGAGGCCTTGATCGCTGAGCTCAGGGAGCGCGTTCTCGAGGAACTCGACTATCGGCAGGAGGCGCGCAATCAGCGGCTCATGGCGGCCTACTACGACGGCCATCCGACGATCCACGTGCCGAGGATCATCGACGAGCTCTCCACCCGCAGGGTGGTGACGAGCGAGTTGTCGGACGGCGCCCGTTTCCATGAGCTCGCAGACTGGTCACAGGCCGAACGTGACCTGGCCGCCGAGACGATCTACCGCTTCGTCTTCCGGAGCTTGTACGAAATCCGCGCGTTCAACGGCGACCCGCACCCTGGCAATTACCTGTTCCACGGGGGCGGCCGGGTCACCTTTCTCGACTTCGGGCTGGTCAAGCATTTCACCAACCTCGAGCTCCAGCCGCTGGTGCACATGGTCCGTCATCTGTGCGTCGAAAACGATCCTGAGGCGTTCCGCACCAGCATGGAGGATGCAGGCTTCCTGGTCCGGGACGCACCGCTGAGCACCGAGACAATCGTCGAGCACATGGCGGTGTTCTACGAGACCGTCCGCCGGCCAGGAACGCTAACGATCACAGAGGAGTATGCGTCCGCGGTCGTACGCCGGTTCTTCGACCTGCGCAGCCCGATAGCCGCGTACGCGAGCATCCCGCGTTCGTACGTGATCCTCCAGCGCATCAACCTGGGCATGTTCGCCCTGCTCGGCCAGCTGCACGCCACCGCCGACTGGCGGGCCATCGCGGAGGAGATCTGGCCCTTCGTCCTGGGCCCGCCGTCCACCCCGATGGGACACGCGGAGGCCGAGTGGCTGGCAAACCGCCCGACGGTAGCGGAGTGCCGGACCTGAGCCCGCGCGGGGTCGCCCTGGGGTGCAGCCCCTTCCTACTTGATGGTGTAGCTGTAGCTGAAGGCCGCCACGTCGCTCGCTTCCGGGTAGTTCCCGGCCAGCCCGTTGTAGGTCACCCCGCCAGGAATGAGCGACGAGTCGTCCAGGTAAAGGGTGCCGCTTACCGTGCTTCCCGCAGCGCCCTTGGGCGTGATGGTGACGGGGATGGTGACGGTCTGGCCAGGATTGACGACATACGGCGTGAAGCCGGCCTGGGGGTCAAGGCTGCTGAGCCACAGGTCCCCAGTCGGGGAACTGACCGTCGGGTCAAAGGCGGCGGTGGTCGCCGTCATCGACACGGTGGCAGGCACCGGCTTTGCTGCCTTCTTGCCGGTGGGACCCAGCAGGAATGGCGTTACGGTCCAGTCGCCGTCCGCGACTTCGGACGCCGAATAGGACCCGGTCGCGGTCTTCCCGATCGACGAGATCAGGTCCGGATCCCCGAATGGCCAGGAGAAGTCGAAGAACAGCGGTGCTGAGGACGACACCTTCGTGGCCAGTGCAGTGGTGTGCGAAGGAACGAGGTATGTCGGTAGCGTGCCATTGAGGTTGGGCAGGGTCAAGGTCGAGGTGGTCTGCGCGGCAAGAGCGGCCGTAACCGAGGTACTGAGCCGGGCATCGGTGAAGTACGCCTCTGGCGTGCTGCCGCTGTTGGTCACCCGCAGGCCGACCGTCACGGGCTTGCCCGCGGCCAGCTTGGTGCTGGTCGAGCCGGGAAGGCCCGCCGCCGAAGCCCAGACCGGAGTGTCGTTGAGCGTGACCTTGAAAGGCTGGGCCACCGCGGTACCCGACACCGTGTTGTAGAAGTCCACCACCAGCGTCCACCGCCCCGGGCTGGGGGCGAGAACGTGCAGCTGGGTGCCGACCTCCGGTTCGATCACGGGATTCCCCGAAGACGTGGTCTCGAGCAACCCGTTGATAGCCGCGGAGGCCACGTCGCCGGTCGCCGGATCGACCAGTTCGGCGAGCAGGGTATTGCTGGCGTTGTGCGTGCTGACCTCGACGTTCAGGGCCTTGAGCCCGGCCGGTATGTCGACCTGGTAGTAAGCGGTCTGCCCGGTATTGGCGGCACGGCCGTTGCCGCCGGTTAGCGTGCCGGTGAACGTCGTCGACGGAGCCGGGGTCGGCACCAGCGAGCGCAAGGTGACCGGGATGGAGGTCACCGCGGCGAAAGCCGGGGTCTTGGCCGAGCTGCGCAGCAGGACAGAGCCGGCCACGTCGCCAGCCTGCGACGGCGTTGGAACGGTCAGCGTGAAGGTGCTCGATGCTCCGGCGGCAAGCGTCACAGAGCTCGCCGACAGGCTGCCAAACCGCTGCCACCTGGCCGTGCTCGCCTGGAACTTCGCCGGGATGGCGCCGCCCGAGCCGGAACCCTCGCTGGAGACCAGCGCCGTCCACTTCCCCGCCGCCGGGTCGGCTACCTGGGCGTTGCCGTAGTTGCCCACTCCCTGCGGAAGGTTGTACTCGGCCAGGTCGCCGTCCGGGGCGATGAGGCTGAGGTTGACCACACCCTGGAGGGCAACCGACACGTTCAGCCTCGCTTGGCCCTTGGCTACGGTGAAGCTGACCGCCTTGGCGTAGCCATTCGCCGCGGTGAGCGACAGCGACTTCGTCGAGACCGGCTGGTAGGTCGCCAGGGTGCGGCTGGACAGGCCCACTGTCACGCTGCCCGTCCCGGCATTGGTGAGCGTGTCGGCGAAGTGCTCGCTGGTGCCGGGCTGGCCGACCGCGTTGAGCTGGGTGGTGCTGTCGAGTACGGAGTGCCCGGTCGCTGCCTTGGTGCTGCCGGGGTAGGAGGCGGCGGCGAGCACTGCCTGGTAGGCGTCGATCATGCCCGCGCCCTGCTGATCGGCCGGCGCGTCGATGTTCTGCGCGGTGGAAACGATGATCTGCTTGACCACGGCCGGGGTCGGGTCATCGCCGTCGTGGGTCTTGGCGTAGGCCTGGATTACCAATGCGGCGGTGCCCGCGGTCAGCGGCGACGCCTCGCTCGTCCCGCCGGACAGCTCGACCTTCGCCGGCTTCCCGGCAAATGTCGTGCAGGCGGCGAACTTCGCGGGATCGGGAGTGCACAGCGCCCAGTTCAGGTCGCCGGGCGCGACCACATCCACGGTGCCGCCATCCTCACCGAAGCCGCCAGAGCTGAGACCGCTGATGTTGTTGTCGATCCAGCCCTTCACCCCCGGGGCGGTGATGTCGCCGATCCCGGTCTGGGCGTAGGCACGGTAGGTGGTGGACGCACCTGCCGAGAGGAGTTTCGGGTCGGTAGCAGGGGAGCCGATGGTGTTGGTCGGCCCGGCGTCGCCGGAGGATACCGTCACGGTCACGCCGGCCTTGACGGCCGCGTCGTCAGCCATCTTCGTCAGGTCGAGGGTGCCGACATCGGGGAACTCGTTGCTGCCGAATGACTCGTTGAGCACGTTGACATGGTCAACCGTGACGGCGTAGTCGATGGCCTCGAGGAAGACGGAGTTGTAGGCCACGTTGGCCGAGCCGAACACGTTGAGCCCGACCAGGCTGGCGCCAGGTGCCACCCCGAGTATCCGGATCCGGCACGGCGTGCTGAGCCCCTCGCCATAGCCGGCCACGTTGTAGGTGTGCAGCCCCTGCGCGGCGATGGAACTGGAGTCGAGGAAGGCTTCGGCGCCATCGGTCGGGGCGTTGGTGCCCGTCCCGCTGAAGTCCTGGTAGTCAACGAAGACGTGCTGGCCGTTGGCGCGGATGAAATCGGGATTGTCTGGGTCAACGCCGTCGGCGATGAACCCCACCTTCACGCCGGCCCCGGTGTAGCCCAGGGACTGAGCCGAGGGTCCGTTGCCCGACTGGGTGGCGGCGTGGATGTTCTCGATCGCCTCCGGGTCCAACTGGACCTTCCCGTTCGACGTGCAGGCGCCCGGCAGCGGCTTCGCGCCCGCTGCCGTCTTGGGCGTGCTCGTGACCGAGGGAGTGCCGGCGACTGGGATCGGCCGATCCCGGATCACCTTCGCCACCGCGGGATTGGCGGCCAGGCGCTTGGCCTCGCCGGGCGAGACGGTAGCGGTGACGGCGTTGACGAGCGAGAGGCTCTTCACATTGCGAGCATGGGTCGCAGCCAGATCCGACAGGACACCGCGCTGAAGCGACCTGACGGCCGCTGTCCGCCGCATCGAGTTGCTAGGCGTATCCGGAGTGCCGGCGACCTGGTTCTTGAGCACGACGATTACCTTGTCGGTGACGTCGCGCGACAGCGAACGAGCCTGCGCGGCCGTCAGGGCCGCCCCGCCGCCCGGCACGCTCTGCGCCTGGGCAGTCACCGGCAGCGCTACGAGGAAGACCGGCACAGTGATCGCTACTCCGCGTAGCAGGCGCTGGGATCGCATTTGACTCTTTTCTCGCAAATCGGCGCTCTGGCGCATCAATACTGCACTATCCGTACAACGATGTCTACGAGCCTGATCCGGGGCGGCCAGGACGGTGCCGCGGCTGATCAGGCAGGCCGCTGCACGCGCATCCGGGTCTATCGGGCAGGCTTAGGGCATGACCCAGAACCTGACCCTGATGGCGGTACACGCCCACCCGGACGATGAGGCGTCGAGCACCGGCGGCGTGCTGGCCACCTATTCCGAGCAAGGCGTCCGGACCGTGGTGGTGACGTGCACGAACGGTGAGTTCGGCGATGCCCCCGGCGGAGTCAAGCCCGGCCAGGACGGTCACGATGAGGAAGCGGTGGCTCAGCTGCGACTCGCTGAGCTGCGCCAGTCCTGCAAGATCCTCGGAGTCGCCGAGCTCGAGGTGCTCGGGTACCACGACTCCGGCATGCCCGACTGGGACTACAAGGACCGGCCGGAGGCGTTCTGCAACATCCCCGAGGCCGACGTGGCAGCCAGGATCGGCGGGCTGATCGAGACCTACCGGCCGCAGGTCGTGATCACCTATGACGACAAGGGCATGTACCAGCACCCCGACCATGTGCACGCCAGCCTGGCGGCGCAGGCGGCGGTGGCCGGCACCGGGATCGCGGCCAAGCTCTACCTCTCCGCGATGCGCGGCAGCGACTTTCAGAAGATGTGGGAGGCACTGCGGGAGCAAGGCGTCGAGGTGCCCGATGGCCGCGATTTCACCCCGGAGATGCGGCTGAAGATGGCCGAAGACGAGAAGCGGATCACCACCACGGTCGATATCCGGCCGGTGCTCGGCCGCAAGCGCGAGGCGCTGTTCGCGCACGCCAGCCAGATCCAGGAGTCGTGGTTCAGCAAGATCCCGCCACAGATCGCGGAGGGCACGTTCGGCTGGGAGCATTTCATCAGGGTGAGCGACTCCACCGGCGCGCCGCTGCCCGAAGATGACCTGTTCGCGGGCCTCCGCCCGCCGCCCGTCACGAATCAGGGCTGAGCTGTCAGGAAGGCACGCAGGCCGGCGCCCAGCGCTGCTTCGATCGCACCCTTCTTCCCCGAGGAATGGGAACGTTTCAAGGCGGGAGTTCCGTATTCCGAACGGAGCGGGGATCTCGTGGCCGCGTACGCGAGCCTGGTGGAGCATCCCGCCGACTGCGCGTGAGGTCGCCGCCGCCCGCCGACTGCGCGTGAGGTAAAAGATGGGGTGCGATGGCGAGCGGCGAGCAAGGACGGGTGCCCGGGGCGGCGGTGCGAGGTGCCGGGCTAACGATGATCTTGATCTGCGCCGCGCAGTTCGTCCTGCAACTGGATTTCAGCATCGTGAATGTGGCGTTGCCGACGATCCAGCGGGAGCTGGGGATGGCCCCGGCGCAGTTGCAGTGGATTGTCACCGGGTATGCGCTGACGTTCGGGTCGCTGCTGCTGGCCGGCGGGCGCCTGGCTGACCTGCTGGGACGGCGGAGGCTGCTGGCCGCCGGGCTAGTGGTCTTTGGCGTCGCGTCGCTGGGTTGCGGGCTGGCGCAGTGGCCGGTCATGCTGATCATCGCGCGGGTGGTCCAGGGGGCGGCCGGGGCGATGGTGTCGCCGGCCGCACTGTCGCTGCTCACGACGGCCAATCCGGAGGGCCCAGCGCGGAACCGGGCGCTGGCGATCTGGCAGGCGACGACCGCCGCGGGCGCGACCGCCGGGATCGTCGCCGGTGGGCTGCTGACGCAGTACCTGGGCTGGCGCGCGGTCTTCCTGGTCAACCCGCCGCTGATCGCGGTCATGCTGGCGCTCGTCCCGCGGCTGCCGGCCAGCAGCCCCGCTGGCGGCAGCCGGATCGACGTCCGGGGGGCGCTGCTGGTGACCGCGGCGATCGCGGCGCTGATCTTCGGGCTGAGCAGCGGCCAGCAGCACGGGTTCACCGCGCCGGTCACCATCGCCGCGCTCGTGGCCGCGGTGCTGCTCGCCGTTGCCTTCGTCCGTACCGAGCAGAAGGCCCCCGCGCCGATGCTGCCAATGGCTATCTTCGCCGCGCCGACCCGCCGGGCGGCCGTGGCCGCGATGCTGATGATCGGTGCCGTGCTGGCCGGCTACGTGTATTTCGTCTCGCTGTACCTACAGAGGGTCCAGGGCTTCAGCCCGGTGCAGACCGGCCTGGCCCTGGTTCCCTCTACCGTCACCGTCGTGCTCACCTCCACGCTCGGCACCCGCCGGCTGCTCACCCGGCTGAGCATCAAGCACGTGCTGCTCGCCGGGCTCATCTGCATGGCCGCCGGACAGCTCTGGCTCGCCCAGATCTCGGCGGGTTCCGGCTACCTGGCGGCCGTGCTGCCCGGCCTGCTGCTCACCGCGCTGGGCATCGGCCTCGCGCTGCCCACCGCCTCGATCGCTATCACCAGCGGCGTCCAAGGGCGCGACCAGGGCCTGGCCGGCGCCCTGTTCACCACCAGCCAGCAGACCGGAGCCGCCGTCGGGCTCGCCGTTCTGGCCACCGCGGCAGCCGCCCGCACCGCCCATGCCTCCGGCTCGCTAACGGCCGGATACCGGCTGTCCTTCCTGATCGCCACCGGCATCGCAGTCCTTGCCGCAGCGCTGGTCGCGATACAACTGCGTTCCCGGCCCTGCCAGGAGGAACTCACCCGCCAGCAGGCCGCCGGCGACGCCATCCCACCCCCGGCCGCGGAAGCTCAGCTGCGAAAGTGCTGACACCGTCCCATCCTGCTCCATCCGGCGGCCTGGCCCGGCGCCCCGTGAGCTGAGCCCGGCGGTGCAGGCCGATAATGGGCAGATGGGAGTGCAGGCTGCCGCTAATTCTGTCCGCCGTCGAATCGGCGCGTCGATATTCGAGCGGGTGGCCGGGTCTGAGGGGCCGGCCCGTCGCCAGGTGATTCACGGGACCGAGGGCGAGCGCTGGTTCGCCGACGACCGCCCGATCCGGCGGGTTCACTCCGACTCCTCGATGTTCGCGGGCGGTATCCGTGCGCTGCTGCTCCAGTCGCTGCATCCGCTGGCGATGGCCGCCGTGGCGGGGCATTCGGGTTACCGGGGCGATCCGTGGGGGCGGTTGCAGCGGACCAGTTACTTCCTCGCTGTCACGGCTTTCGGCCGGGCAAGCGACGCGCAGGCGGCCATCGACCGGGTCAAGGCGATCCACCAGCGGGTACGCGGGACGGCGCCGGATGGCCGCCCGTATGCGGCCTCGGATCCGCACTTGCTGACCTGGGTTCACATCGCCGAGGCCGACAGTTTCCTGCGTGCGCATACCCGCTTCGGAGCCCGGCCGCTGGACCAGGCGGGGCGCGACGGGTACGTCGCCGATCTGGCCCGGATCGGGGCCGGCCTCGGGGTGCCGGACCCGCCCCGGACCGAGGCTGAGCTCGCCGACCGGATCAGCCAGTACCGGGCCGAGCTTCAAGGCACGGCCGAAGCGCGCTCTGCCGCCCGGTTCCTGCTGCTCAGCCCGCCGTTGCCAGTACTGGCCCGAGCACCCTACGGGGTACTGGCCGCCGCGGCGACTTCCCTGCTGCCCCGATGGGCCCGCCGTCCGCTGAACCTGCCCTACCTGCCACTCACCGAGACCGCCCTGGTCCGCCCCGCCGGTAACGCGATGACCGGCATGATCCGCTGGGCGCTCACCCCGCCGCCCGCCGCCAACGCCAGCTGACGCCTTCTACCCTCGCGTCCGAGTGATCCGGTGTCGGTTGCAGCGACGTTGCAGCGCGATTGCAGGGGCGCGGCTCATGGTGGTCCTGATATGCGCTCGTCCTTTCAGTAAGGCGAGCCTCGCGGAAGGGTAAAGGGGAAGGGTCGATGGACAAGCGGAGGGGTTTCGGCCGGTCGCGGCCAGCGGTGGACGGCGGGTCTGGCGGCCGGGCCAGCTCGCCGGGTCACCGGATAGGGCTGCACGGCCGGGTGCGCGCAGTGGCGCGGATGGGTATCGCAGTGGCAGTCATCGCTGCTGCCGTAGGGTCGGCCACGGCTGCCACGGCTGCCACGGCGCGGTCCAGGGCTCCGGCAGGGCCGGACACCCTGCCGGCCACGGTCCCGGTCGCGCAGGTGGTGCTGTCCAACGGAGACATCGATGTTTTCTATGTGGGCAGCAACCACCAGGTGTATTACTGGCCGTATTCATCAGCGGGCTGGACCACTTCCTACCAGCTGGGCACGGGTGAGGCGGTCAAAGCCGGGACAGGGATTGCGGCCGTTCTGGATACGAACGGCGATATCTCCGTCTACTACGTAGGCACGAACGGCCAGATTTACAACTGGCTGGATGCCGGCTCCAAGGGGTGGCTGAACGGGATCATCGCGCAGGGCGAGAAGGCGGCAGCGGGCACCGGGGTGACCGTGATCAATGACCCGGACGGAGACGAGAACGTCTACTACGTGGGCGCGAACGACCAGGTCTACACCTGGGCTTTCACCGGCCACTGGGCCAACGCCCCGCTCGGTGACGGCGAGGCTGCCAAGCCCGCCGGCGGGATCACCGCGGCGTACCATCCGGACAACGGCGACTACCAGGTGTTCTACGTCGGTGCCGACGGCCAGATCTTCAACTGGCTGCTGGCCGGCGCCGAGGGGTGGCTCAACGGGGCGATCGGCAGCGGGGAGAAGGCCGCGGCCGGCAGCCAGCTCGCGGATGTGTACCAGTCGGACGGGGACCAGAACGTCTACTACGTGGGCGCCGACAATCAGATCTTCACCTGGGGCTTCACCGAGCACTGGGCCAACGCCCAGCTCGGTCACGGCGCGGCTGCCATCGCCCGCAGCGGCATCAGCGCCCTGCTCCGGCCGGACGGCTACACGTCGGTGTTCTACACCGGCAAGAACGGCCAGCTCTACCGGTGGGTGCTGACCAGCAGCTGGGAAGACAGGGTCATCGGCAACGGGGAGCCCGCCGACGCCGGCAGCGCCATAGCCTCCATGGTGTACCCCGATGGGCAGCAAAACGTCTACTACATCGGCGGCGGCACGATGTACTCCTGGCGGGGGAACCCGGGAGCGCATGACTGGTACAACTACCCGCTCTGAACAGGCGCGATCAAGTACAGGTGGCGGGGGGCCGGCGCTGGCCTCCCGCCACCAACGCCAGCTGACGCTGCCGCCAGCCGCGGCGATCGGTGCAGCCCGCCTGACTATGGACCGGGCCAGCGGCTCATCTACTTGCCGATGGCGTTCAGCTCCGCGATCTCGTCTTCGGGCAGCTTGAGATCGGCGGCGGACACGTTCTCGCGCAAGTGCTCGACCGACGAGGTGCCGGGGATAAGCAGGATGGCCGCCGAGCGCTGCAACAGCCAAGCCAATGCCACCTGATGCGCCGAAACGCCGAGGCGATTGGCTACCCGGTCGAGGGTCTCCGACTGTAGGGGCGTGAATCCGCCGAGCGGGAAAAATGGCGTGAACGCGATGCCCTCGCGTGTGCAGCGATCTACTAGCTCGTCATCTTGGCGGTTGGCGAGATTGTAGAGATTCTGCACTGTCACGACCGGGGCGATCCGCTGTGCCTCGGTGAGCTGCCCGGGGGTGACGCCGCTGACGCCCAGGTGCCGGATGAGGCCCTGCTGCTGTAGCCCGGCGAGCACGCTGAACGGTTCGGCCAGCGAGTCGCCGGCCGAGATTTCATGACCCTCGACTCGCAAGTTGACCAGGTCCAGGGTGTCCAGGCCCAGGTGGTCCAGGTTCTCGTGCACCTGCTGGACCAGGCTGTCGGAGGTCAGCGACGGGATCCATGAACCGTCGTCGCCGCGACGGGCACCAACCTTGGTGACCAGGCGCAGGCCTTCCGGGTATGGGTGCAGGGCCGCTTTGATGATCTCGTTGACGACATAGGGGCCGTAGAAGTCACTCGTGTCGATGTGGGTGATGCCCAGGCCGATGGCTTCGCGCAGGACGGCGATGGCCGCATCGCGGTCCTGCGGCGGTCCGAAGACGCCTGGCCCGGCGAGCTGCATCGCGCCGTAGCCCATGCGGGTGACGGTCAGATCGTCCGCCAGCGTCAGTGTTTCCAGTGATGGTGACACAGTGACTGCCCTTCCTACTGTCCGCCGGTCCACGGACTAATGTATCTAACCAGATAGATACACCATAGCCGATAGCTATCATCTATATCAACGTTTAGTTACTTCCGGTAAGCTCGTTGCATGTCCCAGCCCCATCCGACACCAGCCAAGGGCCGACCACGGGACTCACGTGCGACCAAGGAGCTGTTGCTCGCGGCGGCAACCGAAGAGTTCTCCGAGTACGGACTGGCTGGCGCCCGGATCGACCGCATCGCTGAGCGCGCGGGAGCCAACAAGCGCCTGCTCTACGTCTACTTCGGCGATAAAGACAAGATCTTCGACGCGGTCATCGAGCGCCAGATCGGCCTGCTCGCCGAGACGGTCCCGCTAACCCCTGGCGACCTCGGCAGCTATGCCAGCGCGCGCTTCGACTACATGGTCAAGAACCCGCAGGCGGCGCGGCTCGCCGGGTGGCGCGCCTTCGAGCGCGCCGAGCCAACCGAGGCTGAGCGGCGCGGCTACAAGGCCAAGGTAAACGCCATCGCCAAAGCGCAACGCGAAGGCAAACTCTACGACGGCATGCCCGCACTAGACATGTTCGCGATCGTGCTGCGCATGACCGAGAGCTGGCTCAGCGCCCCGCCCGCCCTTATGGCCGTAGCCGGCAAAGATCCACTGTCATCAGCCCGACTGCGACAGCACCGCAAGGCGCTCGTCGAAGCCGTGCGCCGCATGACCGATCCTCAGTAGAACGCGCACCAGGCCGATGTGGAAGACGGATCCTGACTCCTTGCCTGCCATTTGTGCGTTCGGAGTATAATTCTTTTCGACATAACGTCCAAAGGAAGATCCGTGTAAAGCGGGCAGGAGCGCCGCTCATGAGTCCGCGCGCGTACAAGCTGGGCCAGCGTCAGGCCGCGATTGACGAGACCCGCGGCCGGGTGATCACCGCCGCCCGCGAGTTGCTTGTGTCCGCAGACCCGGGCCGGTTCAGCATCGACGCGGTTGCGCAGAAGGCGGACGTCTCCCGGGCCACGGTCTACTACCAGTTCCGTTCCAAGCTGGGCCTGCTCGAGGCGCTGTTCGACTCGGTCGCCGCGGCTGGCGGCATGGCCGGGCTGGCCGACGCGTTCGGGCAGCCCGATCCGCTGGCCGCGCTCGATGATTACATCGCGGTGTTCGGCCGGTTCTGGGGCTCGGACCGGATGCTGCACCGGCGCCTGCATGGTCTGGCTGCGCTGGATCCTGACCTGGGAGAGGCGCTGCTGGCGCGCCAGGAGTGGCGCAGGCGCGGTGCGACCGCCCTGGTCAGCAGGTTCACCGAGCAGCAGGGGACCCCGCCCGCCGAGTTGCAGCCCGATGTGATCGACGTGCTGTTCACCGTGACCAGCTTCGAGACATTCGACGCACTGGCGGGTGCGGATAAGACGCCAGAAGCCGTCGTGCCGCTGGTCCAGCACCTCGCCCGCGCGGCCGTGGCCCTCACGGCCCGGCCGGTCGCGACGGATTCGGCCCGTCCAGCGTCTGCCCGGCGGCGCCGCAGCGCGCCGCGCTGAGCAGCGCGCCCCGCTGAGCAGCGCGCCGCGCTGAGCAGCGCGCCGCGCTGAGCAGCGCGCCCCGCTGAGCAGCCCGGCCCTGGGACTTCGCCTCAAGCCGGCCACCCGGACCGGGCGGCTTCGCTTCTCAAGCTAGCCACCCGGACCGGGCGGCCGTCGCGCCTCGCGCTGGCCGGCCCGGCCGGGCCACGGCCCGCCATTCCTCCTTCGTCCGGCTCGTGCCGTCACTCTCCCCAGCGGCGCGCTCTCGGCCTGCTCGGCGCATGACATAATTCAGTCAGATCAACTGTTGGAATGAATCTTCCGCGAAGCTTCAGCAACCTCATGGAGGAGACGATGGAGTCCATGCCGATGCGGGGCCGGGTAGCCCTTGTGGCCGGGGCCAGCAAGGGGATCGGGGCGGCAACCGCCGAGGCGTTCGCCGCCGCCGGTGCCTCAGTTGTCCTGGCGGCCCGCGACATCACCGCCCTGGAGTCCGTCGCGAAACGGATCAGCGGCAGCGGCGGCCAGGCGATCGCCGTTCGCACCGACGTCGCGGACACCGATTCGATGCGCAACCTGGTCGGCCAGGCGATGGCGAGCTATGGACGGCTCGACGCGGCGTTCAACAATGCCACCGATGGCCCGCTGCCGGCTCCGCTGGCTGACATCGACCCCGACGAGTTCGACCGCGGCATCGCCACGAACATCCGCGGCACATTCCTGGGGATGAAGTTCCAGATCCCGGCCATGCTGCAAGGCGGCGGCGGCGCGATCGTGAACATGGCCTCGGTAGCCGGCGTCACCGGTATCGCCAACCTCGCGGCCTACGTTGCCGGCAAGGCCGGCATTATCGGCCTGACGAAGGTCGCCGCGCTCGATTATGCCGACCAGGGCATCCGGGTCAATGTCGTGGCGCCCGGCCCCATCCTGACGCACCATCTGGCAGCAGCAGGCCCGCAAGCCCAGCGCCAGGCAGGCCTGGCCACGCCGATGCACAGGACAGGAACCACGTCCGAGGTCGCGCAGACCGTGCTCTGGCTTTGCTCGCAGCAGTCCTCATTCATCACCGGGGCCGTCATCCCGATCGATGGCGGCCAGGGCGCGGGGCACAAGCCTCCGCAGATGTACCGGCAGGGCGAATCGATGCGCCCGCCGGCCGGAGACCCCTCGAGCTAGGTTTCAGTCCTCGGCCGGGCCCGCCGCGGGGTCCCCACTGGCCGGCTCTGTTCCAATGGGTGCATGTGCACGGCCATCCTCAGCATCGAACCGGACGCCCCTGTCCTGCTCGCCGGTATCCGTGACGAGTTCGTGGGCCGTGCCTGGCAGTCCCCTGGACGACACTGGCCGGACTATCCGGGCCTGATCGGGGGTCGGGATCTGCTGGCGGGAGGGACCTGGCTGGCGGTAGCGCCCTCGGCGAGGCGGGTGGCCTGCGTGCTCAACGGGCGGGGCGTGATGGCGCCGGCCGGATCACGGCGGACACGGGGCGTACTGCCCCTGCAGGCCGCGGCCGAGGGAAAGCTGGCGCCAGCCGGGCTGGCGGATTTCGATCCTTTTCACCTGTTGACCGCGGAGCCGGGGAGGGTCGCCCTGGCCAGCTGGGATGGCGAGAACCTTGTCGAGCAGGAGCTGGCCGGCGGCCTGCACGCGGTCGTGAACAGCGGCCTCGGCAGTGACCTGCTGGCGGCCGAGGCGCCGGGATCCGGGGACGGGCGTATCACCGGGCGTGAGCACGAACTGGCCCGCGTCGCCCACTTCCTGCCCCGGTTTCGCGCTGCGGCACGCCCCGCGCCGCGGCCGGGCAGCCCGGTCTTGCAGGCCTGGGGAGAATGGCTGCCGCTGCTGAACGGCGACGGCATCACCCGGGACGATCCGCGGGCGCTGATCGTGCGGCACGACCTCGGCGGCGGACGGATATGGGGCACGACCTCGATATCCCTGATCGCGCTGTCGCCCGATGAGGTGCGCTACGACTTCACCGGCACGCCAGGCGACCCGGCGGCCTGGTACCCGGTTCCTGTGCGCAAGCCGGGCTGACGCCCGGAGATATCCCTAAGCGGTTAGCCGGCGGTCGAGCATGGCGCGGACTCGTGCGGCGCGTCGTGGTTTAGCTCGTCGTATATCGCCAGTGCCTGCTGCCAGGCCAGCCGGCCGGACTTTAACCGTCTGCGCCGCTGGCCCCATGGCGTCTTGATGACGCAACTGTGGCCTTTTTGGTGGTACCTGGGCTGCCGCAGGACGGTCCGGGGTCCGCGGCCGCGCGACGTATCGTGCACTATGGCGGACGCGAGCGTCAGGACGAGATTGCGAATCCTGCGGCCGTGGATCTTTCTCATCGCGGTTGTCGTCCTGCTGCTGGCCGTCATCGGGAGCGGGGGATACGCCCTCTGGTACCCGGCGGACCTACCACGTATGGCCCGGTCAGGCGGACTTGAGCCACGTGCGCTGGTGCGGGCGGGACCACGCAAACCTGGGCGCAGGTCACGTCGTCGGGCAGCACGCCGATCCAGCCTGTGGGCGGGTACCCGCCGCTGGGGCCGCAGCGGCAGCTGTTCGCGGCCGTGACCCCTGACTCGCAGCGGTACGCGCTCGGCTCGCCGCCGCTGCCCTGCCCGATGATCGTGTACCTGCGAATCGCCCCGAACCGCTACCTGCCCTACTCCATCGAGGGAGGGCCGCAACACGCTACCGGGATGCAGGGCCGTTACCATTTGTGCGTGATTCTGGAACCACCCGAGCGCCGGCCGCGTCCAACGAACATGAAATTCTTCGTACCGCTGACAGACGTCCCGCACAAGATCGGCGTAGCAGCTGTCCTGGGTGCCGTCGTGGCGCTGGCCGCGGCATGCGGCAGCCAGAGCGGCACGGGCGGCGCGGCCAGCACAGGCGCGTCGAAGCCGGCTTCATCGCTGACCATCAGCGTCACCGCGGCCCGCGGCGCCGTACCGCGGCACTGGACCCTGACCTGCGAGCCGGCCGGCGGAACCCATCCGAACCCGCAGACCGCCTGCATCACCCTGGATCACGTCAAGGATCCGTTCGCGCCGGTGCCGTCAGGCGTCATGTGCTCGATGATCGCCAGCGGGCCGCAGACCGCGTCCATCACAGGGATCTGGGACGGCAAGCATGTGACGGCCACCTACTCCAGGGACAACGGCTGCCAGACCGAACGCTGGAACAAGATCTCGAAGGTACTCGGCCAGGTGAACCCTGGCGGGCCCATGATTCCGGCCACGAGCAGCACGCCGTCCAGCTAACCCGATCGTTCACCGGTCTTGGTGAGCTGAGGGGGATCCACGGAGCGATCCTGCGGCTCGCGTTCATTGACGGCCTTGACAGCCCGCCGTTTTGCCAACCGATGATGCCCGGTCCGGTGCTGCGGCGACCGAGCTCACCGGCCTAGTCGGCCTTCCGGCTGACTGCGCGCCTGGGTTGTGGATCTTTAGGTGGGGTGCTGGCTGGGCAGGGTGATGTAGCGGCGTCCGGCGGGGGTGAGCCAGGCCATGACGCCGGGGAGGATCTGTTCGAGTGTCCAGTCTTCGGCTTGTTTCATCCGGTGGTGCCGGCGGCAGAGGGGGGCGAGGTTGCACTCGCAGGTCAGCCCGTCCTGGTCATAGGGGATGGTGTGGTCCAGGTCGCAGGTGTCGGCGGGGCGGCCGCAGCCGTAGTAGCTGCAGGTGCAGCTGCGGGCGCGGATGAGGCGTTGCAGGGCGGCGCTGGGCCGGTAGCCGGGTTCGCAGTGGCGGTGGTCGCAGCCGCCGGCGGCGATCGGCTCGGCGGTGACGTTCACGGTCCACCCGCCGTCTGCGGTGGCTTTGGTGCGGGTGGCGGTGCCGTAGCCGAGGGCGCGTCCGGCGGGGCCGGTGACGGTGAGGTGCCAGCGGGTGGCGCGGTGCCCGGCGGCGGCGCAGGCGAGCGCGCGGGCGGTGTCGGGGTCCAGCGGCCCGTATCCGGCGGCGGCGCCGGGCGTGTTGCCGAGGCCGAGCAGGGTGAGAAGGGGGATGGTGAGGTTGACGGACCCGGCCAGCGGCGGCAGGCTG
>PMSU01000108.1 GCA_003168255.1 Actinomycetota bacterium
GCGCAAACCAGCGCGCGGCCCGTCGGCCCGGGCGGGCGCTCCCGAGCTCGTGCCGGGCGCCCCGGCCCGACCTGACGATCACGAAACCTGCGGCTAACTTCTCTGCGGGCCTAGAGCATCAGCGTTGTCACAACGACGCTACGCCGAGGGCGCCACATCCATACTCACCCCGAGCGGAGTGCGCTGCCGTCGGCGCTGCTGGTTGTCAGCGGGCCGCTGAGGTGGTGCCGGGCAGGAACTCCTGCTGGCGTGGCGTCCGGTCCGCGCGGGCAGGCTTCCGCCTGATCGCCTGGGCCGCGCGCTGGATGAGCAGGGTCAGCGCCACCAGAACGGCGGCCGCGACGCCGTCCAGCCAGAAGTGGTTGGCGGTTACGACCACCGCCAGTGTGGTCAGTGCGGGATAGCCAAGGGCCAGCCAGCGCCAGCGACTGCGGGACACATGCACGATCACCACCGCGACGATCAGGGCCCAGCCGACGTGCACGGACGGCATAGCCGATAGCTGGTCGGGATTGAACCCCGCGTCGCTTCCGTACACCGACTGCCCGTACCGGACCGCGGTGTCGACCATCCCGTCGCCGGCCAGCATCCGCGGCGGCGCGACCGGGATCAGCTGTACCAGCAGCGAGAACCCGGTGAACAGCACGACCGTGGTGCGTACCCGCAGGTAGCTGGCCCGGTACCGGACGAACAGCCAGATCAGGCAGGCGATGAGCACCGCGAAGTGCAGCGACGCGTAATACAGGTTGAACGCCTGGACGAGCAGCGGGTGCGGCAGGAAGGCGCGCTGGACCACGGCTTCGCTTGGCATGTGCAGCACTCGTTCGGCATGCCATAGCCATTGCGCCCTGGCCAGGGCGCCATCCGCGCCCAGCGCCGGGTGGCTTCCGGCTAGCTGCCAGAGCGCGAACAGCGCGAGGACCGTCCCCGCTTCCTGGGCGAACGCGGCGACGGTGGCCAGGCGTGCCGCCGGGACTGACCGGGCCACCGGAGTCCGCTTAGCCAGCCGCATGACCACCGCAGCGCCGACCAGGCAGCCCGACGTAATCGCCGCGGCCTGCCAGGTCAACTCCAAACGCAACACGCTCTGAAACTATGCACGATGACGTGTGCCCCTCGCAGGCGGCCCCGCTGCCGCGGTACTGACCCCGCCGATTCAGCCGATCGCGACCGAGATGATGCCGACGACGATCGCGGCCGCAGCGGCCAGCCGGCGGGCCTGGTTCCCCTCGCCGAGCATCCGCCTGCCGAGCAGCACCCCGAACAGCACGCTGACCTCGCGGCACGGCGCCGCGACGCTGATCGCGGTGAACCGCAGTGCGGTCAGCACCAGGATGTAGGCGAGCGGCGACAGCACCGCCGCGCCGAGCACCTGCGGCCGGTAGGTGCGCCACACCGTGGCCAGCCGCGTCCTGTCCCGCAGCGCGACCGGGGCAAGTGCCACGGCCACTCCCAGCGTCGCGGCCCAGTCCTCGATGACCGGAGGGATCTGCAGCGTGGCAACCGCATACTTGTCCCACACCGTGTACGCAGCAATAAATACCCCGGTGAGCAGGGCAAATGCTATCCCTATGACTGCCGGAGGTGCCTGCGCGGGAGGTGCCTGCGCGGGAGGTGCCTGCGCGGGAGGTGCCTGCGCGGGAGGTGCCTGCGCGGGAGGTGCCTGCGCGGGAGGTGCCTGCGCGGGAGGTGCCTGCGCGTCTAGGGACCGCGGGGCGGGTGCCTGCGGGGCGGGTGCCTGCGCGGGTGGTGCTTGCGTGGCGGGTGCCTGCGCGATGCGGCTGCGGCTGGGCAGGCCGATCACTATCACGCCCGCCACGATGAGCAGGATGCCGGCCGTGCTCAGCGGGCCAGGGCGCTCGCCGAGCAGCAGGATGCCGGCCGCGGCGGCCAGCAGCGCCCCGGTGCCGCGGCCGATCGGGTACACCACGGACAGGTCGCCGAGGCGGTAGCCGTTCTGCAGCAGCAGCGCATACCCGATGTGCAGGATGGCCGTGCCGACGAGGAACACGGTCGGCAGGCCGGACAGCCGGGGACGGCTGACGACGAACACGATGACCGTCACGGGCGCGTACAGGACGGTTCCCACGGTGAAGAAGAGCCAGATGAAGCACACGGCGCCGGCCGCGGCAGCCTGCTTGCTGAACAGGTTCCAGCTAGCGTGCGCCATTGCGGCGATGAGAATGAGGGTGATCGCTGTAGGACTCACGGAGCGGCTCCTGCTGGGTCAGGCCCCTGCGGGCATGCCGGATGGAGCCCTCGAGGTTTTTCTCCCGTGAGGTGTTGGCCGCCGCCGCTGACCGCCGTAGGCCGCGATCCACGGCGACGGTTCCTGGCGCCGCTCGGTCCAGGCCGTACTGCCCTGATTGTGGTCGCGGGGGCGGGCGGGACGCGGAACCCTAGGCGCAACCGCATGCTCCCCTCAGGCTACAAGGCCGCCGGTAGGCTGGGCATGCCATGACTCAGAGCACCGTTGTCCACCTGCTGCGCCACGGCGAGGTGCGAAATCCCGGCCACGTGATCTATGGCAGGCTCCCCGATTTCCACCTGTCCGAAGACGGCCGCATGATGGCCAAGGCCGCGGCGGGTTTCCTGGCGGGCCGCGATGTCACTGCCCTGTTCTCCTCTCCGCTGGACCGGGCGCGCGAGACGGCAGAGCCGCTTGCCGCGCAGTTTGGCCTCCGGGTGACCGTCGATGAGCGGCTGATCGAGCCGTCGAATCACTTCGAGGGGCTCACGTTCGGGGTGGGGGATGGCTCGTTGCGCCGGATGCGGCACTGGCGCTACCTATACAACCCGTTTCGTCCTTCCTGGGGCGAGCCGTACCGGCGGATCGCGGACCGGATGCTCGCCGCGATGACCACCGCACGAGATGCGGCACGCGGCCACGAGGCGGTCTGTGTGAGCCACCAGATGCCGATCTGGGTTGCCCGCCGTGAGGTTGAGGGGCACACGCTCTGGCACCATCCAGCCCGCCGTCAGTGTGCGCTGGCGAGCGTGACTAGCTTCACCTACCTGGGGGATCGGATTACCGAAGTGAGCTATGCCGAGCCCGCCGGGCCCGAGGGCCGTCAGGTGGCCGGGGCCTAGGCCTGGGCCTGCGGTAGCGGCCTAGCACCGACCCGGGGTCGGGCCCACCACAGCGGTACGACACAATAGGCGGGTTACTACCGCCTGTAGGAGACCGGTTAGTGTCCCGCATTATGCGGTCGCAGAGCCGCCCCCACCCCGCGCCGCGCCGTGATGCCGCCTGGCTATCACCGCCTGGCGGACGCCGGATGAGGGCGCCGCGTTGACCGAGCTGCGTACGCCGGACACCGCTCAGCCCGCCGAGGGCCAGCCCTCGGAGGGCGCGCCCCCGGTGCGCAAGACCCGGCAATCGCGGGCGGGAGTCACGTACCCACGGCTGGGCCTCGTGGGCTGGCTGCGCTGGAGCTGGCGGCAGCTGACCTCCATGCGCACCGCCCTCATCCTGCTGTTCCTGCTCGCAGTGGCGAGCGTCCCCGGATCGTTTATCCCGCAGCAGGGGGTCAACGCGTCGGCGGTGCAGCAGTACTACGTGACTCATCCGGCGCTCGCGCCATGGCTGAACAGGCTCGGGCTGTTCAACGTGTTCGCGGCGCCCTGGTTCGCTGCCATCTACCTGCTGCTCTTTTTGTCGCTGGCCGGCTGCGTGGTGCCGCGGACGATCCGACTGGCCCGTACGGCCCGCGCGTTGCCGCCGCCCGCTCCGCGGAACCTGGCCAGGCTGCCAAGCTCGGCGCGGCTGGAGACGACGCTCTCGCCGGATCAGGCGCTCGCCGCCGCGACGACGATGCTTTCCCGCCGCCGGTTCCGGATGCGCAGCTCCGATGACTGGGTATCGGCGGAGAAAGGACACCGGCGCGAGGCCGGCAACCTGCTCTTCCATCTGGCGCTGCTCGGCGTGCTCGTGTCGATCGGGCTTGGCGGGGTGTTTGGCTACAAGGCGAACCGGCTGCTGGTCGAGGGCAATACGTTCGCGGACACGGTCACCAACCTCGACGTCTACCACCCGGGTCGGCTGGTGTCGCCCGGCGACCTGGCGCCGTTCACCATGACCCTGAACCGGTTCAACGCCAGTTACGTCACCACCGGGATTGACCGCGGCCAGCCCGCTGCGTTCAACGCGCAGGTCAGTTACTCGAGCAAGCCCGGCGCCCCGACCCGTGGTTACGACCTGCAGGTCAATCACCCGCTGGTGGTGGACGGGGTGCGGGTCTTCCTGATCGGTCACGGGTTCGCGCCGGTGTTTCGCATCACCGATGGCGCAGGCCAGGTGGTCTTCAACCAGCCGGTACCTTTCATCGCCGCCGAGACGTCCACCTATACGTCCGAGGGCGTGATCAAGGTGCCCGACGCCAGGCCGCAGCAGCTCGGCTTCATCGGCGTTTTCCTGCCCACCACGGTGAGCGAGGACGGACGGCTCGAGTCGGTCTTCCCCGCCGCGCTCAACCCGATGGTCAGCCTGGTCTCGTACGCGGGCAACCTCGGGCTGGACTCCGGCGTGCCGCAGTCGGTCTACCAGCTGAACACCGCGGCGATGCACCGGCTGCCCATCAGCCCGCAGCCGCTGGCGCCCGGGCAGTCCATCAAGCTGCCGAACGGCGACGGAACCCTCACGTTCACCGGCTACAGGCAGTGGATCAGCCTGGCCATAACCTACGATCCAGGGCAGATGCCGGCGCTGCTGTCCGCGATTGCGGCGCTTGCCGGGCTGCTGCTTTCGTTCTTTGTGCGGCGCCGCCGGGTGTTCGTCCGGGCCCGCGCCGCCGGTGATGGCCGGACGATCGTGCACATCGGCGGCCTGGCGCGCTCGGACGCCAGCGGGGGCTTCGAGACCGAGTTCGCCGAGCTCACGCAGAAACTCAGATCGTCTCTCACCCAGAAAGAGGGGGAGTGAGGCTCATGCCCGCCAACCTGGGGATGGCTCAGCTCAGCAATGCCTTCCTGGTTGCCGCGCTGCTCTGCTACTCGCTCGCGGTGCTCGCCTTCGCCGGCGACTTCGCATTCGGCCGGCGCCGCGGCGCCGCGGCAGGGACGCAAGCGCGTGCCCGGGTGCCCGAGCTTGTCGGCGTGGGCGCCGCGGACGGCAGCATCGCCGGCGATGCAGCGACCGATGGCCTGCCCGCGCCGGATTCGGCTACGGGTGATGGACCGGCTAATCCCCGTTCTGTATCAAAATCGGTTGAACCGGGGACCAAGCCCGGCCGGTGGGTGCAGGCGGCGCTGGCGGCCGTCATGGTGGGCCTGGTCGCGCACGTGCTCGGGGTGATTACCCGAGGGCTGGCGGTGCATCGGATCCCGTGGGGCGACATGTACGAGTTCGTCACCGCGCTCACCTGCGTGGCGGTGATCTTCTTTCTCGGCCTGATGATCCGGTACAAGGCCTACTACCTGGGCCTGTTCGTGATGGGCGCGGTGGTCGTTGCCCTCGGGCTTGCCCAGACCGTCATCTATACGGCGGCCGGCCCGGTGGTGCCCGCGCTGCAGTCCTACTGGCTGTCCATCCACGTGACCGCGATCACCCTCGCGGTCGGGACGTACTTCGTGGCGGCCGTGCTCGGGGTGGTGTACCTGTTCGCCGAACGGCACGCCAGGCGGGTGGCGGCGGGTCGCCCGACCGGGTCTGACGGGATCATGCGCAGGCTGCCGGCGCCCGAGGTGATCGACAGTCTCGCCTACCGGACCGTGATGTTCGCGTTTCCCATCTGGACGTTCGGCATCATCGCCGGGGCGATCTGGGCGGATCAGGCCTGGGGCCGGTACTGGGGCTGGGACCCCACCGAGACCTGGGCGTTCATCACCTGGGTGGTGTACGCCTGCTTCCTGCATGCCAGGGCGACAGTCGGCTGGCGGGGAAGAAAGGCGCAGGTCGTCCAGCTGATCGGGTTCTGCTGCCTGCTGTTCAACATGGTCGGGGTGAGCCTGTTCATCACCGGCCTGCATTCCTACGCAGGCCTGAACTGACCGTCCCTACGCCCCGTTCCCGGTTTCTCTGATGTCTCGGACCACGCGGTCCAGATAGCGGAGAAATTCGGGATCATCGTCGGGACCCGCGGGCCACTCAGAGGCCGGCGCCCCCTGCGGTCCGTCGGCCACGTCCTGAAGATAGGTCTCGCCGGGCATGTCCTGACGTGCCCGGCCTGCCGGGTGCCTGCGCAGCGCAGCGTCGGCGTCCAGGCCGATCGGGTCAATCCGTTGTCCGGAGAACCATGGCGGGCGGGCCGCCGTTCCCGGGCGATACCGGCCTGGAGCCGAATACGGGCGGCCGAACGCAAGCCACGCGAGGGCACCGGGGACTAGCAGCAATCCGGCGATGGCTACCCAGGTTCCTTTTGCCAGGCAGCGGCAGTCCGCCCTGGGGGTGAGCAGGACATCGATGAGGCCATACATCCAGAGACCGGCGGCCAGCAGAGCGAGGAGCACGCCAAGCAGCAGCATGTGGGCAGCCTAACCGCTGGACAGGCCCGCCAAGGGATGAATTGGGTCAGTAGTTCGGAATCGCGCTAGGCGGCCGGTACCCGTCACATTCGGTCACGAGAGGTGACGATCTCCAGGATCCGGCATACCCTGGCGGCCAGGCACGCATGGCAGGGAGTGCGGGACATGTGGGAGCGGTTGCTGGGTCGCCTCCGGAGGCGCAGGCGGTCTGCCGCCATGCGCAAAAACCGGGAGGGAGCAAGGCCGCGCGATGCTCTGGCGCCCAGTTCCCTGGTAATCGGGCGACCGGGCACCGCGGCTCCGCCGGACGGGGATGGCCCGTCGGCCGGCTCGCCGGGGGGCTGGGGCGAGAGCGGCGGCAGGCACCGCAGGGCGGTTACGCCCAGTGATGCTGGCCGTCCCGCGCATGCGGGTGCTGTCCGGCCGGCTGGCGCTGGGTACGATCCGTCGCAGCCTGGCGGTGGGTACGATCCCCGGCCGGCTGGCTACGACGGGGGTCCGGGTACCCCTGATCCCTGGCCACCGGGTGGTGTCCCGGATCCCTGGCCATCGGGTGGTGTCCCAGGTCCCAGGCAATCAGGTGGTGTCCCGGATGCTGGGCAGCCGGGTGGTGTCCGCGATCCCAGGCAGGCAGACGGTGCGGCCGGCCCGGTGCGGGCCGAGCCGGTGCGGGCCGAGCCGTCACGGCGCGCGGCGGGCGGCGGCGGACGTGCCCGAATCCGCAGGAGGCAGGGCGGTATCGGGTCATTCGGCTCGCCGGTGCGGACACAGCCAGGGCGCAGCGGTGCCGCCGGCCAGGCCCAGGCCCGAAAGCAGGGGCAGCAGCGGACGCGTCAGGCGCAGGAGACAGCTGGCCAGAGCCGGGGCGCGAGCCAGAGCCGGGCTGAGGCTGCGGCTCCCAGGCCCTGGTATGAGGTAGCGGGGGGATGGCAGCGGACCGACGGCAGCAGGCACTGCGGGAGCCTGGAGCCGCTGGTGCACAGGCAGTGGGAGAGCGCTGAGGCAGCACCCGCGGAGGCCCTGCACGCCATCGATCGACTGGCGGGGCTGCCGCAGAAGATCAAGGACATGCTCGCCGCGGCCGTGGACGCGATCTACGTGGGTCCGGGCGGTGTGCCGGAACTGGATGAGATGGGGCGGCTGTCGGGCGTGCCGCTGCCGTCCGGCCGGGCGACCTGGGATGCCTGCGCGGGTGCCTATGGCGACAGGAAGATAGTCGTCGGGACGCGTCCTTCACCATCTCCTGACGTGATGTGTCACGAGGTCGGGCACGCGATTGATGACTCCGATGCGCCGCCCGGCCGGTGGCAATCCGACTCGGCCGAGTTCAGGATGCTCTACGATCAGTGCCTACCGCACCTGGTCAGCGACTTCCACCGGCAGCAGGGTGCCCTTGGAAGACGGGAGTTTTTCGCGGACGCGTTCGCTGCGATCGCGTCTAAGCAGCGGCCCGCGCTGGTCGACATGCTGGGCGGTAGCACAAGGGTGGCACTGAATGTCATGCTCTACTTCAACCGGCGCTACGGCATCTAGGGTGATCGGGTCATGTTCGTCATTAGGCTGCCGAACGGGAACCTCATGGTTCCCGAGTCCGCGATCGGCGACGGCGGACGCATAATCGGCGATGCATATGTCGAGATCGGTCCGGATGACGCGGACTACGAGCGGCTTGCCGAGCACGCGCTAACCGAGGACGAAGCCCGCAGCCGCCGTTTGCGCTGGCAAGAGGAGGACGAGGAACTGCACCGCCAGTTCCTCGCCTATCGCGCACAGCGGGAGAATTCGTGGCCAGACTCCGGCGCTCGCGATGGTCACGACCCGGCCTGACCGGGCCTAGTGAGTTGCTTCCGCGTCCCCGCGTAGCAGGGCGTGAACCTCCGACTCGCGGAATCGCCGGTGTCCGCCTGGTGTCCGGATGCTGCTGATCCTGCCGGAGGCCGCCCAGCGGGTAACTGTCTTGGGGTCAACGCGGAAGAGGGCGGCGACCTCCCCGGGAGTGAGCAGACGCTCACTGTTGTCGTCCACAATCATTCGCCTCTCGTGCCCGTACTGCTTGTCCCCAAGTGTGCCGACAAACGTGTGTTTTCATCTTGAGTTCCGAAAAATTACCATGCGGGTCGTCGGGACCGGCCCGCACCCGGCGCGTTGGCCCGCATCCGGCGCGCGTCGGTCTGCATCCGGCGCGCGTCGGTCTGCATCCGGGGCCCGTCGGCACGGGCCGGGGGTGCCTGCCACCGGCCGGGGCCCGTGGCGGGTGCCTGCCACCGGCCGGGGCCCGGTCTCGTAGTGTGAGAACGTGGCAGAGCTGGTATCGGCGGCGGAGATCTCTGCTGCGGCCGACCGTATCGCGGGCATCGTGGTCGCGACCCCTCTCGTTTCCTTTCCCGGCCAGCGGCTGCTGATCAAGCCCGAGTCGCTCCAGCCGACCGGTTCGTTCAAGCTGCGCGGCGCATACGCGGTGATCAGCGCCCTGGATGAGGACACCCGGCAGCGCGGCGTGATCGCCCATTCGAGCGGGAACCACGCGGGCGCGGTCGGCTATGCCGCCGCACTGCTCGGGGTCCGGGCCGTTGTCGTGATCCCGGCCAATGCTCCCGAGGTCAAGCTGGCGGCCGTTCGCTCGACCGGGGCGGAGATCGTCACCGTGGCGCCGGGCCTCGGCCCGCGGGTCGCCGCCACCGAGGAACTGATTTCCCGGCACGGGTACACGCTCATCCCGCCGTTCGACCACAGGGGGATCATCGCCGGTCAGGGCACCATAGGCCTCGAGATCGTCGCCGACTGCCCGGCAGCCGACCTCATCGTCGTCCCGGTCAGCGGCGGCGGGCTGATCGCGGGCATTGCCGCCGCGGCTAAGTCCGCCCGCCCGGATATCAGGATCGTAGGGGTGGAGCCCGAGCTGGCCGCGGATGCCCGCGACTCGCTGCGCGCGGGCCGGCGCATCGCCTGGAAATCGCAGCAGACCCAGCGCACAATCGCCGACGCGCTCCGCATCGAGCAGGTCGGAGAGCTCACCTTCGAGCACATCCGCCGCTACGTCGACGACATCGTGACGGTAACCGAAGAGGAGATCAGGATCGCCGTGCGCAGGCTAGCCTGCGAGGGCCGCCTGATCGCCGAGCCCGGCGGTGCTGTCGCGGTGGCCGCATGCTTGCTGCGCCAGCGGGACCTTCCGGCGGCAACCGCACCGGTCGCCGTCCTTTCCGGCGGTAACATCGAGCCCGCCCTGCTTGCCGCCATCCTCACGGATACCGCGGTCAAGCCCGCCGCTTAAGCTGGGGATGTCATGCGAGCCTCACTGGCCTACACGTCCGCGAGAATCCTGATGTTCATCGCGGCTCTCGCGCTGCTCTACCTGATCGGCGCCCGCGGCCTGACACTGCTCGCCCTCGCCCTGCTGGCCAGCGGGATCGTCAGCTTTGTGGTTCTGTCCAAGGCGCGCGACCGGATGTCGTCGTCGCTGACCGGAAGGCTGCGCGGCGTGCGCGAGAGGGTCGACGAGTTCCGCGACCGCCTCGACGAAGGCGCGAGCGTGGAGGACGAGGACTGAGGTCGCCTGGCCGGCCCCAGGACTCCAGCCCCCCCCGGGGCTCCAGCGGCCCCAGGGCTTTAGCGCCCCCAGGTCTCCAGCGGCGCCAGGACTCCAGGGGCCCCGGTACGAGGGACCTCAGCCATCCCGGCGCGTTGCCAGCCAGCCGCCCGTCGTGAGCAGGTTCAGCACCGCCCCGACGGCCTCCTGGCGGGATACGGCCGATGTGTCGATCACCAGGTCGGCGTCAACCGGCTCCTCGTATGGGTCCGAGACCCCAGTCAGGCCGTCGATCAGCCCAGCGCGCGCCTTGGCGTACAGCCCCTTGCGGTCGCGCGCGGCACAGGTATCGATCGGCGTGGCAACGTACACGAGCAGGAAGTCCCCGGTCTGCCCCACCATCTCGCGGACACGCGCACGAGCTTGCGCGTACGGCGCGATCGGGGCGCAGATGGCGATGCCGCCGTGCCGCGCGATCTCGGCGGCGACATACCCGATTCGCGCGATATTCAGGTCACGGTCGGCGCGGGAGAAAGTCAGTCCAGCCGAAAGGAGCCGGCGGACCTGGTCGCCGTCAAGCAGCGAGACGCTGCGATCGCCGCGTTCGGCTAGCACGTCACGCAGATCGCGGGCGATGGTGGACTTGCCGGAGCCGGACAGCCCGGTCATGAACACCACCAGGCCGCGCTCGTGCCGCGGCGGCCTGGCCTGCCGCAGCTCGCGCGCCACCACATCGGGAGTGTGCCAGGTCGGCAGCGGCTCGCCGCTGTCCAGCAGCCCGGCAAGCTCGTCGTCGCTGAGCTCACCGCGTTCGGCGCCGGGCTCGATCAGCGCAAGCGGCCGCCACACCTCGGCGGTGGGGTCGTAGGCCCAGTCGCCGGACGAGACGACCGGTATGACCACCCCGGGAAGATCGATCTCGCCGCCTCTCGCGCTCGTGCCCGGCGGAAGGTCGGCGAACAGATGCGTGGCACCGTAGGCCTTCGCCACCACCGAAGCCAGCCGGAGCTCGGCGTCGCGGCCGTACCGCGGCGCTAGCGGCACGGGTACGACGAGGGTGCCGGTGGGCAGCTGCTGGCGTGCCGCCAGCACCGCGCGGACCAGTGACTCTGGCGTCACCACGAGTCCGGCCGGGCCAGCAACCAGCGGAAGCAGCAGCAGCCGCGCCTTCATCTGGCCCGCCAGGTGACGCAGCTGCCCGATCTGGCGCCCGTGCAGCGGCCTGCGGGTGGCGTAGGCGATCACCGGCCCGTCCGGCAGCTCAGCCCGAACCTCGGCGGGCGGCCGGCGCAACTGCCGGAACGGCCCGTGCTCTGGGGCGCGCAGCGCCGAGACCGGCCCGGCCAGCCTGACCAGCCCGGCAGGGGAACTGCCGTCGACCGTTTCGCTCGTGGCGGGAGCGCCCAGGCTTGTGCGTTCGGTAATCCGAAGTAGGGCAATCGGTGCCCCCTCCGGATCCTGCAGGATCAGCCGATCAGCGTCGGCGGGTACGGCCTGAGCGGGCACGTCCAGGGTGACCGGAGCGGGCCATGGCGTCCCGTCGGCCAGCGCGCCCCGTTCGGCCAGCGCGGCGACGTCCGCGGAGCCCATGAAGCCAGACAGCGGCGTCAGCGCACCGGACAGCAGGAGCTCGAGATCTCCGAGAGACCGCTCGTCCGGGGTCCAGGTAGGCAGGCGGGCCAGATCCGACTCCATGTCAGCCGGTGCCTCTGCGGTCACGTCTACCTCCCCCGGCGCCCGGCTGCGCAGCATCCGATTCGCTGCGCCAGCCACCCGGCACCCGATTCACTGTGAGAACCATACGCAGGCCACGGGCATGCCGGGCAACGATCGCGCTGATACTAAGTCTTCGCACCCCTGGGTCGCCGGGCGCTTCAGAGCACGCGGGCGAACCCGCTCTCCGGATTCCGTATGACGTACAGCAGGTCATCATGGCCATCGGTCAGCCTGCCCCGGGACAGACCGGCGATCAGACGGCAGGCCAGCGGCGCTCCCCAGGCCAGCCGGGCCGGCCGGCGCGGCCGGTCGCGCAGCGCCTGCCACTCCGCGATCACCAGGCCGCGGGCCAGGACGTAACCCTGCACTCCCGCCGCCGACAGCAGCTGCTCGTACACGGCAGGGAACGGGCCGGCCTGCTGCGGCCGTAGCCAGTGCCAGATCGCTCGCCTGGCAACCTTTGGCAGGATCCGGTCGAGCAGGCCGGCCGCGCACTCGCGGTCCCTGAACCGCAGCAGCAGCAGGCCGCCCGGCCGCAGCGCGGCGACCAGACGGTCGAGGACTAGTTCCGCATGCTGGATCCGGTCGAGCAGGTGAGCGCAGTACACGATGTCGAAGGCGCGCGACGGCAGCGGGATGGTCCGCATATCGCCGAGTACGAGCGGGACGGCGGCGCCATGGCCGGCGCTGGACCGCACGGCCTTCCTGTTTAGCGGATGATCCTGGTCGATGCCTCTGACGTTGACGTCGAAGCAGGTCGCGTGAAGCTTGTCCAACTCAAGATCATCGGCGCGGCTCGTGCATCCGGCCTGAAGGAGCTTGACTGGCTGGCCCGGATGCTGGCCCGCGTAGTCGCTGACAGACCGGGCGAACAGGTCGGACAGGTCCCCGCGCGGGGATGCGGCCCTGCTGCGGGTTCCGGCGGCGGACGTCCGGCCCGCGACCTGGGTTCCCGGCGAGCTGCTGTCGGCCGCGAGTCCCTCCGCGGCACCACTCACCGAAGACATGGCACCGTAGCGTAGTAGGACGAATGCCGGTCGCGGTGGCAACTTCCGCTATGCGGCATTATGTGCTCACTGCCTGTGTGCTAGTCGCGCGTCGGCTGTGTGCTGGCCGGCCCCTGGCAATGCGGACGGGCCGAGCCCGGGGGGCAACTACACTGGATAAGGCCCCGCGCCGCACTGGGTTACAGCTCGCGCGGAGCGGGGACGGCCCTCCTTCACCGCTCGTCTCAGGGTTCCCAGCACCGTCGCGGTCCGGGGTCCTCGTGGATGACGCGGGCGCTTCGTGCTGCCTACCAGGGGAACCATGAGCCTCGCCGGACTTCTCAGCGTCCTAGCCGATGACCCGCAGCTACGGCGTGCCCTGGATGCGGCAGGGACGAGTGAGCTGGCCACCGATCAGGGCGGCAGCAGCGAGCTGGCCGCCTCGGCCGCAGGCGGCGCTGACCTGGTCGCCCCGGCCGAGCTCCGCCCCTTCCTGGCCGCCGCCCTGGCCGCCAGGTCCGGCCGGTTCGTGCTGGCGGTCACCGCCACCGGCCGGGAGGCCGATGACCTGGCGGCGGAGCTCACCTCGCTCGTCCCGGCTGAGACGGTGGCGTGCTTCCCCGCCTGGGAGACGCTCCCGCACGAACGGCTGTCGCCGCGCTCGGACGCCGTCGGCCAGCGGCTCGCCGTGCTTCGCAGGCTGGCTCATCCCGATCCGTCCGACCCGGTGGCCGGCCCGCTGTCGATCGTGGTCACGCCGGTCCGCGGGCTGCTGCAGCCCATCGTCGCCGGGCTGGGGGACCTCGAGCCGGTCCGGCTGGTCGCAGGCCAGGCCGCCGACCCGGACGAGGTGCTCGCCAGGCTCATCGACATCGGCTATACGCGGACCGACCTGGCCGAGAAGCGTGGCGAGCTCGCTGTCCGCGGCGGGATCCTTGACGTGTTCCCGCCCACCGAAGAGCACCCGCTGAGAATCGAGTTCTTCGGTGACACGGTGGAGGAGATCCGTTACTTCAAGGTCGCCGACCAGCGCAGTCTCGGGTTGGCCCACGCGCTGTGGGCACCGCCCTGCCGTGAGCTGCTGCTCACCCCGGCCGTTCGGGAGCGGGCAAAGGCACTGGCCGCCGAGCATCCCGGCCTGGCCGACGTGCTCGGCAAGCTTGCCGACGGAATCGCGGTCGAGGGGATGGAGGCGTTCGCCCCGGCGCTGGCGGAGCGGATGGAGCTGCTGCTTGATCATGTGCCGTCGGCCGGCTGTGTGCTGGCCTGCGACCCCGAACGGATCAGGACCCGGGCTGGCGAGCTGGTCAGGACGAGTGAGGAGTTCCTCCAGGCGTCTTGGGTCAATGCCGCCGCGGGCGGGCAGGCGCCGATCGACCTCGGCGAGTCGGCGTTCCGGCCGATAACGGAGGTACGCGCCTCGGCTGCCCGCCTCGGCCTGCCGTGGTGGACGATCACGCCATTCGGCGCCGGGGATGCAGAGCAGGCAGGGCACGCAG
>PMSU01000003.1 GCA_003168255.1 Actinomycetota bacterium
GCCAGGACGATCAAGGGCACCGGCGACATCATCAAGCTGCATGCCCAGCAGCTCGTCAGCCTCCAGACGACCGTGATCGCGCTGCAGCCGGGCGACTGGGAGCTGATCACCCTGGAGTCCGGGTGGTCCAGCGTCGCCGGCTACATCCCCGCCCAGGTCCGCGTCCTCGGCGGGGGCCAGGCGCAGCTCGTCGGCCACATCCAGGGCGGCGCGACAGCGAACGGCACGCTGATAGGCACGCTGACCGCCGGCTACTTCAACACGGTCCACGCCCACGCGTTCACCGCGAACGTGCTGGCCGGGGCCGCCGCGGTGCCCGTCAACGGCACCGTCACCGGAGATTCCGACACGGGCGAGCTGAACGACGGGACCATCAGCGGCTACACCCAGGAAACCGGGGTGCTGAACGGGCAGACGGACGGCACGTCAGCGTCGGCGTCGGGCCCCGGTTCCCACTCCCACGGGCCAGGCTCGTACGCGCTGACCAGCGGCCAGCACTACCACGCGGGCAACACCAGCGGCGGCTCGCTGGCGGTCACGGACGGCCACCACCAGCACGGCAGCTCAGCGCTGATCCCGGCCACGCCGGTCAACTACAACACCTGCACGCTCACCCTCTCCACCTCGGGCGCGCTCACGCTCGCCAACTGNNTCATCAGCCGCGACGCAACTGTCTTTCAACGAGTCGCTTCCGCTGATTACGAGCTAGCGGCCGGGGGGTGCCCACTCCCGGTCGTAGTCCGGGTGACTCGGGCAGACCGACGTGCAGAACAGCTCGGTGCTGTGAATGTGGCCCTTGAGGCACGGGGCCTGCTGTCGCTCGCTCCACCACATATCAGCCGACTCGTGCCTACCGTCGTGCCCGGCCACCAGATGGCAGACCGGCCACGCCGCACCCGCGGGAGAGTCGTTGCAGTAGTCGTCCGTCATCCTCATCGCCCCAGATTAAAGGCCCCATCCGTCCCCGGACCCTTCGCGGCCGGGGCTTTTTCATGCCCCGACGACAGAAGGGACTGCGCATGTTCCTTGTGACCTGCAACCACTGCTCGGCGCAGGGCTGGACTGAGAACGGCGCCGACCTGGACGCCGCTGTCCGGTGCGACACCCCGGCCGGAACACCTCCGGGCAGTACTGACGGCTGCTGCGCAACGAACGGCATGTCCCACGAAGAGCACATCGCCTACGTGCGGCTCACCGGGGACGCCACCGCCCGGCCGGTCACGATCACCGTGCCGCCTGGCCGGACCCACCTGAAGGCGGCTTCGTGAGCGCGCTCAACCTGACGCAGGCCAACGCGATCCTCAACGCCACGCTCGCGGTCGGCGGGACCAACACCGTTGGCGCGACCACGAGCATGAAGCTGAGGCTCACCACGACCGCGCCGACCGGATCGTCCTCGGGCACTGAGCTGTCGGCCACCGGCTACACCGCTGGCGGGACGGCGATCGCCTTCGCGTCGGCGTCGGCCGGGTCCACGGCCGGGCCAACGGGCTCGGCTATCTCCTGGACCAACAGCTCCGGCAGTTCGTGGACCGGGATCGTAGGCCTGACGCTGTGGGACACCGCAGGGACTCCGGTCTGGTGGTACTACGGCACCTGGTCCGGCCAGCCGATCGTCATCGCCGCGGGGAACTCGTTCCAAGTCGCGGTGAGCGCCTGCTCGGTGTCGCTCCAGTGAGCAAGGTCACCGCTTACACATCGCTCGCCACGCCCCGCGCCAACGACGAGCTCCTCATCGTCGACGTCAACGACACCTCGATGGCCAGCACCGGCACCGACAAGAACATCACCGTGGCCGCGCTCCTCGGTGCCGTCGTGACCACTAACGCCACTGCCACCGGCACGGTCAACCTGGACCCGACGACCACGCACGTCTTCAACATCACCGAGACCGGCAACACCACCTTCACCTTCACGCCGGGGACCACCCTGGCCTCCGGCACCTCCTACAGCTTCACCCTGTACCTGCACACCGGGGCCAGCACCACCACGACATGGCCGTCCAGCGTGACCTGGATCGGCGGCACCGCGCCCACCCTCACGGCGAGTGCCCTGAACCTGCTGGTCTTCCAGACATTCAACGCCGGCACCACCTGGTACGGCGCCATGGTCTCCGGGGGCACGTCCGCCGCTGCCTCCGCCGCGGCGATCCTCACGCCGGGCGCCGGGTTCGGCGTCTACCCATTGGGCACCGATGGCTTTTACAACCTGTCGATCGGCGCCCCGCTCACCAACATCTCGCCGGGACCCTATTCCTCCAACCTAGCGGAGTGGAACACTGCGCTGGGCTGGACGGCGCTGGAGTCGCTCACGACGGGCTGCCAGAACACGGCGATCGGCGCGTGGGCACTGCAGCAGAACACGACCGGGATCCAGAACTGCGGGATCGGCGAAGGCGCCGCGACGAGCCTCACGTCGGGCAGCCAGAACACTGCGGTCGGCTGCAACGCCCTGCTCGGCTCCGTCACCGGCCAGGGCAACACGGCCATCGGCAGCGGGGCGCTCCAGGTCGACACGAGCACCGGGAACAACACGGCCGTGGGGCTGAACGCCTCCAACGCCAATACGTCCGGCTTCCAGAACACCTCGGTCGGTGCTCTTTCCCTGGAGACGAACGCCACCGGGTCGGGGAACGTCGCGGTCGGCTACGGGGCGCTTGGAACGTACACCGGCAGCAACGGCACGGCTGTGGGCTATGAGGCGCTGAACGCCTGCACGACCGGCACGACGTGCTGCGCCCTGGGGCACCTGGCGCTCGGGTCGGTCACCACCGGCGGCTCCAACCTCGGGTTCGGCCAGGCCGCGGGCTACGGCATCGTCACGGGCACGAACAACACCTGCCTCGGGGCGTCTGCGGGCTATACGGACGGGACGACTACCACGACCGACCAGTCCGGCATGACGCTGGTCGGCGCTAACGCCCAGTCGACGATCTCCAACGTGATTGTCCTCGGCGCGTCGGGGGGTGTCACCACGATGCCGAACATGATCTTCGGCGCGTCCGGCGCCTCGGCGGCGTTCGGCGGCGGCCAGGGCGTGTTCGCCATCCCCAACGCCGCGACCGCTCCCAGCTCGAATCCCACGGGCGGGGGTGTCCTGTACGTCNNAACCCGACAGGCGGGGGTGTCCTGTACGTCGCCAGCGGGGCTCTTAAATTCCGGGGCTCCAGCGGCACCGTGACCACGATCGCGAACGCCTGATGCGGAAACTGAGACTAGTCAGTGTCGCCGTCCAGCCCGTATTCATGCTGGATGACGGGGAGAACCTCACTGCGATGGACCCGCATCCGCCGGTAGTCATCCCGGCGGCCGAGTGGCCCTCGTACTCCGGTGAGCGGTTCCCCCGCGAGGTCGCCGCATGGCAGGCGCAGCTCGACGGCTCCGCACCTGACCAGCCGGAACCGGAACCGTAGTGGCCTGCGTAACCAGCAGCCCGACCGGGGAGTGCGGCCCCTACCAGTACGCGGGGATCACCGGCAGCACCGGCAGCGGCTCCAACAACACCGGCATCGGCAACAACATGTTCGACCTGTCGGCGATGCCGTCCGCGACCCAGACGCTGACCGCGACCAATCCCGGAAGCTGGCAGGTCGTCGCTAACCTGCAAGCCGGGAACACGGGAGTCATCTCCTACCCGTCGCTCGGGCAGACTTACCCGAACCTGCTGATGAGCGACCTCGCCACGTTCTACGGGTCGTTCACCGAGGCGATGAACGTGAACAGCGGCACTAGCGCCGAGGCCGCGTTCGACATCTGGTTCAGCAATAGCGGCGTGTCCGGCGAGGTCATGATCCAGCATGACCTCAAGAACCGGGGCAGCGTCACCGTCGCGGGCAACGGGATGGACCCCATCGCCTCCAACGTCTCCTTCGGCGGCACCGGGGGCGTGCCCACACATAACTGGAACCTCGGCATTTACAGTTACCCGGGCAGCAACACGTACGAGACGATCTGGCAGCTCGCCGACGACAGCGGCTCGATGCCGTCCGGCTCTGTCGACATCCTCGCGATGATCACCTGGCTGCAGACCCACGGGTCCGGTTACCAGGGGCAGGCCAGCTATCTCCTGAGCAGCGCGGAACTGTACCTCATCGGGTACGGCTGGGAACTCTGCAGCACCGGCGGGATCAGCGAGACGTTCGCGGTCAGCGCCTTCGGGATGACCTACACTCTCGTGGGCAGCAGCCCTCCTCCGCCTCCTCCGCCTCCTCCGCCTCCGCCCGGGTCGCCCCCCGGCACCGGCGCGCCGCCTTTGCCCGGCACCGTGTCGGCCGCGCTTCTGTGGGGTGCCGACTCCCGGTTCTGCTGATGACTTCCGCGTAGCCCGCATGATTACCGCCCGGTACTGCGCGTGCCAGAGGGAGGTTAAGGCGGATGGGCCTGGTCCAGGAAGCATCCGGGTCCACCACCGGGACGACGCTGACCATCACGCTCGGCGGCGCTGTCACCGCGTACGACGGCGTGATCATCGCGGTCTGCGGGTACGCCGGCGGGTCGGTCTCGGGCATCACCATCGGCGGCACCGGGGGCACCTTCACCAAGGTGGCCACGTCCGGCGGGTATAACGCCGAGATCTGGGCGAACCTGAACGTGCAGCCCGCCGAGGCGAGCGACGAGATTGTCATCACGGCATCGGCGGCCGGGATCATCGCGTGGGTGTACGAGGTCCCCGGCTATCCCGGCGTGACGGGCGGCGCCGTTTTTCTCGACAAGGCGGCCGGCGCCTACAGCGGCACGGGCGCGTCCTCGTGGTCATCGGGGGCCACGGGGACGACGGTATCGGCCAGCGAGTTCGTCGTCGGCCTCGGGCTGGTCCTCCCGAATGCCGGCACGACGGTAACCGGGCCTTCCGGCGGCTGGGCCAATGAGGCCGCCATCGAGAACGTTTCCGGGGCCGGCGGCCATGTCAGCGCCGTGTCCGGGTACCAGTTCCCGTCCGCCGCCGGCACGTACACGTACTCCGGCACTGTCAGCCCTGATGCCGACTGGGCTGCGGTGACCGCGACGTTCCTCCTGATGCCCCATCAAGGGGGCTGGGGCGGCTACGTGGCGGGCAACCCGGACGGGTTCACCTCCGTGACGGCCGCTTTCACGGTCCCGTCGCTGACCGGTCAGGCCGGGTCGCTGTGCTCCATCTGGGTGGGGCTGGGCAACGTCAAGCAGACCGGGATCTACCTCGCGTACAACACGGGCGACAGCGGCAACGCGGCAGCGAACCCGTGGACGTTCTTCCTGCCCGCGTCCGAATTGTGGAGCACCACCTACTACCCGGTCAAGGCCGGCGACGCGCTGACCCTGACCCTGAGCTTCGACGCCAGCTACTGGTACGCGGAGATCACCGACGTCACCCAGGGGTGGGCTTACACGGAGAAGAAGTCGATCCAGGCCGCCGAGATAGGCGGCGGCTCGCCGTTCCCGCTGACGACCGCCGAGGTCATCGTCGAGAACGAGAACACGAACCTGCCCGACTTCGGGTCGGTCACCTTCACCGGCATCACGTCGTCCCCCGCCTTCACGAGCCCGATGCCGATCGCCATCGCCAACGCGGCGATTGACGCCGTGCCCGGCCCGTTCTCCGGCGGGTCGTACACCATGACCTGGAACGCATACGGCTGATGGCGGCGCCGCTGGATTACCAGATCGCGGTCACCCCCGCCTCGTCCGCCGCGAGCAGCGTGGTCGTCCAGCCGCCTGCGTGCAGCTCCGGTGACCTGCTCGTCCTGGCCGCGTTCGGCGGCGGCACCAGCACCACGCAGGCCCCGTCCGTGCCGTCCGGGTGGACGCGCGTATCCGCCTCCGGCGCCGCGCTCGGCGTCTTCACCAAGGCCGCGGCCAGCTCCGAATCCGCGTACACGGTCACCTTCGCGGGTGCCTGCTGCGGTGTCGCGGTGGTCGCCGCGTACCCGCCCGGGACGCTCATCTCGGACAGCTTCCCCTCTCACGTCACCGAGCAGGTGACCTGCAGCCCGTCGTTCCCGGCCGGGGTGACGTCCGGGCAGACGGTCCTGCTGGCCGGCGCGGTCATCGCCAATGCCAGCGACCCGGACAAAGGCTCGGGCTCGGAGCATCTCCAGTTCCCCGGCACCTGGGACTGGGACATCCCGCCGGTCGGCCCGGCGATGTTCTCTAACCCGTCCGGCTACCTGGTCACGGCGCTGGGACTGGCCCGGTACGAGGGCAGCACGTCTGCCCCTGAGCTGAGTTCCGTGGTCGGCTCGGATTTCTACGCCGGGTACCTGGTCCTGGACATCAGC
>PMSU01000123.1 GCA_003168255.1 Actinomycetota bacterium
CCGCCTACAGCGGGTTCGAGGGAATCAGCGGCACCGGAGCCAAACTGACCGACTGGCTGCGGGGCCGCGGTATCACCGATGTCGACGTGGTGGGCATCGCGACCGACTACTGCGTGCGCGCCACCGCGGCCGACGCGGCCAGCGAGGGCTTCGCCACCCGGGCGCTGCTCGCGCTCACCGCCGGCGTCGCAGCCGAAACCACGGCGCGGGCCCTGGATGAGCTGCGGGCTGCCGGGGTCGAGCTGGTCGGCGACGCCTGACGGTGCCGATCAGCGATGCCTCAGTCGCCGCCCGAGCCCCTGGGCAGTGACTCGTAGATCTTCTTGCAGTCCGGGCAGACGGGGAAGCGCTTCGGATCCCGGCTAGGTACCCAGACCTTGCCGCACAGGGCGACGACGGGACTGCCACTCACCGCGCTATCCACGATCTTGTTCTTGTCGACGTAGTGGGCGAACCGCTCATGGTCGCCGTCGCCGTGCGACAGATCGGACCGGACGTCAGTATCTGTGCCGGTGCGGCTATCGGGAAGGATCTCGGTGCTCACGGGTCCTGATTTTACGCGATCGGATGCCACGAAACGCCGAGACCCGGCCGCCACCCTCCTGCACGCGGGCAGCAACCCGCTCCTGCTCAGTTAAGCCGCGGGTCGTCGGGATACGTCGAGACAAGGGCCAGTTCCCCGCCTTGCCTGCGCAGCACGGCCTGCCACAGCCGTTGCGGATCCGCCATGAAGGGGTCTGCTGGGTCGCCGGGCAGCACGTACCAGGCGCCCTCGTCGATCTCGGCCTGCAACTGCCCGCTTCCCCAGCCCGCGTAGCCGGCGAACACCCGCAGCGATGCGATCTCGGCGGCAAGCACCTGAGGCGGCGCATCCAGATCGACGAGCCCTATCCGTGACATCTGCCGGGCAGCGTCGAGGGAACGCCAGCCGAGCGGCTCGCCGTCGCCGCGGGCCAGGGCGAGGGCAAGGGCACTCGTGGGTGCGACGGGCCCCCCGGTGAACACGACGGACGGGCCCGTCGCCAGCTCGGTCCACGGCTCGAGCACCTGCCCCACCGACACCTCGGTCGGCCGGTTCAGCACCACCCCGAGGGTGCCCTGATCGGGCTCGTGCTCGACGACGAGGACCACCGTGCGCCGGAAGTTCGGGTCGCCGAGCAGTGGCGTGGCCACGAGAAGCTCCCCCGCCCTGGCTGCATCCTGCATGTCACCATCATGGGTCAGGATTCGACCCCTTGGCCCTTGCCGCCGGCTTCCGCACGGACTGCGGCGGCAACAGACGAGGCCACATCCGGATGGAAAACGGACGGGATGATGTAGTTGGGGCCCAGTTCTTCCGGGGAGACCACGCTGGCCAGCGCCTGAGCGGCGGCCAGCAGCATATGGTCAGTAACGGTCCGGCTCTGGGCGTCAAGCAGCCCCCGGAAAACCCCGGGAAAGGCGAGCACGTTGTTGATCTGGTTCGGGTAATCGCTGCGGCCGGTGGCGACCACGGCAGCGTGCTCGCCGGCGACTTCGGGATCGACCTCGGGGTCCGGGTTAGCCAGCGCGAACACGACGGCGTGACTGTTCATGGCGGCAATATCATCCCCGGTCGCAATGTTGGGCACGGAGAGCCCGATGAACACGTCGGCGCCGCGCAGCGCGCCCGGCAGCTCACCTTCGTAGCCTTCGGTGTTGGTGTTCTCCGCCACCCAGCGCAGGTTGTCGTCGAGTCCTGGCCTGCCGAGGTGCACGGCGCCCTTGTCATCGCAGACCACTACGTCCTTCGCCCCGGAAAGCAGCAGCAGCCGCAGCACCGCCGAGCCCGCTGCGCCCGCGCCCGACATCGCGATCCTGACCCCGCTCATCTGCTTGCCCACCACGCGCAGCGCGTTGGTCAGCGCGGCCAGCACCACGATCGCAGTGCCGTGCTGGTCGTCGTGGAAAACCGGGATGTCGAGCAGGTCCCGCAGCCTGCGTTCCACCTCGAAGCAGCGCGGCGCGCTGATGTCTTCCAGGTTGATGCCGCCCCACCCGGGCGCGATGACCTGCACGGTCCGCACGATCTCGTCAGTGTCCTGGGTGTCCAGGCAGATTGGCCAGGCGTCGATGCCGGCGAACCGCTTGAACAGCGCGGCCTTGCCCTCCATCACGGGAAGCGCGGCGTACGGCCCGAGGTTGCCGAGCCCGAGCACCGCCGAGCCGTCGGTAACCACCGCGACGCTGTTGCGCTTGATGGTGAGGCGGCGGACGTCATCGGGGTTCGCCGCGATGGCCAGCGAGACCCTGGCCACACCCGGCGTATAGGCCATGGACAGCTCGTCCCTGGTGCGCAGCGGTACCTTCGACTGCATCTCGATCTTTCCGCCGAGGTGCATGAGGAACGTGCGGTCGCTGATCTTGTGCAGCGCCACCCCGTCGATCCCGCGCAGCGACGCCACGATCTCCTCGGCGTGCTCGCTGTCACGCGCCGCGCAGGTCACGTCCACCCTGAGCCGTCCGGGGCCGGCCGCGGTCACATCGAGCGCGGTGACCACGCCGCCGGTCTGCTCGACCGCGCGGGTGAGCTCGCTGACCGCCCGCCCGCGGGAGGCGACCTCCAGCCGCACAGTGATCGAATAGGACACGCTCGGCGCCATGCTCACGTCCGTCTCGTCCTCTCCGCTATCGCCAGGTTGCCGTGGTGCCGTGGTGCCGGCGACCTGCCCTGCCCGGCCAGGATCGCGCCATAGCCAAGGCGGGCCAGGCCAGTGATACCGCGTACCCTGCAAGGGTGGCACACGGAGGGACTGCCGGAGTTCCCGCGGCGTTCGAGACGCCGTTTCACGGCGTGCCCGTGACTGCCGCTCCGCTCACGGCCGCGCCGCCGGATACCGCGCCGCCGGATGCCGGGCAGAACCACACGCCGCCGCCGGATGCCGCGCAGAACGACACGCCGCCGGATGCCGCGCGGGACGAGGCGCCGCCGCCGGATGCCGCGCGGGACGAGGCGCCCCCACATGCGGCGCAGAACGACGGGCCGCTGATTGACGCGGCCAGGCTCCGGCAGGCGATCGCACGGTTGTCTCGCCGGCTGCGCCGCCATCAGATTGCCGGGCTGACACCGACGCAGCTTGCCGCCCTTTACACCGTCGAGCAGTCCGGGCCGCTGCGGCTGAGCGATCTCGCGGCAGCGGAGGGAATCGCCCCGTCCACGCTGACCAGGCTGGTGGCCGTACTTGAGGACCGTCACTACGTGCAGCGGTGCGCGGTCGCCGGGGACGCACGGGCGAGCAAGCTGGCCATCACTCCCCAGGGGCGCGAGGTACTCGAGCGCATCCGGCAGGAGAGCACGACCGCGCTGGCAGGGAGCCTGGCACTGCTCAGGCCCGAGGAGATTGCCGCGCTGGCGGCCGCGCTCCCCGCTATCGAGCAGCTGGCCGACGGCGACCCGCGCGACCTGCGTTCCCGCTGACCCGCGGAGACGGCCAGGATTGTCAGCTGTCTAGAAGAGCAGGCTGGACAGGGCGGCGCGTGCCTTGGTGACCCGCGGATCCCCTGGCGGGAAGATCTCGAAGAAGCTGATCAGGTGGACCCTGGCACGATCGCGATCCTCCCCCTTGGTCCGCTTGACCGTGCCGAGCAGGCGGTCGAATGCCTCGTCGATCTTGCCCATGGCCAGGTCCAGGTCCGCGACCCGGCACTGCGCTGCCACGTCCTCCGGATGCTCGGCCGCGTCGCGGCGGGCCTGTGCCTGGTCGTAGGAATTCACCCGCCGGATCAGCTCCACCTGCGCCAGCCCGAGCTTGGCCACCGGATCTTGTGGCGAGGTGGCGAGAACCTGCTCGAATGCCGCGACCGCGCCATCCAGGTCGCCGCGCTCCATCGCCTGTTGCGCCGCCTCGTAGCCGGGATGAGAAGGCGGCCCGCCGCCGTACGGCCCCGGTCCGGCCGCGGCCGGACCGCCCTGAGGGCCGGACGCGTCCTGCGAAGCACCCGGTGCGGTCTCGTCATCCGACTGTCCCTGCTCGGCTCCAGGTTGGCCGTCGGCCGCCGGCTCTCCCAGCTGGACGCCGAGTTGCTCGGCGGCGGCCAGCACCTGACCGAGCCATTCGCGCACCTGCGCCTCTGGCAGGGCGCCGAGGAAGCCGTCAACCATCTGGCCGGCGATCACGGCGACCACCATCGGGATGCTCTGCACCCGCAGTGCCGCGCTCAGCTGGGGGTTGGCATCCACATCTACCTTGGCCAGCACCCATTGCCCGGCTGCCTCGGTGGCGAGCTTCTCCAGGACCGGACTGAGCTGCTTACACGGACCGCACCACTCTGCCCAGAGATCCACGATCACGGGCACCGAGCGCGAGCGCTCCACCACGTCGGTGGCGAAGGTCTCGTCGCTGGTATCGAACACGGCGCCGCCGGCATCGGCACCCGCCGTGGACTGGTTACCCGCGCGCGCCGCCTGCTGCATGCGCTGGGCGGCGGTCTGGCGCGCCCCGAGATCGGCCGCGCCGTAAAGGGAGAAATCCTGCGGTTGCATGCCCTCATCCTGCCCCATGCCTGCCGGTGCCGTGGCCGCGCCGTCCCTCTTCGGCGCGGTCCGATATCCCGCTGATCGGTGAGCTCGGCCAGCGGTCCAGGCGGCCGGGGAATGCGATGCGCCCGGCGGAGCGGTATTGATCTACCTGGATTCCTCGGCACCGGTGAAGCCGACCCGTACCGAACCCGAGTCCGCGAGGCTCTCCCGCTGGCTCGCCGACCGGCCCAGCCTGGCCTCGGGTGTCAGGTTCGCTCGTCCGGATCGAGCTTCCGCGCGCCGCGGATCAGAACGACGGCGGCTCGGAGTACCCGCCCCATTCTGCCCGCAGCGCGTCGCAGATCTCACCCAGGGTCGCCTCGGCGCGGGCGGCGCCGAGCATGGCCGGAACCATGTTCTCGGTGGACCTGGCCGCCGCCATCATCGCTTCGAGGGCCGCGTCCACGGCCGCCTGGTCGCGTTCCGCCCGCCGCCGCTTGAGCGCGCTGACCTGCTCCCGCTCAACCTCGTGGCTGACTCGCAGGATCTCGAGCGGTTGCTCGGTGGTGTCGGTGTGGCAGTTCACCCCGACCACCTTCTTGTCACCCTTCTCCAGCTTCTTCTGGTAGCCGAAGGCCGCCTCGGCGATCTCCGCGGAGAACCAGCCTTCCTCGATACCGCGCAGGATTCCACCGGTCATGGAGTCGTCCGGGCTCATCGCAAGGATCCTGCCGAAGATTTCCTCCGCCTCCGCCTCGAGCCGGTCGGTGAGCGCCTCCAGGTACCAGGAGCCGCCGAGCGGGTCGGCCACGTTGAGCACGCCGGTCTCCTCCATGATCACCTGCTGGGTGCGCACCGCGATCTCCGCCGCCTTCTCGCTTGGCAGCGCAAGAACCTCGTCAAGAGCGTTGGTGTGCAGCGAGTTCGTCCCGCCGAGCACCGCGGCTAGCGCCTCGATCGCGGTCCTGACCACGTTGTTGTCCGGCTGCTGCGCGGTCAGCGACACTCCGGCCGTCTGGGTGTGGAACCGCAGCCACTGCGCTCGCTCGGTGCGCGCGCCGTACTTGTCACGCATCCACCGTGCCCAGATCCGCCGGGCCGCGCGGAACTTGGCGATCTCCTCGAAGAAGTCAATGTGCGCGTCGAAGAAGAAGGACAGGCCTGGCGCGAACTTCTCCACGTCCATCCCGCGGGAAAGGCCGAGCTCCACGTAGCCAAAGCCATCGGCCAGGGTGAACGCGAGTTCCTGCGCGGCCGTGGAGCCAGCCTCCCTGATGTGGTAGCCGGACACCGACAGCGGCTTGTACGCGGGAATGTTGCGCCCGCAGTATTCCATCAGGTCGCCGATCAGCCGCAAGTGCGGCTCCGGGCCGAACAGCCACTCCTTCTGCGCGATGTACTCCTTGAATATGTCGGTCTGGAGTGTGCCGTTAAGCACGCCGATGTCCGCGCCCTGGCGCTCCGCCGCGGCAAGATACATGCAGAACGCCGGCACCGCAGGCCCGCTGATCGTCATCGACGTGGTGATGTCGGCCAGCGGGATGCCGGCGAACAGGATGTCCATGTCGGCAGCGGAGTCGATGGCCACCCCGCAGTGCCCGACCTCACCGAGCGAGTGCGGATCGTCGGAATCCCTGCCCATCAGCGTCGGCATGTCGAACGCGACGGAGAGCCCGGTTCCCCCTGCCCGCAGCAGCATCTTGTATCGCTCGTTGGTCTGCTCCGCGCTGCCAAACCCGGAGAACTGGCGGATCGTCCAGGGCCTGCCCCGGTATCCGGTCGGGTAAAGGCCACGAGTAAAGGGGTACTCGCCGGGCCAGCCGATCCGGTCGAAGCCCGGCGGCACAGCGCCTTGCGGCGGCCCGTACACGGGATCGACCTCGACCCCGGATAGCGTGCTGAAATCTGCATCGCGCACGCGGGCCTGGTCGAAGTGCCGCTGCCAGCGCTGCCTGCCGTCGTCTGTCTCGGCGTGGGTGACTCGCGCATCCATAGCGCTTCCTCCAGGGCTCGCGCCCGATGACCACCGGGCAGGATCCCGGTGACCCATAGGGCCGCTCGGCGAAAGTAGTAGGACGTCCTACTACTTTCGCTCTCAGTCTAACCCCGATTCTCGCGATACGGCCGCCGGCCGCCCCGGCGCCACCCATCCTCAAGATCGATGTGGCGTGGCCTACCACCGGTGGTAGGTGCTGCCACATCGACGCCCACCGGCGAGGGGTGAAGCCGCCGCAGAGGGTGAAGCCGCCGCCGGGGGCAGTGCCGGCCGGCTCGCCGGGTGCTCCTGGTGTTGCTGAGCTTCGCCGAGTGCTCCTGGTGTTGCTGAGCTTCTGTGAGTCATCTGAGGTGAGACTTCTGATTCCGGCAGGAGGCGGCCAGCCGAACCGCGGTCGGGCGATGCGCGGCCGGCCGCGGTCCGTCCTGGTCGTTCGGAATAATCAAACCCAACCAAAAGCCGTCCGCTGTCGTCTCAACGGATGCCTGGGCGCGACGGGGGTGCGCCCAGGCAGCCCGGCCCTATCATGCGGCAGAATGTAATGGGGAGACTCGTGCGCTGTAACCCGGCTGACCCTGATCATGCACAGGCACATGGCAGCGTGATGCTCATGCCGGAACGGCGGATCGCGCCCCGCACACTGAGCACCAGCAGGGGAGACCCCGTGGGCCGGTTCCTGGGCGCCAACGCCGCCGCCGCAGAGGAGCTGTTCAACGGCTGCTACCCGCGGCTGGCCGGCTGGGTCCGGCGGCTGGTCGATGACGACGACACGGCGCATGAGATCGCTTCGGAGGCGTTCACCCGGCTGCTCGCCAGGTGGTCAACCCTTGATAACCCGCGGAGCTACCTCTATATGATCGCGACCAACCTGGTCCGTGACCACTGGCGCAAGACCGAACGCGAGCGCCGGGCGATGCGCGCGGTCACCGCCTCGGCGGCAACCGATCATGTGCCTTCCCCCGCGCAGGACGTGGACGTGCGGCAGCTGATCCAGGGTCTGCCGGTCCGGCTCCGCAACGCGTTCTTGCTGCACTACTACGCGGGGTTCGCCGTGCGCGAGGTCGCCGTCATGCTCGGGCGGCCGGAGGGGACGGTCAAGGCGGACCTGTTCGCGGCTCGGGCGAAGCTGCGGGCCAGCATCGAGGAGGGCCACCGATGACTGAGCCCCGTGACAACCTCGACGGCTGGCTGGACACGGAGGTCGATCCGCTGCGGCCCCCGCCGGGAACCTTCGAGCTGATCAGGAAGCGGGCCAGGCGACGCAAGGCTCGGCGGGCGCTGATGTCGGCCGCATCGGCCGGCGCCGCGGCGGCCGTGATCGTGGTCGGCGTCGTGGCGCTGCCCCGGGTGGTGCCTTCGGTCCTGCACGTGAATTCGAACCCGGCAGGCCACTCCGCCGCGGCCGGCGCCACGGCTAGCGAGAGGTCAGGCACGCTCATCACCGGGAAGGCGACGGCCGGCCCCTCGGCGAATGCCGCGAAGCACGCCTCACTGCCCGTTGTGCCCCTCGACTTCTCGGCGAGCTCGGTCACCTTCGTCAGCCTGGAGACCGGCTGGGTTATCGGCCAGGCCGCGACGGCCGGCCGCTGCTCCCGGCAGGAATGCACGTTTATCGGACGCACCGACAACGAGGGCAAGAGCTGGTACGGCGTGCCCGCGACGCTCCCCGCTCCCGCGGACGGGGCCAACGGGGTGAGCCAGATCCGGTTCCTCAACACGATGGACGGCTGGGCATTCGGGCCGGAACTGTTCGCGACGCACGACGGCGGCCACACCTGGGCGCAGGTTGACACCCCCGACGGAATGCGGGTGACCAGCCTGGAGACCGTTGGCAGCGAGGCGTTCGCCGTGTTCGCCAAGTGCACCGGCACCGGGGCTGACTTCGCCGCGGACTGCACCCAGTTCTTCCTGTACTCCTCGCCCGCGGCCAGCAACGACTGGACGCCGGTGCCGGGGCTGGCCGGCGGCTTCAGCCTGAACGGGACCGCCAGCTCGGCGACGATCGTGCTCACCAACGGCGAGGGCTACCTATACACGCCGGATGGCACGCTGCTGAGCGGCCCGGTCACCGGCGCGGGAACGTGGCAGGCGGTTAGCCCGTCCGCGCTGCGCTGCCTGCCTGGCGCGGCCGAACAGGATGGCCAGCCGTCCAGCGGGCAGCTTGCCGCGTCCGCCCCCGGTGACCTGGCGCTCGCCTGCCCTGGCAGCAGCCAGCCGGGCGGCGGAAAGCAGGAGATCATCTACGCCTCGTCGGATGGCGGCGTGACCTGGAAGGAGCAGGGCAGCCTCACCATCGCCGGGGAAGTGACGTCGCTGGCCGCGGCCACCGGCGGAGAGCTGGCGCTCGCCTGGACCCAGGGGATCTACAACTCCTCGGACAACGGCGCGGTGTGGCACGTAACGCTTGGTGGCATCGGGTTCAGCTATGTCGGCCTGACCAGCCCGAGGCAGGGCGTCGCCGTTCCGAGCGGACCCGCCCCGGGCGAGCTGTGGTTCACCTACGACGCAGGGCTGAACTGGCAGGCTAGGCCGATCATAAACGGCTGATCTTGGCGGGGACGGCGGGGGCATCCGCAGCCTCGGCGGGAGTGCCTGCGGCCTCGGCGGGGGCATCCGCGGTGAAGTCGCCGGCGGCCAGCCGCAGACCGCGGAGCAGGTCGAAGATCTCGCTCAGCTGACCGGTGTCGTAGCCGCCCATGCTGAAGTCCGCCGACATGAGCTCGGCGGTGGTGCGCTGGACGGCGGCGCGGCCCCGGTCGGTTATCTCGGCCAGCGTGCCCCGGCCGTCGCGCGGGTTGGGCTTGCGGACGACCATGCCCTGCTTCTCCAGCCGGCTGATCGTGTTGGTGACGCTGGTCGGGTGCACCATCAGCCGCTGGCCGATCACCCGCAGCGGCAGCGCGCCCGAACGGCTGAAGCTCAGCAGCACGAGCGCCTCGTACCTGGCGAAGGTGAGCCCGTGCGGCCGGAGGATCCGGTCGAGCTCGGCGAGCAGGATCTGCTGCGCCCGCATGATCGAGGTGACAGCGGCCATGGCGGACGACGGCCCGAACCTTCGCTCCCAGATCTGCGCGGCCCTGGCAATGGGATCGAAGGGCAGCTCAAGCGGCTTCGCCACACCGACACGGTAGCGTGCCGCCGCCGCCCGGGCGGGCTGCCGTAGGCTGCGAGCGTGGATTGGAGCCTGCTGGGCTGCGGGCGCGGGGGCCACGTCACGTATGCCCCTGACGAGCCTGCCCTGCGCCGCCGGATGACCGCCAGCACGCCCGCGGGCGAAGCCTGGCGCTGCCTGCGCTGCGGGACATTCGTCACCGGTCCGCCCGGCGGCAGCGGCCCGGCTGACGCGGCGCCGCCGGTGCGCCGGGGGAAGGAACTGCGCAGCGTCCTCATCTTGCGGATCTTCTCCGTCGAGCGGTTCCTGCGGGCGCTGGTGTTTGGCGCTGCCGCGTTCGGCGTGTGGCAGTTCAGGGATTCGCGCACCTCGCTCCAGCAGGACTTCAACCGCGACCTGCCCGCGGTGCGCTCGCTCTATGAGGATCTGGGGTTCAACTTCAGCCACTCCAAGCTCATCGGCCTGGTCCAGCACGCGCTCAAACTTGATTCGCGCACCCTCAGCTACCTGGCCATCGGCCTGGCCGCATACGCGGTCATCGAGGTCATCGAGGGCACCGGCCTGTGGCTGGCGAAGCGCTGGGGCGAGTACTTCGCGATGGTGGCGACCTCGGTCTTCCTGCCGTACGAGATCTACGACCTGACGGCCAAGGTCAGCGCGCTACGGGTGGCGACCTTCCTGGTCAACCTCGCCCTGGTCGCGTACCTGGTGATCACCAAGCGGCTGTTCGGCGTGCGCGGCGGTAAGAAGGCCTATGTGGAGCGGCTACAGGAGGGCGACATCCTCGAGCAAGCGGCCGAGGCGGAGATCCCGACGGCCGAGGCGGAGGTTCCGGCCGCTGAGGCGGAGGTTCCGGCCGCTGAGGCGGAGGTCCCGGCCGCTGAGGCAGTAGATTCTTCCGAACGGGCAGTGAGCCGGTCAACCACGGACGATGACCCGGCTAAACCTGAGGACCTGGCCAAACCCGGGGAACCGGCCGACCCAGCGGACCCGGCTAAACGCCAGGACGCCTCGTCAGCCGGGACCGACGAGGCTGTCACGGCCGATCACGGTGCTCACCATCCTGGTGTGTGAGGAAGCCGACTAGCTGATCCGCGGCGGTGTAAGGGTCGGTGCCCCCGTCGGCGACACGGCCCGCCAGCTCGTCCAGGCCGCGGCCCTCGGGCAGGCGGCTCATCTGGCGGCGAAGGGCGGCGACGGCGATCCCGGCCACCTCTTCCCTGGCCCGGGCTAGCCGCCTGCTGCCGCGCTCGCCGGATTCCGACAGCCAGGACCAGTGCGCGTCAAGCTTGCCGACAAGCTCCCTGACGCCCTCCCCGGTGCTGGCGACGGTGCTGACGATCGGCGTCTTCCAGCCCGGCGCCTCTCCCGCCCTGGGCTGGCCGAGCGCGATCATGTTGCGCAGGTCCCTGACCGCCTGCTGCGCCTGCGGCCGGTCCGCCTTGTTCACCGCGAAGACATCCGCCACTTCCAGGATGCCGGCCTTGGCCGCCTGGATCGCGTCCCCCATCCCCGGCGCGACGAGCACGAGCGTGGTGTCGGCCAGCGACGCGATCTCTACCTCTGCCTGGCCGACTCCGACCGTCTCGATCAGGACCAGGTCGAAGCCGGCCGCATCCATCACGCGCAGCGCCTGCGGTGTTGCGGTGGCCAGCCCGCCGAGATGCCCGCGGCTGGCCATGGACCTGATGAACACGCCGGGGTCGGTGGCGTGCTCCTGCATCCTGATCCGGTCACCGAGCAGTGCGCCGCCGGTGAACGGCGAACTCGGATCGACGGCAATCACGCCAACCCGCAGGCCCTTACCCCGGTATTCCTTCACCAGGGCGCCGGTGATCGTGGACTTTCCCACCCCTGGCGATCCGGTGAGCCCGATCACGCGGGCGCTGCCGGTGAGCGGCGCGAGCGCTTTCATGATCGGCCGCAACTCCGGCGCGCCGTTCTCGATCAGCGAGACCAGCCGCGCGAGTGCTCGCGGGTCGCTGGATCTGGCCCGCTCGACAAGCCGGTCCAGGTCCGGCGCGAGCACCGCGGACCCGGCGGCCTGG
>PMSU01000159.1 GCA_003168255.1 Actinomycetota bacterium
CCCGCCTGACCCCGCCTGACCCGCCCGCCTCTTCTGCCCCCGCCCGCCCCGCCTATCTGGCCTCTCCTGCCTCTCTTGCCTCACCCGACCCTGTCCTCGAGTGATCGAAGTGACGTAGCCCCCCACCGGTGGTAGGCGTTGCCACATCGACGCCATTCGTAGGGCGGCCTCTCTACCATGGGCACAGCAGATCGGCATCGATCTCTGGCGGGACGAGGGCCTGCCGCCACGGGATTCGCTACTGGGGGACCGCAGTGACCACGGACCGGCTCCCCGGCGCGGCGGACTCGGGCGCGGTGGAGTCCGCAGCCGGAGCGGGCTCGCGGGCGGTCAGCCGCTGATGGACGGCGGGGCCTATGTCGAGGCCGAGCCTGTGGGCGGCCAGCCAGGCGGCGCCGCCGGCGCCGTCACCCGCCACCACCACCGGCGTGGTCCCGTACCGCTGCACTATCCGTCGCTGCACCTCCCGGCGGATCGGCCCGTCGGCGGTCAGCAGGCTGCCCGCGAGCACCAGCGGACCCGCCTGCCCTCCTTCTGCCGTGTCCGCCTGCCCGCTTTCTGCCGTGTCCGCCTGCCCGCTTTCCGCCGTGTCCGCCGGACCGCGACCGGTCGCCGCTGGCCCGCTGGACAGTAGCGCGTCGGCTGTGTCGGTGAGCAGCGCCACGGCACGGTCCACGATCCGCTGCGCCACGGGATCTCCGGTCGCTGCTGCGGCCGGGACGAGCGTGGCCAGCCTGGCAAGCTTGATCGGCGGGCCGTCATACACCGCCCCGCGCAGCAGATCCCGCTGCTCGGCGGCGCCGGGTGGCAGCCGGTCCGACCCGGTGAGCGTCGCTAGCACCGCGTACCGCAGCACCGTCGGCTCGCCGCGCCCGTCCAGTTCGGCGAGCACGGCACGGACGGCCTGCCTGCCGAGCCAGAACCCGGACCCGTCGTCGCCGACCAGCCAGCCGTTGCCGTCGATGCGGCTGACGATCGCACCGTCGCTGATCACGGCCGCTATGGTGCCCGTCCCGCCGACGAGCACGGTGCCGCGCGGCTCCGGCGTCCCGGCGGAGAAGGCGACCACGGGGTCGGCCACCACGTGCACACCGCAGCGCAGCCCCGATCGTTCCCACGTCCTGCGGAGCGCGTCGGCCGCGTCGTTACGGGAGAACCGGGCGATCCCGGCGACGCCGAGCACGGCAGCGGCCACCAGCGCAGGGTCGACACCGCTCAGCGCGGCGCGCACGGCAGCAAGCACATTGCCCGCCACCGTGCTGAGCGGCAGCGCGACGGGGTTCGCACCGCTCGACTGGCCGCTGCCGACAACGTTGCCGTCGGCGTCCGCGACGATCGCGCGCACCATCGTTCCGCCGGCGTCAATGCCAAGCAGGAGCGGGGAAGGCGCAGCGGCGTGCGCAGCGTGGTCGTCAGTCATCACCCAGGCAGTCTCCCGGTATCCGCCGAACGCGGATGCCCGCGACCGACACTAGTTCGGCCGCGGGCAGTGCCGCCAGTGCAGAGCGAGGGATCAGGGCGTCGAGGCCGACACGGTCACGTCGTCGGCGTCCACGAACGCCATCCGGTGGTTGTACGTGATCAGGTAGAACGTGTCCGAGCCCTGGAAATCGGTCCGGTCATAGGGCGCGGAGCCGTCGATGTTGGCCGCGTAGTACCAGTCGCCGTTGAACGCCGGGCCGCCTGCGACGTATGACTGGCCCGCGCTGATCGTGTAGTTGTCGGTCGCCGCGTGCAGTGGTGGCGGGTACTGCGCCTCCTTGAGGAAGTTGGCCGGGTAGTCCGACTGCAGCGGATAGTCGTCTACGTACACCGGGATCGACGACAGGCCGGCCTTCGGCGTGATGGTGATCGGCGCGCTGGTCGGCACCGCGGTGGCGTTGCGGCCGCGGGGGTTGTAGAACCAGCCCTCGGTGCCCGCGTACCAGATCGCCGTCCAGTTTCCCTGCCGTGCCGCGACCACGTACTCCTCGCCGGTGGGCGCCTTGTCGCCCCAGTCGTTGGCGCGGATGGTGCCGGGGCCCGGGGGAGTCCCCACGTAGGGGTCACCGTGCAGGTACGGGTCGGACAGCAGCGGAGCGGAGAAGCTGGGTGCTGTGCGCAGCCAGACAAAGCTCGTCGGCTGTCTGGGCTGGGGTTTGTAGAAGCTCCCTGGCGGGTTCGCATCCAGGTCCGCCCACTCAGGACCGTGGTAAGGGCTGGGGTAGGGAGTGAGGTCCTGGATGGGCTCGGTACCCGTGACCACCTGCTGGTTCGTCCAGAAGTTCGGGTCGATCGTGATCACGCTGCTCGTCGCCGGGGCGGTCGGGCGGATCGGCGCGCCGATCAGCGCCATGAACAAGCCCCAGTTCCAGTACGGGCCCGGGTCCCAGTGCTGGCCGGCGATGCACGTGTCGCAGTTCTCGCCCGGCACGTTGTCGTGGCCGAGGATGTGCGCCCTGGTCCGCGGGATGTCGTACTTGGCGGTCAGGTATTTCACCAGCTCCGAGGTGGCGCGGTACATCTGCGGGGTGTACCAGGTGGCTCCGTCGATCGCGAAGCCCTCCTGCTCAATCCCGATCGAGTGCTGGTAGAACGCCGGGTTGCCGGTGTCCCAGGCGATGTCCTCGTCCGGGACGAGTTGGACCACAGTGCCGTTGGAGAACACCTCGTAATTCGCGCTGGCCAGGTACGTGGGGTCGTGGAACAGCCACAGCGTGCCGTCGCCGGTCTCCTCGTTGTCGTGCAGCGAGATGTACCGGAACTGGAGGTCCTTGGGCCGGTTGGCCATGTCATGGTCGCCGTAGTCGCCCTTGCTCGGCCCGTACTGCCAGTAGCCGCTCGGGCTGTAGATGCAGTGCAGGCTGGCCGGGCACTCCGCCTTGGACTCCTGTGACGGGTCCATCGTCGGGTTGGCTGGCGGAATCGTGACGGACTGTAGGTGCAGCCGGCTGATCGTGCCTGGATCGGGATGCACGGACGGGTCGGCCTGCAGCGTTACGACCTGCCCATCCTTGGTAGTGCGCGTCGCGCCGGCCTTGATGGTGGCAAACACGGCTTGGCAGAACACCTGCGCCACGTAGGGTTCGGCGCCCTGCGAGTACGCGGCGACCGCCACGTACCAGTCGCTCGGGTCGGCGGGCAGCTGACCGAAGTTGTACTGCTTCTCGTAAGAGGCGAGCAACGTGGCGCCTGCCTGGATGTTCGCCGCCTCGGTAGTCTCGACGGCGGTGTCGGACAGGCCGGCCAGCGTGGCCGCCGTCGGCAGCGTGTGCATGGCCGGGGAGTTCAGCAGGTCGCTGGTCCGCTCGGCGTCACCGCTGAAGCCGTCCGTCGTCAGGAGTGACTGGGTGAGGTCGGTGAGGTTCATCGGCCCGTACCCGCCCGCGTACCTGGGCTTGCCGTCGTTCCCCTCCCACAGCGATTCCTGGTAGGAAACGCCGAGCAGGACCGCCACGGGGACCTGGTACTTGGCGGCGGCGGCGCTGAACAGTTGCTGTAGGTGGCTCGGGTTGCTCGGGGCCTTGGCGCCGGGGGTCTTGGCGGCGGGGGCTTTGGCGGCGGCGGACGGGGCAACGGCGGACGGGGCAACGGCGGACGGGGCGGCGGCGGACGGGGCGGCGGCGGACGGGGCAACGGCGGACTGGGCAGCGGTGGGCGACAGGGCGATTGCGGCAACGACCGCAGCCGCGCAGGCCAGCCAGCCGTGCCGGAACACACGCCCATAGATGTGGCCGTACTCATGGTGCCTGAACACGGGGCAGCTCCCAACGATACGTGGGCCAACTGGAGGAAGTATCGCCCCGGCCTTCACGCAAGTCCACATAAATCAACGAGAAATCTTGACCAAATCTCTTCCAGGCCCGGAAACGATCTGTCAGCATTCCTCCTATGCCCCGCACTGTGCCCAGCACGCTCGTTGCCCTCAGCGCCATGCTCGGGCTCCTCGCCATGCAGGGCGCCCCGTCGGCGGCGGCCGGCGTTGCCGGTAGCCGGGCGGGTGCCCGTTCGGAAAATTCGACCCGGGCATCGAGCGCCGCTGCCAACCTGGCCGCAGCGTCCACCGCGCCAAGCTCGCGGACGCCCAGGGTGAATTTCCACGCCTGGCGGAGCTACTCAGCCTTCCAGAGCGGAGCGGGCGAAGGGGTCCGGGTGATCCCCGGGCAGGGCGGCGGGATCGTGATCGCGCAGCCGGTGGGGACCATGGCCTACCACGATCCGTACAAGAAGGACACCAAGAACTGGGAGTACAGCAGCTGGACCACGCCGGTGTACAAGCTGGGCTTCGGGGCCACCGAGCTGGTGTCGTCCTGGGACGTGCACGTCCCGCAGGGCACCTGGATGAGGACGCAGCTCCAGGGCACCATGCAGAACGGTCAGAAGACCAAGTGGCTGGACATGGGCAATTACGCCTACCTCGACACCGACATCGACCGGACCTCGGTCAGCCCGGTGGACAAGCCCTACGGCCAGGTGGAGACCGACACATTCTTCTCCTACCCGGGCTACTCGCTGCACGCTTACCAGCTGCGCATCACGCTGTTCCGGCTGCCCGGCACGCACGTCTCGCCGCGGATCTGGCAGGTCGGCGCCTTCGCCTCGCGCATCCCGTCGCGCACCACGGTGCCGGCCAGCAAGCCGGGCCCCGCGTCGAAGAAGGGCATCGTGCTGGACGTGCCCGAGTACTCGCAGAACGTTCACGATGGCCAGTACACGCAGTACGGCGGCGGTGGCGAGGCGTGGTGCAGCCCGACCTCCAACGAGATGGTGGACGAGTACTGGGGCATGTACCCGACCAAGCAGCAGATGTCCTGGATCAATCCCAATTACCAGGACCCGAGCGTGGACTACGCGGCCAGGTACATGTACGACTACCTGTATCAGGGCACGGGGAACTGGCCGTTCAATGCCGCCTACGCCTCGCACTTCGGGCTGAACGCGGAGATCGTGCAGCTGCCGTCCATGGCCGATCTCGAGGATCTCGTCGCGCACGACATCCCGGTCATCACCTCGCAGGCGTTCGACGAGGGGCAGATCACCGGTGCCAACTACAGCACCGACGGTCACCTGTGGGCGGTGGTCGGCTTCACCAAGGCCGGCAATGTCGTGGTGAACGACCCGGCCAACCCGTCGGACAAGACCGTGCGGCACGTCTTCAACCGCCGCCAGTTCGAGAACGTCTGGCTGCGCACCTACTGGAAGCGCGCGAACGGCAGCACCGGGTACGGCACCGGCGGCGTGGCCTACATCGTCTGGCCGCGCGGGATGAACCTGCCGCCGAACCTCGACCCGGCCAACCCCGCCTGGTGACGAGGGCAGCCACCGGCGGCGCGGCCAGCCGCGAGCGGCTGCCAGACTGGTTGGCATGAGGATTCTCATCTCGGCGGACATGGAGGGCGCCACCGGGGTCACCTGGCCTGCTGACGTGGAACCGGGAACCGAGCAGTGGCAGCGCTGCAGGCACATGTTCACCTCGGACGTGAACGCCGCGGTGGCCGGCTTCTTCGACGGCGGAGCGGACGAGGTCCTGATCAACGAGGCGCACGCCACCATGCGCAACCTGCTGCTGGAGGAGCTCGATGAGCGTGCCGTCATGCTCACCGGCCGGCACAAGGACCTGAGCATGGTGGAGGGAATCCAGCAGCCCGACGTATCCGCGGTGGCGTTCGTCGGCTACCACGCCGGGGCAGGGCGCGACGGCGTGCTTGCCCACACTTACCTGCCCAACTCGATCACCGGCGTCCGGGTGAACGGCGAGCCGGCCAGCGAGGGCGCGCTGAACGCCCTGGTCGCCGCCGAGTACGGCGTTCCGGTGATTCTCGTCACCGGCGACGACGTGACTTGCGAAGACGCGGCAACCTACGCACCCCGCGAGCAGACCGTCGCGGTGAAAGACTGCGTGTCCAGGTACTCGGCGATCTGCCGGCCGCCGCGCGTCACCGCATCGGCTATCAGGTCTGCCGCGGCGAGCGCGGTCAAGCTGGCCGGCCGGCGCGAGCCGGCGCGCGAGACGGCCGGCTTCCGGGTGGAGGTGGAGGTCGATGCCGCTCAGCTGGCTCAGGCGGCCGCGATCGTGCCCACCGTGGAACGGACTGGGGAGCGGTCAGTGGCCTACCGCAGCGGCACGGCCTGGGACATGATCCGCTGCTTCAAAGCCGTCACCACGCTCATCTCGGCGGCGATCGAGAACGCCTATGGCTGATCAGAGGGCGCAGGACGAGGCGGTGCGGCTGGCCGCCGAGCTGATCAGGATCGACACCACGAACAGGGGCAGCGGCGATTGCCGGGAGCGGCCGGCCGCCGAGTACGTGGCGGCGGCGCTGGCCGAGGCCGGGCTGGACCCTGTGCTGCTGGAGCGGACCGCAGGCCGGTCGAACGTGGTGGCCAGGATCGACGGAGCCGATCCGGCCAGGCCCGCGCTGCTGCTGCACGGCCACCTGGACGTGGTGCCCGCCGAGCCCGCCGACTGGGCGGTGCACCCGTTCTCCGGCGAGGTGCGCGACGGCGTGCTGTGGGGACGCGGGGCCGTGGACATGAAAAACGCGGTAGCGGTGCTCGTCGCGGTGGCCAGGGACCTGGCCCGCACCGGGCGGCGGCCGGCCCGCGACGTCGTGCTCGCCTTCACCGCGGACGAGGAGGACTCGGCCGCTGACGGCGCCGCGTGGCTGGCTGAGAAGCATGCCGATCTCTTCGAGGGCTGCACCGAGGGGATCGGCGAGTCCGGCGCGTTCACCTTCCACGCGGCCCCCGGCCTGCGGCTCTACCCGGTCGGGTCGGCCGAGCGCGGCACCGCCTGGCTGAAGCTGACCGCGCGAGGCACCGCCGGGCACGGTTCGCGGCCAAACTCCCGCAACGCGGTCACCAGCCTGGCCAGGGCCGTCACCAGGATCGGCGAGCACAAGTGGCCCACCAGGCTCATCCCCACCGTGCGCGCCGCCCTGCTGGCGATCTCCAGCGCGCTGGAGATCGACGCTCCGGATCCGGATCTCGACGCCGACGCGCTGCTGGCCAGGCTCGGCCCGGCCAGCGTGCTTGTCGCCCCGGTGCTGCGCAACAGTGCCAACCCGACGATGCTGGCGGCGGGGTACAAGGTCAACGTGATCCCCGGCCAGGCCGTCGCCTACGTGGACGGGCGGGTGCTGCCGGGGTGCGACGCGGAGTTTTGCGCCACGATGGATGAGCTGACCGGGCCGGACGTCGCCTGGGAGTACGCGCATTCCGAGATCCCGAGCGAGTCCCCGATTGATGCCCCGCTGATGGCCGCCATGACGGACGCGCTGCTAGCCGAGGACCCCGGGGCGCACATCGTGCCCTATTGCATGGCGGGCGGGACCGACGCCAAGTACTTTTCCCCGCTCGGCATCGCGGGCTACGGGTTCACTCCGCTCGCGCTGCCCCCGGGCTACGACTACCACGCGATGTTTCACGGGGTGGATGAGCGGGTGCCGGTTTCCGCGCTGCACTTCGGCGTGCGGGTGATGGACAGGCTGCTGGCGAATGCGAGCTGATGCGATGGCAGAGGTGGCGCCCTACGGCACGTGGGCATCGCCGATTACGTCGGCGGATGTCGCCAGCGAGGGCGGCAGGCTGGGGTGGCCTGGCTGGGTTTCCGGGGATCTTTGGTGGACTGAGTCCTTGCCGAACGAAGGGGGCCGGGTCACTCTCATGAGATGCCGGGCACCTGGGGGCGGCCGCGCCGAGGCTGTCGAGGAGGTGCTCGCGGCACCGTGGTACGTCCGCAGCCGGGTGATCGAGTACGGCGGCCAGCCGTGGGCGGCGCGCGCTGCCGGCGGTGCCGGGACGGTGCTCGTCTTCGCCAACTGGAGCGATCAGCGGTTGTACCGGCTCGAGCCCGACCGGGCCGGGAGGACTCCGCAGCCGGTCAGCCCGGTTCCCGAGTTCAGTGCGGGAATGAGGTTCGCTGATTTCTTCATCCACCCGGATCTCGATGAGGTCTGGGGCGTGCGGGAGACCCACACGGGGCCTGCCCCCACCGACGTCAGGCGCGACATCGTGGCGGTTCCGCTGGACGGGTCGGCCGCTGATGACCCGGGCCTGGTGCGCGTGCTCGCCGCCAGCCATCATTTTCTGTGCTGCCCGCGGCTGTCCCCGGACGGCGAGCGGCTGTCCTGGATCGGCTGGGATCATCCGTCGATGCCGTGGGACGACACCGTCTTGTGCGTGGCCGAGGTGGTCGCGGGGAAGGTCGGCCCGCCGCAGGTGGTGGCGGGCGGCGAACGCCAGGCGATCGTGCAGGCGGAGTGGGCAGGCCCGCGGGCGCTGGTCTACGTGAGCGACCCGGGCGGCTGGTGGAACCTCTACCGGCTGGACCTGGGCGGACCGCCGGCGGCCGGCGGGTCGCCGGCCCCGGGCCTGGCTGCCCCGGGCCCATCGGCGCTGTGCCCGCGGGAAGAGGAGTTTGGCGGGGCGATGTGGCAGCTCGGCCAGCGGTGGCTCGCGCCACTGGCGGACGGAACGATTGCTGCTATCCATGGCCGCGACGCCACCCGCCTGTCCATCCTCGGCACCGATGGCGTGCTGCGGGCTGTCGACTCGCCGTACACCGAGTGGGCGGTCTGCCTGGCGGCGCACGGCACCGAGATCGCCGGCGTGGCGGCGAGTCCGCGGCTGCCCTTTGAGGTCGTGCGGGTGGACGCGGTGAGCGGCGAGGTCCGCGCGGTGCGCGGGGGTCCGGCTGGCACCCTGGATCCGGCGTACCTGCCGGAGCCGCAGGCGCGCACATTCCGGGCATCCTCCGATGGGCGCGACATTTACGCCAATGTGTACCCGCCGCGAAATCCGCGCTTCACCGGGCCGGAGGGCGAGCCCGCGCCCTACGTGGTCTTCGTGCACGGCGGGCCGACCGGCCGCGCTCCCATGGTGTACGACATGGAGATCAGCTACTTCACCAGCCGCGGTATCGGCGTCGTCGAGGTGAACTATGGCGGCTCGACCGGGCACGGCCGGCAGTACCGGGAACGGCTAGTACACAACTGGGGCGTGGTGGACCCGGCCGACTGCGCCGAGGTCGCCTTGGCCCTGGCCGCCGAGGGAACCGCGGACGCCGGCCGGCTGGCCATTCGCGGCGGCAGCGCCGGCGGCTGGACCACTGCCTGCTCCCTCGCCACCGGCAGCATCTACCGGGGCGGGATCATCTACTTTCCGATCCTCGACCTGGCCGGCTGGCGGACCGGCGAGACGCACGACTTCGAGTCCCAGTACCTCGAGAGCCTGGTCGGCCCGTGGCCGGAGGCAAGGGTCACGTATCACGACCGTTCGCCGGTCAACCGCGCCGATGAGATCAAGGCGCCGTTCCTGCTGCTACAGGGCCTGGAGGACGTGATCTGCCCGCCGCTACAGTGCGAGCGGTTCCTCGACCGGGTGGCCGGGCGCGGGATCCCGCACGCCTACCTGCCTTTCGAGGGGGAGCAGCACGGGTTCCGCAAGGCCGAGACGATCACCGCGGCGCTCGATGCAGAGCTGTCCTTCCTCGGCCAGGTGCTGGGGTTCGAGCCACCGGATGTCCCGCGTCTCGCCCTGGTCACATGAGCGCCTCCGCCCCCCGGTCCGCGTCGCGGCCGGAGCGCGCAGTCCGGCCGGAGCGCTCGGTCCGGCCGGAGCGCGCAATCCGGCCGGAGCGCTCGGTCCAGCCGGAGCGCGCAGTCCGGGCGGAGCGCGCGGAACCCTTCCGGCTTGCCCGGCAGACGCTGCGGCCCAGCCGGCTGCGGCCCGGCAGCCGCGTCGCCGTGGTGGCGCCGAGTGGCCGCAACGATCCCGACCTGCTGGCCGAGGGCTGCCGCGTGCTGGCCGGCTGGGGCCTTGACGTCCAGGTAATGCCGCACGCGCTCGCTGCCCACCCCGATCTCCACTACCTTGCCGGGCCCGACGCCGACCGGGCCGCAGACCTCGAACAAGCCTGGCTTGACCCGGAGATCAAGGCCGTGCTGTGCGCCCGGGGCGGCTATGGCGCGCAGCGCATCACCGATCGGCTCGACTGGGCAGCGATGGCCGCGGTGCCGCCCAAGATCTTCGCCGGGTTCAGCGACATCACCGCGCTGCACGAGGCATTGTCCCTCCGGCTCGGCGTGGCGACCCTGCACGCGCCGAACGTCGCCGTCACTTCGTTCATTACGTTCCCCGAGGCGCAGCAGGGCCTGCGGCAGGCTCTCTTCGAGCCGGACTGCGCTGCCTCGCGAGTGCTCGCCTCCGACGGCGCGCAGTGGCTGGTGCCAGGCCGGGCTGCCGGGCTGATCGCTGGCGGCAATCTCAGCCTGCTTGCGGCCGGCCTGGGCACCGCGGATGGCAGGCAGGCCAGTCACTCCGGCTGTGGCTTCGCCGGCTGCATCCTGCTGCTCGAGGATGTGGGCGAGGATTGTTACCGGCTGGACCGGATGCTCACCCAGCTGCTGCGCTCCGGGGCGCTCGACGGAGTCGCCGGAATCGCGCTTGGCACGTGGGCCAATTGCGGATCGCCCGACACCATCCGTCGGGTGATGCGTGACAGGCTAGGCGGGCTTGGCGTGCCGGTGTCCTGGGACCTGGGCTTCGGTCATGCCGCGCCGCAGTCCACCGTCCCGCTCGGCGTGCCCGCCGAGCTTGACGCGGGCAAGGGCACGCTGACCTTCCTCGAGCCTGCCGTGGCGTGACTGCACCTGTGGACGCGGCTGTGGACGAGCCGGTGGAAAATCTCTCGTCCCGGGGGATAACAGCGCGCGTCGTGTGGATGACATGTGGATAAGCCGGAATTTTTAAGATTGCCGGGAGAAACCTCTTGCGCTGGCTTTCATGGCGCAGTAGAAATTCTCTTGTCGCCGGAAACGGGGACCGCGCCGGGGGAGACCCCGGCAACGCAGGAAGGATCGGGAAACCGGTACTTCAGGCGGGTTTCCGGCCCCGGAGATCGGTTGAGCAACGCAGGGCTTGCCGCGCAAGCAGCAGGTTAGTGCAGCGAAACCGGGTGAGGCCCCTCCATCTCATGCATGGAGGGGCCTCACTTTTTTGTGCCCGGGTTTAGCCGACCCAATCCCGCGGCCGTAAATACCTGGCAGACCAGCTACCGTTGACGGCGACGATGCGTCGAGAAATCTTAACTCTATGTGCTGGATAGATTGCGCCCAAGCGGCGTGACCTGGGCCATCTTAACGCGGCCCCGCTCACAGCTGTGGATATAGCTGTGGACGAGCCGGTGGAAAATCTCTCGTCCCGGGGGATAACAGCGTGCGTCGTGTGGATGACATGTGGATAAGCCGGAATTCTCCAGATTGTCGGCGGAGACCTCTTGCGCTGGCTTTCATGAGGCAGTAGAAATTGAGTTGTCGCCGGAAACGGGGACCGCGCCGGGGGAGACCCCGGCAACGCAGGAAGGATCGGGAAACCGGTACTTCAGGCGGGTTTCCGGCCCCGGCAGCCGGTTGAGCAGCGTATGGCGGTCGAGTAATCGGCAGGTCAGCGCGGCGAGGTCGGGGACGAGGCCCCTCCATCTCATGCATGGAGGGGCCTCGTCTTATTCATGCCTGAGTTTAGCGCCAGCCAATCCCACCGGCGGGAATCCCCGGCGTAGCAACACGAACCAGCGCAGGTCATCGGCCGCCAGGCCCCAGCCGTGGCCTTCCTGTAGCACGCTGGGCTCGGACAGGGTCATGTCCGCGTTCGGGCAGGCGAGCAGCAGCGCCGAAGCCGGCCTGCCCTCCGCATGCAGCCTGACCGCGGCCAGCAATCTCTGCCACCCAGCGGGCCAGGTCCGCATCTGCCAGCCCTGCGAGGTCGGCATCGATCCCCTCGTCGGCAGGCATGTCAGCCATTGGAAGCAGTCGCCTGGAGGCTGCGGCGATGCGAGGTGGCGACGGCGTTCGCGGCGTGGCTGGGGGACAGGCGGCCGCCCGTGCCATTACTGCCTAGCTTTTGGAGTGCAGCCACCCTGTATATGGGGCATGGTGGGCATATGATGCCGGATTGGTCGTGCTGCTCACTGATCGCTGCCGGGCGGGCCTGGGATCCCGCGCGCACCGATGACGCTGAGCTGGATCGCGGGGTCGGGCGGAATCGTCATGGACCGCTCTGCTGACCCCTGCGACGTCCGTCGAAACGAGTGAAGGAGCGGGATCCCGATGCGCAGCGCGAGGCACTGGCCGGTTCGGTATCTGTGGCTGGCCGTCGTGGTCGGCGCGGTGGCGTCGCTACAGCCTCTCAGCGCTGTGGCCGATGCCCAAGGCAGCCCGGTGATCACCACGTACCCCAATCCCGTCAGCCGCCCGGAGGGGATCACGGCTGGGCCAGACGGCGCCTTGTGGTTCACCAACCAGGGCACTAACTCGATCGGCCGCATCACCACCGCCGGCGTGATCACCACCTACACCGCGCCGAGCATCAGTTCCCCGGCCGAAATCACGGCAGGCCCAGACGGGAACCTGTGGTTCACCAACTACGGCAACAACTCCATCGGCAGCATCAGCACCGCCGGCGTGGTCAGCAACTACACCGGTACCGGCATCAACGGACCGTCCGGGATCACGGCCGGCCCTGACGGGAAGCTGTGGTTCACCAACGACGGCAACGATTCCATCGGCAGCATCAGCACTACCGGCGCGGTCAGCAACTACACCGGTACCGGGATCAGCGGATCCGGAGGGAATCACGGCGGGCTCCGACGGGGCCCTGTGGTTCACGAGCTACCGCAACGACACGATCGCGCAGATCACCACGCCGGGCGGGTAGCCCGGTCCGGATGGCGCCGGTTGCCAAGCGCACCGGTAGCGCCGGCTGGCATGCTTATCCAGCCGGGATGAGCTGGCCTTGCAGCGCGGGGGACTGGCCCATAGTGGCCATGGCGGAGATGGACGCTTGATCGCCGTTGACCTGGTAGTCGCAGTTGCCCACGTGGGTATTCCAGTACAGTGCCGCGGCGATCTCGGGCTGGTCAGCGACGTAAGTTTGCATCTGGGTGATGAAATCAGCCTGGACACCCGAGGGGATGTTGTCGCTGCCCCACTCGGATAGGAACACCGGCAGCCCGCCGTTGGCGGCTGCGAAGCTGATCAGCGGGTCGAATAGGCTGTCCGGGGTCACCGTGTCCGGTGCTCCGGTTTGATGCGCCGACCCGCAGCCGGAACTGTCGTAGCCATCGGCGGCGACGATGTCCACTTCGCCGGGCCCTGGCCAGAACGAGCTGGCTCGCCAGTTCGTGTACGACGTGTGGATGAGGATAAATACCCAGTGCAGCCGTCCGCCGTCGTTCCAGTCCAGGTGGGCGGATGTGGCTAGCTGGTGGATGTGGTCCCAGGCCTGGATGAATTGCGCCGGGGAACCGAGCGGGCGGTGCGCATCGTTGTCCGGCTCGTGCTCGAAGCTGAAGTAGATCGCGCCAAGGTTGTACTGGACCGCCGCTTGATTCACCGACTCGAGAAATGCGGTGATGGCTGTGTCCTCATCCCCGGCGGCGATGGAGGCGTAGCTGGCTCCGTTGCTGTCGAGGCTGACCAGCACCGTCCTGCCTCCCTTCATCAGCTTCGCGTACCGCTGGGCCGGGAACGTATCGCCGATGAAAAAGTAGAGCCGGACAATCGCCAGCGTGCGGCCCAGATTCGCCTCTTCCGAAACCAGCGGGTAGTTGCCGCCGAACAGGGCACCGCCGGTGATCCCGGACTGAGTCTCCTCGGCGGACTCACTTGCCGAGCTGACCCGGTCACGATCGCCGGACCCGCTGACGCTGACGCTGCCGCTGCCGCTGCCGCGGGGGCTGCTCGTGGAAGCGCTCGCTGGATGCAGTGCTGCCGTTTTTGCTGTCTGGCTCCCGCATCCGGTCAGCGCGATCAGGCTGGCCGTCGTGGCGAGCGCAACCAGGCCGGACATGGCGGCCATACGGCCACGCCCGGACCGAAGCTCGCGTGTGTGGTGGCTCATAGCCCAAAGATAGACATTTTCGCGCGCGGCAAGCCAGATTCCGGGTGGTAACAGGGGGAAACTTGTTACGTAACTCCCACCAGTTGCGCCGGAAAGGGCGGTCATGGACAGCGATACGCTGCGCGCCGCGCAGAAACCTCTGAAGGACGCCTACCGCGAGGATCCGCAGCGGGCGCTTGTCACCCTGACCGCGCATGGCCAGCTGGACGAGGAGAACATCAGCTGCTCGGTGGCCACCGGCAAGGCGCTGGCGGTCGCGGGCCTGCACCCGGCCACCGGCGGCGACGGCTCGCTTGCCTGTTCCGGCGACATGCTGCTTGAGGCGCTGGTCGCGTGCGCGGGCGTCACGCTGCGGGCGGTGGCGACGTCGTTGCAGATCCCGATCGCCGGGGGGACCGTGCACGCCGAAGGCGACCTGGATTTCCGCGGGACGCTGGCGGTGAGCAAGGACGCGCCGGTGGGGTTCACGGCCATCCGCCTTGGCTTCGAGCTCGACACCGACGCCAGCGCCGAGCAACTCGAAAAGCTGCTCGATCTGACGCGGCGATACTGCGTCGTCTACCAGTCACTGGTGAACCCGGTCGAGACCACGGCCACGCTCCGGTCCTAACGGCCCGCAGGCGCCTCCTTCCGCGTCGTTTCCAAGATCGATGTGGCGGAGCCCCCCACCGGTGGTAGGCCATGCCACATCGATCTTCGGCGGCGTTACGGAAGACGTTGCTCACGGGGTCGGTGGTGCTGGTGTGACGGGAGTAATCCGGTCGGCAGGGTCCGCGAGGCACCGTAAAATCGTCCGGATCAGGAAACGAAGGTTTATTCCACGACGCGTCCTAAGCTGTCAACTTTCCACAAGCTTCGCCCTCGGAGTAGGAAAGACATACGTCCGAACGGACGGAAGTCGACCCCTCACTACCCTTAAACTGTCAACATTCCACATTGGTGGGCCGCAATAATCCACAGAGGCGGAAGGGGAGCTCGTGTCCGTTCGCGCCCGCGGGCCTGCTGACCGCCCTGGTGTCAGCCGGTGAGCAGGCAGCCGCCGGGGTTCGCGCTGCCGGAAGAGCGCAGGCTCCGGATCGCCGCTCAGCTCCGCAGGGATGCGCGGGTGCGCGTCGAGGATCTGGTGCGGCAATTCGGCGTGTCCGGCGAGACCATCCGGCGCGACCTACAGGTGCTCGAGGAACGCGGGATGGCGCAGCGCGTGTACGGCGGGGCGGTCTCCTATCGCGCACCCAACCTGCAACAGCCGGACGGCGCGTCACCAGTCATCCGGCTCGACCCTAAGCGTGCCATCGCGGCGGCGGCCGCCGCCCTGGTGGAACCGTCGGACACGGTGATCATCGATACGGGCAGCACTGCCGCCGAGGTGGCCCGCGCGCTGCCTGCCTCTTTCGCCGGACGGGTGCTCTGTACCTCGGTGCAGACCGCCGCCGAGCTCGCCGCCAGGGACGGCATCGAGGTGCTGCTGTCGGGCGGCAGGCTCGGGCGCAAGGGCCTGTCCTGCTCCGGCCCGGCGGCCGAGCATTTCTTCCGGCAGTTCTTCGCCGACCGGGCCTTCCTCGCCGCGGACGGCGTGCATCCGCGGGCCGGCATCACCGGCGCGGATCTGCCGGACAACTCGGTCCGCCAGGTCATCCTCGGCCAGGCCAGGGAATGCTACGTGCTCGCCGACCACGCCAAACTGGGGATGACGGCGGTAGGCCGGATCTGTGACCTGCCGGTTCCCGCGGCGGTCATCACGGATTCACGCGCCGATCCGGAGACGGTCCGGGTGCTCGAGCAGGCGGGCGCCACGGTGCTCGTCGCCCCGCCAGCGACCGGCCTGGACTGAGTTCCAGGTTGGCCACGCAGCCCTGGCAGGCAGACCTGCGGGGACTGAATTTCTGGGCTAGATGTTGGCCGGCCCGGCAGCGTTCGGGGAAATTTTCTGTCTCTGCCGATGGTTAGCGTGTCTAACCATGCGATGGAAGCATAATGCGGGCCAGCACGGCACCCCGGAGGAAGCCGGCCAGGCCTGGATACGACGGCTGGCAGTCTACTGCTGGCGGTACCGCCGTAACACGATCATCGCGCTCGGTGCCTCGCTGCTGACCGCGCTCGTCACGGCGGCGATTCCGCTGGTGCAGCGGCAGATCATCGACAACGTAATCGTCACTCACAAGCAGTCGATCTGGCCGCTGGCCATCGCCCTCGTCGTCCTGGCCCTGGTGAGCTTCGTCGGCATTTACCTGCGTCGCTACGTCGGCGGGCGGGTGTCGCTGGACGTCCAGCACGACCTGCGCACCGAGCTGCTGGATGCGCTGACCCGGCTGGACGGCACCCGCCAGGACGAGCTGAATACCGGCCAGGTCGTGAGCCGGTCGATCTCCGACGTCAACATGGTGCAGGGCCTGCTCAGCATGATTCCGGTGACCATGGGCAACCTGGTGCTGTTCGCGGCGTCCCTGGTCATCATGGCATTCCTGTCGCCGGTGCTGACCATCGTCGCCCTTGTCGTCGGCCCCGCGCTGTACTTCGTCACGCTCGCTTCGCGGCGCAAGCTGTTCCCGTCGAGCTGGCACGCACAGCAGCAGTCCGGCGCCGTCGCGGGGGTAGTGGAGGCCGCGGTCACCGGCGTCCGGGTGGTCAAGGGATTCGGCCAGGAGGAGCAGGAGCTCGAGCGGCTGGAAGAGGCCAGCGGGCGGCTGTTCGCCTCCCGGGTACGGACCGTGCGGCTGATGGCCCGCTACAGCCCGGCACTGAGCGCGATCCCCGCGTTCGGCCAGATCGGCGTGCTGGCGCTAGGCGGCTGGCTGGCCATTCACGGCTCGATCACCCTGGGCACATTCCTTGCCTTCTCCTCCTACCTGGCCCAGATGTCCGGCCCGGTTCGGATGCTCACCAGCCTGATCACGATCGGCCAGGAGGCGCGGGCGAGCGTGATCCGGGTGTTCGAGGTGATCGACTCGCGGCCGCGGATCACCGAGAAGCCAGCCGCCGCCGCGCTGCCCGCCGATGCGACCGGCCTGGAACTCGACGACGTGCATTTCGGTTATCAGCCTGATCAGCCGGTGCTGCGCGGCCTGTCCCTGCGCGCGGAGCCGGGCGAGACGCTGGCCATGATCGGTGCGTCAGGCTCGGGCAAGTCCACCGTCTCACTGCTGCTGCCGCGTTTCTACGAGGTGGACGCGGGGGCGGTCAGGATCGGCGGGCACGACGTCAGGGACGTCACGCTGGATTCGCTCCGGGCCGCGATCGGCCTGGTCCTGGAGGACAGCTTCCTGTTCTCCGACACGGTACGGGCCAACATCGCCTACGGCAGGCCGGAGGCCACCCAGGAGCAGGTGGTCGCCGCGGCCAGGGCCGCCGAGGCCGAGGAGTTCATTACCGAGCTGCCGCACGGATACGACACGGTCGTCGGCGAGCAAGGTCTCAGCCTGTCCGGCGGCCAGCGCCAGCGAGTGGCGCTGGCCCGCGCCCTGCTCACCGATCCCAGGATCCTCGTGCTCGACGACGCGACGTCTTCGATCGACCCTCGGATGGAGGCGGAGATCCACGACACGCTCCGCCAGGTGATGCGCGGCCGCACGACGCTGCTCATCGCGCACCGGCGATCTACCCTTCAGCTCGCGGACCGGATCGCCGTGCTGCACGAGGGCCGGGTGCAGGACGTGGGCAGCCACGAGGAGCTGATGGATCGCTGCCCGCGCTACCGGCTGCTGCTCGCCGGGCCAGACGACGAAGCTGACCCCTGCGACCAGGCCGAGCCCGGCCATGAAGCCCAGCCTGCCGACGGAGCCGCGAAGTCCGAGTCCGAGTCCGTGGCCGTGGCCGTGGCCGTGGCCGTCCAGCCAGCGCTGCCTGCCCTGATGACGGCGAGGGCTAGGGCGCGGGCCAAGCTGCCCGCCACCGGCCGCCGCGGCGGTGGTGGCGACTGGGAAAGCATGCTGGCCAGCGTCCCGCCGACCCCCGAGCTGCTTGCCCGGCTGGACGCGCTGCCGGCCGCGGACGACGTGCCAAAAGTCGACATGGCGACGGCACGCGCGCCCGAGCCCCGGTTTACCCTGGGCAAGCTGCTGCGGCCAGTCCTGATCGCGCTGGTGGCCGGCCTCATCCTCGATGGCCTGGACACGCTGGCCACCCTGGCGCTGCCCGCGCTGATCCGGGGCGGCATCGACAACGGGGTCCAGGCCAAGGCATTCCACGCGATCGTGCTCGTGTCGCTGATCGGCCTGGCCATCGTGCTCGCGGACTGGGCGGTCAACATCATGGAGACGATGGTGGTCGGGCGGAACGGCGAGCGGCTGCTGTATTCGCTGCGCGTCAAGATCTTCGCGCACATGCAGCGGCTCGGACTCGACTTCTACGAGCGCGAGCTGACCGGCCGGATCATGACCAGGATGACGACCGACGTGGACGCGCTGTCCACGTTCCTACAGACCGGCCTGATCAGCGCGGTCAGCGCCGTGCTCTCGTTCTTCGGCGTGCTGGCGGCCCTGCTCATCATCAACGAGCGACTCGGCCTGACGGTGCTGGCGATCATCCCGCTGCTGGTCGCCGCCACGCTGGTCTTCCGGTCCAAATCGTCGAAGGCGTACAACGCGGCCAGGGACAAGGTCAGCGTGGTCAACGCCGACCTACAGGAGAACGTGGCCGGCCTGCGGGTGACCCAGGCGTACCGCCGGGAAGTGCGCAACCGGGCAAGGTTCGCCGCGCGCAGCGATGCCTACCGGGTGGCACGGCTGCGGTCTCAGCGCTACATCGCGCTGTACTTCCCCTTCGTCCAGACGCTGTCCACGATCGCGGGCGCGCTGGTGCTCGTGGTCGCTGCCGGGCAGGTGCGCAACGGGGTACTGACCGCGGGCGCGCTCATCGCCTACCTGCTCTACATCGACATGTTCTTCGCGCCGGTTCAGCAGCTGTCCCAGGTGTTCGACGGTTACCAGCAGGCCGTGGTCGGACTGCGGCGGATCAGCCAGCTGCTCGCCATCCCCACCGCCACGCCGCAATCGCCGCATCCGCGCCAGGTGCGGGAGCTGCACGGCGGCATCGAGCTGCGGGACGTGCATTTCGCCTACGAGGGGGCGCAGCGGGAGGCCATGCGCGGGGTCAGCCTGACCATCGACCCCGGCGAGACCGTAGCGCTTGTCGGCCAGACCGGGGCGGGAAAGTCGACCATCGTCAAGCTCGTGGCGCGGTTCTACGACGTGACCGCAGGCGCCGTGCTGGTCGATGGGGTGGATGTCCGCGAGTATGACCTGGCCGGCTACCGGCACCGGCTGGGCGTCGTGCCGCAAGAGCCCTACCTGTTCCCTGGTACCGTCGCCGACTCCATCGCCTACGGCCGCCCGGACGCCACCGACGCGGAGGTGGAGGCGGCGGCCCGCGCCGTCGGGGCGCACGACATGATCACTACGCTGCCCGGCGGCTACGACCATCCGGTGGGCGAGCGCGGGCGCAACCTGTCAGCGGGACAGCGCCAGCTGATCGCCCTGGCTCGTGCCCAGCTCGTGGATCCGGCCATCCTGCTGCTCGATGAGGCGACGTCCGCGCTCGACCTGGCGTCCGAGGCGGCGGTGACGCGTGCCGTCAGCCGGCTCGCGACGCAGCGCACCACGCTGGTGGTCGCGCACCGGCTGACCACCGCCGCGCGGGCCGACCGCATCGTGGTGGTGGACGCCGGCCGGATCGCGGAGATCGGCACCCACGACGAGCTGCTCGCCGCCGACGGCACGTACGCGTCGCTGTGGGCCGCCTTCACCGGCGGTCAGGACGTCAGCCGTTCCAGCCTGGCCGGGGCAGGCTGACCGGCGCCGCCCGTGCCCTCCTCTTTACCCCGATTTAGCCGAACGGCGCTGCCCCACCCGATCGCGCCTAGCGCCAGCCGGCCCGGGGCAAACAGAGCACTAGCGTCTCGCGAGCCACATGCGTAAGGTGCGGGTGAACAGTTGCCTCTGGCGGGGAGACCCGGTATGTCGTTCAGCAGTCGCAGTGTGGTGGGCCGGATCTCGATGTTCGGAGCGGTGGCGCTTGCCTGCGGGATGATGTCCGCCTGGGCGCCGTCGCACAGCCCAGCGGGGTGGCACGGGGCGAAGGTATTACTCGTCGGGACGTTCGACGGTAAGGCGGGCCAGTACCGGACCATCCAGTCCGCCGTCAACGCCGCCAAGGCTGGCGACTGGATCCTGGTCGGCCCAGGCGACTACCACGAGACGGCCGATGAGACCGGCCATCCTGGCAACCCTGACCACGGCCAGATGGGCGGGGTGTACATCAACAAGTCCGGCATCACGTTGCGCGGGATGGACCGCAACTCGGTCATCGTCGACGGCACCAACCCCGGATCGACACCGTGCAGCTCCGAGCCGAGCGCTCAGAACTACGGGGCGCTCGCATCTGACGGGGTTCCCGTCGGGCGCAACGGGATCCTGGTGTGGAAGGCGAACGACGTGAGCGTCGAGAACCTCACGGTCTGCAACTTCCTGGCCGGCACGGGGGCTTCGGGCAACGAGGTCTGGTGGAATGGCGGGGACGAGTCAGGAAAGATCGGCCTGGCCGGCTACTGGGGCAGCTACCTGACCGCCACCTCGACGTTCTTCGGCAACGAGACCACCGCCGCCGAGTACGGCATCTTCGCCAGCAACTCGGCCGGCCCGGCCGGCTGGAACCAGCTGTACGCCAGCAACATGAACGACTCGGGAACCTACGTGGGCGCCTGCCAGCAGGCGTGTGACGTGACCATGGACCACATGTGGATGGAGAACAACGCGCTCGGGTACTCAGGCACCAACTCCGGCGGGACCGTCGTCATCGAGAACTCGCAGTTTGACGACAACCAGGACGGCCTGGACACCAACACGCAGGTCATCGGCGATCCGCCCGCCCCACAGGACGGTCGCTGCCCGAACGGCGGGATCAGCCCGATCACCCACACCGACTCCTGCTGGGTGGTCATTCACAACTACTTCGATAACAACAACAGCTCCACCACCCCGGCAGCCGGCAGCGCGGCGGCGGGACCGGTCGGCACCGGGATGACCATCTCAGGAGGCCGCTACGACACGGTGATGGACAACACCATCGCCAACAACGGGGCCTGGGGCATCCTGTTCGTCCCCTACGCCCAGATGGGCAAGCCCAGCCTCGGCCAGACCTGCTCCGGCTCCGGCGGCCACAAGGTTCCGGGCTTCGGCTGCGTCCTCGACCCTGAAGGCGACGCCTTGCTGGGCAATTCGTTCAGCAACAACGGCTACTTCGGGAACCCGAGCAACTCCGACTACGGTCAGATCACGCTGTTCGGGGGCGAAGCACAGAACTGCTTCGCAGGCAACGACGCGCCTGACGGCAGTGCCCCCAAGAACCTCGAGAAGATCCAGAAGAAGTGCGGAGTCACCACCACCGCCGGCAACGCCGGGGGCCAGTTGTTCCCGCAAGTGCTCTGCGACACCGGCCTGGCAGCGTGCCCGCCGGGTGCCCACTACCCGAAGCCCAATGGCACGGTCATCCTGAAGGCGCTGCCGATCGGGCTTCCCACGATGCCCAATCCCTGCCAGGGCGTGCCGGCCAACCCGTGGTGTCCGAGCGCTGCGCCGCGCCCCGCCGGGCAGCACGGACCATCAACCGCCGCCGTGGCCGCCCCGGGTGTCCTCGGGGTCCTGCGGTAAGCAGGCTGCACCACACCCGCTGAGCCAGCCGCAGGCTGCACCACACCCGCTGAGCCAGCCGCAGGCTGCACCACACCCGCTGAGCCAGCCGCAGGCGGCAATCCCTGAGCTGATCATCGCGGCTGTGGCTGTGGCTGTGGCTGTGGCTGTGGCTGTGGCGGTGTTCGGGGTTCCCGGCCCGATCCCGGGTGATCGCCCTGGTCGCGCTGCTCCGCGGAGCGGTCAGGCGCCCCGATGAGGGGAAGCTCGCCAGCGGTATCCCTGCTGCCGATGTGACGTCCGCAGCGGCTGATGTCCCGGTGCATCCACTATGTACGTGCTAATGCGCGTGCCAAAGGACCTTGCTCATGCGCGTGCTGTATACCGTACGGATGCACGTGCATGTTAAAGTCGGGACGTATCAGACGATCGATGACGGATTTCCGGCAGGTGGCACGAAACGGACTCCGGCAAGGCCTGGAGGTAGGCGATGCGGGTGATATACAACGGCATGCCAGCGTCCGGTCTGCACGGAGCGCAGTGGCAGGCGAGCCGTCACGGTGACCGCCAGGCGGCCTGCGTCGAGATGGCCGTGCTGCCCGGCGGATCAATCGCGATGCGTGATTCCCGCCAGCCCGACGGTCCCGCGCTGATCTACACCTACGCCGAGATCGAAGCTTTCATCACCGGTGCCAAGGACGGCGAATTCGACGACCTGGTCACCTGACTGATCGCGGGGGCGCGCGGACCGGGGTCTCGCCGAGGATGCAGCGGCGAGACCCCGGTCCGGGGATTAGTTACTGGATCGAGTGAGCTGGGCAGTTCGCGGAGAAGCTGCCCACCTCGCTGTCGGCGTCCCAGCCGTGAGTGTTGTTTGCCTGCCATTGCGCCAGCGTGAGCCAGTCCTTGCTCGGCAGCGCGAAGTTCCCGTTAACGGTGTTGGACGCCGACGACAGGTTCTCGTAGTTGTTGCAGTCCACGACGTTGGTGCCGCCGGTTGGCTGCTTGTCCACCTCGAACAGCGGGTTGTAGCGGTCGGTCGTCCCCATCCCGGTGATGGTGTTGTGCCATATCTGAACGTTCGACCAGAGCCCGCCGAGGTCGACCACCGGCATCCCGTCGCCTGGCGTCAGGTAGTACTGGCTCTGGTTCTCCAGCGTGTTGTCGTGCACGTACACGTCGGCGATCGACGCCTTACTGCCGAACGCGTCGATGTACAGGGCGTAGGGATCGTGGCCAGCGACCGTGGACGTACCGCTGGTCCCCGGCGGGTTGGTGCCCGTGCTCGGGTCTGACTTCGAGGTTCCCGGATCGTCATAGACCGTGTTGCCCGAGACAAGCAGGTGGTCGGTCTCCTTGCCTGCTGTCTCCACGTCCAGGTTGATGCCCTGATCGCAATTCCAGACCGTGTTGGAGTCGATCCAGATGTAGGACGCGCCGTCATCGTAGAGTCCGGCCGCGTTCTCCTGTCGCGGCGCGCAGGTGCCGTTGCTCCACTTCCCGTAGGCGGCGTTGGACCAGGTATCGACGTTGTACACGGTGTTGCCCACGACGTAGCCGTGATTGGCCTGCGCGGAGCCTGTCTCCCAGCCGATGGTGTCGAGCCCGATGTTGTCGACGTCATGGATCACGTTGTCGGCCGCCAGGAAGTCGGTGATGTCGCCGTTGATGGTCACCGTCTCGCTCTGGCCGGTGCGTGTCCCCGTCACCGTGTTGCCCTCGATCACCAGGTGCTGTAGCGGCTGTGACGTGGCGCTGCCCGCGGCGATCGCGGCGATGCCGTAACCGTCGACGTTGCCGTTCCCGCATACCGACTTGTCCGCATAGTCCTCATCGGCGGTGTTGGTGATGTCCTGCACAGTGTTGTCAAGGATGTAGATGTCGCTGCACGAGCCGCCGCTCAGGAAGCAGGCGGACAGGTGCGGCACCTTGTTCTGGTTCGGGTTGGTGGTGTCGCTCCGGACCGTCACGTAGATGCCGGCTGGGCTGTGCCTGGTCCCGTCCCAGGTGTAGTCCTCGACGGTCAGCCCGTAGATCTCCACGCTCCGGGAGTCCACGATGCTGACGCCGCCCGAGTCCGCCCAGAACTGGTTGGGGTTGGTGTCCGCGGCGGCGACCTCGCCGAGCTTGAGCGTTGCCGACGATCCCGGCTCCGGGGCGATCTCGAGCAGCGCCGTGGCGGACTTGCTCCAGATCTGGATCGGCGTGGTGAAGGTGCCCGACAGGCACACCACGGTGGTCGAGGTGATGGAATTCTCGTTCGCCGCGATCCACGCGTTCACAGCCGCTGACGTGCTGCCGCCAGGGGCGGCGGTGAACGTCTGCGTACACGACGACGGCGGCGCGATCGCGGCGCCGGTCGGCGTCTGCGGGTTTGGGATGAGCTCGTCACCGTCGGCGGGCGTTGTGCCGGTCGGCTCGATCGGGAACGAGCTCGCGGTGACCGGCGGCGTCGGCTGGCTGACGGTTCTGCTGCACGCATTCGCCGCAGGTGCGGCGGCGAGCGTCATCAAGCCGGCCGCGATGACCGCGATCCACGCCGCTGGACGGCCTCTATGCATGATCACGGGTGGGATGGCTGGCCATCGCTGCACGTGAGCTTTCATCAGCCTGTTCTCCTGTGCTCTCGGGGCGGGGGGAGCCGGTCTCGGGCGGAAGCTGGTCTGCGGGCGGAAGCTGGTCTGGGGGAGGGTCTCGGGGCGGAAAGTCAGCTCTCGGGGTCGGAAGTCAGTCCGTGAGCGCCGCGGGGAGCAGCGCCCGGTGGGCCGCCAGCAGGTCGTCGCACATCGCGACGATCTGCGAGGTGGTCAGCGTGGCCGCGGCGTTCGGGTCGAGCAGCGCCGCCTGGTAGACGTGGTCCTTGTTACCGTCGAGCACCGCGCGGACGGTCAGCTCGACGACGTTGAGGAAGGTGCGATTGAGCGCGGCGAGCTGGGCGGGCAGCGCGCCGACCGGCCGGGGCCGCGCGCCGTGGGCACCGAGATCACAGGGAACCTCCACGCAGCACTGCTCCGGTAGGTTGGCGATGAGCCCGCCGTTGCGCACGTTCACGTAGATCTCTCGCTCGGTGCCGGTTTCCAGCGCGTGGATGAACTGCGAGGCAAGCTCGTCGGCGGGCTCCAGGTCGAGCGGCGTGCCGCCGTCCAGGCTGTTGCGCAGCGACTCGAGCTCGCGCAGGTTCTCCTGCGAGCGGGCCAGGTAGTCCCCGACGAAAATGCGGAACTGCTCGATCTGGTCGTCGTGCCGCATGAACCACGGCAGGTACTCGGCGGAGTGCTCGCTTGACTCGGTCGGGAAGTAGCCGAACCTGCGGAACAGCTCCACCCGCACCCGCCGCTGTAGCTCCGGCGACGCTTCGATGATCTCGGCGAGGCGGGGATAAAGGGACTGGCCTTCATGCTCGAAACGGAGCACGAAGGCCTGATGGTTGAACCCAGCGGTGGTGAAGCTAACCTCGGCCGGGTCGAGGCCGACCAGCCCGGCCAGGAACGCGTGGGTGTCCCGGACCGAGTGGCACAGCCCGAATACCCGGTCGAAGGGACTGCCCTCGTACACGGCCCAGGGCAGCATGGCCATCGGGTTGGTGTAGTTGAGCAGGTAGGCGTCCGGGCACATCTCGGCCATGTCGCGGCCTATTGCGACCACCACAGGGATCGTGCGCAGGCCGCGGAAGATGCCGCCGATGCCGAGCGTGTCGGCGATGGTCTGCCGCACGCCGTAGCGGGCCGGGATCTCGAAGTCCAGCTTGGTGGCGGCGTACCCGCCGACCTGGATCTCGTTGATGACGTAGCGGGCGCCGGCGAGCGCCTCCGCGCGGTCGGGCGATGACGATACGGTCGCGCCGCTTCCCGTCTGCGCGACGATGCGCCGGGCCAGGGTATCCGCGTGCGCGAGGCGTCCGGCGTCGATGTCATACAGCGCCAGCTGAAGGTAGGAACCGAACTCGCGGTAGCCGCACAGGTCGGTGACGACGTTCCGGGTGAACTCGATGCTGCCAGCGCCGATGAACGCAACCTTTATCACAGCTTGATAGTGTCGCATTTCATTCGTCTGCGAGCAAGAGCGTGCAGGAGGTTGCAGAACAGTAACCTTTGGCGTGAGATCCGGACATCACGGGCCTCCTGTCCAACTTCGCCCTGCTCGTCCCTTAGTGCGGCGATGCGCTGCTCCCGGCAAAAGCGCGCGTTAGGCTTGAATCAGTCCACTGGTTCGCGCGATGATGTCTGAAACGTTCATAATTCGCGCAAGAGTTGTCGACGCGTCGGCAGTCCGGGGCGGAGATGCCCGGGGAGATGGCCGTCGTGCGGGAGCGCGGGCTTCGGAGGCAAGGGCGAGATGAGAACGCATCGGCTCAGCGTGGTACTCGGGTCCTCGCTGATTGCCCTCGGCCTGGTGGCTTGCGGCGCGGGGAGCGGCGGATCGGGCGGCAACGGCAAGTCGATCCAGATCTGGGAGGGGTACACGGCCGACGAGGCCAAGGCGTTCGCGCACCTGGTCAGCGAGTACGAGAAGCAGAACCCCGGCCAGACCGTCACCAGCCTGTACGTCGACAACGACGACTCGCTGACGAAGGTCCTCACCGCGGTGCGCGGCGGCAGCGTGCCCGACATCGCCTACCTGTACGGCTCGTGGGCGCCGAACGTGGCTCAGATCCCGCAGGTGGTGACCCTGAACAGCGTGGTGAAGCAGCCCAGCGTTAACTGGAACGACTTCTGGGTGGGCGAGCGCGATGTCGCCACGGTCAACGGGCGGGTCATCGGCATTCCCGCGCTGGTTGACAACCTCGCCGTCGTCTACAACAAGACGCTGTTTACCCAGGCCGGCCTACAGCTCCCCGGACCCGGCTGGACCTGGCCCCAGTTCGTGGCCGACGCCAAGAAGCTGACCGATACGGCCAAGAAGCAGTACGGCACCGCCTACGTGACCCCGGGCAACGAGGACACGGTGTGGCACTGGGAGGCGCTGCTCTGGGAGGCCGGCGGCAAGATCCTCAGTGCGGACAACAAGAAGGCGGCCTTCGACTCCGCTGCCGGGCTGCGATCACTGACCACCCTGGCGAGCATGGCCGTTACCGATCACTCCATGTACCTGGACCCGACCGACTCGGCCTACGCCAACCTGTTCAACTCCGGCAAGATCGGGATGCTGGTGACGGGTCCGTGGGATCTCTCGTCGTTCCCGAGCGTGGACTACGGCGTGCAGATCATGCCGTCGTTCCCCGGCTCGGCTGGCGGTCACCAGACCATCTCGGGCCCGGACAACTGGGTGATCTTCAACAATGGCTCGGCCCGGACGGCCGCGGCCGAGAAGTTCCTGCTCTGGCTTACCGCCCCGGCTCAGGTGACGTACTTCTCGCTGCATACGGGTGATCTCCCGATCCGGGCATCGGTGGCCAACGCGACCGGGTTCTACCAGTCGATGAACAAGGCCCTGCCTGGCGTGGGCACCTTCATCAACAACCTGGGCAATGTCCGCCAGGCCCGGCCGCAGATCCCCACCTACCCCAAGATCTCCACGGTGCTCGGCAACATGGTCGTGTCCGTCCTGCTCGGCAAGAGCCAGCCCGCGGCCGCGCTGGCCAGTGCCGCGCAGCAGGTCAACCAGATACTCGCCAACCCGAACCCGTGACGTGGCAGCGCCTACTGCGCCGGTTCGCCGCCGGCGCCTGAGCTCGGCGGCTGCCGCCCGGGCCCGGGTCGCCCGGTCAGAGCACTTCACCGGCTGGGCCTTCGTGACGCCGGGCGTCGTGATCATCCTGCTGTTCGGCGCGGTCCCGGTCATCTGGTCGGCGGTCATGTCGTTCCAGCAAAGCAACTTGCTGTCGCCGAGCACGCCCTATGTCGGGCTGCGCAACTACCGCGCCATGGTGCACGATCCGGTGGTCGCCCAGGCGGTCGGGCACACGCTTGTCTACACGGCGCTGTTCGTTCCCGGCACGATGATCGCCGGCCTGTTCCTCGCGGTGGCGATGAACAGGAAGATCCGGTTCATCTCCTTCTACCGGACCGCCGCCTACGCCACGATGGCGATTTCCACGATCAGCGAGGCGCTGGTCTTCATCTGGCTCTTCGACCCCTCCTACGGCGTGGTGAACTACCTGTTCAGCCTGGTGGGCGTCCCACAGCAACAGTTCCTCAACTCGCCGTCCGAGGCGCTCTACGTGATCGTCGTGATGACGATCTGGGGCTGGACCGGCTTCGCGGTGGTGATCTACCTCGCGGCGCTACAGGGGATCCCGCAGCCGCTCATCGACGCGGCGGCGACCGACGGGGCGACCCGCTGGCAGACGTTCCGGCGGGTGACGCTGCCGCTGCTCAGCCCGGCGTCGCTGTTCCTGGCCGTCTGGCTGACGATCAACGCGCTACAGCTGTTCGACGAGGTCTACCTGAGCACGCAGGGCGGCCCGCTCAACTCCACCAGCGTGCTTGTGTACTACCTCTACGAGCAGGCGTTCCAGAACTTCAACTTTGGCTACGCGTCCGCCATCGCCTACTTCCTGTTCCTCATCATCCTCGTGGTCACCGCGATCCAGTTCCGGGTCGGCCGACGCTTTACCTACTACCGGTCATGAGCGCGCAGACGCATGCGGGCGGCCGGAGCCGTCGCAGGTTCCGGCTTCCGTTCAGCGGGTGGCACCTGGTGCTGCTGCCGGCCAGCCTGGTGCTGATCTTCCCGTTCATCTGGCTGATCGTGACGTCCGTGGAGACGCCGGCCGAGGCGCTGCACTTCCCGCCGATCCTGACGCCGCATGTGCTCAGGTTCGCCAATTATCCCGATGCGCTGAACGCAGCGCCGTTCGGAAGATTCTTCATTAATAGCGCCGTCGTGGCGGTCGTTACCGTGCTGTGCAACCTGGTGTTCTGCTCGCTGGCCGGATACGCGTTCGCGCGGCTGCGGTTCCTCGGCCGGAGCGCGCTGTTCGTGGTGATCATGACCACGCTGATGGTGCCGTTCCAGGTGACGATGATCCCGCAGTTCATCATCACCAAGTGGCTCGGGGTCCACGTGCTCGCCGGGATCGGGATCAACCACATCGGCGCGCTCATCGTGCCGAACGCGGCCACCGCCTTCGGGGTCTTCTTCCTGCGGCAGTTCTTTCGGACGCTGCCGGTCGAGTACGAGGAATCGGCGCGGGTGGACGGGGCGAACCGGCTGACCGTGCTGTGGCGCATCGTCCTGCCGCTGTCGCTGCCGGCCCTCGCCACCCTGGCCGCGCTTACCTTCCTTGACTCGTGGAACAACTTCTTGTGGCCGCTCATCGCCATCGACTCCACGAGCCAGATGACGCTGCCGCTAGGCCTGGCCACGTTCCAGAGCGCACACTCCACCGACTGGACGCTGCTGATGGCGGGCAACGTGATGAGCCTGATCCCGATGCTGATCATCTTCTTCGGGGCTCAGCGGTACTTCATCAGGTCGGTGGCGGCGACGGGGCTCGCGGGTACCTGAGGCTGAGCACGCCGAGCAGCCGGGTCACCTCGCCGGCGATCGCCTCCCGGCCTGCCGCGACATAGCGCCTCGGGTCGGCGGCCGCGGCGTCGCGGGCCAGGTACTCCCTGATCGCGGCGGTGAACACCTTGTTCAGCTGGGTGGCTATGTTGATCTTGGTGAGGCCGGCCCGCACCGCGGCGGCGAGCATCTCGTCGGGTACGCCGGACGACCCATGCAGGACGAGCGGGACGCTGACCGCGGCGTGAATCGCGGCGATCAGTTCCAGATCGAGCACGGCGTCGCGGGTGAGCATCGCGTGCGAGCTCCCGACCGCTACCGCCAGGGCGTCCACGCCGGTCGCGGCGGCAAAGTCGGCCGCCTCTTGCGGCCGGGTCCTGGCGTCGGGCGCGTGCACGCCATCCTTGCCGCTGACCTCGCCGATCTCGGCCTCTATCCAGATGCCGCGGTCGTGGCACCATGCGGCGATGCGAGCAGTCGCGCCCACGTTCTGCGCATAAGGAAGCATCGATGCGTCGTACATGACCGAGCCAAAGCCAAGCCGGTCGGCCTCGGCGACCAGATCTTCGCTGGTGGCGTGGTCCAGGTGGACGGCGACCGGCACGGTGGCGGACTGCGCGATCGCGACCGCCGCCTGCCCGATCGGCCGCAGCGCTCCGTGGTAGGCGATGCAGTTCTCGCTGATCTGAAGCACGACCGGGGCGCCGGCTGCCTCCGCGCCCGCGACGATCGCCTCGGCGTGCTCGATGCCGACAACGTTGAACGCGGCGGCGGCGTGACCCGCCGCGCTCGCCGGGCGCACGATCGCGCCCAGCCCGACGGCCGGCATCAGCCGGCCCCAAGGCGGGTGATCCTGGCCGTGGCCAGCGCGCGAGCGTAGTCGTCCGGGCAGAACTCCCCGGCCACCGGTGCCGCCGCGGCCGCGGTGCCGAGGGCTACCGCATGCCGCAGCCGTTCCGCCCAGGAGCGGCCGAGCACCAGCCGGTGGGCGAGCCCGGCTACCACCGCGTCGCCAGCGCCGGTCGGGTTTCCCGCTACCCGCCCCGGCTGCGTGGCCTGCCACACGCCATCGCCGGTAACCGCCAGCAGTCCGTAGGAGCCGAGTGACACCACGACCGCCTGAGCTCCGGCATCCCGCAGTTCGTAGGCAGCGGCCGCGACCATCGCCTGGGCGGCGCCGCTCACGGCGGCAAGCGGGCGGCCGACGGCCATGGAAAGCTCGGCGAGGTTGGGCTTGACGATGGCCGGCCTTGCCGCCACCCCCTCGATCAGCGCCTGACCGTCGGTGTCGAGCACCGCCGGCACGCCCGCGGCCGCCGCGATGCTGGTCAGCTCGGCGTAGCTGTCGGGCGGGAGTCCCGGCGGCAGGCTTCCGGACAGCACGACGGCCGCACACCGGCCAAGCTCGGTCTCATACCGAGTGCGAAACGGCGCGTATTCGGCCGGCGACACGTGCGGTCCCGGCTCGTTGAACAGGGCCGTCTGACCTCGATGGGAATCGACGACCGCGAAGGTCCGCCGGGTCTCGCCGACGATCTCGGTGAATGCCGCCCGGACGCCAGTCTCGGCGAGCGCGGACCTGACCGCATCGCCGGTCCGGTCGCCGACCAGGCCGACAACGAGTACGTCGGCGCCGAGCGCGTGCAGCGTCCGGGCAACGTTGAGCCCTTTGCCGCCAGGGCGAGAGCTGACCGCGGCTGGCCGGTTCACGTCAGACCACTCGACGCGCGACACCTCATGAGTGATGTCGAGCGCCGGATTGAGCGAGACGACCAGGATCCGGCGGTTCATCAGGACCTGGCGGGGGTGCAGGTCATGCCGGCCTGGCCTGGGCGAGGATCACCGACCGGGTCAGGTTCCTTGGCCGGTCGGGGTCAAGCCCGCGGGCCCGCGCGGCCGCGACGGCCAGCCGGTGCACCCGCACGAGTTCGGCCATAGGGTCAGTCTCGCACTGCCAGGCGAGCCCGCCAGCGGCCGCTATCTCCCCGGCCAGTCGCTCAGGCGCCGGGCTGAACAGCCAGACGACGCTTTCCGGCCCGGTCACGGCGATGGGTCCGTGCCGGTACTCCATCGCCGGATAGGCCTCTGTCCACATCCCGGCCGCCTCTTTGAGCTTCAGCGCCGCCTCGCTGGCCAGGCCGCAGGTCCAGCCGGTGCCGAGGAAGGTGAACTGGCGGGCCGCGGTGAGCTGGGCTGCCAACGGCGCTGCCAGGACCTGGCGCGCCGCCTGCGCCACTGGTGCGATGTCCTGGCCGAGGTGGGCCCGGAGCAGGGCAAGCTCGGTGGTGGCGAACCTGGTCTGGACCACCGACTGCTCGTCGGCGAAGTCAAGCGCGATCACCGCCTGGGCGGCCGCCGCGATCGGGGTGTCACGGTCTGCCGTGATCGCGACGGTCGGGACATCGCGGCCGACCCGGGCAAGCAGATCGAGGATCTCGGTGGTGGTACCCGACCTGGACAGCGTCAGGATCCGGTCGTACCGTCGGCCTGTCGGGAATTCGGAAGCGGCGAACGCGTCGGTCTCGCCCTGGCCCGACGCCTCGCGCGCGGCCGCGTAGGACTGCGCGATGAACCACGAGGTGCCGCAGCCGGTGACCGCGACCCGCTCGCCGCGGGCGGGCAGTACCCCGGCCAGTTCCGCCGCCAGCCCGGCCGCTCGCAGCCAGCAGTCGGGCTGGGTGGCCAGCTCAGACTCGATGCTGCTTCTGCTGTCGGCCTGCCTGGCGGTCCCGTCGTTCGCGTTCACCCCTGCGCACCTCATGTCTCCGGGTTCCGGCCCGGTGTCTCCGGGTTCCGGCCCGGTGTCTCCGGGTTCCGGCCCGGTGTCTCCGGGCCCGGGCCTGCCGTCTCCAGAGCCTCGGCCGGTTCTTGCGTATGCTCGTTTATGCTTGGTATATAGCAGAAGCAATCGTATGTTAGCAGCTAGAATCGCGCATACGAAGCACCCCATTGCTCACTGCGCGGAGGCCATGAGAAGCTACGTGCCCGGAGTAGCGGACCGGCAGCCTGCGGTAGCGATCCAGCTGGCCCGTCCGGTCTTCGTTCCAGGCAACGGTGCAGGCACGAGTCAGGAGATGCCGGTGAGCCGCTACAGCCGCTGGAATGAGCTGCTTGAGCTGCTTGCAGCGGACGGGCAACTGCAGGTCGAGCGGGCGGCCCAGGTGCTTGGCGTCTCCGCGGCAACGGTCAGGCGGGACTTCGATGAGCTCGCCAGTCAGCAGATGCTCACCCGCATCCGGGGTGGCGCCGTTGCCCAAGGCGTCACCTACGACCTGCCGCTGCGGTACAAGACGGAGCGTCATCCCTCGGAGAAGCAGCGCATCGCCGTAGCGGCGGCTGGCCTCGTCCGGGCAGGCCAGATCGCCGGGCTCAACGGCGGCACCACCACTACCGAGGTGGCCAGGGCGCTGGCCACCCGCGCCGACCTGAACTCGGGCGCCGCATCGCCAGGGATCACCGTGGTCACCAACGCGCTCAACATCGCCACCGAGCTGGCGGTCCGCCAGCACATCAAGATCGTCGCTACCGGAGGCGTGGCCAGGCCGCAGTCCTACGAGCTCATCGGCCCGCTGGCCACCGGCGTGCTAGAGCAGGTGACCCTCGACATCGCGATCCTCGGTGTGGACGGGATTGACCCGGCGGCGGGCGCCACCGCGCACCACGAGGGCGAGGCGAGCATCAACAGGCTGATGGCCGACCGCGCGGACCAGGTGGTGGTGGTGGCCGACAGCTCCAAGGTCGGCTGCCGCGCGTTCGCCAGGATCTGCGCTGCCGCGGAGGTCGACGTGCTGGTCACGGATGCCGGAATCGCTGCCGCCGATGCGGCCAGGTTCGCCGAGATCGGAACCCGGGTGATCACCGGCTAGGCGAGGGGCTCACGTCGTCATCGGCTGAGGCCGTGCGCGTGGCTTCAGCGCAGAATTCGCATGCGCGTTGTTTACTGGTGATCATAGTGTGGCGAATTTGACTATTTCCGAGCATGAAGGTGCGGTCTGGCTCGCGTCCGTGTGACACGGGCCCGCCGCGAGCGGAATGTGAGGCGCGGGTGGCGGATTACGGTTTGGCCCCGGCTGTCGATCTCGTCGTGGTGGGTGACTGCAATCCGGATGTGCTTGTGCTCGGTGACGACGTGACCCCCGCGTTCGGCCAGCAGGAGAAACTGGTCAGCAGCATGTCCCTGGTGATCGGCGGGTCGGCCGCGATAACCGCCGTGGCCGCGGCCCGGCTCGGGCTGCGGGTCGCTCTGGTTGCCGCTGTGGGGGACGACGCGGCTGGCCGGTTCATGCTGGGTCAGCTAGCAGGCGAGGGCGTTGACGTGACAGCGGTGGCTGTGCGGGCAGACGCTCCCACCGGAATGACGGTCGCCCTTTCCCGCGGCGATGACCGCGCCATCCTCACCGCCACCGGCGCCGTGGCGACTCTCACCGCGGCGGACGTGCCGACGGCGCTGCTCACCCGGGCGAGGCACCTGCATGTCAGCGCATACTTCCTGGTTGAACGCTCGCTCAGCCCTGGCCTGGCTGCCCTCTTCGGCACGGCACGCGCGGCCGGGAGCACCACATCCCTCGACACCAACTGGGATCCAGCCGAGAACTGGGGAGATGACCGGCTTCGCGCGGTGCTCGCCCAGACCGACCTACTTGTTCCCAACGAGGCGGAGGCACTAGGGATCAGCGGTAAGGGCACGCTGGCCGAGGCGGTGGCGGCCCTCGGCTCGGCCGGGACCAGGCTAGTCGTCAAGCTGGGTTCCCGGGGCGCGCTGTGCGTCCTGGGAGGACGGCTGCATCGCGTGGGCGTGCCGCCGGTGCGCCCGGTTGATACGACGGGGGCCGGAGACTGCTTCAATGCCGGGCTGATTGCCGGGCTGCTGCGCGGATTGGCGCTGCCGGAGGCGGCCGCGCTCGGCTGTGCGGTCGGCGCGGCATCCACCCAGGCGGCCGGCGGAACAGGCAGCAGCCCGGATCTTGTCTCGGCCATGTCCCTGGCCAGGACGGCGACCATCCGCCCAGCCGACTCCGGCTAGAGATCCCTGGTCGGCGCTGGCGTTCGCTAGGGATGCGGGGGAGGGGTAAGGGAAGGGGACACTATGGGCCCCGCAGAGAAGTAAGCCGCAGGTTTCGTGATCGTCAGGTCGGGCCGGGGCGTCTGACACGAGCTCAGCGCGTGGTCCGCCCGGGCGGGCCGCGCGCTGGTGAGCGCGCGGATGTAAGCCGGCGCGTGACCGTGCGGGGCGGTTCTGGCACGCCACCGCCTGGAGTTCTCGAACAGCCGGCGCCTACACCGGGGGGTGAGGTGGCCCGGAGGCGCCTCCTTCCGCATCGTTTCCATGATCGATGTGGCAGAGCCCCCCACCGGTGGTAGGTAACGCCACATCGATCTTCGGCGGCGCTACGGAAGACGTGGCTCACGGGGTCAGTGGTGCCGGTGTGACGGGAGTAATCCGGTCAGCAGGGCCCGCGGGGCACCCCACGATCGTCCGGGATCAAGAAACGACGGTTTATGCCACCACGTGTCCTTTGCGTCGCGGCGGAGTATCACGATCTATGTCACGGCGATGAAGGCGGCGGCGAGGAATATGAAGATGCCGGAGTTCCCAGAGATGCAGGCACGGGCGCCGACCACGTGCCCTGGGCCGCAGATCGCCGAATGCGGCGTAGCTCCCGCCATTGATTACGGCGTTGTTCTGTCTGGGCCGGCCTGTCCGGGCTGCGCCCGCGGCGTCAGCTCGCCGGCTCGGCTCTTGACCGGGGGGGCGAGGGCTGAGCGCACAAGGTCGCGGAGTTCCTCGTCGGGGATGCCGGCCGCATCTTCGGGCCGCAGCCGGATGGTTCCCGTGCTCGTCTTGAGCTCGGGGTGGCGGGCGGTGAAGCCGGCATCGCATCCCTGCTGCCACCCGTAGATCGACACGCCGTGCTTCCATGCGCCAACGTAGAGGCGGCGACTACCCACCTTGTAGGTGGGCAGCTTGTACGAGAGCACTATGGCTGCGCCGGGGTAAGCAGCAAGGATCAGCTGGTGAAGCCGGTCGAACAGGGGGCGATGCCCGGCGGGGATGGCGTCGATGTAGCCACGCACTGCCTCGTCCACGGTCTGCTCCAGTCAAAGAGAGTCTCCATTCTCAGCCATTAAGACCGGACTGCCGCGCAGGAGTCACCGGCTCAGGCCAGGGCGGCCTTGCCGGACGCGCCGGGAGGGGACGTCCCAGACTCGTCGCAGAGCCAGAACGTGCACCGCACGGGGCGGCAATCCGGCTGGATTAGCCGGAGGTGAGCTGCGTGAATCCACTCAGATGTTTGACGCGTCTGGAGGAGCCTCGCCCGGGGTCGGAGGGTTAGCGCCGGTGGCCTGGTCCTCGGCTTGCGGACTGGTGTGGCCGAGGGTATAGGAGGTCATTGACAGCGACCCGTAGGCGTAGCCGTTGACCATGACGTCAGTGGCATGACCGGCCGCGTCAGCGAGCCCGGCAAGGTAGAGCAGGGGAATGAAGTGGTCCGGGGTTGGCACCGCGTGCCTGAAGTCGCGGTGGGCATCCAGCCGCGCGACGTCGGCAGGACTCTGCGTCATTTGGGCCCTTGCGTCCTCGTCGAACCTTTGCGCCCAGTCAAACCCGCCGTCGGCGAGGTTCCAGTTCATCCCTCGCAGGTTGTGCACGACGTTGCCGCTGCCGATGATGAGCACGCCGCGCTCGCGCAGCGGGGCAAGCTTTTTCCCGAGGTCAAGGTGATAGTCGATTCCCTTGTCGGCATTGATCGACAGTTGCACCACCGGGATCGAGGCGTCCGGAAACGCGTGCACCAGGACCGACCACGTGCCGTGGTCGATGCCCCAGGAGTCGATGTCGGCGCCGACCCAGGCCGGCTTGGCTACCTCACTGACTTCGGCGGCGAGCTCGGGGAGGCCGGGTGCCGGGTAGCCGACCGCGAACAGCTCTGGCGGGAAGCCGTAGAAGTCGTGAATCGTGCGGGGCCGCGGCATCGCGGTGACCGCGGTCGCGTTGATATACCAGTGCGCGGAGATGACCAGGATCGCGCGCGGCCGGGGAACGGACGTGCCGAACGTCCGCCACGCCCGGGTGTAGCGGTTGTCCTCCAGCGCGTTCATCGGGTTGCCGTGCCCGATGAACGCCGCCGGCATCAGGGCTGGTGCCGGTAGGCCAGCGGCTGGTCCTGTCACCTGCTCGAGCCTACCGCCGTGCCTGCTCCGGCCGCGCGGGCCAGCCAGCGGATTGCCGAGCTGATGGGCCGGATCAGGCAGGCGGTGGCGAGGACGCAGGAGATCGCTGTTCCGCAGAGCCAGCGCGCCCGCCAGCTGCCGCGGGCCTTCGTGGCGTGGCGTCACGGGAACTTAGTGTGCAGTGAACCCGCTGTTCCAGCCAGACGGTGTCCCCGCAGCGGCCTGACTGGGCGTTCCCGCGGGAACGCCTAATCTCATCATTCGGACTGAAAACATCTGGATGATGAGACGGTGTGCTGGCAGGGCAGAACGATTCGCCGCAAGTATCCTGCTCGGCTTCTTCACCATCCACTTCACCATCCACTTCACCATCCACGCAGCCGCCGCTCTGGGCAGTCGGCACGCCCACGGCCAGCAGGCCACTACGTAGCTTCCATGCCGCCGAGCTGATCGAGCAGTGACTATAGAGTGACCGCACCAAGCCGTACAGCAGCAGCCTGGATGAACTGCTTGACAGCATTGAGCAATTGTCAAGACCTGTGGATGGGAGCCGCACCGACCCAGCGGTGATAGGCGTCTAGGTCGACGTTGCTGCCGCACACGATGGTGACTACGTGTCGGAGTGTCGAGAAAAATCGGGTCGATCACCCGGCGAGCCGCCCGGATCCGAGCAGTGTCGAGGCGCGTCTCCTGCACGACACAGCAGCGTAGCGCCGCGGCGCTGTTCCCCTATTGGTGCACGCCCGGCGACCGATGCCCGTACTGGGAAGTGAGTCAGCGTCCTGCACCCTGCGAGCCTGCGAGCCGGCCAGTCACGTCACACACCGCGGCTACCTGTAGGAAGCGCGGCAGAAGAATCGCTCGGCAGAGGCTAGGCGAGCGTGGGGCCGGGCGCCTCAGTCCGGCGGAGCCTGCTCTTCGAGCAGTACCTCCATCCCGTTCGGTGACTGGACCTTGACGATCCGGTAGGTCCAATCCTCGCGCGGCCGCTCCACGGTCACCTCGAATCTGAGACCTGACTGCTCGCAGGCAGTGATCGCAGCGTCCACGTCACTGACGCCAAGCTGCCAGGTCAGGCCGGATGCCGCCGGATCGACGCCGGGACGGCGGCTGAGCCCGAACTCAACGGCGTCATTACCAATGGCGATAAAGCCCGGGTACTCGGGACCCTCGTACGTCGTCCGCAAGCCCAGTTGCTCGTAGAAACGGCGTTCCGCGTCCGGATCCTGCACGTGCAGGATCGGCACCAGCTTCGTGATCAGGTCGCTCATAGGCTCGATTGTGCCGCAGCTACATGATGCGCGGCGTCCGATAGCCCTCGAACGGCAGACCCCACTCGCCGATCCGGGCGAAGACGGGCACCAGCTGAATCGACGCCTCGGTCAGGCTGTAGGCAGCGCCTCGACCGCGGCATTGGCCGGACAACCCGAACGCATCGGCTTTGCCAACGCGCACCTCACCGCTGAACTGATTGCAATCTACTACCGGATGATCTAGCGTGACTCTACCGATTGCAAACCGCAAGCAGATCGCGAGGCAGCCCATGAACGACACTGCGCCGCAGACCGCGGGCGGGAAGGTGCTCTGGCACTTCACGATGTCCCTTGACGGGTTCGTGGCGGGGCCGAACCACGAGATGGACTTGATGACCGGGGTCTCATTCCGTCCGGGCCTGGTCGAGGAGTACGTCGAGACCACGGGCGCCGTGCTGGGGGGCCGAGACGGCTGGGACCACGCCGCGGGCGACAGCCGCCCGTACGGCGGCGCCTGGGACGGACCGATCTTTGTGCTCACCCACCACCCCGAGGACGCAACGCCCGCCGACGGAGTCACGTTTCTGAACTGCGGCCCGGCCGAGGCGGTGCGGATCGGGCTGGCGGCGGCCGGCGGCATGAACCTCGAAGTTTTCTCGCCGACCATCGGCCGTCAGCTTCTCGAACAGGGCCTGATCGACGAGATCGACCTGCACATCGCACCCATCCTGCTCGGTGCGGGCATCCGGCTGTACGACAACAGCGGCCGCGAGCCAATCCACCTCCACCGGGTAGGCGAAGGCGACCCTACCTCGGCGGTGAACGTGCGGTACCGCCCCGCCGCAACGGCGAAGACTGGCGCCATGCGATGAGGCATGCGAGCTGGCAGCGGCAGTTGCGGCGTTGCCTTGATGCGGGTCGCTAGAAATACAGGTTCACGATCTCCGCGGCTTCCACGGGAAGCCGGCCGATGAACTGCGCGGGGGCCAGCGTCGGCGAATCCGCGGCAATGATGGTCATCTGATCGGCGCCCACCTCCACCTGGACCGGGTGCCGCGCAAGATAGGCGCGCACAGCACGTACCGCGTCCTTCGTCTCATGCTCCGGGACACCATCGTGGTGGCCGACGACAAGGTGGAAGTCATTGTCGACATCGGTCGCGGACTCGTGGTACCAGTGCAAGATGTTCGCCTCGTTCATCGCCCGGCGAAGCTCGTCGAGCGGTCGGGACGAAATGCCGTCCGTCACCGTACTCACCGGCCATCCCACCAGGACGAAAGCGTTCCCCTGCACGGAGAACATCCGCTCATGCGGGTGCTGCCCGCGGCTTGAAAACGCTGCCGCGGTGTCCGGCTCGCAGCCGCCTATGCGGATGCTCAGCGCAGGAGTGAGACGGGCAGCGAGGATCTCCAGTGCCCGGGCATGATCCATCGCGCGCGGAATGCCCGTGATCTCGAGGTAGCGCCGGTTGACAACGCGCCCGGTCTGCGCGTCCGCCGTTCCGTCCAGCCTGACCACGGTGCCGTGTACCTGGTCCAGCGTGTAGGGGCGGAAGCCATCGCGGAGACTCTCGCTAAGCAGCGCCTGCACGGTCTCCAGCAGCCCCTTGAGCTCGCCGGTCTTGGGGCCATAGAGGGCGACCGCGGTGATCAGCAGAGCGGGCACCCGACAGAGCTTAGCCACCGGCAGGCCAGCCAGGCCAGGCCGCTGCCCAGCGACGTCACGGCCGCCTCGGACCCTTTATCGCCCGCTGTCCGGCTGGGTGTCGGCTGGGTTGGCGGCGGGTGGCCGGCCGCGGGGTCGCATGGGTCCGGCGCGGCCGGGCAGCCGGCCGGCCTCGGCGAGGGCGCGGCGCAGCAAGTATTCGATCTGGGCGTTGGTGCTGCGGAGTTCGTCGTTGGCCCACCGGGCGAGGGCGTCGTGGACGGCCGGGTCGAGGCGCAGCAGGACGCTTTTGCGTTCGGTCACCGTAGCTCCGTGCCTGCCGTTACTGGTAGAGGGAGCCGGTGTTGACGACGGGCTGGGTGGCCTGCTCGCTGCACAGGACCACGAGCAGGTTGGACACCATGGTGGCCTTGCGCTCCTCGTCCAGTTCGACGACGCCTTCTTCTTGTAGCCGCTCCAGGGCGAGGCGGACCATGCCCACGGCGCCTTCGACGATGCGGGCTCGGGCGCCGACGACGGCGCTGGCTTGCTGCTGGCGGAGCATGGCCTGGGCGATTTCGGGGGCGTAGGACAGGCGGGTGAGGCGGGATTCGATGATGTGGACGCCGGCGGCGGTGACGCGGGCGGTGATTTCGGCGGAGAGTTTCCGGGTGATTTCTTCGGCGTTGTCGCGCAGGGACAGGGCGCCGCTGCCGCGGTTGTCGTAGGGGTAACTGGAGGCGATGTGGCGGACGGCGGTTTCGGTCTGGATGGTGACGAACTGCGTGTAGTCGTCTACGGAGTAGACGGCGCTGGCGGTGTCGGCGACCTGCCAGACGACGACGGCGGCGATCTCGATGGGGTTCCCGTCCGCGTCGTTGACTTTGGCCTGGGCTGATTCCTGGTTGCGGATCCGGGTGGAGACGGCGATGCGGCGGGTGAACGGGTTGACCCATTGCAGGCCGGGGTCGCGGATGGTGCCGCGGTAGCGGCCGAATAGCTGGATGACCCGTGCTTTGCCGGGGACGACGGGGGTGAGGCCGCCCAGCGCGAGGCTGCTGGCGATGAAGATCAGGATGCTGATCAGGATCAGCGCCACGGCGGCGCCGTGATGCTGGTGGCTTGCGACCACGAGGAGGACCACCCCGGCTAGCGACAGGGCGATGCCCGCCGTCAGCATGAGCAGGCCGGGCAGGGACCGGGCTTCGTGTTCGGTTACCTGCCGGGCGGGTAGTTGCAGTCCTGCGGCGACTTCATTCTGGGTGGCCATCTGGCGCCTCCTGGGCTTGACGGGCCTGATTACACATGCTTAGCATACTGATATCTATTTTGCTTGGCAACAACCGCACCGCGAGCCGGCCCGGGACAAGGCGGACATATGAGCAGCGACGACGGGGCACCCGGACTGAGCGGCATGCGCCGGCCACGACCGCGCGGACGCTCGGCACAGGCGGTCGTGCTCATCCTCGGCAAGAAGTCAACCCGTACCACCGGCACGAGCCCGGCAAGCAGTAGCTGGCGACCGGACAACCACGCCCGGTCGGCTTCCGGCGACGTAGGAGATGAGTCAGATGAGGTGTTTCGTTAGGCGACCCGCAGTTGTCGGCGTATTCCTGGTGGTCGCCGCCGCGAGCCTGGCCGTCGGCGGTTGCGGAAGCAGCAAGAGCAACTCCAGTACGGCTAGCTGCTCGTCTCATCCGGCGGTCCAGGATAAGGCGATTATGCCGAACGGCTCATCTAATCCAGCGGCCGCGGCGAGCTGGACGCTGCCGGGCGGCAATCTCCAGAACACCCGGGACGTCGCCAGCCCGATCGACAGCTCGAATGTCTCGAAGCTGGGGGTGGCGTGGTGCGTGCCGGTCGAGGCGGCCACATCGTCGGGTACCGCCGATGGCTACGCGACCACGCCGGTCGTGGTGAATGGCGTGGTGTACACGCAGGATCTCGAGTCGAACGTGATGGCGATTCGGCTCGCCACCGGCAAGGTGCTGTGGACGCACGACTACAACTCGCCGAACGGCGGCCCGGACGGCGTCAACGTGGTCAACGGAACCGTGTACGCGGCGACGAACCACGCCGCGGTCGCCCTTCAGCCGGCCACCGGCAGGCAGCTGTGGAGCCGGACGCTGATCGGCAACGACCATGAGGGCATCGACATGACGCCGGGCTACCACGACGGCACCGTGTACGTATCGACCGTGCCGGTCAACCCAACCGTCGGTGAGTATCTCGGCCACGCCGAGGCGACCCTGTGGGCGCTGAACGCCAAGACAGGCGCGCCGCAGTGGAGCTGGGATGAGGTGCAGAACCTCTGGGGGGATGCCGACGTCAACTCCGGCGGCGGCCTGTGGGATCCGCCGTCGTTCGACCGCGCGGGCAACCTCTACATCGGCGTGGCGAACCCCGGCCCGATAGGCCAGTCCGGGTGGCCCCGCGGCTATCCGTGGGGGACCAGCCGCCCTGGCCCGGACCTGTACACCGACTCGGTCGTCAAGCTGAGCCCGGCCGGCAAACTGCTGTGGTACTACCAGCTCACCCCGCACGACCTCTACGACTGGGACGTGCAGAACTCGCCGGTGCTCACGACCGCTCACGGGCAGCCGGTGGTCATCGACGGCGGCAAGGCCGGCATCCTGATCGAGCTGAACGCGCAGACCGGCAAGCTGCTGTGGAAGCTCCCGGTGGGCGTGCATACCGGGCATGACAACGACGGGCTGATCACCGAATACGCCAAGCCGACCTCGCACATCCCGCTGCCCGCGAAGTTCGACCTCGAGCCTGGCGTGTTCGGCGGCGTCGAGTCCCAGCTGGCGACCAATGGCTCGACGACGTTCGCCGCCGTCAACAACCTCGCGGTGCCCATCTCCGTCAAAGGCGTGACGGAGAGCGCCTCAGCATTTGTCGCTTCTATCGGCAAAGCCACCGGCGAGATGGTCGCGGTCGACCAGGACACTGGAAAGATCGAATGGGACGACAAGCTCCCCTCCTCGCCGTACGGCGCCGCCGCGGTCACCAACAACGTCGTCTTCACCACGACGTACAACGGTGACCTCTACGCGTTCAACGCGGCCACCGGCGCGATCCTGCTGAAAACGCGGCTGTCCGCCAGCACAAACGCTCCCGTCACCATCGACGGTGACTACGTCATCGCGGGCGCAGGCGTCGCACTATCGCCTGGGCAGCGACCGCTCATCATCGCCTACAAACTCGGAGCGAAAGGCAAGCTCCCCGAGACCGTGGGCTCGTAGCCGATCACCGGATGCTTGTCGCGGCGAACACAGCGCTCGCTGCGCCGGGCAGCCACTGCCGGCGCCTGCGCCAGGTCATCCTGGCCGGGGGCACTGTTCAGCGACCGGACGTGCTGTTCCTCGACGAGCCGACGGCCGACCTCGATTGCCACCCAAGGAGACCGCGATGCCCCCCATCACCGCCTGCGAGCCGGCGAAGTCCCGGATCGCCCAACTGGGCCAGCAGCTGCGCAAGCTCAGCACCGATGCGCTGCCTGCCGGACCGCGGCATTCACCGGCCGGCCCAGCTGTGACGGCCAAGACGAGCCCTACCCCAGGACCGGCTGACCAGGCCCAGATGCGGCACCTAGAGAAGACGGGCGGCTGGACCCGCCGTGAGCGACTGCTGATTCTCTGGTACCGACTCCGCTTAACCGTGCAGGAGATGAACTACGCGACACGCCGGATGGTCGAGCTACAGACCCGCTTGCCAGGACAACCGCCGCATGCCTGACGGCCACCCAGCCGGGCGCCAAGCAGAGACACAGCTAATGTGCGCGCCATACTCGAGCGCCTGACTCAGGAGTAGATGGACTTGAACTGCTGGTAAGCGGTGATGGCGTCAGGACCGAGCTCTCGGCCGATGCCGCTCGCCTTGACACCGCCGAATGGCGCCCCGGGATCGGGCATGTAGCGGTTGATGCCGATCGTGCCGGTACGCACCCGGCGGGCAACCGCCTTTCCACGGTTGGGATCGCTCGTCCAGACGGTGCCGCCGAGACCGTAGTCGGAGTCGTTCGCGATGCGGATGGCGTCTTCGGTGTCGGTGTAGCGGATCACTGACAGCACCGGGCCGAAGATCTCCTCCTGGGCGATGGTCGAGTTGTTGTCGACGTCGGCGAAGACCGTCGGCTGGACGAACCAGCCCGCGTCCAGCCCGGCTGGCCGGCCGCCGCCGGCTACTAGCTTCGCGCCGTCGCCGATGCCCTTGGCGATGTAGCCTTCAACCCGGTCCCGGTGCGTCGTCGACGCCATCGGCCCGATCTGGGTCACCGGGTCCAGCGCGTCCCCCACTGTCAGCGAGGACGCGAACGCGGCGAGCGTCCCGACGACCTCGTCGTAGCGGGAACTCGGCGCCAGCACGCGGGTGCCGAGATAGCAGGTCTGGCCGTTGTTCAGCAGCGTGGCCGCGAACAGGTCCTCGCCGATCTTGGCAAGGTCAAGGTCAGCGTCGTCCAGCACGATGGCAGCGGACTTGCCGCCCAGCTCCAGGGTGACCGGCCGCAGCAGCCGGCCGCAGGTCTCGGCGATCTGCCGCCCGGCTGCGGTGGACCCGGTGAAGGCGACCTTGTCGACGTCATGATGCTGGACGAGGTAGGCGCCGATCTCCCGGCCGCCCGGCACGATGTTGATAACGCCCGGCGGGATGTCGGACGCGGCGACAGCCTCAGCGAAGAGCATCGCGTCGAGAACGGTCTCGGGCGACGGCTTCAGCACGATGGTGCAGCCTGCCGCCATCGCCGGAGCGTGCTTGAACGCGGCCAGCGTCTGGGGGTAGTTCCAGGGCGCCACCGCGCCAACGACCCCGATCGGCTCCCGGCGGACCGTGGTGGTGCCGCCCAGCAGGTGCGGCCGCTCCTCCTCGAAGACCGCATCCTTCGCCAGGCCGGCGAAGTACCGCAGCAGGAGCACCGGGAATCCGCCTTCAAGCTGAGTCGCGATCGTGATCGGCATGCCGTTCTGCGAACTGACCCGGTGAGCCATCTCCGCTGCCCGGCTCTCAAGCTGCACCGCCAGGCTCTCCATGGCGGCACCGCGCTGAGCCGGCTCCCATTGCGACCAGCCGCCCGGATCGTCGAAGGTCTGCCTAGCCGCGGCAACGGCGGCGTCGACGTCGGCTTCCCGTGCCTCAGCGACGCTGCCGATCGGCTCTCCCGTGCTGGCCGAGGTCACCTCGATCGTCGCCGTCGAGCTCGGGCGCACCCAGCCGCCGCCGATGAAGAGGGAGTCATAGCTGGTCGTCATTGATACCTGCTTCCTGAGCTGGTCCCGTTTTCCCATTTAAGCCCAGGCGTAGCCGCATGGCCAAGGCCAGGTCGGCATATAACGGTCATCCTGAACGCCACCGCACGCCGGGATAGACCTCAAGGTCGCGCGGGTCTCAGTTCTTCCTGGCTTGTGCCGCCGGGCTGGCTGACCGGGATCTCCGCGGAGTCGGTCAGCCGCAGCTTGCGCCGGGCCCGTTCGTAGAACGTCGTGCGGCCCAGCCGGACGACGTGGGCGGCGGCGGGACGCGGCCGCAGTTCGATCCGGTCGCCGACGTCTACGTGCGCGGCGACCTGCCCGTCTACCTCGACGGCGAGCCGGCCGCTGCCGGGCAGGATCTCCAGCGTCAGGCTGTCGTGGACCGAGAGCACCAGTCCGCGGTTGTAGGCGGAATGCGGCGCCGCCGGGGTGACGAGCAGGGCCTCGACCGCAGGACTCACGATGGGGCCGCCTGCGGAGAAGCTGTAGGCGGTAGAGCCCGTCGGGGTGGCGACCACGACGGCGTCGGCGGCGTAGCTGACGAACGGGTGTCCGGCGGCTCGCACCGCGACCGCAGCGGTTGCCTGCCCGGGGAAGCGGACGACAGCGACGTCGTTGAACGCGGTGACGACCTGGCCGCGGAGCTCGCCATCCACCGCCAACCGCGGTTCGGTAGTGAACTCATGGTTGTCGATGGCAGAGAGCGCACCGGGCAGGTCGGGCACGTCCACCTCGGCCAGGAAACCCAGCTTGCCGAGGTTCACCCCGAGGACCGGGGCGCGCTGCCGGTCGGCCAGCCGCATGGCGCGCAGCATGGTGCCGTCCCCGCCGAGGCTGACGACCAGATCCGAGCGCTGGCCAAGTTCCTCCGCCGTGACCGCAACCGCGGCGCAGTTCAGCCTGCGGATCTCCGTGTCAATACCCAAGACCGTTGTACTGTTGCGCGCAGCCCAGTCCAGGACAGCGGCCACCGCGCCTGCGGAGTCACGCTGCGGGTGCAGCACCAGGCCAACGACGTGCATCTCAGCCGGAACCTGTCACCGGTCGTGCGCGGAGCCGCATGGACTCAAGTTACCCGGCTGGCCTGACGCATCCACCGCGGGACGCCTACCCGGGACGCGTGCGGTCGAAGCCGTACTGTCACCCTAGGCTGCGGGAATACCGCAGCCAACACGGTCGCCTGCCTAAGCTCCGGCATAGCTTCCGACAGTCGAGGAGAACTCCATGGTGGTTCCGCTCGCTGGCCGCTCGGTGGCCGCGGTGGCCGGCACCCTGCTCGTGCTCACGGCCTGGGCCAGCGTAGTCGGGACGGTCATCGTGCCCCGTCCGGTCAGCAGCTGGCTGACGCGATGGGTGGACCGGGTCGTGAACAAGGCATTCCGGCTGGCGACCAACGTCATCAGCGATTACAACCGGCGTGACCGGGTGCTCGCCGCGCAGGCGGCGGCGATCCTGCTCGCGCAACTGGTTGCCTGGCTGGGGATCTCCTTCATCGGGTACGCGCTGCTGCTGTGGCCGTTTGGCACCGATGGCATAGCGTCTGATCTCACCGTTGCCGGGTCTTCGATGTTCACCCTCGGATTTGCCGAGCAGTCCGGCGTCGTGCCAGTGGCGGTCGTTTTCGCCGCCGCGGCAACCGGTCTGGTTATTGTCACGCTGCAGATCGCCTACCTGCCGGCCCTGTACGGGGCGTTCAACCGGCGGGAGACCGAGGTGGCGCTGCTGAACGCGCGGGGCGGCGTCCCGTCCTGGGGACCTGAGCTTCTCGCGCGTACGCACTACGCGCTGGGATCGGGCGTATCGAGCATCGATACGCTGCCCGACCTGTATGCCCAGTGGGAGCGCTGGGCTGCCGACGTCGCGGAAAGCCACACCACCTACCTGCCATTGGTGCGCTTCCGGTCGCCCAGGTCGCTGTCGTCCTGGGTGACCGCGCTGCTCGCCGTGCTGGACTCCGCCGCGTTGTTCCTGGCGCTGTCCCCCGAGTCCGCGCCGGTCGTACCGGCCCGGCTGTGCCTGCGCAGCGGGTTCCTGTGTTTCGACCAGATCGCTCGGGCGATGGGCATCGACGTGCCTGAGGAGCCCGACCCGAACGGCCAGATCAGCGTGAGTTACGAGGAATTCCTCGACGCGATTGCCCGGATGCGCGAAGTCGACTTCCCCATCGAGCGCACCGCCGCTGATGCCTGGCCAGATTTCGTCGGCTGGCGGCTCAACTACGAGCAGGCTGCCTATGCGGTCGCCGCCGCCGTCGATGCGGTGCCGGCGCTGTGGTCGGGCCCGCGGCGGCGCGCCCACGCCATCGCCCCCATCCGTCCGGCGCTAGGACGACCGCCCAAGAGCCCGGTGGCGCCGAACAAGCGCCCGGCGGCACCGAACAAGCGCCCGGCGGCACCGAAGTAGCCGAGTTTCGCGGACGCCCGCAGAGCTGCGCGGTCCACCCGCAGAGCTGAGGTCACCACCAGGACGACGTCGGCCGGCCCGCAGGCTCCTCTGCCCCCCGTGGGCCCCGGGCCAGCTGGCGCATCAGCGCGTCCTCGGCCCTGATCTCCTCATCCGACGGAGACAGGCCGATAACAGCGGCGAGGCCGAAGGCGAGGATGCTGATGCCGATGATGAGCGGCAGCAGCACGCCGGTGGCGGTGGCGCCGGACAACATGCCGGGCATGCTTGCGGTGGCCGGGGTGAGGTGCATCGCGGCCATGCCCGTGTAGTGCATCCCGCTGACCGCCACACCCATGATCAACGACGCGACGAGCGTTATCCGGATGCCGGCCAGCCGTAGCGCGGCAAGAAGCGCCACCGTGCCGGCCAGCACCGCGATGAGGACCGAGACGATCACCAGCGGGACGTTGTAGTGCATGTTGTCGGGCATCCGCATCGCTGCCATGCCCATGTAATGCATGCTGGCCACGCCGCAACCGATGATCACCCCGCCGATCAGCAACCGGGTTACGCCGTCGCCGCCGAATCCCACGATGAACAGGCCGACGCCGACCACCACGACCGCGATCAGCATGCTCAGCACCGTGATGGGAACGTTGTAACGGATCGTCTGACCGGGAATCGTGTAGCCGAGCATCGCGATGAAGTGCATCGCCCAGACGCCGGTGCTGCCGATGGCCACGGCGGCCAGCGCGAGCCATCTCGCCTTCGTGGCGCCTTGGCAGGCTCGCGCGCGGCTGGTGCACCGCAGCCCGAGGAAGCAGCCGAGACACGATATGAGGTAGCCGAGGACCGGGGTCAGCAGGCCGTACGAGAAGTTATGAACAGTGACCATTAGCGGATCAATCCTTCCAAGCCATCGCGAGCATAGCGACATGTCGCTCGATGCTTCAGGCAGCCCGGCCAGATTCCTGCCGCTATGTGGGATCGCTCGGTGCTCAGCCAGGGGCGAGCAATGCGGCGGCGGCCTGAACGCCTACCTCGGTCAGGTCGCGGATGTCGCCACCGTCTTCCACGATGGTCGCGGTGAGTTCTCGTAGACCGCCGAGCAGGATCAGGGCGATGGGACGCGAGACGGGTCGGGTGCCGACGCGTCGGAACTCGTCGTTGTCTACCAGAAGAAGAAGCATGTCAGTCAGCGAGCCCATCGCATCGCGCTGGACCTGACGGCCGACGGTACCGAGGGCCGGCAGTTCCCTGATCCAGCTCACGGTGATCGCGGGTTCGGAGGCCACGGATTCGACGTAGGCTTCGACCGCCTGGCGCACCTGCGTGTCCCACGGCGCCGCGGGATTGACCGCTTCGGTAATCCTCAGCCGCAGGCGTTCGTTCGCAGCCGCGAGAAGTGCCACGAAGCACTCGTCCTTGCCGGAGAACTCCGCGTAGAACGTGCGGCGAGACGTTCGCGCGTGCCGCACGATGTCGGCGATCTTCGTCTCGCGATAGCCACGTTCCCCGATCGAGGTGGCTAGTCCTTCGAGCAGCCGCTGGCGGAAGGATGTCGGCTCATCCTCCGTGCTGACTGCCGTAGCGACGTCGGCTAGGGCCGGGTTCGTCGTCATGGTCGACACGTTCTCCGATCAGCAGAGGCCAGTTGCAGTCTCTCAGGCTGGGACTTGTGCCTCATGGTACTCCGAAGTACCATGAGGTTGGTACTTGCGCGTACCGCGTCGTCGGAGGAGACCAGATGACCATCAACGGGCCGGGCCCCCAGTACCGGCTACCGCCAGGCCCGCATCTGCCGCGGGCGCTCCAGGGGATGGCCTTCATCGCGTCACGCCGCGCCGCGACTCGGCTGATGCGCCGCCGCTACGGGCCCGCGTTCACCGCGCGCGTCCCGCTGTTCGGACGCGTGGTGATCGTCAGCGACCCGGCCCTGGTGAAGCAGCTGTACCTGACGAGCACCGACGTCGTCGGCAAGATCGAACCCAATCTGGGCCGGGTGCTCGGCCCCGGTTCGTTCTTCAATCTCGACGGGGACGAGCACCACCGTCAGCGCAAGCTGCTGGTGCCGCCGTTCCACGGCAAGCGGATGCAGGCCTACGAGACCATCATCGAAGAAGAGACGCTGCGCGAGGCGGCGACCTGGCCGCAGGGTAAGCCGTTCGAGACGCTCACGCCGATGATGCGCATCACCCTGAACGCGATCCTTCGCGCGGTATTCGGCGCCGAGGGAGCCGAGTTCGAGGCACTGCGGACAGTGCTCCCGCCAATGATCAAGCTCGGCTCCCGGCTCGCGGTGCTGCCCATCAGCCCCGTTGACCTGGGCCGATGGAGCCCGTGGGGCCGCTTCGCGGGCTACCGGCGCGAATTCGACTCGATCGTCGGCACGCTCATCGCCAAGGCATCGGCCGACCCGGCGCTGGGCGACCGCGGCGACGTCTTGTCCCTGATGCTCCAGGCCCGCTACGACGATGGCGAGGCGATGTCGCACAGTGACATCGCCGACCAGCTGGCGACCTTGCTGGCAGCCGGGCACGAGACAACGGCGACCACGCTGGCCTGGGCCATCGAGCGGCTGCGTCGCCACCCAGCCCTGTTGTCGCGACTGGTCGAGGAGGTCGACGCCGGCGGGTCCGAGCTGCGCCAGGCCACCATCATCGAGGTTCAGCGGACCCGGCCGGTCATCGATCTCACCGGCCGAACGGTGACGGCGGCGAGTGTCCAGCTCGGCGAGTGGGTGATTCCGCAGGGTTACACCATCCTGATCGGAATCAGCCTCATTCACGACGATGACGCGGTCTTCCCCGACGCCGCGTCGTTCAACCCGGATCGTTTTGTCGGCGCGAGGCCAGACACCTATGCCTGGATCCCGTTCGGCGGCGGGACGCGTCGCTGCATCGGAGCGGCGTTCGCGAACATGGAGATGAACGTGGTGCTGCGCACGCTGCTCCGCGACTTCGATCTGAGCAGCACCTACGAGCCGCCCGAGCGCTGGCATTCCCGCGGAATCGCCTACGCGCCGGCGGGCGGCGGCCGCGCGATCGTGCATCGCAGGAAGAAGGCCGCGCGGGTTCGCGACGACGCGTATGCGCAGGTATCGGCATGACCGGGGCACCAGGCGCGCGGGCTGTTGACGGTGAGGAGTTCGCCGATGCCGGACGCGGGATCACGCTGTGTTACGAGCGGATCGGCAAGCCAGCAGCGACCCCGCTGCTGCTCATCGCGGGGCTGGGCCAGCAACTGCAATCGTGGCCGAGGCAGTTCTGTGCCGGACTCGCGGAGCGAGGATTCTGCGTCATCCGCTTCGACAACCGGGACAGCGGCCACTCCACCCACCTGGCCGTCAAGCCGCCGCATCCGGTCGCGATGTTCACCCGGCGAATGGGCAGCGAGCAGTACCACCTGGGCGACATGGCGCGAGACACCGTCGGACTGCTCGACGATCTCGGTTATCGCGACGCGCACCTCGTCGGCGCATCGATGGGCGGGATGATCGCGCAGACCGCCGCGGCCCACTTCCCGTCGCGCGTGCGGAGCCTGACGTCGATCATGTCGACGACGGGCGCGGCGCGAATCGGCAGGCCGGCGCGCAAGACGTGGCTGATGATGCTCAGCCCGCCACCGCGCACCCGTCAGGCGGCCGTGGCTGCCACTGTGCGGATCTACCGGCAGATCGGATCACCCGGATACCCGTTCGACGAAAGCTGGATCCGGTCAGCCGCCGCGCAGGCGTGGGACCGCGACCCGTCGGACGCCGGTTTGCGTCGCCAGTTGGCCGCGATCTTCCAATCTGGCGACCGGACAGCCGAACTGCGCGGCATCGAGGTGCCGACCCTGGTGATCCACGGAGACCGTGATCGGATGGTCCACCCGACCGGCGGCGCGGCAACCGCTGCGGCAATCAAGAACGCGCGGCTTGAGACGATCCCGGGCATGGGTCATGACCTGCCCCCGGGAACCTGGACCAAGATCATCCACCTCATCGAGGCAACCGCGCGCCGCGCCCCCGCAGAGCCGGTCAGCACAGAGCCGGTCAGCACAGAGCCGGTCAGCACAGAGCCGATCACCCTGGCCGGCCACCCCGACACCACAAGGAGCGACCATGCCCAGACCCAGGCGTAGGACGATCAGCGGGCGCACCGTAATGATCACTGGCGCCGCCTCCGGCATCGGGCGCAGCCTTGCGCAGCGACTGTCGCGCCACGGATCCGCGGTGGCGATCGCGGACATCGACGAGCGCGGCCTCAAGGAGACCGAGGCATCCCTGCACGGGCCGAGCCTGACCCGCGTTCTCGACGTCCGCGACGCCGCGGCGCAGCACGAGTTCGCCGCGGAGGTCCGCGCTTGGATGCCCACTACCCTCGCGGCGGTCTTCAACAACGCGGGCGTGGCGGTCGCGTCAACCGTGCTGGACGCGGTGCCCGAGGACGACGACTGGCTGCGCGAGATCAACTTCCAAGGGGTGGTGAATGGCACCCGGGCATTCCTGCCCATCCTCGTCGAGCAGGACGAGGGCGTCATCGTCAACACCTCGAGTGTGTTTGGCCTGCTCGGCATACCTTTCCAAAGCGCCTACTGCGCCTCGAAGTTCGCCGTCCGCGGCTTCACCGATTCCCTCCGCCAGGAACTGCGAGGAACCGGCGTGCACGCCGTGAACGTCCACCCCGGCGGAATCACCACGAATATCGCCCGCAACGGCCGCATTCGCAGCGATCCGGAAGGTCTCGGACGCACTCACGATCAGATCGCCAGCGAATTCGAGGCGCTCACGATGACGTCACCTGATAAGGCCGCCGAAGTCATCCAGGCCGGCGTGGAACGCGGCAAGGCACGCATCCTCATCGGCGCCGACGCGTACCTCTTCGACGCGCTGGCACGGCTGGCCCCGACGCACTATTACGACGTGGTGTCCGTCATCGAAAAGCGGGTGCGGGCCCGACGGACGGTATCGACATGACCAACTCGACAATTCCCGTGGCAGCGCCGGCCGGAACGGCCATTGAGCACGTGGATGTCCTCATCGTCGGAGCGGGCTTGTCGGGCATCGGGGCGGCGCATCACATCCAGGCTAAATTCCCCGGCAAGTCCTACCGGATACTCGAATCGCGGGACGCGATCGGCGGAACCTGGGACCTGTTCCGCTATCCGGGTGTGCGCTCCGACTCCGACATGCAGACGCTCGGCTACAGGTTCAGCCCATGGAGTCAGGCGGAAGCCATCGCAGACGGACCCGCCATCCTGTCGTACGTCCGCGACACCGCCGCCCGGGCCGGCATCGACCGGCACATCCGCTTCGGCCATCGCGTCCTGTCCGCATCGTGGTCCACCAGCCAAGCCCGCTGGACGGTCGACGCGAGCCGCGAAGCCGACGGGGGGTCCGTGCAGTTCACCTGCAACTTCCTGTTCGTCTGTAGCGGCTACTACCGCTACGACGAGGGCTACACGCCCCGATTCGAGGGCATCGAGCGGTTCGCCGGGCAGGTCATCCACCCGCAGCACTGGCCATCCGATCTCGACTACGCACAGAAGCGGGTTGTCGTGATCGGCAGCGGTGCCACCGCCGTGACGCTGGTGCCGGCGCTGACCGACAAGGCCGCGCACGTCACCATGCTCCAGCGATCACCGACATACATCATCTCGGTCCCGTCGAGGGACCCGATCGCGAACGGCCTGCGCAAAGTGCTCGGAAACAGGCTGTCGTATCCGATCTCGCGGTGGAAGAACGTCTCGTTCCAGACGCTGATCTACCAGCTCAGCCGGCGCCGGCCTCGACTGGTCAAGGCCGTCATCCGGTCCGGCCTCAAGCGTCAGCTCCCGGCCGACTACGCCATAGACACGCACTTCAAGCCGCGCTACGAGCCGTGGGACCAGCGGCTGTGCTTGGTTCCCGACGGCGACCTGTTCAAGGCGATCAGCAAGGGACGCGCGTCGATCGTCACCGACCAGATCCAGGCCTTCACGCAGTCCGGCATTACCCTCGCGTCCGGACGGCAGCTCGACGCCGACATCGTCGTCACCGCGACCGGCCTCAACATCTTGCTGTTCGGCGGCATGAGCCTCAGCGTCGACGGCGTCAAGGTCGATGTGCCCGGCACGCTCGCTTACAAGGGAATGATGCTCAGCGGGGTGCCAAACTTCGCCTTCTCGATCGGCTACACCAACGCCTCGTGGACGCTCAAGGCCGACCTCGTCAGCGAGTACGTGTGCCGGCTGCTCGGCTACATGGACGCCCGCGGCCACCGGCAGTGCATGCCGGTGAACGACGACCCCGCGATGCAGACCCGCCCGCTGCTCGATTTCGCCGCCGGGTACGTGCAGCGCTCGCTCGACAAACTCCCCAAGAACGGTTCCAGGGCACCCTGGCAACTCGGCATGAACTACGTCCAGGACCTGATCACGCTGCGCCACGGACGCATCGCGGACGCCTCGATGCGATTCTCGAGCCCGTCCCGGTCGATCAGTAACAGCGCAAGACGCGCCGAGGTTGGATCCGGAGCTAACGCCCGCCGATGAGGAAGCCGGCCGGGAACGGGTCGTCGGGGTCGAGCAGGTAGTGCCCCATGCCGGTGATCCAGGCCCGTCCGCGCACCGTCGGGATCACCGCGGGAAACCCGCCCACCGCGGTCCTGCCCACCAGCCGCCCGGTGAAGGAACGGCCGATGAGCGACCCGTGCACGAAGTCCTCATCCAGTCCGAGCTCACCTCGCGCCGCAAGCTGCGCCATCCGCGCCGACGTGCCGGTGCCGCACGGCGACCGGTCCGCCCAGCCGGGATGAATCGCCACCGCGGCCCTGGCAGGCAGCGTCCCGGCGGCCGGCTCGGTGAAGACCACGTGCCGGCACTCGCTGATCTGCGGGTTCTCCGGATGCGCGAACTCGAGCTGCTCGTTGACCGCGTCCATCACCCGCAGCCCGGTGGCCACGATGCGGTCCTGTAGCTCCGGCGCCACGGCCAGACCGGCCGACGCAGCCGGCAAAAGAGCATAAAAATTTCCGCCGAACGCAAGGTCGACCAGCACATCACCAAGCCCGGCCACGTGCACAGAGGCGTCCCGCAGATGCAGGTAGGAGGGCACGTTCCGGATCGTCACCGACGCGGCGCTGCCGTCGGTCACCGCCACCGAGGCCTCGACCAGGCCGGCCGGGGTGTCCAGCCGGATCAGCGTGACCGGCTCGCGCACCTCCACCATGCCGGTTTCCACCAGCACGGTGGCGGTCCCGATGGTCCCGTGCCCGCACATCGCCAAGCAGCCGGAGACCTCGATGAACACCACGCCAAAGTCCGCGTCCGGCCTGGCCGGCGGCTGCAGGATCGCGCCCGACATCGCGGCGTGCCCGCGCGGCTCGTACATGAGGAGGGTCCGCAGGTCGTCGCGCTGCGTCGCCAGAAATCGCATCCGCTCGAACATCGTGGCGCCCGGCAGCACGCCTACGCCCGAGGTGATCACCCGGGTTGCCATTCCCTCGGTATGGCTGTCTACCGCGCCGAAGACCCGCCGCGCCCGCATTACAGGCCGGCTTTGACCGCGGCCCTGACGGCGGCCCGCACCTCATCCGCCTCATCGCGCGGCAGCGGCAGCCGGGGCAGCCGCACCGGCCCGCCGTACCGGCCGACTTCGTCTTGGGCCAGCTTGATCGCCTGCACGAAGCGCGGATCCGCGTCCCACCGCAACGCCGGCAGCATCGCCACGTACAGCGCGGCGGCCGCCGCGAACTCGCCGCGCGCGCAGAGCTCATACAGCCGTACCGATTGCGCCGGGAAGGCGTTGACCAGGCCGGCGATCCAGCCGGTCGCGCCGAGCAGCATGGCTTCGACGAAGGTGTCGTCGCAGCCGCAGATCACCTCGAGCCGGGATGCCTGCTCCCTGATCTGGGCCACCCGGCGCACGTCCTGGGAGAACTCCTTCACCGCCTGTACCTGCTCGATCTCGGCGAGCCGCGCCAGCAGTCCCGGCGTGAGATCCACCCGGGTGGAGAACGGGTTGTTGTAGGCGATGATCGCCAGCCCGACCTTGGCGATCTCGGCGAAGTGCGCCACCACCTCATCGGCCGTGGGCTGGTGCGAGGTCGGCGGCAGCGCCATCACGGCGGCGGCACCGGCCTGCGCCGCCTGCTGCGCCCACCGGCATGCCTCCGCGGCCGACTTGCCGGAGACGCCGGGGACGACGGGGACCCGGCCGCGCGCGGCTGCGATGGCCGTATGGACGACCTCTGCCCGTTCGGAATCAGACAGGCATTCGTACTCGCCAAGTGAGCCGTTGGGCACCAGGCCCGCGACCCCCTCGTCGATAAGCCACGAGCAGTGCTCGCCAAACTCACTCAGGTCGGCCGCGCCGTCGTCGCGGAAGGGCATTGTGGTAGCCGCGTAGACCCCGGCAAAGCGAGCTGCGGCAGCGTCGGCGCTCACCGGCGTGATCCTCCTCGTTGCGGCGGGCGGCTGCCCGGGAGCCGGCAGCACGTCCCCGACACTAGGACACCCGGCACGCCGGCGCACGGCCGCGGCTGACACGATGGGCGAGGCCAGGCCAGGGAAGCTGCGGAGGTTACATGGATGGCGATCGGGCCAGCGTCCTGGGCAGCCGGGTGCTGCGGATGGAGGACCACCGGCTGCTCACTGCCGGCGGCACCTATGTCGCCGACCTGCGGGTGCCGGAGCTAGCCGGGGCGGCGCAGGTCACCTTCGTGCGCAGTCCCATCGCGCACGCGCTCATCACCGGTATCGATGCCTCCGTCGCGCTCGGTGAGCCCGGCGTGGTCGCGGTGCTGACCGGGCGCGATCTCGGCGACCTGAACGGTCAGGCCGGCCAGCCGATGCCCGAGCCGTTGCTGGCCACCGGCCGGGTGCGGTTCGTCGGCGAGCCGGTGGCGATGGTGATCACCGACGGCCGCTATCAGGGCGAAGACGCGGCCGAGCTGGTCAGCGTGGACTACGAACCGCTGGCGGCGGTCGTCGGCTTCGGCGCCGCGCTGGCCGACGAGACGCTGCTGTTTCCTGACACCGGGTCCAACGTGGTGGCCACCGGCGGCGATGAGCAGGGCGCCGGCGACGCGATGTTCGATGGCTGCGACGTCGTGCTCGGCGCCACCTTCCCCAACCAGCGGGTGGCGCCGGTGCCGCTCGAGGTCCGCGGCGCGGCCGCCGCCTGGGCAGACGGCCGCCTGACCGTGTGGGCGAGCACGCAGAACGCCCAGATCGCCCGCGCGACGATCTCCGGCCGGCTGGCGATGGACCAGGCCGCGGTCCGGGTGATCACCCCGGACGTGGGCGGCGGGTTCGGCGCCAAGATCGGCACCGACCGCGACGCGATCGCCGTCGCCTGGGCGGCCACTCGCGTCGGTCGGCCGGTGTGCTGGAGCGAGACGCGCGGCGAGAACCTGGTCGCGATGACGCACGGCCGGAGCCAGCGGCAGACCGTCCGGATCGGCGGGACTCGGGACGGGCGGATTCTCGCCTACCGGCTGGACTTCGTCCAGGACCTCGGGGCCTACCCGAGGGGCGCGTACCTGGCCAGCCTGACCAGGCTGATGACAAGCGGCGCCTACGAGATACCGCGGGTGCGGTGCGGCTACCAGGTGGTGGTGACGAATACCACGCCGGTCGATGCCTACCGGGGGGCGGGCAGGCCAGAGGCCACCGCGGCGATCGAACGCGCGGTCGATATGTTCGCGGCCGAGATCGGCATGGACCCCGCCGAGGTGCGCAGGCTGAACGTGGTGCCGCCCGGCAGCTTCCCCTATACCTCGCCGACCGGGGCCGTCTACGACACCGGTGATTATGCGGCAGCCCTGGACAAGGTGCTCGCGGCGGCTGGCTACCGCGACCTGCGGGCCGAGCAGGCCCGGCGCCGCGAACGCGGTGACACGATGCAGCTCGGCATCGGCTTGTCCGTATACGTGGAGGTCACCGCGGGTGACCATGCCTCCGGCGAGACCGGCAAGGTCGAGGTGCACGAGGACGGCACGGTGACCGTGTCCACCGGCAGCTCGCCGCACGGCCAGGGCCATGCCACCTCGTGGGCCATGCTCGTCCAGGAGGAGCTCGGCATCCCGATGGCGGACGTCACCGTGGTGCACGGCGACACCGATGTCATCCCCAGGGGAACGGGAACCTACGGGTCCAGGTCGCTCCAGCTCGGCGGCGCGGCGGTGCAGAAGGCGGCGGCAGCGGTCAGGGAGCAGGCGCGCGGGCTGGCCGCCGAGCTGGCCGGCGCGACCGAGGCGGAGATGGAGCTGGATCCGCGGCTCGGCATCTGGCGGGTGCGCGGCGAGTCGGGCACAGAGCTCGAGTGGGGCAAGGTGGCCGGCCAGGCGGGCATCGAAGGCCTCGTCGCCGATGTGCTGTTCGTGGCGAAGAGCCCGACCTTCCCGTTCGGCGCCCATGTCGCGGTCGTCGAGGTGGACACCGAAACCGGCAAGGCGAGCCTGGTCAGGCACGTGACCGTGGACGACGCGGGAACGCTGCTCAACCCGCTGCTCGCCGAGGGCCAGCGGCACGGCGGCATCGCCCAGGGTGCCGCCCAGGCCCTCGTCGAAGAGGTGCTCTACGACCCCGACGGCAATCCGCTGACCGCCACGCTCGCCGACTACGCGACCATCACGGCCACCGAGCTGCCAAGCTTCGAGCTGGTCGCCAGCCAGACGCCGACCGCCGTCAACCCGCTCGGCGCCAAGGGCATCGGCGAGGCCGGCACGATCGGCTCCACCCCGGCCGTGCAGAGCGCGGTGATTGACGCGGTCGCCCACCTGGGCGTCCGGCACATCGACATGCCCACCACGCCGCAGCGGGTCTGGGCAGCGATCAGCGCGGCAGCGATCAGCGCGGCGAGAGGCGGCCAGTGAAGGTCGAGATCACAGTCAACGGCGGCCAGCTGGCCACCGACGTGGAGGACCGGATGCTGCTCGTGCATTACGTGCGCGACGTGGCCGGCCTCACCGCGACCAACGTCGGCTGCGACACCAGCTCCTGCGGCGCGTGCACCGTCCTGCTGGACGGCGAGTCGGTCAAGTCGTGCACGCTGCTGGCGGTGCAGGCCGACGGGCACGACGTCACCACGGTGGAAGGCCTGGCGTCGGCCGACGGGCAGCTGCACCCGGTGCAGCAGGCATTCCGCGAGCAGCACGGGCTACAGTGCGGATTCTGCACGCCCGGCATGGTGATGGCGATCGTCTCGCTGCTGCGGGAGAACCCGCATCCCACCGAGGAACAGGTCAGGTCCGGCCTGGAAGGCAACCTGTGCCGGTGTACCGGGTACCACAACATCGTCAGGGCGGCGCTGGCCGCCGCCGGCCCGGCCCACCCGCGCGGCCAGGACGAGGACCGGCCCGGCGGGGGAGTAGCCCCGTGATCCCGGCGCCGTTCAGCTACTACCGCGCTCTGTCGGTCGACGAGGCGCTTGACCTGGCAGCCGAACACGGCGAGGAGGCGAAGTTCCTGGCCGGCGGGCACTCGCTGCTGCCGCTGATGAAGCTCCGGCTGGCGCTGCCCGAGGTCGTCATCGACATCGGCCGGCTGGCCGACCTTTCCCACATCAGGGACGCCGGCGACCACATAACGCTCGGCGCGCTGACCCGCCACCACGATCTGGAGCACTCCGGCCTGCTGGCTCGCGAGCTGCCGCTGCTGGCCTGCGCCGCAGGCCAGGTCGGCGATCCGCAGATCCGCCACCGCGGCACGATCGGCGGGTCGCTGGCACACGCCGACCCCGCCTCCGACCTGCCCGCGGTGGTGCTCGCGCTGGACGCGACGCTGGTCGCCCGCGGTCCCTCCGGCACCAGGGAGATAGCGGCCGCAGATTTCTTCGGCGGCCTGTTCGAGACCGCGCTCGAACCCGATGAGCTGCTGACCGAGATCCGCGTACCTAAGCCCGCCGCCCCGCGATGGTCCTTCCAGAAGTTCACCAAGCGCGCGATCGACTGGGCCATCGTCGGCGTCGCGGTGCAGGGTGACGCGGTGGCGCTGGTCAACATGGGGGAGACCCCGCTGCGGGCCGCAGCCGTCGAACGCGCGCTCGCCGACGGCGCCGCGCCGCGCGCGGCGGCCGCGCTTGCCGCCGAGGGCACCAGGGCGTCCGCCGACATCAACGCGACCCGCGACTACCGCGAGCACCTAGCCCGCGTTCTGGTCGCCCGCGGGCTACAGGAGGCACACGCCCGCGCCTGATTGGGTTCGGGCCGCCTCAGGCTGTCGGCATCCTGCGGTTGAGAGCCGGAATGGCCATGGCGGCCAGGCCCCGGAGGTTGCCGATGGTGACATCCAGCCAGTCGAATGAGTCGCGCCATACCGCGATGCGGCCATCGCGCACGACGAACCGCCCGTACACCCAGAACCGCGCGGCGAAGCGGCCGAAGAAGCTGACGACCACGGTCGCTGGTTCGGTCGTGGTGGCTGATCCGGGAGCAGGCATGGCCGTTGCCTTTCGGTGGCTTGACGTGGCCGGGGCCCAGGCGGCTGCGGTGCCGGGCCCCGGGCTGGCGTTCAGAAGGTGCAGGGCTGGCGCTTGATGCCGTTGATGAAGTTCGAGGTGAGACGGTCGGGTTCGCCGGTGGCGCGGAGGCCGGGCAGGCGGGTGTAGAGCTCGCGGAACATGATGGTGAGTTCGCGGCGAGCCAGGTTGGCGCCGAGGCAGAAGTGCGGGCCGGGCCCGCCGAAGCCGAGGTGAGGATTGGGGGCGCGGGTGATGTCGAAGGTGTCGGGGCCGGGGAAGACGCTCTCGTCGCGGTTGGCGGAGTTGTAGTACAGCAGGACTTTGTCGCCGGCCTGGTAGTGGTGGCCGTTCATGTCGTGGTCGCGGGTGAGGTTGCGGCGCATGAAGATGACGGGGGTGCTGTAGCGGACGATCTCCTCGATGGCTGCGCCGATGCGGTTGTCGTAGTCGGACAGCAGGAGTTCGCGCTGGCCGGGGTGGTCGGTCAGGAGGTTGAGGCCGTGGGTCATGGCGGTGCGGGTGGTCTCGTTCCCGGCGACCACCAGCAGCAGGAAGAACGCGCCGAATTCGCGCGGGGTGAGGCACTCGCCGTCGAGGTTGGCATTGACCAGCAGGGAGGTGAGGTCGCCGGCCGGTTCTTTGCGGCGCTCCTCGCCGAGGGTGGCGGCGAGCTGGTGCAGGTGCCGGGCGGCCAGGGCCGTCTTGGTCATGCCCAGGGTGGTGCGGACCCGGCCGAGGTCGGGGGTGATGCCGGTGTACTCGGCGTCGGCGACGCCCAGCACCATGTTGGTGTGGTGGAGGATCTGGTCATAGTAGGTGGCGGGGATGCCGAGCATGTCGCAGATGATCTCGACCGGCAGCCGGGCGGCGACCTGGGCCACGAAGTCACCGGGGCCTGCGGCGATCAACTCGTCCACGATGCGGGCGGAGCGGCAGGCGATGTCGTCCTGGATCTTGGCCAGCATCTTGGGGCTGAACGCGCGGGACACGGTGCGGCGGATCTTGGCGTGCCGCGGATCGTCCATGTCGATCATGGAGTGGATGTAGCGGTTGAGCAGGCGGGGCGGGTCGACAGCCGCGCTGCCGGTGGGCTCGCTGCTGAAAATCCCGGGGTTGCGGCTGGCCTCGGTAACGTCCGCGTGCCGGACCAGCGCCCACGATCCCGACCGCTTGACGAACGGAACCCGGGCGTCGGGAAACCAGACCGGCCCCGGCATGGCACGCAGCCGTGCGAACGCCGCGGCCCGCTCGGCGAGCGGGCGCAGCCAGAACCGTGGATCGCTGAGGTCGATTCCGGCCGGCGCGGGCCAGGACGCGGCCGGGGCTGACGCGGGATAGGCGAGGGCCATCGTCGGACCTCCTAGGGAGCGGACCGGTATCTGGTGAACACCGACACCAAATACTCTGGTGTCAGGACACACCAGATAATGTGGATTCGTCAAGGCGTCCGCGAGACAATCGCGAATGTGAGCCCTACGACACGCCCCTACGGCGGCATCCCCGCCCAGCAGCGTCACGCCCGCCGCCGGGCCGCGCTGCTAGAAGCCGGCCTGGACCTGCTGGGCACCGGGGGCTGGGCCGCCACCACCATGCGCGCGGTGTGCAGGCAGGCCGGGCTGAACGACCGCTACTTCTACGAAAACTTCGCCGGCACCGACGCCTTGCTCCTGGCCGTCGTCGACGACCTGGCCGCCCAGGGCACCGCCGCGATCCTCGCCGCCGCGCAGGCCGCCCCCCGCGATCTGCCCGCCGGCGCCCGCGCCGCCGTCACCGCCGCCGTGGACTTCCTCACCGCCGACCCCCGCCGCGCCCGCATCCTGGCCTACGAGATCCAGGCCTGCCCGCTCCTGCAAGACCGGCGCCGCACCATCCTGCACGCCCTGGCCGCTATATACACCACGCAGATCCATGAACTCCAGGACGAGATCCTCGCCTCCGCCGCTGACGTGGAACTGGCCGGCTACACCATCGCGGCCGGCAGCTGGGAGCTCATCGTCAGCTGGATTCGCGGCGACCTGGCGACTGACCGCGCCCATCTCATCGACTTCATCGTCGCGCTAATACTCACCTCCGCTGACCTCGCCCCAGCCCTGCACCGCCAGCTCCAGCGCGCCCCCAGATAATCCCGTGCCCCGTCGCCAAGCCGATGCGATAATCGCAGACCGTGGACGACTACCGGTCAGTCAACCGTGCGAGCTGGGACGAGCGGGCTCCCGCCCATGCCAGGTCGGCCGACTACGCGGTGGACCGGTTTCTCGAGGATCCGGAGTTCCTCAGCCAGGTGGTGCGCTTCGACCTCCGTCTCCTCGGTGACGTGCGGGGACAGCGCGGGGTGCACCTCCAGTGCCATATCGGCACCGATACGGTGTCGCTGTCCCGCCTCGGCGCCCAGATGAGCGGGCTGGACTTTTCGCCCGCGGCCCTCGAGCAAGCCCGCCGTCTCGCCGCGGCCACAGGCTGCGATGTCGAGTTCATCCAGGCCGATCTCTACGACGCCGTCGAAGCACTCGGAGCCGGCCGGTTCGACCTGGTCTACACGGGCATCGGGGCGCTGTGCTGGCTGCCCGACATTGACCGGTGGGCCGCGATCGTCGCGGGCCTGCTGGCTCCGGGGGGACGCCTGTTCCTGCGCGAAGGGCACCCGATGCTGTGGGCACTGGGGGACTCCAGGCCGGACGGACTGCTGGTGGTGCAATACCCCTACTTCGAGCGGCAGGAACCTCTTGTGTTCACCGACGGGGGAACCTACGTCCAGACCGATGCCACGTTCGAGCACAACACAACCCACGAGTGGAACCACGGTCTCGGCGAGATCGTGACCGCCCTCCTCAGCCAGGGGATGCAGGTCACCGGTCTGGTCGAACACGACAGCATCCCCTGGGACGGGTTCCCTGGCCAGATGGAGCTACTGGCGAACGGCGAATACCGGCTGGCCGACCGGCCGTGGCGGCTAGCCCACAGCTACACACTCCAGGCCGTGAAGGGCCGCTAGTCCGGCGCTGGTTCGAGCAGGCGCGCCAGCCAGTGTGCCACGGCCTTGCCATGTTCGTTTCGCAGCTGTCGGCCGGCCTCGGGGAATGCGCGCTGCCAGCAGATCGCGCGGCCGATCGCGCCGAGCCGCATCGCCAGCCGGGCATCCGCCCGAAGTTCGGCCGCGGGCCGCTCAGCCGTCCAAGGTTCGAGATACACCTCGCGCAGCCGATCCAGCTCGGGCGACCCGGCGGCAAGCCCGTACCGGGCAGAAACCGCTCGCAGGGTCACCAGCAGGCTGGTGAACGGGTGCGCGATCGAAGCGTCTCCCCAGTCAAAGAACACGTAGCCGTCGCCGGAGACGAACACCTGATAGTCGTGCAGGTCAGAATGATCCAGCGACGGCGGCACCACACTGGCCGCCAGCCGATCACACCACGCCGCCAGCGTGGGCCTCAGTTCACCCAGCGCCGCGTACTGCCCGGCGGTGATCCCGTCTGCGGCACCCACCTGCGCCCTAAGCTGCGCGGACTCCATCAGCGCATCGAACTGCTCCGGTAGCCTGGCCGCCCGCAGATCAGGTACGCCGAGTCCCGCCAGCTCCCCGACGCGGCCGGACACGGCTCGCTGTAGCGCCGCATACTGCCGCAACGGTTCGTCCCAGCTCCGGACGCCGGCACTGGCATCCGCACTGGCACTGTCACCTGCACTAGCACCGAGCTTCTCGCCCAGGGTCGCGCCCCCGTCCGGCAGCAGCGACCAGCCGCGATCAGGGTCGATAGCCAGCGGCGCCAGCACCCGGCCGGGCACCCACCGGCTCAGCGCTTCCATCAGCGCCGGACTCTGCCGCGGAGTTCGCGAATATTTGGCCTGCCGGTTACCGGGCCGGCCTGCGTCCGTCATCCTCGGCCCGCACCGCCCGCTTCCCCAGCAGTAATCCCTCCTCGCGATCAGCGTGGGCGAGCCGACAGGCAACCGATGCCCGCAGTCCACTGACCGGTTACCGGCTGGCCAACTTGTCTAGCCATGATTCCAACTTGTCTAGCCAAGATTGGATCACTCGGTCCCGGTCAGCCGGGACTGGCAGGGGAGGGACTGTGCACGGAAGACAAGCGATCGCGGTGGCGGTCGCGGCGGTGGCCAGCCTCACGCTGGCGGCCGGGTGCGGCAATAGCTCATCGGCCGGCTCCAGCGCGTCGAAGGCCACCTCGGTGGCAGCCTTCGGCGGCATGAACGCCCTGGTCGCGGCCGCTAAGAAGGAGGGCGTGCTGAACGTCATCACGCTCCCTGCGGACTGGGCCAACTACGGCACGATCATGAAGGACTTCACCGCGAAGTACGGCATCAAGATCAATGATGCCAACCCGGACGGCTCCAGCCAGGACGAGATCAACGCCATGCAGCAGCTCAAGGGCCAGAGCCGGGCGCCAGACGTGCTGGACATGGGGACGGCGTTCGCGGCCAAGGCCGACGCCGACGGCCTGCTTGCCCCGTACAAGGTGGCGAGCTGGAGCGACATCCCGGCCAGCTCGAAGGCGGCCGATGGCACGTATTACGCCGACTATGGCGGTTACGTGGCGATCGGCTACAACTCGGCGAAGGTGAAGACCCCGCCGACCTCGCTCGCGGATCTGCTGAATCCCATTTACAAGAACGAGATCGCGATCAACGGCAACCCGACCCAGACGGGCGCCGGATTCGCCGCGGTTTACGCGGCCGCGCTGGCCAACGGCGGCTCGTTCGGCAACATCGCGCCAGGCGTCGCTTACTTCAAGAAACTGCATGAGGCGGGGAACTTCGTGCCGGTCACCGGCAGCGCGGCCACGATGGAGAGCGGCCAGACGCCCATCTTGATCTACTGGGACTACCTGCTGGCCTCTGAGGTCGGCCCTGGCGTCCCCGGCCTGAAGATCGTGATCCCGTCCGACGGCCGGTACGCCGCCTACTATGACCAGGCGATCAGCAAGACCGCGCCCGACCCGGCCGCGGCGCGGCTGTGGGAGGAGTACCTCTACTCCACCGTGGGCCAGAACCTCTGGCTCGCTGGCAAGGCCCGCCCGATCGAGCTGCCGACCCTGGTCAGCGACGGAACGGTGGACAAGCCGGCGTATGCGGCGCTGCCGGCGGCTCCGGCCGGCGGGCTGAGCTTCCCGACCGACGCGCAGCAGTCGGCCGCGGAGACCATCGTGTCGCAGCAGTGGCCCAGCGTGATCGGCTAGCCCGTGGCCAGTACTCCCGCCGGGGCTCCGGCCATGGCCCCCGGCATCCAGCCGGATCCCGGGGCCAGGCCGGGGCGACCGGGTCCGCCGCCGCGAACGGTGCTGCGCGGCCTGCGCAACGTCGCCGGCCTCGTTCCGTTCACCGGCTACGTGCTGCTCGGCCTGGGCTTGCCGACCGCGGCCGTCGCCTTCGGCGCCTTCCAGAGCCCGAACGGCGGCTTTACCCTCGGCAACGTCGACACCGCGTCGCATGGCATCTACCTGCACGGTTTCCTCGAGAGCATCAGCCTGTCGCTGATCGCCGCGATCCTGCCCGGCATCCTCGGGCTGCTGATCGCCTACGCCATCTACACCGCGCGCCGGGGGGCAGTGCTGAGACGGGTAGTCATCAGCGCCTCGGGCGTGTTCGCCAACTTCGGCGGGGTGCCGCTCGCGTTCCTGTTCGTCGCCACGCTCGGCTCCAGCGGACTGGCCAGCCGGTGGCTGACCGACATCGGGTTCAATCCCTATGCGAACGGCTTCAGCCTCTACACCTTCACCGGCGTGGTGGTGGTGTACATGTACTTCCAGATCCCGCTGATGGTCTTGATCATCCTGCCTGCCCTGGAGGGGCTACGGCCGGCCTGGCGCGAGGCGGCGGAGAACATGGGCGCCGGGACCTGGCGCTACTGGCGGCACGTAGGCGGTCCGGTGCTGTTCCCGTCGTTCCTTGGCTGCCTGCTGCTGCTGTTTGGCAGTTCGCTGTCCGCCTACGCCACCGCCGAGGCGATGACCAGCGGGAGCATCCCGCTGACCTCGATCCAGATCGGATCGTTCCTGAACGGGAACGTCATCGCCGGCCAGCAGAACGTCGGCAAGGCTCTTGGCCTTGGCCTGGTCATCATCATCGCGGTCGTCATGGTGATCTACACCCTGATGCAGCGGCGGGCGGCACGATGGCTGCGGTAGTCGGCGCGGAGCGCGGCAGCCTGGGCGCGCCCGCGCCTGCCCGCCGGGGCCGGGGTTGGGGCGGCGGTGGCCGGGGCGGCGTGGCTGGCCTGCGGCGGGGCTTCCCGCTGTGGCGGTGGGCCATCCTGCTGGTAGCCGGCGTTTATTTCGTGATCCCGCTTTACGCGGCGCTCCGCTTCGCCGGCATCGGGGCCTTCCGAGCCGTGGTCCACCAGTCCGGCTTCGCATCGTCGCTCGGGCTCTCGGTCCGGCTCGCGGCGATTACCACCGTGATCACGCTGGCGCTCATGCTGCCTACTGCCGTCTACGTTCACCTGCGGCTGCCCCGGCTGCGGCGGCTGCTCGAGGCGGTCACGATCCTGCCGATCGTGATCCCGCCGGTGGTGCTGATCGTCGGGGTACTCCAGGTCGCGCCGGGCTTCCTGAAGGGGACACCTAACCTGCTCGCGTTGGAGTACGTGATCCTCGCGATGCCGTTCGCCTACCGCTCGATCGATGCCGGGCTGCGCGCGCTTGATCTCAAGACGCTCGTCGAGGCGTCGAACTCGCTCGGTGCGGGCTGGCTGGCGACCCTGCGGCGGGTGATCCTGCCGAACCTGACCACGGCGCTGCTGTCGGCCACGGTGCTGACCGTGGCTCTGGTGCTTGGCGAGTACACGATGGCCAGCCTTGACCTGTACCAGACGTTCCCGGTGTGGATCGTGGTCTTCGACCAGACCAGCGGGCCGATCTCGGTGGCGGCCTCGCTGCTGGCGCTGTTCGTCACCTGGATCTTCCTGCTAGCGATCATGACGGTGGGCAGCCGGTCGGGCCGCCGAACCGGCAGCCAGGTGGCACTGTTCTCCGTCGTCCGGCGAGAGCCCGGAGGTTCCTGATGATGATGACGAACGCCGCCAGCGATACCGCGGCGGCTGCTGCCAGGGCAGCCGCGGCAGGGTCCGGCGGGGCGAGCGTATCCCTGCAGAACCTGAGCCGTTCGTTCGGCTCGGTCCGAGCCCTAGACGGGCTGTCGCTGGAGCTGGCCCCCGGCGAGCTCGTGGCCCTGCTCGGCCCCTCCGGATGCGGCAAGACCACGGCGCTGCGCATCGTGGCCGGATTCGAGTCCGCGGACAGCGGATCGATCACCGTCAACGGCAAGGACATCTCGCAGGTCCCTGCGGCCCGGCGCGACATGGGCATGGTGTTCCAGAGTTACAGCCTCTTCCCCAACATGTCGGCTCTGGACAACGTGGCGTTCGGGTTGCGCATGCGGAAGGCCGGCGCCGCGCAGCGCCGCAGCCGGGGAACGGAGCTGCTGGAGATGGTGGGCCTGGCACAGCACGCCAAGCACTACCCGCATCAGCTCTCCGGGGGGCAGCAGCAGCGGGTCGCGCTGGCCCGCGCCCTCGCCATCGAGCCGCGCGTCCTGCTCCTCGACGAGCCGCTGTCCGCCCTGGATGCGAAGGTGCGCCTCCAGCTGCGCGAGCAGATCCGCTCGCTACAGCAGCGGCTGGGCACCACCACCCTCTTCGTTACCCATGACCAGGAAGAGGCGCTGTCCATGGCCGACCGGGTAGGCGTGATGAAGGAGGGCCGGCTAGAGCAGGTCGCCCCGCCCGATGAGCTGTACGCGCGTCCGGCCACCACGTTCGTGGCCGAATTCGTCGGCACGATGAACCGGATTCCCGGCGACCTGCGAGGCTGCGGGGTCGTCACCGTCCTCGGCGCCACCCTGCCCGTCCAGGGCCGCACCCCCGGCGGGGCGATCGAGGGCGAGATCGACGTGCTCGTGCGGCCAGAGGGCGTGCTGGTCGCGGTCGTCCCGAACGGCAACGGGATCGTGGCGAGCAAGACATTCCTTGGCTCCCTGACCCGGCTGCGCGTCCTGCTGTCCGGCGATGTCACCGTGGCTGTCGATATGCCGAGCGCTGCTGCCGCCGCCATGCCGCAGGGTGCGTCTGTCGAGGTCAGCCTGCCTGCGCAGGTGGCCGTCATCGTCGCGCCGCGGCGCTGATCAGGAGGCCTGGCCGAGTCCGAGATGCGAGAGCAGGTCGGCCACCGTGTCGAGGATGAGCGGCGTTCCGGCCCGCTCAAACTCTGCCCGTGTGGCCGCCCCGGTGAGCACGCCGGCTACCAGGCCGGCGCCCGCGCGTAGGCCTGTTTCGACATCGCTGACCGTGTCGCCGACGACCGCGAGCTCGTCCACCGCAGTGCCGCCCAGGCGCATCAGCGCTGTCAGCGGCAGGTCGGGCCACGGCCGCCCGCGGCCGGCGTCCACGGGGGAGAGGGCCAGGTCGATCATCTCGCTCCAGCCGAGCTTCTCGATGATGACGTCCCTGGTGCCGGGGGAGAAGCCGGTGTTCAGGCAGACCTGGATGCCAGCCTCGCGCAGCCTCGTCATCGTCTGTTCCGCGCCGGGCATCGGGGCAACCTGGCCGGCCATCACCGCCGCCGCATAGTGCTCCTCGAAGGCGTCGTTGGCCTTCCGCGCGGCAGCCTCGTCGCCGAGGACCCGCCTGAACACCTCGATCTTCGACTGGCCCATGCTGGCGCGGACGGCCTTGATGGCTTCGTCGTAGGCCGGCGTTCCGTCGGCCAGGCCGCCTTGCTCGATCGCTGACCCGAACGCGGCAAGCACCGCTCCGTTGTCGCGGACGGTGGTACCTGCCATGTCGAGGCATGCGATCGTGATGCTGGTCATGCGAATGTCTCCTCAGCGATTGCCGGTGCGCAGGTCATGCCGCGCCCGCCCGGCCCTGTTACCAGAAGCACCCCGGGCGCGACCTCGGACCTGTGATAGAGAGTGTCCCCTGTGACCTGGCTGTAGACGCCGGCCCAGCGCCGCTGAACGGGCGGGATGGGGCCACCGAGCAGCGCCTCCGCGCGGCCGCGCAGATGGTCGTATGCGTCCTCGTCGACGTCGAACGCGAACGGCTCGTCGTATTCGTGGGTGTCCCCGATGGTAAGGCTGCCGTCAAGCCGCTGGACGAGCAGCAGCTGTGCCCGGGCCAGCTCGGCGACCGGCTGCTGGCGCCCCAGTTGCTGGCGGGCCGGCAGCTCGTACGCGGGGTAATAACGCAGCGAGTCGCCGTCGGCTACCGAGGTGGTGAGCTGCTGCGGATACGGGCGGGTCTGCATCATCTGTAGCCGCACGCGGCGGACCGGCTGGGCAGCGAAAGAGCGGAGGTGCGAGCCGACGATCCCGCCATGGGCGGCGCCCGTGCACAGGACCACGAGATCCCCGCGGTGCCAGGCCCCGGTCTGATCGCGGACGGCGTGCGGGCGGACGTCAACGGCCTCGCGGCCAGGCAGCCAGTGATAGCCGGCAGTCTGCCCGCTGCCGGCAGTCTGCCCGCTGCCGGCAGTCTGCCCGCTGCCGGCGGTCTGCCCGCTGCCGGCGGTCTGCCCGCTGCCTGCCGTCCCGGCATGGCTCGCGCCCGCCGCGCCCGCCGGGCCGACCTTGTCACCTTCCGCCGCGCCAGCCAGCAAATAGTTGCGGATCGCCGTCGGCACCTGGCGTGGCTCAACGATCGCGTCCCGGTGACAGCGCATGCCGCCAGCGAAATCGCCGCGCAGGGCGGGGTTGACGACCCGGACAGCGGCCGGATCGAGCATCTCGTACCCGCGCTGCTCGGCATCCGGCAGCGCCGACGCCTCCTTCAGCAGCCGCAGCTCCGCATCGCTGCTGGCGAGGGTGAGCGAGCCGCCGGCCCGGAAGCCGAGACCGGAGATATGGGCGGCTAGCTCCTCCCAGCGGGCGCGGGCCCGTAGCGCGAGATCCAGCTCCGCTCCCGGCTGGCGGCCGCTCACCCACACCAGGCCAAAGTTGCGGACGCTCGCGCCGCGGGCGTCCGGCTCCCGCTCGAGGTGTACGACATCGCAGCCGCGGCCTCGTGCCGCGACGGCATGCATGGCCCCGAGCACCCCGCCACCGACGATGACAACTCGTTCCACCGGCTGTCCTTCCGTGGAATGTCTCGCCAACTAGTATAGTCAAGCTAGAACATGTATAGCCATCACGGGTTGCAGGAGTAGTAGTTCGAAGGGTGGCCCATGACCACATCGTTTTCCGCGACGACTCCGGATCTGGAGCTAGACCTGGGGCACCGCGTGCTGCGCTTCCCAGCCGTATGGTTGCGGGATAACTGCCCCTGCGCAAGGTGCCTGGACCAGGGAACCGGCCAGAAGCTGACGAGCGTCACCGACCTGCCGGCGCAGTGCGCCGTGGCGGCGGTCGAAGAGGCGGCGGAGTCGATAGCGGTTGTCTACGCACCGGATGGACACCGCTCTGTCTTTTCCCGTTCGTGGCTGGAATCCCACGCGCTGACCGGGCCGGGGCCCGGTGATGGCCGCGGCGAGGATGACAAGGACCTGTGGCAAGCCGCCGACCTGGCCGGGCGGCTGCCAGCGGGGACGTGGCAGCGCTACTGCGACGATCCGGCGCATCGTGAGTTCTGCCTGGACGCGATCATGCGGTATGGCTTCGTGCTGTTGCGCGACGTGCCGGTCCGGCCGGGCACGGTGCTCGAAGTAGCGGAGAGTTTCGGGTACCCGCGGGAGACCAACTACGGCCGCCTCTTCGACGTCCAGGTACAGGCCGACCCCAACCACCTGGCGCTGACCAGCCGGGAGATCATGCCGCACACGGACAACCCGTACCGTGACCCCGTTCCCACGGTGCAGCTGCTGCACTGCCTGCGCAACGCGGCGGAGGGCGGCGACACCGGCCTGGTGGACGGGTTCGCGGCCGCCGCCCTGCTCCGCGCGCAGGACCCTGGATCGTTCGCGATTCTGACCGCCACGCCGGTTCCCTTTGCCTTTCGTGATTCCGGCACCGAACTGCGCTCCAGCCGGCCGCTGATCGAGGTTGATCCGCGGGGTCGCCTGCGCGGCGTGCGGTTCAACAACCGGACGGCTCAGGCCCTGCGGCTCGGCTATCAGGAGGTGGTCGAGTTCTATGCCGCCTACCGGCGTTGGGCCGAGCTGCTCGCCCGGCCGCAGTTGCGGCTGAAGCTCCGGCTGGTGCCCGGCGACTGCCTGATCTTCGACAACACCCGAGTGCTGCATGCCCGCACCGCGTTCGCCCGCGTCGGCGACCGTCACCTCCAGGGCTGCTACGCCGACCTGGACTCGCTCGCCAGCTCGCTCGCGATCCTGCGCCGCGGAGAGCCGGCATGACCGCGGCGGCCGGCCCGTCCGGCCTGTCCGGTCAGCCCGGCCCGTCCGGTCAGCCCGGCCCGCTGGACCCGGTCGCTCTGCTCGCAGACCTGTTCACCGGGGAGGGGGCACGTGATTACCTCGGCGAGGCGGTGAGCGTGGCGGCGCACATGCTGCAGGCCGCCGGGCTGGCCGAGGCCGCTGGCGCGCCGCGCCACCTGGTGGCCGCCGCGCTGCTGCACGACGTGGGCCACTTCCAGAGTGACCGTGGCGGGCACGACCTGATGGCGGGCCGGGACAACAGGCATGGCGAGACCGGTGCGGCCTGGCTCGGCCAGTGGTTCCCCGATGAGGTGACCGAGCCGGTGCGGTTGCACGTCGAGGCAAAGCGGTACCTGTGCGCGACGGCGGCTGGCTACATCGACACCTTGTCGGCCGCGTCGGCCTACACCCTGACCGTGCAGGGCGGTCCGATGAGCCCGGCGGAGATCGCCGCATTCGAGACGCTGCCGCACGCCGAGGCGGCCGTGGCGGTGCGCAGATGGGACGACGGGGCAAAGGATCCGGACGCGTCGGCCCAGGTGTTCGAGCATTTCCGGCCGCTACTGGCCGGCCTCGTCCGGCCCTGACTGAGTGGCTGTCCGCGACAGCGCGTTGGCCGCGACGGAATTGTGCACGGTGAACGCGACGGCGCTGCCGAGGTAGCGGTCCTCTGACCACTCGACCGGCGTCCCGGCCGGATCGATGGTCCTGCGCCGCTCGCGCAGTAGCGGGACGCGGGGCCGGGAGGCCAGCAGGCGCGCGTCCTCGGCGGACGCGGGCACCGAGTCGATCACGTGCTCGGCATCCGCGAAGACGACCCCGAGTTCCTCAAGGCGCTCGGTGATCGATTCGGTCTCCAGGTCGAAGCCGGCTACCAGCGCTCCCACCTGGTCGGGGAACGCCGTGCGCTCGATCATGACCGGACGACCTGACAGCAGCCGCACCCGGACCAGGTAGTAGATCCAGGCGCCCGCGGGCAGCGCCAGCCGCTCGGCCTCGATCGGGGTCGCCGTACGGCGCAGGACACTGACCATACGGCCGGCCGGCTGTTCCCCGACGGCCCTGGCCCAGCGGGAGAAGCTGAGCAGCTCGCCGAAGCTCTGCAGCCGCGGCCCGCCGATCACCACCCGACGGGCACCTCGCCGGGAGGCGATCACCCCGTCCGCGCGCAGCGCCGCGAACGCCTGCCGCACGGTGCCCCGCGACACCGAATACCGCTCGGCGAGCTCGCTCTCCGACGGCAGCCGGGCGCCAGGTTCGTAGCCGCCGGCCGCGATGGCCGCCCTGAGGTCGTCGGCCACCTTGCGGTACAGCGATGGCTCGCCGGGTCGGGTGCTGGGTGCCATGACCGTTGACATTATCGCCCGCGCAGCCAGGGGTGACTTGACATCGGCGTTCCGGTTCGCCAGCCCGGCCATCCGGGCCTGTCTTCCGCGCGCCCGGCGGCGGACGGGCTCACTCCAGCGGCGCCGCACCCCTTGCCGGGCATGGATGTGGCAGAGCCCCCCACCGGTGGTAGGTAACGCCGCATCCATCGTGGCTGGCGGCCCCGGCCCGCCGGGACACTCGGTTGAGCGAGCGGGTCAGCGGGCGGGCTGCCGGGCACGCATCATCTGCCCAGTTAACGTTTGCACTGTTTATGCGGAATCCGGATCGCAGCCCGCGAACGTGACTAATCGTCGCGACTATTCTACTCTGTGCTGCTATGAGCCCCCACACGCGTAAACTCCAGGCCTGGCGTGCCCCTCTGGTCGCACTGGCCGCAGCGGCCGGCCTCGTCGCGCTGGCTGGATGCGGAGGCCAGACACCCGGAGCAGCGCCACTGCGTGCAGGTAACTCTTTCGCCAGCCATGGCAGCAGCAGCCGACCCGGCAGTTACAGGCTCCTAAGCTCGGCAAATGTTTCTCCCGATGGCAGCCAGTCCGGAGTCAGCGGCGGTGCCCTGTTCGGCGGTGACTACCCGCTGCTTCCGTATGAGGCGGATCTGGGCCGCACGCTGGCGATCGTCCGGCTCTACTATTTCATCGGCGATGCGTTCCCGGGCGCCTATAAGTTCGGCCAGCTGATGGCGGGCGGCAGGACGCTGCTGGTCAGCCTCGACAGCAACGGAGCCAGCTACGCCTCCATCGCCGCCGGGAATGAAGACGCCGAAATCACCGCATTCCTCGAGTCGGTGAATAAGGCCGCGGTCCTGCACCATTTGGGTGCGATCTACATCTGCTTCGAACACGAGCCGGACAACGATGCGCACCGCCCGCTCGGTTCCCCGGCACAATTCGTTCAGGCCTGGGACCACGTCCATCAGCTGGCCGAGTCCGCTCGCCTGGACTGGAATGACGGCGGACGGCTGCACTGGGTGTTTATCCTCATCCACACGTCGTATGAGAACTGGCGAGCCAGCTCGTTCTGGCCCGGGGCCGGCGAGGTCGACATCGTCGCCGCTGATGGCTACAACAGCTACGGCTGTAGGACGGCCAGCCAAGCCGAAGCAGCCACCGCCCGCGGGACAGCTCCGGTTACCCCGGCCAGCCTATTCAACCCGCTGGTAAGCTTCGCTTCCGCGCACGGCGACCTGCCGGTGTTCCTCTCCGAGTGGGGCAGCGACTCCATCCCCTCGGACGCTCAGTCTGAATTCATCAGCCAGATGCAGACCTACGTCACTGACCAGCCCGAGATCGCCGCCGCGCTGTACTGGAACACCGGCGGCCACTGCAGTTACAAGATCAACGATCACCCCGCGTCCATCGCCGCCATGGCCACCATGGGTCAGTCCGCCGCGCTGCAAGGCCACATCGCGACAATCCCTGGCTAAGCAGGACGGCTGCCGCGCAGGACGGCTGCCGCGCAGGACGGCTGCCGCGCAGGCGGGCTGCCGCGCAGGCGGGCTGCCGCGCAGGCGGGCTGCCGCGCAAGCCGGCTGCCGCTCGGCGTGGTGATCCGGCCGATCGTGTCGCTGTAGTAGCTCGTGAACCACAGCGCCCCGTCGGGGCCTGATGTGATCCCTCTGGGGTAGTTGATGCCGTTGACCGGGTAGTTGGAGATCACTCCGGCGGTGGTGATGCGCCCGATCGAGTTGTTGCCGTCGTTGGTGAACCAGAGCGCCCCGTCGGGGCCGGCGGTGATTCCCTGCGGTTCGCTGATGCCGTGGCCGGTGTAGGTGGTGACCACTCCGGCGGTGGTGATGCGCCCGATCGAGCCGTTGCCGTTGGTGTTGGTGAACCATAGCGCCCCGTCCGGGCCTGCCGTGATCCCGTAAGGCCCGGTAACGCCCTGGCGGGAGTAGCTGGTGACCACCCCGGCGGTGGTGATGCGGCCGATCGAGTTGTTGCCGTAGTTGGTAAACCACAGGTCCCCGNNTGAACCACAGCGCCCCGTCAGGCCCGGCCGTGATCCCCACCGGGTTGATGATGCCGTTGCCTGGGTAGTTGGTCACCACGCCGGCGGTGCTGATGCGACCGATGGAGTTGTTGCTGTAGTTGGTGAACCACAGCGCGCCGTCCGGGCCAGCCGCGATGCCGTCGGGCGGCGGGGACGTATCTATACCGCTGCCGGTGTAGGTGGTGACCACGCCGGCGGTGGTGATGCGCCCGATCGAGCTGCTGCCGTTGGTGAACCACAGCGCCCC